>JANMWZ010000065.1:0-18258 GCA_031441585.1 Gammaproteobacteria bacterium
CCGCGCCGCTGTTTCGGGCACAAAAGCGGTGTGGGTTGCGGGGGGGCGCGCAAACCCCCCGCCAAGCCCACTGCGTCCCGCGCACGACGCCGAGTCCCAAGACAAAGATCGCCAAGACGAAGATCGCCAATACGCCGAACAAGAAGATCAATCAGGCGAAGAATCAATAAGGCGACGAGTAGGTAGCCGACATCAGCGGCTGTGCGTTGGCGGCGGCGGCACCATCATTGCGCTCATGGGCTCGACGACTCCGGGTTATGTCAGGAGCGAAGCTCGCACGGGCGCGCAGGATTCGGGCGAAAACGTGAACTGTGTCGCAGGATCGGCCCTGCAGGGCAGTTATCCGCAAGCCCTTTCACCGGTAGTCTTGCTGCACCTCGTCCATCCAATCACAGCAGGCGACCGCAATGAAGAAGCATATTATTTTCGGCCTCAGCCTCAGCCTCAGCCTGGCGGCAGCATCGCTGGCGCAGGCGGCTAACGCACCCATCGATCCCTCGTCCCTGGGCGGCCTTGATGCCGTGTTGACGTTCTGCAAGCAGATCAACCCCGTGGGCGAGTCCGCCTACAGGTCGTTGAAGGTATCGATCATCGGCAGGCAACCTGATCGTGCGCTCGACGTCATCGAGAGTACTGGCGCTTACAGGCAGGCGTATGGCGGCGTGAGTGGCGCGCTCAATGCCGCGCCAAAGAACTGGGCGCGCCAGGCCTGCCTCGACGTACTTAAGGGACGTCGCGGTGACGATCGCAGCTAGGCACTCGGCCCCCGGCGGACGGTATTGACCGGGTCGCGTATCTGAAGCATTGTGCAACCAGATAGAGGCCCGGCATCACCGTCTTTGGATGGACCTGTCAGCGCTCCAGTTCCTGCCAGCCGGGCCAGAGGCCCGCTGCCGCCAACGCTGGCCGGCGTGCTTTCGGGCTGAGATGCGGCTCAGAAGGCTCGATGAACTTATAGCCTTGTCTGCTGCCCAAAGAGCGCAGGTCAAGGCGGCTCTGCAAGGCAAGATGCACACACACAAACACACACACAGCGGCTCAGGAGTGAACGAATGATCTCGACGATGGCACTGCCAAGAACCCTGGTTATCGGATTCCTGTTCCTGGCCGCTGGTCCTGCCGTGATGGCGGAACCCAACGCCAAAGCCGAGTCCGCGGCCAAACCTGCGGCCAAACCGGCGGCCAAGGCCGGGCCGGCGCTGCCCGCGCTCACGGCCGCCCAGATCGTCGACAAGAATGTGGAGGTGCGTGGCGGGTTGGCCGCCTGGCAGGCCGTGCAGACCATGTCCTGGAAGGGAATGATGGGCGCGGGAGGCACCACATACATGGCGGTCACTTCCAAGGGCCGGCTGCAGCAGAAGGAACGGGAAGAAGTGCAGCTCCCGTTCCGGTTCGAATTCAAGCGACCGCTGAAATCCAGGCTGGAGCTCGATTTCAATGGCCAGACCGCGGTGCAGGTCTATGACGGCGTCAAGGGCTCGAAGCTGCGTCCCTACCTCGGGCGTGAGGACTGGGATGCCTATACGCCTGAGGAGCTCAAGCAGGCTGCCGCCGAACCCGGCGTCGATGGTTTCCTCATCGGCTACGCCGCGAAGGGCGCCAGGGTCGAGGCTGCGGGCACCGACATGGTCGAGGGTCATGCCGCCTACAAGCTTAAGGTCACGCGCAGGGACGGCCAGGTGCGACACGTCTGGGTTGATGGCCAGAGCTTCCTCGACATCAAGCTCGACGGCGAACCGCGCAAGTTCGATGGCAGGATGCGCGCGGTTTCGGTGTATCAGCGCGAATTCAAGCGCGCTCAGGGCCTGATGATTCCGCACGTGCACGAGACTGTCGTGGAGGGCGTGTCAAAGACCGAGAAAATCACGATCGAGAGCGTTACGGTAAACCCGCAGCTGCAAGACGCTCGCTTCAGCAGAACTAGGTAACGGGCGCGCGAATACCAGGCGGATATCAGGATGACGCAGATCTTCCCATGGATACTGACCGGCGCTCTGGCACTGCTGGCCTGTGCCGCTGGTGCGGGCGACGCACTCACGGCCGACCAGATTATCGATCGCAATGCGGCGGCTCGGGGCGGACTGGAGGCGTGGCGCAAGATCCAGACCATGGGCTGGACCGGACGCATCGAATCCGGGCCCGGTGGCATTTCGAAGATTCCTTTCCTGATGTTGTTCCGACGGCCGGACGCGATGCGTTTTGAGATTCTTCAGGAGGGCCAGCGTGCGGTGCGGGTTTTCGACGGAGGCAAGGGCTGGAAACTGATTCCCGTCGCTGGAAGTATACCGGAGTTGAAGGATTACACCGCCGAGGAAATCAGTTTTGCGCGCGACGCGGCGGGGCTCGATGGCCCCTTGTTCGACTCCAAGGCCAAGGGTGTGAGCGTCGCTCTGCAGGGCATGGACAATGTGGAGGGGCACAGCGCTTTCCGACTCAAGGTCACGCTCCCCTCCGGCCAGGTGCATGACGAGTGGATCGATGCACAGAGTTTCCTGGAACTGAGGTACGATCGCGCGACGCGCAACGCCGCCGGCATGAGCGGAGTGGTGTCGGTGTATTATCGCAACTACCAACCTGTCAACGGTCTCGTGATTCCCATGTTGATCGAAACCGGCGGCTCCGCCAGCAAGGACACCGACAAAATGATCATCGAGAAGCTCGCGCTCAACCCGACGATCGAGGCCAGCCAGTTTGCAAAACCGACTTCACTGCCCACGCGCCGCAAGGGCGTTCTGGTCAATACCGAGTCGGCGGGCGCCGCCAGCAAACCGTGAGCTGACGGTCGCGAATGGTTGCCGCTGACACCAATTGGATTGTGCCTTGAAGCGGCGCCCGGCAAAGGAACTGGGCGTCACATCACACTTTAGGGGCAAAGAGCCGCTTATCGGCCGCGGGGACTACCCTTACACTTCCCTTAAGCCAAGTACGAGGGCCGCGAAAACCGATCGTGGCCGGGCGCCGGATACCGTCGAGATGAATGTCGAACCCGCGATCCTGAGCGCAGAACTCGAGCAGCCTGCGCCAGCGAGAATGAGCGCCACATTAAGTCTAATGCTGGTCGACGACCACGCCATATTACGCGAAGGCTTGCGCGCACTCCTCGAGCTCGAGCCCGATTTCAATGTCGTGGGTGAAGCCGCCTCGGTCGATGCGGCCATAGAAATGGCCACACGCCTGCAGCCCGACGTGGTGCTTACCGATATCGGCATGCCAGGCCGCTCAGGGCTGGCGCTGGTGCGGGAACTGCGTACGGTGTGCCCGAACGTGCGCGTGGTGCTGCTGACGGCGCACGCTTCCGAAGAATACATACGCGCGGGGCTCGATTGCAGTGCCGATGGCTACGTGCTCAAGGATTCTGGCCACGCCGAATTGATGACGGCCATTCGCACCGTGGCGAAGGGTCAGCAGTTTCTTTGCAAAGCCGTTGCCGGGCGAGTGCTGGCGAGTTATCTCAGTCGCGAGGAGCGCACGGCGCAGGGTCCCTTGAGTGCCATCACGGGCCGGGAACGGCAGGTATTGACGCGTATCGCCTCGGGTCAGTCAAACAAGGCGGTCGCGCGTGAGCTCAACCTCAGCGTGAAGACCGTCGAGAAGCATCGCGCCAATCTGATGCGCAAACTCGAGCTGCACAACGCGGCGGGCATTGCCCGCTTCGCGCTCAACCATCATCTGATTTCAACCGATGGTTCCGATATGAAGGATACCCTGCCGGGCGGATTGCCCGGTTGAGCGCGCGAGGCGCAAACCGGGTGGCGCGCAGGCCAAGCGCCCGGCGGCTGATCGCGACCGTGGCTGTGCTTGCCTTCGCGCTGCGCTCGCTCGTGCCATTGGGGTACATGTGGGCACCCATTGATGGGCGTCTCGCGGTGGTGGCCTGCTCGGACTACACTGCAGATGTTGTGGCGCTAGCGACGCCGCACCAGCACTCCCACCACCATCACGGTGGCAGCCACGGTGGCGCCGCGGCCTCGAGCGACAGCTGTCCCTTCGCCCTGGCCGGTGGCGCCGCGCTCGCGGCCCACGCGCCGACCCTGGCGGCGCAACAGTTTGAAATCGTGCAGGCTCGCCTGCCGCAGTTCGACTACTCCGCTCCACGTTCCATCCCGTCCCGGTTCCACGCTCCCCGCGGCCCTCCCGCCGCCGTCTGAAAACCGTTGCTGCATGAGGCGCAGCGCCGGTTGTTACCGGGTGCGGTCGCCGTCCGAAATGATTTCACGGGAGTTCATCATGAACATTTTCAACTTGCGCCGTTGGCGGGCGACTAGCGGCCTGATGTTATCGGCGCTGACGCTGCTAACGCTGCTAACGCTGCTGGCGCCTGCTGCGTCGTCCGCCTGCGCCTGTGGCTGCGGCCTCTTCGATATCGGCACCAGCTCGATGTACGCCAGTCACGCCGGCGGCATGGCCTTTCTCGAATATGACTACATGGATCAGAACCGCAACTGGAGCGGCAGCAGGGGCGCGCCGGCGGATAACAACGAAGACAAGCGCATCCGCACGCGCTTTTACACGGCGGGTGGGCAATACGTCTTCAACCGCTCGTGGGGCATGAGCATTGAGGTGCCGTATTGGCAGCGCGACTTCCAGACCACCGATGCGAGCGGCGCGGTCGCCGACTTCGCGCATGGCGCTGCTGGCGACATCCGCATCAAGGGCACCTACACCGGCTTTTCGGCCGATATGTCGACCGGGCTTAGCTTTGGCCTGAAACTCGCCAATGGCGAAACCGACTACGCCCATTTCGATCCGGACACCTCGATCGGCACCGGCAGCACCGACCTGCTGCTCGGCGCCTATCACCTTGGTCGACTCACGCTCGACAACCGCTGGGCGTGGTTTGTTCAGGGCCAGTGGGACCAGCCCGTCGCGCACCAGGCCAACTATCGTCCAGGCGCCGAGGGCGTGGCGGTGGTCGGTACTTACTTCGAGGGTTGGCAGTCTGCCTCTGGGCTCAAGCTCGCGCCCATGGCGCAGCTGCGAGCGGTCTATCGTCTGCCCGATGGTGGGCCTGACGGGCATCCTGAAGATTCAGGCTATACGCGCCTGCTCGCGGCTCCTGGCATTGAGCTGGCGGCAGGAAATCTGCGCGTCAACCTGGATGTGGCGCTACCCGTGTTGACAAATGTGCGCGGCAATCAACTGGTCGCCAGCCAGTTGTGGAAGCTCAATGTCGGTTATCACTTTTAGGCGGCGTGCGGTCGGGAGGCGCGCACGGGTCGTGCTGGCGGTCGCGCTGGTGGCCTCGCAGCTGGCCTCGGTGCCGGCCCTGGCCGGCGCCGTGCCCGCCGTGGGCCAGCCTGCTCCCGCCCTGATCGCGCGCCAGTTCAATGGTCAAGTCATCGATCTGGCCGCCTTGCGTGGCCACGTGGTGGTATTGAATTTCTGGGCCAGCTGGTGCACGCCCTGTCGCGCCGAGATGCCGGCGCTCGATGCCCTGGCGCGTGAGTTTCAGGGGCGTGGCGTGACGGTAATCGGTTTGAGCGCCGATGACCCGCATGATCGCCGCGATGCGCTCAAGGCTGCCGAGGCCTTGAGTTACTCACTGGGTATGCTCAGCGATGCCACCGTCAACGGGTTTGGAGCGGCGCGGGAAATTCCGATGACGTACATCATAGGTCGCGACCGAGTCATTAAGGCAATCATCCGCGCCAATCAAGGTGCGGCCTCTGCGGAGCAGTTGCACGCGGCGGTAGAGCAGGAACTCGCGCCCGTGCCCGGTTCTTGACGGCGGGCCCGCTCGCCGTTCAAAATAATTCGGTGGCGCGTACGATGCGCGAGAAATAGCTCGACGCCTGCAGCTCACGCGTGGGTTCTGATTTCGTAATCAGGACTCGCTGCACCGTTCTTTTCTGAAACACCACCGCTGCAGCCAGTTTGGCTTCCATTTCCTTGATGACTTCCACTCCGATCGGTGCGCTGCGGTACTTTATTTCGCACGCTGTCACCACACGATCTGCCCGGTCGAAAACCAGGTCAAACTGTGCACCCTGCAACACGCCGCGTTTGCCGTGTTGAAACCAGGGGCCCGCCGCATACTGAATGCCGTGGAACCCAAGCAGCCGTGCGATAGGTTCGCGATGTTGCAGGCACAGCAGCTCGAAGGAGCGGCCGAGCCATGACGTGAATCGCGGCGACGGCAGCACATATTGGGTGAAGTGGTGCTCCTGGTAGATCCCTTGCTTTTTATAGGGTTCCAGAAAAGCAAAATAAAACCGCAAGAAGGGATCCTCGATCAGAAATCGCTGCTGGCGCACGCCGGCGCTGCGCCCAAGCGGGCTGTACGTAGCGATAAAGCCCGCCGACTCCATGTTGTAGAGATTCTGTGTGAGTTCGCCCCCGGCAGACAGGCGCAGCTTGTCCAGTATTTCTGCGCGGCTGAGTCCATAGGGGGCGTCGGCCAGCAGTCCAACGATGCGCCCATAGATTTCGGAGGCGCCAAAATGGCTGACGAAAATTCGCTCGAATTCCTCACTGAAAAACCCGCTCTTCGTGAACGCCAGCTGATCCATGGCTGCAGCGACGGACGGTTGCTGGCTGAGCAAATTCAGATATTGCGGCACGCCGCCGACGAGTAGTTGGGCCAACAGCACATCTTCTTCACCAAAGTGTGTCAATAGATGTCGCGTCTCTGGCAGCAAGAAGGGTTTGAGATGGATGGTGAGATCAGTGCGGCCGTACAGGGCCTTGGACTTGACCACTTTACGTTCCATGAACGAAGCGATGGAGCCACACAGCACCAGCGTGATGCGACCGGCCTTGATGAGGTATTGCTCCCACACCATTTTGAGATCGCTGACAAGATCGCTACGGTAGTTGGCTATCCATTGCATTTCATCGAGAAACAAAATGACGTGTTTATCTTTGAGCAGCGGTACGAGTTCAATGAACGCTTCCCGCCATTGGCGGATGGCCTTTATTCTGGCGATGCGAACACCCGCCTGCCGTTCAAGCTGAAAGAGAAAGTTGTCGATCTGGACTCGCTTGCCTCTGTTTTCCAATCCTTCGAACGACAGCGTGAATTGGTCGGCAAAGGCCCGATTGATCAACGCGGTCTTGCCGATGCGGCGGCGCCCGTAGACCACCGCAATGTGGCAGCCCGGCTGGGCGTGGAGCTGGTGCAGGGCGGCAAGCTCCGGGGCTCGACCAATGAATGCGGTGGCGTGGGCAGGGGGCATAGAAAACTCATCCCGAAGAGGGTGGAATTGTTATTTTAGGAGGAAAATTCTTCTAAATCAACTTAAAATCCTCCCAAACATGAGATTATAGGTAAGTTGGGAGGAAATACTAAAATATTAAGTGGCTCCTGGCGCGCCGCGCGCGCCGTGAGCGCTGCCGCTGATCTACGGAATCGGCGGCTACTGCGGTCGCTGCCCTGCGTGATCGGCGCAGATGGCCTTATCCGCGCGGTGCTGAGCGCCAACCGCGGCGCCGTCAGTGCAGCAGCGTTGCGGGCTTCAGTTCTTCTTGCGCTCGAGTAGCAGGCGCTCGAGAAACTGACGGTCGATGGAATCTTTTTCACGATACGTCTGTTTAGTACGTATAAGGGTTGCCGGCGAAGCGATAGGTATGGGTACGCCCTCGATGCTGATGATCTCCACGTCTTTCACGGCGTCTTCATACCTGACGCCGCAAGCGGCGGCCATGAGATCCACGCTGATTTCATCGCCAACCCGAATCACGACATAGTCGTTCAAATCGTCGCCGGCGATTTCCAATACCGCCTTGTCGGGCAGTATTTCCAGGGATTTCTTGACGCGCGACTGATTTTCGAGGCTACCATCGACGAGCAGGTCGATGTCCATCGTGGCGCGCGTATAGCCATGCTGGTTAACGGCCAATCCGCCGACCACGATGTAGCGGGCGTTCTGGGCGTTCAGGCTCCGGCAAAGCAGCAGCAGATCGGCTAGGGTCGGCGGTCGGCTTTCGCCCGGGTCAGCATCTTCAGTGTCCATTCCTCGGCTTCTTGATGGGTTTTAAATCGATATACGCCGCGTGGAAAAAGCGGCCGGTCGCCGCGCAGGCGGATGCACATTTCAAAGAAACCTTGCAGACCGGCCAGCCCTCCGGAATACGGCCGGCGACGGCCGACTGTTTTCATGGGGCGCAGTGAGGTCGCTATCGGGGTATTTGCCGTCATTGGGATCAATCGTACTCCATCCGCGAGCGCCTGGTTTGCTAACCGAGCGATGGGGAATTACGCCCGGAAATTCTCAATGTCGCTTACTTACCAGCCCAGATCTTGACGTGGGTCTCAGTCCGCATCCAGACCCGCGCTCTTCTCCAAAAAGAGCCGCTCGCCCCAAAGAGCAAGACTGCATGATTCTGCAAAGCCACCTTGCTCCATCCGCGTGCGCGCGACCAGTACGCCGCGTGGTTACCGGTTACGTTGCAGCGGCTGAATGCCGCACTGAGTAAGGCCGCCAAGGAAAACACGGTGATGGACGAGGTGCTGCCGGATATCAAGCGCTGACGGTAGAATCTTCCGCGTGGCATGGGGCCATTCCCACACGCTTACGCATGAACCATAAACCACCAAGCTCAAGCGTGGGGCTGAATTTGCGCGTGTCATTCCTGGAGAGGCCGGCGGGCCGTGAACCGATCGCAAAGCAATACCGGCTCTGATGGCCTGCTGGCCTGCTGGCATTATCCCACTAGAGTAGTATAATAGTAGTATGAAATCCAAAACATCGCTAACATTGTCGGAAGATCTGGTGGCGAGCCTGGACCGGATCGCGGGCTCGGGAGTGTCACGCTCAGCGTTTATCGAGCGCATCCTGCGGGAGTTCGTGGAGCGACGGGCGCAGGAGCGGCGCAATGCCCGCGAGGCCGCAGCCATCAACCGTCATGCCGGGAAGCTGAACGCGGAAATGAGTGACGCACTGGAGTTTCAGGCCTCTGGCGTTGACCGATGAGACGGGGAGAGCTGTACCGTGTGCGGCGGCCAGCGGGGGATCCCAAACCCGTGCGCTCGTTCGTGGTCGTAAGTCGTCAGGCGTTGATCGAGTCGAAATTTTCGACTGTCGTGTGCGCGCCGGTGTTCTCTGAGCACCAGGGGCTGCCGACGCAGGTTGCCGTGGGTGTGGCTGAGGGTTTGAAGCACGAAAGCGCGATTCAGTGCGACGGTTTGATGAGTCTGGAGAAGACACGGCTGACGGATTTTGTGGGAGCGCTGGGTCCGATGAAGATGCAGGAGCTGGATCTGGCGCTAAGGGTGGCGTTGGCGCTCAGGGCGTAGCGGTTGAATTCGCACCTCGATAACGCGCGGAGAATCTAATTGTCGCTGGCCATGCGGGAGCGCTTTTCGCCATTGAGTTCAATCAGCGAAAGAGTCGTACGGCAAAGACTCCAGCCACTTACCCAACGGTAGAACCTTGAGGCCAGATTTCTCCCTTGGCCGATCAAGGTGCCAGACCAGTTGTATCGATTCACGGGGTCGAAGCCGCTCGCTGTAATACTGCAGACTCTTGCTGAGATCTGCATCCGCAGACTTGACCTCGATCAGGGTATCCACTCGCCGATTGAGCGTCAAAAGAAAATTAACCGCCCGTTGTTCCTTGTCGCGCAGGTAGTACAACTCCCGATTCTCTCCGGCGGTGTCTTTCCTGAATTGCACGAATTTCAGCAGCGCACTGGCTACAAGATTTTCAAGCTGCGCGCCGCCGCTCTCATCGTAGGCGGCGGCACAGTCGTAGAAATACACTCGTCGTTCCTTGCGAATGCTTCTCGACAGCCGGTTGGAGTAGGGCGGCAACAGAAATATGAGATACAGTTTTCCAAGCAAGCTTACCCAGTTCTTGACCGTGGGCGGGGAGATGCCCAGGGTGCGCGCGAGGCTGTCATAGCTGACTGGCTTGCCGACGCTTTCGCGCAGCAGCTCCACCAGATCGGAGGCGCCGCGCCACGAATTTATGCGCGACAGATCCATCAGATCCTCGCGCGTCACCAACTCCATGCGATCATTGCGCAACCGCGCGGCGTCGGCAGGGTTCAGGAGGGACTCTGGAAAGCCCCCGGCCTGAAGCAAGCGAGTGACTCGATCCTCCAGCTTTACGGCCGGCAAAAAGGCTCTCGATTCGGCGACATCGATTGGATGGAGTCGGTAAAAATAAGTCCTGCCGGTCAGCGCATCACCCGTATTGCGAAACGCATCGAGGCGAGCACTGCCAGTGACCAGCAGTGGTGGCCGGTTGCCGAACTCATCGATAACCCCCTTGAGGAGATTCTTCCACTTGGGCGCTTTGTGCAGCTCGTCAAGAACGACGAGGGAGGCATCCTTGGGCCAGGCAACTTCACGGATGATTTTTCGATCAGCCGAGATGTCCCAATTCAGGTAGGCGCCGCGAGTATCAAGCAGGGATTTTGCCAGGGTGGTCTTGCCGCATTGGCGGGGACCGGCGAGCAATACCAGCTTCCTGGCCAGATCGCGCTGCAGATGGGGAGCCAGATATCTCATATGGCTATTATAAACCACATGTTAGTTTGGTCAAGACCAAAACAAAGTACCGTTTATGTTAGCCGTTAGCGCTCGCGGTGCCTGGAAATGGAGTAGACCTGCTGGCGCCAGTCCTGAAATGACAGTTTATGCCATTTATTGCTATTTCTGGTACAGTCGCGCCTCTAACGGAGGTACCCATGCAAAGCATGAATATTTCACTCCCTGATCTGCTCAAGCGATACGTCGATGGGCAAATTGTAGCTGGCCGCTATAGCAGCGCCAGCGAGTACGTGCGCGCGTTGATTCGCGCCGATGAAAAACACAAGGCCCAAGAACACCTGGAAGCACTACTCCTCGAAGGATTACAGGGTGAAGAAACCGAAATGACGCGCGCCGACTGGGACGAGATTCGACAGGAAGCGTTGTCGCAACTCAAGGCTCGTAAGATACGCCGCTGATTTCCATGGTCTTCAAGCGGCCGGCAGCGCGACGCGATTTGGTAGGGCACTACGTGTACCTGGCCGAAAACGGTCGCGAGGACACGGCTAATCGATTTATGAGCAATGCCGAAGCCAGTTTTGATGATCTGGCTCAACACCGAGCGATGGGTTCGCCAATGACGCTACGCCGCCCGGAACTTGCGGAGCTTCGCAAATGGCGAGTTAAGGAATTTGAAGACTTTCTGATCTTCTACTTGCCGCGACGCGACGGCGTGTGCATCGTGCGCGTATTGCATGCCACACAAGATTGGTGGGGGCTCTTGGGTATACAAGTCACGTGACTGATGCCTTGATGCAGGAGTGTCGCGACAGGGTGGCTCCTGGCGCTCCATGCGTGCTGTCGCGCTGACCTGCGTCATAGGCTCCGACGGCGCCCTGGTGCCGCCGGTTGAGAGGATGCTTGCTTCACCGGCGCTGTGGGATGTTGCTGGGGCGTGCCCGCCCGAAGTCGTCCCGCAGCGTATAGTTTCAACCCACATCAATTCTGCTGCTGCGCAGCAAGCTGCCGTATGTGCCTGATACTCATTGCCTGGCGGGTGCACGCCGACTACCCCTGCGTCATTGCCGCCAATCGGGACGAGTTTCACAGCCGTCCAACCGCCAGGGCGCGGTGGTGGCCCGGGCAGCGCGGCATACTGGCGGGCCGTGACCTGCAGGCCGGGGGTACCTGGCTAGGGATCACGCGCGCTGGCCGCTTCGCCGCATTGACCAACTATCGCGATCCGGGCGCACAAGTGACGGCCGCTCCCAGCCGCGGCGCGCTGGTGGCTGGGTTCCTGGAGCACAGCACGCCGCTACAGGCCAGCCTTGTGCAGGTGGCCCAACGCGGCGCCAATTGCAATCCGTTCAACCTCATCGCCAGCGACGGACAGGGGCTGGCGGTCTACGCCAGCACCACGGGCGAGACCCGGGCACTGCAACCCGGCATTTACGCGCTCTCCAATCATCTGCTGGATACACCCTGGCCCAAGGTTCAATTGGCCAAGTCGCGCCTGGCGACGGCGCTGGCTGCACTGCCCGATACCAGGGCGCTGCTGGAACTGTTACGTGATGACAGGGCAGCCTCTGATGAGCAATTGCCGCGCACTGGCGTAAGCATCGAGCACGAGCGCATGCTCTCGAGCGCCTTTGTTCGCGGCGAGAACTACGGCACGCGCAGTTCGACCGTCGTGACGATCGGGTCAGATTGCGGCGTGAGCTTTGGCGAGTGGAGCTGGAATGCGGCTGGCGCGTTGGAGGGAAATGTCCACTTTGGCTTCGATCTTGAGCCTGTGGGCTAACCCCACTTTCCCATTTTACTATAGTGGGCTAGTGCGGTAGGATGGGAAGATGAAGCACGTTGCGCTCGCAAAAAACGTCGATTCCAAGGGCCGCCTGACCCTGGGCGAATCCTTTGCCAACCGCACCGTGTTGGTCGAAGATCGTGGCGCCGGGGAGGTGCTGGTAAGGCTCGCTCGCGTCATTCCGGAACGCGAGGCTTGGCTCTACGACAACAAGGGTGCACTCGCCGCCGTGCGTCGCGGACTCCGGCAGGCGGCTGACGGCAAATGGGCCAGGAAGGGGCCTGATATGAAGGCGGCGGCTGCCCTGGTCGAACAGCTGCAAGACGAGTAATGCCGTTCACGCTCTGTTGGACGCAAGAAGCGGATGCGAACTTCCGTGAGCTACAGGCGGCGGCCGCAGCGTCGCTGCTGAATCGAGAAAAGCGGCGCAAGGCCAAGACTTCCAAAGCCGAGGGCCTGTTCAGGCAGATCGATAAATGCTTACGCCTGTTAGCCGACAACCCAAAGCACCCGGGCCTTAAGACGCACGAGTATGGGACGCTCGATCATCCTTATAAGCATGGTTCCATGGTCTTCGAGGCCTACGTTCAAAATAGAACTCCGGGTGCGTACCGGCTGTTCTGGTGTTACGGACCCGGCAAAGACGAGATCACCGTCATCGCCATCACCCCGCATCCATAGCGGGCAAGTCCATTGCAATCAATTGCTTACCTATGCATAATCGTCGTCGTGAAGTAAAAAGATTGTTGGTATTTACGTCATGACTTTAGTTGATCGTACGCACGTACGAGTACACAAATTGCACGCCGTTGCTGATGACGGTGGCTATATGGCGGGTACGCCGGCAGAGCGTCTTGCGGAGGTTTGGGAATTGACCCAGGAAGTTTGGCATTTCTCCGAAGGCACACGTGCTGAACAAAGACTACAAAGAGATGTTGCAGTGCTTATTTGCGGAGGACGTTAGATTTCTTCTGGTTGGTGCTTACGCGCTTGCAGCGCATGGATTTCCCCGAGCAACCAAAGATATCGATACTGAACGAAGTTTCGACGGCGGACTTTTCAACTGAGGGCATTAATTTTCAGATCGGTAATAGCCCTCGCCGCATCGACATCATTGCGCGCATCAGCGGCATTAAGTTCGAGCAGGCCTACGCAAACAGAGCGACAATATTTCTTGAAGGCATGCAAGTACCGGTAATCTCACTGGATGATCTGATAGTCAACAAGCGCGCCAGTGGGCGCTTACAAGATCTGGCGGACGTGGAAAGACTGCTATCCGCTCACGCTGACAAGAGCAAATCATATTGAGGCGGATCTTATGATACGGCGAAAATGTCTGTTGGCGCTTTTGAGCGTGGCACTGACGGCTTGTGCCAGCACCGGCCCGGTGGCGCGCGCCGCGCAGGCGCAGCAGAACACGGCGGTGGTGCTGGCTTTTCTCGACATGGTCTTCAACCGACATGATGTGGACACGGCTTTCAAGCTCTATGTCGGTCCAGAGTACAAGCAGCACAATCCTTTGATCGCTGATGGTAAAGCTGGCGCCATCCAGGCCTTGACGCGCGTTACGCACGAGACCTATCCGGAGCTTCGCCAGGAGGTGAAGCGCACGGTCTCGCAAGGCGATCTGGTCGCCGTGCACTCACGCTACCTGCGCAATGCCGCCGATCGCAGCAGCGGCCGGGGGGTCGCCGTCGTTGACATGTTCCGGCTTGAACATGGGCGTATTGTCGAACATTGGGATGTGACGCAGGACATACCGGAAACATCCGCTAACGACAACTCGATGTTTTAGCCGGCACTGATGAGCGCCGCTGTTTACATCCCGACGCCAGAGGAATCACTGCTGGTCGCCGACATCGGCGGCACCAATGCGCGTTTTGGTCTCTGGTACCAGAACGCTTTACATCGGCAGCAGGTTTTCAAGTGCGCCAGCTACCCAGGTCCGGCGGCAGCGGCGAGTCACTATCTTGAGGATCTGCGCGCCACGCCGTCCTTGCCCCGGCCGCGCGCCGCAGCTTTTGCCGTCGCCGGACCTTTGCTGGACGATCGCGTCGCGCTGACCAATAACGGCTGGGATTTCTCCGCCGCCGAGACCCGCAAGAGCCTAGGTCTCGAGCGCCTGATGTTCCTGAATGATTTCACGGCACTGGCACTCGCCGTTCCGGTGCTCAAAGCCGATGAGCGCTGGCAGGTGGGGGGTGGCGCGCCGCGCACTGGCACGGCGATCGCCGTGCTGGGCCCGGGCACGGGACTGGGTGTTTCTGGCCTGCTGCCCATGGAGGGACGTTGGCTCGCCGTGCAGGGCGAGGGCGGCCACGTCACACTGCCACCGGTAGACGAGCGCGAAATTGCCGTGGTGACGCGCATACACCGTCAGTATTCCCATGTATCCGCCGAGCGCATTCTGTCTGGCAACGGACTGGAGCTGCTCCACCGCACGCTGGCGCAGGTGGATGGCCTGGCGCCCGGCACGCTCAGCGCCGAAGCCATCACGCGTCAGGCGCTCGATGGCAGCGATGTGCGCTGCCGCGAGAGCGTGTCGATGTTTTGCGGCTGGCTGGGTAATGTGGCCGGTAATCTGGCCTTGACGCTCGGCGCGACCGGCGGCGTCTATATCGGCGGTGGCATCATTCCGCAGCTGGGCAATTTCTTTGCGACTTCGCCGTTTCGTACCCGCTTCGAAGCCAAGGGCCGCTACACGACTTTTCTGGCGGCGATACCCGTGTATGTCATCACCGCAAAGTATCCCGCGCTGATGGGTTGTGCGCAGGCCTTTACCCACCCCAGTCCGCGGCTGGAGGCGGCATAGCAATTATCCTGCGATTGCTGAAGCTGGTGATTATCGGCGGAATATTGATTAACAATTCAGCCTATGTGTCCAGAATATGCCATTAGCGGCGGACTTGTGCGAGGTAGATTGCGAAATTCATTGGCAGAAAAGGTGAACTTACCAGGCTCGAAAAGTTTGTCGACTCGAAGCAACCCGCCATTGCCGCCATCTATGGCCGGCGACGCATTGGCAAGAGTTCGCTGATCAAGCAAGCGCTCGCGGGGCGTGATGCCCTGTTTTTTGATGCACTGGAGGAGCGGCCGCGTCGCGAACAGATCAGTCATTTCATGTTTCAGTTGCTGCAACAACTGGAAGCCGCCGACCGCAGCCAGATTCCAACCTCGGCCGCTGCGCCTGCCACGTGGAAGCAAGGCTTCTTGCTGCTGTTCACGGCCCTCAAGGCCAAACCATGCGTAGTTGTGTTCGACGAATTTCAATGGATGGCGAACTACCGGCATGAGCTCATCGCCGATCGCAAGTTTGTGTGGGACGGATTCTTTGCCACGCTTCCCGGCCAAAAGTTGATTTTGTGCGGCTCAATCGCCTCGTTCATGGTCAACAAGGTTATCAAGTCGAGCGCTTTTTACGGACGCATCGAAAGGTTCTATTTCAGTTTCATTCAACCAAACCTCAAGAAAATCAGGTCAGACCACAGCCAGACCCTGTTTGCCGCGATCACGCAAACCGGCGCCTGGCACGTGTGGATGGGTCGGTCGTTTGAGTATCTGTGCCTGCAGCACGCGGATCTCATCAGCAGGCAGTTGGGATTTTCTGGAATCGACTTTACGGTGGGGCCGTATTTCGCACCGACCAAGAGAGGCCGGGTAGGCGTTCAGGTGGACCTGGTGTTCGACCGAGCCGATGGCGTGCTCACCGTATGTGAAATGAAATATTCCCGACGGCCAGTTGGCACGGAAGTAATTGCCGATATGGAGCGCAAGGTGCAATTCCTGCAGCGCGCGGCAGATCGCAAGACAATTCAGCGGATACTGATTGTGCACAAAGAGCCGTCGCCGGCGTTGCTAAAGTCCGGCTATTTCTACCGTATTATTGATGCGTCGCGTCTGTTTTCAGATTGAGGGCTAACGAGTGCCGGTGCGCCGCTGCGCACCGTGTTAGCTGCCCGACATAAAGATCGTTGCCGGATGTTCCAGCAGCTCCTTCATCGACTGGATCAGGCCGGCAGCATCCGCGCCGTCGACAAAGCGATGATCGAAGGACGAGGACAGATTCATCATCAACCGGATCTGCACGGCGCCAGCGATGATCATCGGCCGTTCAGCGGCGCGATTGACGCCGATGATGGCCACTTCCGGCAGATTGATAATGGGCGTGCTGGCGATGCCGCCGAGCTTGCCGAGGCTGGTGACAGTGATGGTGGAGCCGGTGAGTTCTTCGCGTCGGGCGCTGCGATCACGCGCTGCAGTAGTGACGCGGGCGATTTCCGTGGCTAGCGCCCGCAGTTCAAGACGCTGGGCACTGCGCACTACCGGCACCTTCAGGCCTTCGGCGGTCTGCGTGGCGATACCCACGTGTACGGCGCGATGACGCAGCAGCATTTCGCGGGCGGCATCGTAATGGGCGTTGCACTGCGGAAAGCGTGGCAGGGCTTTGAGTAGCGCCGCGACAATAAAGGGCAAATAGCTGAGTGAGGCCACGCCCTTGCCGGCTTGCGCATTCAGGTGTTCGCGCAGCGCGCGCAGCTCGGTGATGTCAATTTCTTCCACATAGGAAAAATGTGGAATGCTGCGGGCCGCCTCGCTCATGCGCTGCGCGATGAGGCGACGGATACCAATGACGGGAATTTCATCGCTGCGCTCGTCGGCGGCTTTCGGTGCGCTCGTGCCGACCCGCGCGCTCAGGTCCTGGGGCTGGATGCGCCCGCCCGGGCCACTGCCGGCGAGCGTGCCCAGGTCAATGCCCGCCTCGAGCGCACGACGCCGCGTCGCGGGCGATGCGCGTACCGGCGTGGCGCCGCTGGCTGCGGTGGGCGCGGGCGCAGCAGGCGCGGCGGGCGCCAGCGCCGCCGGTGCCGGCACCGTTGTGGCAGCGGACGGTACCGGCTTGCTGCGGGTGACTGTGTCCGTTTCGGTTTCGAAAGTCGCCAACGCCGCGCCGACTGCCACGACATCGCCCGGTTTGCCACTGAGGGTGAGGACACGGCCGCTCACCGGCGAGGGCACTTCAACCACGGCCTTGTCGGTCGACATTTCGACCAGTGGCTGATCTTCCGCCACCACCTCGCCCGGCTTCACATGCCAGGCGACGATCTCCGCCGAGACCGTGCCTTCGCCCAGATCGGGGAGCTTGAAAATATGAGTACTCATCGGCTTTCCATGACGGCTTTGAGAGCCATTGCAACGCGCGCCTGCCCCGGGAAATACTCCCACTCAAAAGCATGCGGGTAGGGGGTATCCCAGCCGGCCACGCGCTGAATGGGGGCCTCGAGGTTCCAGAAACAGTGTTCCATGACAGTGGCCGACAGTTCGGCGCCAAAACCGGCAAAGCGCGTGGCCTCGTGAGCGATCAGGCAGCGCCCGGTTTTGCACACCGAGGTGCACAGCGTGTCGATATCGAGCGGCACGATGCTGCGCACATCGATGATCTCGGCATCGAGCTCGAGCGCACGGGCCGCCGCTTCGCAGACATGCACCATGGTGCCGTAGGCAATGATCGTGACCTGGCTGCCGGAACGCACAATTTCGGCGCGACCGAAGGGCACGGTGTAGTGATCGGTGGGCACTTCACCCTTAGGGTGTATGTTCCACGGCACCGCAGGTTTGTTGGGGTCGCCATCGAAAGGCCCGTTGTACAGGCGTTTGGGCTCGAACAGGATCACCGGGTCGTCATCTTCGATGGCCGCGATCAGCAGGCCCTTGGCATCGTAGGGGTTGGAGGGCATCGCAATCTTCAGGCCGCACACATGCGCGAACAGCACTTCGGGACTCTGCGAATGCGTCTGCCCGCCGCGTATGCCGCCGCCGCAGGGCATGCGCACAGTGACCGGCGCAAAAAACTCGCCGGCACTGCGATAACGCAGGCGCGCCAGCTCGCTGACGATCTGATCGTAGGCCGGATACACGTAGTCGGCGAACTGCACTTCGGCCACCGGGCGCAGGCCGTTGACGCCCATGCCGATCGCGGCAGCAATGATGCCGCCCTCGGCGATCGGCGTGTCGAGTACCCGCTGCTCGCCGTACTTGCGCT
>JANMWZ010000066.1:0-122794 GCA_031441585.1 Gammaproteobacteria bacterium
GGCTCAGTGCTGGTGGTCGGCCCGGCGTCGGCCGAACCTTCAAAGCCTGGCTACCACCGCGCGCTCGTGCATCGCGCCAGCGCATCACGGAGCTGGCCGCAGCGTCGGTCATGCGACCGACTTCAGCCAGCGAGTAACCCTGCTACCGACCCTATGCATTCACGGAACAGGGCGTGGCCATGCTTTCGTCCGTGCTCAACAGCAACCGCGCTATCAGGGTCAATATTCAAGTCATGCGTGCTTTCGTGCAATTGCGTGACATGCTCAGCTCGAACAAGGAGCTGGCGCACCGCTTCGCGCAAATTGAAACCCGGCTTGCCAAAAAGATCACCGACCACGATGAGGCCATTGCCGCCGTTCTGTCGGCCATCCGACTGCTCATGAATCCGCCGCTCCCAAAGCGTCGCGGCATGGGATTTACGGCGAATCTGCATCACGAAAAATAGTCTCGCGGCAGGTCGAGCGCGGCGACCACACACGGCGACCCATTGGCTTATGATTGTGGTTCACCAGTCTCGCGTAATCGTGCGATGCAAAATCCCGGCCACCTCTACGTCATTTCCGCGCCCTCCGGCGCCGGCAAGACCAGCCTGGTCAAAGCCGTGCTGGCCGCGCGTCCCGAACTCGCGGTCTCGGTCTCGCACACCACGCGCACGCCGCGGCCGCATGAGCTCGACGGCCGCGACTACCACTTTCTGTCGCCAGTACGCTTTAAAGAAATGGTTACGGCCGGCGCTTTTCTCGAGCACGCGCAGGTGTTCGACAACTACTACGGCACCGGGCGTGAGCAAGTGCTGGCAAAGCTGGCGGCCGGCGCCAGTGTCTTGCTTGAGATCGACTGGCAGGGGGCGAGGCAGGTGCGTAAAGCCATGCCCGAGTGCGAATCCATCTTCATTTTGCCACCTTCGCGCGCGACGCTGGAGCAGCGTCTGAGCGCGCGCGGCACCGACAGCGAGGCGGTCATCGCGCGGCGCCTGGCCGATGCCGCAGCCGATATGTCGCACTGCCTAGAGTTCAACTATGCGGTGGTCAACGACCGCTTTGAGCAGGCGGTGGCAGATCTGCTGCTCATTCTGGCTGGTCAGGGCGCTGGCCTGCGGGCCGATCGGGCGGAACTTCGCCCTTTGCTGCAGACTTTAGTGGCGTAAAACCTCTGTCTTGCCTTAGACTGGGACGGTCTATACCCCCGAGCTTTAAGGATCCACGGCACCATGGCCAGAGTGACTGTCGAAGACTGTCTGGAAAACGTCGATAACCTGTTCCAGCTGGTATTGCTGGCCTCACAGCGTGCCCGGCGGCTGGCCAACGGCGCCGAGGCTACCGTGCCGGTCGACAACGACAAGCCCACGGTGCTGGCACTGCGCGAGATCGCCGCCGGCAATATCACGCCAGAAATGCTCAAAGAGCCTGATCCGCCGCCAGAACCGGTGGCGGTGCCCGAGGCGGATAACGATTCCACCTTCCGCGCGCCGCAGTTCGGTCTCGTTGATCGCGGCTGACGGGGTGCGCCTTAACCGGATAAAGGTGCCATGGACTATGCGTCGTCGTTACTGGGACTGCTCCCCGGCACCCGACGCACTCCGGGTCTGAAAGAGCTGCTAAGTAAAGTCGGCAGCTATCTGCCCGCTGATCAGGTCGAGCGCATCCGCACGGCGGCCGAATTTGGCGCCGCGGCACATCAGGGACAGAAACGCCTCAGCGGCGAACCCTACATCACGCATCCGGTGGCGGCGGCCGACATCCTCGCTGACCTGCACCTCGACGCCGACACCATCATCGCGGCGATACTGCACGATGTCATCGAAGACACGCCGACGCCGAAAGCCGAGATCGCGGCGCGCTTTGGCAATGATGTGGCCGAGATTGTTGATGGCGTCACCAAACTCGATCAGATCCAGTTCAAGAATCGCAAGGAAGCGCAGGCCGAGAGCTTTCGCAAGATGCTGCTGGCGATGGTGCGCGATCTGCGCGTGATCCTGGTCAAGCTCGCCGATCGCACCCACAACCTGCGCACCATGGGCGCCGTCGCACCCGCCAAGCGTCGCCAGGTGGCGCGCGAGACGCTCGATATCTACGCGCCGGTGGCCGAGCGGCTCGGGCTCTACACCATGAAGCTGGAGCTCGAGGAACTCGGCTTCCAGGCTCTCTACCCGCAACGCTATCGCGTCATCGAGCGCGCGCTCAAGCGCGCCCGTGGCAACCAGCAGGAATTTCTCAACAAGATTCACGTGCAGCTCGAGGCGGCGCTGAAAAAAGCCGGCATCGCGGCCAAGATCGAGGCGCGCGAGAAACATCTGTATAGCGTGTATCGAAAGATGCAGCGCAAGCGCGCGCCGCTGGCCGAGATCGTCGATGTCTATGGCCTGCGCATCGTGGTCGATCAGGTCGACACCTGCTATCGCGCCGTGGGCGTGGTGCACAGTGTCTTCAAGCCGATGCCCGGGCGCTTCAAGGACTACGTGGCGATTCCGCGCGTCAACGGTTATCAGTCACTCCATACCACGCTGTTCGGGCCCAACGCGGTGCCGATCGAGGTGCAGATCCGCACCGTCGATATGGATAGCGTGGCGGAATCGGGCATCGCGGCACACTGGAAATATAAAGAGGACGCGACTGAGGGTTCGGCGCAGCAGGAGCGGGCGCGCACCTGGCTCTCGAACCTGATGAAGATGCAGGAGGGTGGCAACTCCGAAGAGTTCATCGAGAGCGTCAAGGTCGATCTCTATCCGGACAAGGTTTATGTGTTTACACCGCGCGGCGAAATTCTGCGGCTGCCGCGTGGCGCCACGGTGGTCGATTTCGCCTACGCCGTGCATACCGATATCGGCAATCGCTGCGTCGCGGCCAAAGTCGACCGACGACTGATGCCATTGCGCACCGTGCTGCGCAATGGCCAGACCATACACATCATCACCGCCAAGGGCGCACGCCCGAATCCGGCCTGGGTGAATTTTGTGGTCACTGCCAAGGCGCGCAGTGGCATCCGTCACTACCTCAAGAGTCTCAAGCACGGGGAGGCCGTTGAGCTGGGCCGCAGGCTGTTGGAGCAGGCGCTGGCGGAATTTCACGTCAAGCTCGAGGCGCTCGAACCGGCCGTGTTGAGCGCAACGCTGAATGATCTCGCGCTGCACGGCGTCGATGAGCTCTATGAAAAGATCGGCCTGGGCGAGCGCCTGGCGCCGCTGGTGGCTCGGCGCCTGTTGCCCGGGGATCAGGCGAGCAGCCGCGACGGCAAGCCCGCACCGCTGGTGGTCGCCGGCGCCGAAGGCCTGCTGGTGACCTACGCGCATTGCTGCTATCCCCTGCCGGGTGATCCCATCGTGGCCTTCCTCAGCACCGGCCGCGGCATCGTCATTCACCGCGGCACTTGCGCCAATGTGGCCGACAGCCACAAGCATCCTGAAAACTGGCTGGCTGTGAACTGGGAGGTCACCGAGGGCCGCTTCTTCCAGTCGGAGATCCGCGTCGAGGCCATGAATAAAGTCGGTCTGCTGGCCGCCGTGTCGGCAGCTATTTCCGGCACCCAGACCAATATCAGCAGCGTCAGTCTGGAACAGCATGAAGCAGAGACTGCAACCCTGGGCTTTGTGCTCGAGGTGCTTGATCGCGCCCACCTGGCACGCGCGGTGCGCGTGGTGCGACGGATGAGCGAAGTACTGCGCGTCGTGCGTACAATTGCCGGACAGAATCGCAACAGGATCGCACCGTCATCATGAGCAACATCATTCACACCACTCGCGCGCCGCAGGCCATTGGCCCCTATTCGCAGGCCGTGCGCGCCGGCGATCTGGTATTCGTCTCGGGACAGATTCCGCTCGACCCGGCCACCGGTACGCTGATCGCGAACGACATCGAAGCTGAAATCCGCCGGGTGTTCGACAATCTGGTGGCGATTGCCGAAGCAGCGGGCGTCACCCTGGCGCGCTGTGTGAAGCTGAGCATCTTTCTGACTGACCTCACGCACTTCGCCAAGGTCAATGAAATCATGGCGACGTATTTCACTGCGCCCTATCCGGCGCGCGCCGCCATCGGCGTGGCTGCCCTGCCACGTGGTGCGCGGGTCGAGATGGAGTGCATACTCAGCGTCGCCTGAAGGCCGCCGCTGCCCGCTCGCCAATGGCGCGGCCAGTGGCCGCACCGTTGGCCGCGACGCGCGGCGTGGGGCCGGCGCTGGCAGCGAAGCTGGCGCGTCTGGGCGTGCGCGAACAGGCCGATCTGCTGTTCGTCCTGCCGCTGCGCTATGAAGATCGCACCCACATTGTGCCGCTGGGCGCCTTGCAGGCCGGCAGCCATGCCGTCGTAGAAGGCGAGGTGCTGTTGGCCGAAGTCGTATTTCGCCGCCGGCGGCAATTGCTGGTGCGACTGGGCGATGGCAGCGGCTCACTGACCCTCCGGTTTTTCCATTTCTCAAATGTGCAACGCGCCGGCCTGGGCCGCGGCACCCGTCTGCGCTGTCACGGCGAAGTACGTCGCGGCCCACTCGGCCTTGAGATCGTGCACCCCGAGTACCGCCAGTTGGCTCAGACCGGCAGCGACGCGGAGCCATTGCCACAGACGCTGACACCCATTTATCCGCTCACTGAAGGTCTCACCCAGGGTCGGCTGCGCGGACTGATCCAACGGGCCTTCGCCGCGACCGAACAGGTGCCGCTGCCCGATCTGTTGCCGGCCGAGCTGCGCGCGGCACTGCACTTGAGCGCATTGCGCGACGCGCTCGAATTTCTGCATCAGCCGCCGCTCGGTACGCAGCTCGATACGCTGCGGGCCGGCCGCCACCCGGCGCAGCGCCGCCTGGCGCTCGAGGAGTTACTGGCGCACCAGTTATCGTTAGCGGCGCTGCGGCGCGCCACCAAGACCGAACACGCCGTGCCACTGGCCGACGCCCAGCAACTCGAAGAGCGCCTGTTGGCGGCGTTGCCATTTCGAATGACTGCGGCACAGCAACGGGTGCGCGCCGAGATCAACGTCGATCTGCAACTGGCGCAGCCGATGACACGCCTCATCCAGGGCGATGTGGGTTGCGGCAAGACGGCCGTGGCCGCCGCCGCGGCAGCGCGTGCGCTCGGCAGCGGAGCGCAGGTGGCGCTGATGGCGCCCACCGAACTGCTCGCCGAACAGCACGCCCGCACGCTGACGCGCTGGTTCGAACCCTTGGGAATTCCGGTCGCACTGGTCACCGGCTCGCAGCCCGCGCGTGCGCGGCGTACCGCACTGGCTGCCATCGCCGCAGGACACCTGCCCCTGGTAGTGGGCACCCATGCGCTGTTCCAGGAGAGTATGCAGTTTCAGTCGCTGGCGCTGGCGATTATCGATGAGCAGCACCGCTTCGGCGTGCAACAACGGCTGTTGCTGCGCGAGAAAGGTGGCGGCGCCATGCCACATCAGCTCATCATGACGGCTACACCCATTCCACGCACCCTGGCCATGACTGCTTACGCCGATCTCGATATTTCCGTCATTGACGAACTGCCGCCGGGTCGCATGCCGGTACGCACCGTGGTGATTCCGGAAGAGCGCCGCGCCGAAGTGGTGGCACGCATCGACGAAGCCTGTCGCGCCGGACGGCAGGCCTACTGGGTCTGCGCGCTCATTGAAGAATCGGAAGATCTGCACTACCAGGCCGCCGAAGAATCGGCTGCTGCCCTGAGTGAGGCCCTGCCGCAGCTGAAGGTCGGACTGGTACATGGCCGCATGAGCGGTACGCAGAAAGAAACTGTGATGCATGCCTTCAGCGCGGGCGAGATCCAGTTGCTGGTGGCCACCACGGTCATTGAAGTGGGTGTCGATGCCGCCAATGCCAGCGTCATGGTGGTCGACAATGCCGAACGCATGGGGCTGGCGCAGCTGCATCAGTTGCGCGGCCGGGTCGGTCGCGGCGCACACGAGAGCACCTGCGTGCTGTTGTATCGGGCGCCGCTCTCGGAGATGGCACGGGCCCGCCTCGCTGCACTGCGCGACACCAATGACGGTTTCGAGATCGCGCAGCGCGATCTGGAATTGCGCGGTCCCGGTGAGCTGCTGGGCACACGGCAGACGGGCCTGGCA
This sequence comes from Gammaproteobacteria bacterium, assembly GCA_031441585.1. Classification (GTDB taxonomy): domain Bacteria; phylum Pseudomonadota; class Gammaproteobacteria; order Steroidobacterales; family Steroidobacteraceae; genus FEN-1191. Next base: position 6,046 of record JANMWZ010000066.1, read on the forward strand.
CAAATGCGTGTTGCCGACCTGGTGCGCGATGCCGATCTGTTGCCGCAGGTGCGCGCCGCGGCCACCAGATTGCAGAACGAACATCCGCAGGTCTGCGCGGCCCTGATCGCGCGCTGGATTGGCGCCGGGGAGCAGTATGGACGCGTCGGCTGAACCGGCAGCGGCGCCCGCCCCGGCACCTGCGAAGGCGCGCCGTCTCTGGCTGTGGCCCCGCCTCATCGATATCGCGAAGCTGCTGCGCCTCGATCGGCCGATTGGCATCTGGCTGCTGCTGTGGCCGACGTTGTGGGCCCTGTGGACGGCAGCGGGCGGCCATCCGCAGCGGCGCGTGCTGCTGATATTTGTCATCGGCACCGTGTTGATGCGCTCGGCCGGTTGCGTGATCAACGATCTGACCGATCGCAACATCGATCCGCACGTACGCCGCACGCGCGAGCGGCCGTTGGCGGCGCGCCGCATCACACCGTTTGAAGCCCTGGCACTATTTGCATTACTGGTGACGGGTTCACTGCTATTGGTACTGCAGCTCAACGCCGCGACACTGCGACTGTCATTCATCGGCGCTGCGCTGACGCTTACCTACCCGCTGCTCAAGCGCTGCTTTCCGCTGCCGCAACTCTACCTGGGATTGAGTTTCGGTTGGGCCGTACCCATGGCCTTCGCCGCCGAGCTCGGCACCGTGCCGCGCGTGGGCTGGGTGATGTTCCTGGCGGCAATCGTCTGGGCCGGTGTCTACGACACTTTCTATGCCATCGCCGACCGACCCGACGATCAACGCATCGGCATCAAATCGAGCGCCATCACATTTGGCGATCTGGATCTGCTGATGATCGGCGCGATGCAGTGCATGGTGTTGATGGCCCTGGCGCTCGCCGGCCGCCTGCTGGAACTGGGCACGCCCTATTACCTCGCGCTTGGCGTCGGCGCGGTGCTGTTCGCCTGGCAGCAGTGGCTGGCGCGCCGGCGCGATGCCGCCGGCTGTCTGCAGGCTTTCCACAACAACAATTACTTTGGGCTGGTGGTGCTCTCTGGCCTGATCATCGAATACGCCACGCGAAGCTAAGGGCGCTCATCTGGATGCCCGGTAGTTATTGTGTGCGGTAGATCACTATAGATTTCCGCCAGGATTGCGCTAAGCTGGCCGGGTGGGAAGCGCGCTCAAAGTGATTGGTCGTGGCATTCAGCTGTACCTGCTGACCCTGGGGTTATTGAGTGTGGCTCCGGCGGCGTTGAGCTGCGATGCCGCTGCGCGGCGTGACTGCTGCCCCGACGGCCAGCATCAGCCTTGCGGCTCGGGCGACACTGCAACGCGATCCAGTCCCGCCGCGCTAAGCTGCTGCGCTGCGGCGCCCGCGCCACTGGCGGGCATTTCAAGTACGACTGCTGCGCGACCGCAGACAAAATTCCTGCTTTTCGCGGCGCCCCTGCAGTGGGCGCTGACGACACCATTCCTCTTGAACGCCGAAACTTCTGCGGTTAACTTGCGGCCCTTTTCAGGCTACTGGCGCCCGACGCCAGTAGTGGAGCCGGTCTATCTTCTGACCCGTCGATTGCGCTTGTAGCGCCTGCCTGCAGCGACCCTGTTTCAGGGGTCGATGATCTCTCGCGTATTCACGATCCGGCAACCAGGCCGGAACCCGTTCATGTAGTCGCGTGTTGCAGGGTGGTTGCCATGAAAGCATTTCTTTATTTCACGCTGTCAGTTTTGCTGGCTCGAAGCGTCGCGGCTGCGGGTATCCCGGAACGGCCGCTCACACTCGATGCGGCAGTGGCCGCGGCACTGATCGCGGCACCGCAACTTCAGGCCCAGCGCGCCACCATCGAGGGCGCGCAGGCAACGGCCATGGCCGCCGGCCGCTTGCCCGATCCGCAGTTGCTGGGCGGCGTCGACAATCTCCCCACCAACGGCGTTGACGCCTGGTCCGTCGAACGCGACTTCATGACCATGCGCAGGATCGGCCTGATGCAAAGTTTTCCAAATCGACCCAAGCGCAGTGCCGAGCGGAACTCGGCACAAGCCATGGTGTCACTGGCGCAGGCCCAGGCACTGCAGTCGCAGCTTGAAGTCACGCAATCAGTTGCCCAGGCCTGGATCGCGCGCTACACCGCTGAGCTATCGTTGCAGACTCTGCACGCGTTGCGACCAGCACGGACACTGCAGGTTGAACTCGCCCAGGCAGCGCTTGCCAGTGGTGGCACCTCCGTCAGCGATTCCTTAAGTGCACAGGCAGCTGTGGCCGATCTGGATGATCGCATTCTCGATGCGCAGCGCGAGCTCAGCAATGCGCGCACCGAGCTGGCTCGCTGGATTGGCGCGGACGCCGAGCGTCCGCTCGCCGCAGCGCCCTCGTTTAGCGCGCTGGCGGCCGGCGACACCGAACTGCTGTCGGCACTACACCAGCATGTGGCGCTGCTGACCTACGACGCACAGATTGCCGCGGCCCGCAGCGAAGTGGTGGTGGCAAACGCGGCCAAGCAACCCGACTGGAGCGCGCAACTCGACTACGCCAAACGCGGGCGGGAGTTCTCCGACATGGTCTCACTGGAATTCACCGTCTCTTTGCCAATGTTTCCCGGCACGCGCCAGGACCCGGCGATTCGTGCCAAGCATGCCGCCGTCGTGGCGCTCGAAGCTGAGCGGGAAATGACTCTGCGCATGCACAGTACGGAAATTACCGCAGCGTTGAACGAGTGGCACAGCGCCAAAGATCGCGTTGCCCTTTACGAGACCACGCGAATACCGCTGGCGCGTCAGCGATCTGAGCTGGCGCTGGTGGGTCTGCGGGCCGGGCGCATGGACTCGCGCCAGACGCTGGCCGTGCTTGGCGATGAGCTCGATATCGCCACCGCCTACGCCGAACTGCGCAAAACGCTGGGCAAGACCTGGGCTTATCTGCGTTACCTGCCATCACAGGGAGTGGCGCCATGATCTCCACCAGATCGCGTGCTGCCTGGGCCGTCATCGCCATGGTAGTAGTGGCCATAGTCAGCGCCGCCGCCGGCTACGGTTGGGCAGTGCGCGTCGCGCGACACAAGAATTCAGGCCACGTTGTGGCAGCCGCAGCGCCTGGCGAGCGCAAGGCGCTGTATTGGCACGACCCGATGCGGCCAGAACTCAAATTCGAAAAACCCGGCAAGTCACCCTTCATGGACATGGCCCTGGTACCGGTCTATGCCACCGAAGTCGCCACTGCGAGTGGCGTGGTAGTGAGCGCCGACGCCCAGCAGAATCTGGCGTTCCGTCTGGGAACAGTAGCACGGGCGGCGATCGCGGCACACGTCTCGGCGCCGGGCAGCGTGATCTATGACGAGCGCACAGCTGTTGTGCTGCAGACGCGGGTGGCGGGCTACGTGACGCATTTGCGCGTGCGCGCCGTGCTGGAGCAGGTGCACCGTGGCCAGGTTTTGGCGGAGATTGGCGCGCCAGCCTGGAGTGAAGCCGAAGGCGAGTATCTGGCGCTGCTGCGCTCCGGATCTTCGGCCAGCGCAGCGTTGCGTGAGGCGGCCCGGCAGCGACTGCTCGTGCTTGGTGTGCCTGAGAGCGCCATTCTCAAACTCGAGAGCTCCGAATCATTACCCGCAGCGACCCTGGTGGCCCCCATTGACGGCGTGGTCACGGAATTGATGCTGCGCGAAGGCGCTACCTTTGATGCGGGCGCCGTACTGTTTCGTCTCAATGGCACGGCCACAGTGTGGGTGGATGCGCGTGTGCCTGAAAGCCTGGCGCACGCGATTGCTCCGGGCGCCAGGGTGGAGGTACGCGCTCAGGCCCTGCCGGGAGAAACACTGCACGGTCGCGTGCTGGCGATACTGCCGCAGGTTGATCCCGAAACACGCACGCTTGGCGTACGCGTCGCCATCGACAACCCGGCCGGCAGGCTTAAGCCCGGCATGTTCGTGCAGACGATGATCAGTGAGCCACGGGTTGCCGCGCAACTGTGGGTGCCAAGTGAAGCGGTGATCGCGACCGGTGAGCGCACGGTGGTCATCATCAAGCGTAGCGATGGCGCTTTTGAGGTCGTGCCAGTCACGCTCGGCGCCGAACTTGACGGCAAAAGCGCGATTCTCTCGGGACTGAGCGCGGGTCAAGCCATCGTGCTCTCGGGCCAGTTCTTGATCGATTCGGAAGCAAGTCTTAAGTCGACCGTCAATCGTCTCGGCGGGCGGCAGCAGAACCGCGCGGATTCGACGCCATGATTGCCGGCCTGATCCGCAGTTCAATCGCCAATCGCTTCCTGGTGTTGCTCGCGAGCGTGGCGCTTGCTGCATGGGGCGTATGGGCGCTGCTGCACACGCCGCTCGATGCCATTCCCGACCTCTCGGACGTCCAGGTGATTGTCCGTACTACCTTTCCCGGGCAGGCGCCGCAGATTGTCGAAAACCAGGTGACCTATCCGCTGGCGACCACGATGCTATCGGTGCCGGGCGCAAAAACCGTGCGCGGCTACTCGATGTTCGGTGATTCATTCGTCTACATCCTGTTTGCCGACGGCACCGATCCCTATTGGGCGCGCTCGCGGGTGCTCGAACAGCTTAACCAGGTGCAATCACGCCTGCCGGTGCAGGCCCGTACCGCTCTCGGCCCGGACGCCACGGGCGTGGGCTGGATCTACGAATATGCCCTGATCGATCGCAGTGGCAGGCTCGATCTGTCGCAGTTGCGCGCCCTGCAGGACTGGTTTCTGAAATATGAACTGAAGACGGTAGCCAATGTCGCCGAGGTCGCCTCGATCGGTGGCATGGTGCGTCAGTACCAGATCGTGCTCGATCCCGATCGACTGCGCGCCTTCAATATCACGCACGGCAAGGTGATCGAAGCCGTGCAGCAAGCCAATCAGGAAAGCGGTGGCTCGGTGCTGGAGCTGGGCGAAGCCGAGTACATGGTGCGCGCTTCCGGCTATCTGCAATCGCTCGATGACTTTCGCAACATTCCACTGCGGACCACCAACGCCGGCGTCGCCGTGCTGCTCGGCGATGTCGCCCGCGTGCAGATCGGCCCGGAGCTGCGCCGCGGCATCGCCGAGCTCAACGGTGAGGGCGAAGTCGCCGGCGGCGTGATCATCATGCGCTCAGGCAAGAATGCGCTGGCCACCATCGATGCCGTCAAGGCGAAACTGGCGCAGCTCAAATCCAGCCTGCCAGCCGGAGTCGAGCTGGTGCCAACTTATGATCGCTCGAATCTGATCCGCCGTGCGGTTGACAACCTCGCTGGCAAGTTGCTCGAAGAGTTTGTCATCGTGGCGCTGGTCTGCGTTCTGTTCCTGTTTCACCTGCGCTCGGCCCTGGTGGCCATTGTCTCGCTGCCGCTCGGTATTCTGCTGGCCTTCATCGTCATGTATTACCAGGGCGTCAATGCCAACATCATGTCACTCGGCGGCATTGCCATCGCCATCGGCGCGATGATCGACGCGGCGGTGGTGATGATTGAAAACGCTCACCAGCACCTTGAGCACTGGCAGCAAGCGCATCCCGCAGCAGAAATCTCGCAGTCTGAGCGCTGGCGTGTCATCGGCGCTGCCGCCGCGCAGGTGGGACCCGCGTTGTTTACTTCGCTTTTGATCATTACCTTTTCATTCATTCCGGTGTTCACGCTCGAAGCGCAGGAGGGCCGCCTGTTCGCGCCGCTCGCCTACACCAAAACTTATGCCATGGCCGCCGCCGCACTGCTGGCCATCACACTGATTCCGGTACTGATGGGCTATCTGATCCGCGGCCGGATCCGGCCCGAACATCGCAACCCCATTGTCCGCGGACTCATCGGTCTGTACCGGCCGCTGCTCGAACGGGCGCTCGCAGTTCCGCAAGCGACGCTGGCGGTGGCGCTGTTGATACTCATCGCCACGGCTTATCCGCTAGCAGAGCTCGGTGGCGAATTCATGCCGCCGCTTGATGAGGGCGATCTGCTGTACATGCCCTCAGCGCTCCCCGGCATTTCCGGCGGCAAAGTCGCCGAGCTGCTGCAGCAGACCAATCGCCTGATCAAGACCGTGCCCGAAGTAGCCAGTGTGTTTGGCAAAGCCGGACGCGCCGAGACCGCCACCGACCCCGCGCCGCTCGAAATGTTTGAAACCACGATTCAGTTCAAGCCGCGCGCGCAGTGGCGCGCCGGCATGACACCCGACAAACTGGTGCAGGAGCTCGATAACGCGGTCCAGGTGCCGGGTCTGTCAAATATCTGGGTGCCGCCGATCCGCAATCGCATCGACATGCTGGCGACCGGCATCAAGAGCCCAGTGGGCGTGAAAGTCTCCGGTAGCAATCTGCGGGAAGTTGATCGCCTGGCGGCTGCCGTGGAACGCGTCGTCAAGCAGGTGCCCGGAGTCACCTCCGCGTTCGCCGAAAGACTGACGGGTGGGCGCTATATTGACGTGCACATTGATCGCGCCAGCGCGGCACGTTACGGCTTGAATATTGCCGAGCTGCAAAGTGTGGTCTCGGCCGCCATCGGCGGCGACAACATAGGCGAGACCGTCGAAGGCCGGCAGCGTTTTCCGATTAATCTGCGCTACCCACGCGAGCTGCGTGATTCGGTGCAGAAGCTGCGCGACCTTCCGGTGCTCACCGAGCGTGGCGCACAGATTCGCCTGGGCGACGTGGCAGCGATCAACATCAGTGACGGCCCGCCGATGCTCAAGAGCGAAAACGCCCGGCTGACCGGCTGGGTCTACATCGATTTGCGCGCCCGTGCACTGAGTTCGGCGGTTCGGGAAATGCAGCAGGCGGTGGCCCGGGAAATCGTGCTGCCGCAGGGCTATTCGCTCTCCTGGTCGGGCCAGTTTGAATATCTGCAACGCGCGGCGGCCAGGCTCAAGCTGGTCATACCGGCCACGCTGCTGATCATCTTTGTGCTGCTGTACCTGAATTTCAGGCGCATCGACGAGGCATTGCTGATCATGGCGAGCCTGCCGTTCGCATTGGTAGGCGGCTTCTGGTTTATCTGGCTGCTGGGCTACAATCTGTCGGTTGCCGCTGCGGTCGGGTTTATCGCCCTGGCCGGCGTGGCGACCGAGATTGGTGTAGTCATGCTGGTCTATGTGAATCAGGCGGTGGCCAGGCTCGAAGCGTCGACTCCAGAGTTCGACGCCGCCGGGCTGCGCCAGGCGATCATCGCCGGCGCTGCATTGCGGGTGCGGCCTGTTGCCATGACGGTCGCCGTGATCATTGCCGGCCTGCTACCGATCATGTGGGGCTCGGGTAGCGGCTCGGAACTCATGCGGCGTATTGCCGCGCCGATGATCGGTGGTATGGTCACGGCAACCCTGTTATCGATGTTCGTGGTCCCGGCCGCCTACCTGCTGATGCGACGGCGCCAGGCCAGTAAGTCGGCAATGCAGCAGATCGTCTGAGGTCATCATGCGAATGAAATTCAGTTTTGTCGCGGCGCTGAGCGCGCTGGGCCATCTGCCGCTGCTCGCCCAGGCCCACGTGCACCTGGAAAAGTCGACGCCAGCCAATGGTAGTGTGGTAACGGTAGCGCCCGAGAGCTTCATGTTGACGTTTTCTGAGTCGGCGCGCCTGACTGCGCTCAGCATCCAGAAAGAGGGCGACCCGGCGGCACAGAAGATCGGGGCACTTCCAAAAGCAGCCAGCGAGCATTTCACGATTCCTGCGCCCAAACTTGCGCCGGCTGTCTATACCCTTAGCTTTCGGGCTCTCGACCCGGAGGACAATCATGTCGCCATGGGCAAGATCAGCTTCAGGTACGCGCCGGCAGCAACAGCGCTGCCTGGCCCAGGCGCTGACATGAGGAATATCGGCACCAAACCCACACCAGAGACCATCAGGTAAGCGACTGGCGATCCGCTCCATGACGCCCGACGTACTCTCGGTGATCGTGCGTGCACTGGCATTTATCGCGCTGTTCCAGGCGGTTGGTGCGGTGTTTTTTCTGACTGGTTTTACGCGGCAGCTCACGATTTCACGCGTTGCCATTCGCCGTCTGGCACTCATCGCTGCCGGCTGCGGCGTCATACTGCTGCTCACCCACCTGGCCCTGGATGCGGCGCGCATGGCCGGCGACTACAGCGGCCTGTGGGACCGCGACCTGCAACAACTCGCCTGGAGTTCAGGCTCCGGATGGGCGCAGCTCACACAGGTAGCCGCTCTCCTGCTCGTGCTTGGAGCGCTCAGGCGCTCGGCGCACTGGGGTGCGAGCCTTGGCGGCACCATCGCGGTGGCCGGTTTCCTCCTGACCGGCCACACGAGTGCGCATGCGTCGCGCGCTGTACTGGCGCCCCTGCTCGGCTTGCATCTGCTGATCGTCGCCTTCTGGTTTGGTGCACTGGCGCCGTTGCTGATCGTGATCCGTATTGAAGCGAAGCCGATGGCGGCGCAGATTGTCGCACGCTACTCCGCGATCGCAGGATTCCTCGTGCCGCTGATCGCGCTCGCCGGCTTAGATCTGGCGTGGATATTGACCGGCACTCTGACAGTCCTGCGTCGTCCCTACGGCCAATTGCTCATGATCAAGCTGATTTTGTTTAGCCTGTTGATGGCGCTCGCGGCCTGGAATAAATGGCGTCTGACGCCAGCGCTGGCGGTGGGCGAGGCACGAGCCGCGGTGGCACTGCGGGGTTCGATTATCACGGAAATCATCCTGATTGCCGTGGTGCTGTCGGTAACAGCGACCCTGACTACCCTATATTCACCTGATTAGCGCTTCGGGCTGAGTGACTGCAGAATATCGAAATGAGTAAACATGACCACAACGCTCACCATGGCCATGGCCATGACCATGACCATGGCGACCATGTGCCTGCGGCTGGCGCACGGCACAGCCATGCCTGCAGGGATTTCGGCATGGCTTTTTTCGTGGGTATCGTCCTGAATCTGGGCTTCGTACTCATCGAAATCTTTTATGGCCTGATCTCCCACTCGGTGGCTTTGGTCGCCGACGCCGGCCATAACTTCGGCGATGTATTGGGGCTGGCCATGGCATGGGTCGCAGCTATTCTGGCGCGACGTTTGCCCTCGGCCACGCACACCTATGGACTCAGGCGCGGCACGATCCTGGCTGCGCTCGTCAACGCCATGTTGTTGCTGGTCACCGTGGGCGCCATTGCCGTTGAGGGGATACGCCGGCTGATAGAACCGGGTGAAGTCGCGAGCCTGACCGTCATGGCGGTGGCTACGATTGGCATTGTCGTCAATGGCGTGACGGCCTGGTTGTTTGCGGCGGGTCGCAACAGCGACATCAATGTACGCGCTGCATTCATGCACATGGCCTACGACGCACTCATTTCCCTCGGCGTCGTGGTGACCGCCGGGGTCATCCTGCTGACCGGTTGGAGTCGACTCGACCCGCTCGCGAGCCTGGTTATCGCGGCAGTGATATTCATGGGCACCTGGAGTCTGCTGCGCGATTCACTGGGTATGTCGATGGATGCCGTGCCACCTGGTGTTCAATCGGCAGCCGTCAGTGACTTTCTCAGGCATTGGCCCGGCGTCACGGCAATACACGATCTGCACATCTGGTCGATGAGCACGACCGAGACGGCACTGACCTGCCACCTGTTGATGCCTGCGGGACATCCCGGTGATGTGGTGTTGGTGCAGCTCGCGCATGAGCTGCAGCAGCGTTTCGCGATCGGTCACGCTACCGTGCAGATTGAAACCGACACGCAGGTTGCCTGTGCGCTGGAGCCGGATCACGTTGTCTGAACCGGCCAGCCACGGCGCCAGCTATGAAGATTGACCGCGGCATTGTGGCGGCGATCGGTGCCGCAGTGTTGTTTGGTCTCAGTACGCCGCTGGCCAAACTGCTGGCAGGCTCGCTGTCACCGCTACTGCTGGCGGGGTTGCTGTATCTGGGTTCAGGGCTGGGTCTGGCGACGCTGCTGATCGTGCGGGCAACGCTCCACGGCCGCGCAGCGCTCATTGTGCCGCGCGGACCCGACGCCTGGTGGTTACTGGGCGCCATCGTCTGTGGCGGCGTGATCGGCCCATACCTGTTGGTATACGGCCTGCAGTTCACCGATGCCGCCTCGGCGTCCCTCATTCTTAATCTGGAAGGCTGCTTCACGGCACTGTTGGCCTGGTTCGTGTTCAAAGAGAATTTTGATGGTCGCATTGCACTCGGCATGACACTGATCATCGGCGGTGGCGCCGTGTTGTCGTTGGGTTCAACGTTGCGCGCCGGCAATATGCTGGGGCCGTTGGCTATCGCCGCCGCCTGCCTCGCCTGGGCCGTCGATAACAATCTGACGCGCCGGATTGCGGTGCACGACGCCATGTTCATCGCCGGCGCCAAGGGCCTGGTTGCCGGCACCACCAGCGTTTCGCTCGCGCTGGCTTTTGGCGCCCGGCTGCCCGCGCTCGCCACGATATTGCAGGCAGCGCTGATCGGCTTTGTGGGTTTCGGACTGAGTCTCACGCTGTTCGTCGTGGCGCTGCGGCACCTGGGCGCGGCCCGCACTGGGGCCTATTTTTCACTGGCGCCGTTCATTGGCGCCACGCTTGCGTTAACACTGGGAGCGCCGCTAACACCACTGTTGATCGTGGCGGCGCTGCTCATGGGGGCAGGCCTGTGGCTGCATCTGACGGAACAGCACGTGCACTGGCATCGTCACGTTCGTCTGGAGCACGAGCACTCGCACCTTCATGATGAACATCATCAGCACAGGCACGATCCGGAGTGGGATGGAAAACAGCCCCACTCGCACCGACATGTGCACGATCAGCTCGAACACAGTCACGCACACTATCCGGATATTCATCACCGACATTCTCATTGACACCAGCGCCTGCGGCGCGGCGCCGATGTGGCGCCGGCTGGAACATCAGCACAGTCTAGAGCTGACCACCGGCAGCGGCGCAGCCCGCAATACTTGCGCAAACAGGAAGTAACAGGCATGAATCACGAGTGGACGCTAACCAAAGCCGAAGCCCGGTTTGCATTGCCCGCCCCGCTGCGCATGCGGCGCGGCGCGCTCAGCGCCGGCCTGGCCGCCACGCGTGAGTCATGAACGATCACTTCCGTATTGATCGCCAGGCCATGGCACGCGCCTTCAGTCGCGCGAGCGTGCACTACGACGCGGCAGCAGCGCTGCACAGCGAGGTGCGCACCGAGTTGCTGAGTCGTCTGGATTTCTTTCCACTCAAACCGCAGGTTATCGTTGATCTGGGTTGCGGCACCGCGCGTGGCGCTACGGCACTGCGCCGGCGGTACCGCCGCGCTCAGGTGCTGGCTATCGATATCGCGCCAGGCATGTTGCGTGCCGCCAGTCGGCGCAGCTGGCCGTGGCGGCGCTTGGCACGCGTGTGCGCCGACGCGCTCGCCGTGCCGCTGGCGGCGCAATCGGTCGACCTGGTGTATAGCAATCTGATGCTGCAGTGGTGCGACGATCCGGCGTTGGTGTTCGCCGAAGTGCGCCGGGTACTGCGACCCGGTGGCCTGGTGCTGTTCAGCACCTTGGGCGCAGCAACCCTGCAGGAGCTGCGGGAGGCCTGGGCGAGCGTTGATGCCGCGCCGCACGTCAGCGCCTTCGCCGACATGCCTTTGCTGGCCGCCGCTCTACAACATGTCGGTTTGTGTGAACCTGTCATGGATCGCGATATGCGCCTGCGACACTACCCACAGACCGCCACGCTCATGGCTGAGTTGCGCGAGACCGGCGCGCGCAACGCCGCCGTTGATCGGCGTCGCACGCTCACCGGTCGACGTCGCCTGGCAGGCATGTGTGCCGCGTATGAGCAGCAGCGTGTGCCCGGGGGGTTGCCGGCAACCTGGGAAATCATCTACGGCGCCGCCTTTGCGCCGGCGGAGCTGCCCGGCGATCAAGGTCACTCGCGAGCGGTGCCTACCGGCGAGACCCGCGTGCCGCTGTCGGCCCTGGGGCGCAGAGCCCGACCCTGACACCGGGGTGGGCAGAACCCGGGTCACCGGAGGCCTGTTGAAGGCCGCCCGCGAACTCCAGGCGCCGGTGGCCGGAATGAAGCCGGTGGCAGCTGGTGGAGAAAGGCACGATTGGCACCTGATCGGCGAAGATGCGCTATATATTGCGCATCATGCCGGCTAGATTACTCCAAATCTGCATCTGAATTCCTATTGCCTACCGGAACCCCTTAGCTCCCCGCATTGTCGCGGACAGGGCCGGAATTTGGATCGACATTGGCGAGATTATCCGGCACGCCCAGCGACTCTCGATCGGGCAGAACCTGCTGCTGATCGAGGGCGCGGGAGGTTGGTACGCACCCAGCAGCGATCGCAAGACCATGGCTGATGTGGCCCGCGCGCTGGCTGTGCCGATCCGGCTGGTGGTGGGGCTGCGCCCGACGTGCCTCAACCATGCGCGGCTGCCATACAACGCTGATCCCGGTGCGGACGCCGATACGCTGCGCAGCGCCGCAGCGCAACTGCTGGCAACCGCCGCTTGAGCGCTGACAATTCTGCGCCAGCTCGTGATCGGTGTTTCCGCAACCGCGGGCACAGGTTAAACTGCGCCGCGCCGCCAGCCCTGCCCTCCTTTAAGTTACCCGCTGTAGCGGCGCCGGATGAGTGCGGCTCATTTGAAACCGGGAGTGAATCGCCGTCACCGGCGAGTTTAGCCTGCAATTTTTAAGGCCTGAAATGAAGATGAAAAAACCTGGATTCCTGCTTACCAGCCTCAGCACAGCGTTGCTCGCGCTAGCCGCCCCGACGGCGCAGGCCGCCTGGACGCTGAACATGACACCCGGCATCTCCGCTATCTCGCGCAACATCTATTCCCTGCACATGAAGGTTTTCTGGTGGTGCGTGGTGCTGGCCATCTTCGTATTCGGCTGGATGATCTATTCGCTGATCAGGTTCAGAAAGTCGCAGGGCGCGGTGCCGGACACCAAGCTCGTGCACAGCACTACGGCCGAGATCATCTGGACGGTCATTCCGGTGATTATCCTGATCATCATGGCGGTGCCGGCCACCCGCACACTGATCGAGACTGACGATGCCAGCAACACTGAACTGACCATCCGCGTCACGGGATACCAGTGGAAATGGGGTTATGAATACGTGGGCAGCGGTGTCACGGTGCTCTCAACGCTTGATCGTGACAGCAACGTCGCGCGTCAGCTCGGCTCCGGGATCGATCCGAACAGCGTGCCGAACTACCTGCTCAGCGTCGATCACCCACTGGTGGTGCCAGCCGGCACCAAGGTGCGCCTGCTACTGACCGCGCAGGATGTCATTCACGCCTGGTGGGTACCGGCACTGGCGATCAAGAAGGATGCGATTCCGGGTTTCATCAACGAGGCCTGGTTCAGGATCGACACGGATAACACCGGTTTGTATCGCGGCCAGTGCGCCGAACTGTGCGGCCGCGATCACGGCTTCATGCCTATCGTGGTCGACGTGCGCAGCAAGGCTGATTTCGAATCCTGGCTGCACACGCAGCAGGCGCTGCAACGGCCTGCTGATGCTGCGCCCCCTGCCGCGCCGCCGGACGCCGCGCCGGCCAGCGCGGCGAGCGCCGTGGCAGCCAATGCCACCTCCAAGACTGGTTGAACAGTCCCCCGCTCACCCATCGAATATCTGCCGCGAGTACCTAACATGGCTTATACCGAACACGCCGCCACCCCCGACCACCACGATCATCCGCCCAAAGGCATCTGGCGCTGGTTGTCGACCACGAATCACAAAGACATCGGCACGCTCTATCTGGTTTTTTCCTGCATCATGTTCTTCGTCGGTGGCGCCATGGCGATGGTGATTCGCCTCGAGCTCTTCAAACCCGGCATGCAGTTTGTCGATCCGGCGTTCTACAATTCGATGACCACCGTGCACGCGCTCGCCATGATTTTCGGCGCCGTGATGCCGGCCTGGGTGGGTCTGGCCAACTGGATGATTCCCCTGCAGGTGGGCGCACCTGACATGGCGCTGCCGCGCCTGAACAATTTCAGCTTCTGGCTGCTGCCGTTCGCCTTCACCCTGCTGCTACTGGGTTTCTTCGTGCCCGGCGGCGCCCCGGCTGGCGGCTGGACGCTATATCCGCCCCTGGTACTGCAGGGCGGGGATAGTTTCCCGATGGCGGTTTTCGCCATCCACCTGATGGGCGCCTCCTCGATCATGGGCGCGATCAATGTCATCGTCACCATCATGAACATGCGCGCACCGGCCATCACCTTGCTGCGCATGCCGCTGTTCGTGTGGACCTGGCTGATCACCGCTTACCTGCTGATTCTGGTGATGCCGGTGCTGGCCGGTGCGGTCACCATGCTGCTGACCGATCATTTCTTCGGCACCAGTTTCTTCAGCGCTTCCGGCGGTGGCGATCCGGTGATGTTTCAGCACATCTTCTGGTTCTTCGGCCACCCCGAAGTCTACATTCTGATTCTGCCGGCCTTCGGCATCGTCTCGCAAGTCATTCCCACCTTCTCGCGCAAGCCGCTGTTCGGTTATGAGGCGATGGTCTACGCGACCGCGTCGATCGCGTTTCTGTCATTCATCGTCTGGGCGCATCACATGTTCACGGTCGGCATGCCCCTGGCCGGCGAACTGTTCTTCATGCTCTCGACCATGCTGATTGCTATTCCCACCGGTGTGAAGGTCTTCAACTGGTGCGCGACCATGTGGCGCGGCTCGCTGAGCTTCGAAACACCGATGCTGTTTGCGCTGGCGTTCCTGTTCCTGTTCACGATCGGTGGCTTCTCCGGTCTGATGCTGGCCATCGCACCGGCTGATTTCCAGTACCAGGACACCTACTTTGTGGTCGCGCATTTTCACTACGTGCTGGTGCCCGGCGCTATCTTCGGCATCATGGCCGGGGTGTATTACTGGCTGCCGAAGTGGACCGGTCACATGTACAGCCAGACGCTGGGCAAGTGGCACTTCTGGCTCTCGACCATTTTTGTCAACGTGCTGTTTTTCCCGCAGCATTTTCTGGGTCTCGCCGGCATGCCGCGGCGCATTCCCGATTACGCCACACAGTTCGCCGACTGGAACATGGTCTCGTCCATAGGCGGTTTTGGTTTTGGCCTGTCACAAGTGCTGTTTCCGATCCTGATCTGGCAGTGCATCCGCGGCGGCGAAAAAGCGCCGGCTCAGGTGTGGGAAGCTGCGCACGGCCTGGAGTGGGAAGTGCCCTCACCGGCGCCGTATCACACCTGGCAGGACCCGCCCTCGAGCGCGCAGATCGCACACGGCGCTGAACATTGAGCCAGCAGACCCAGGAGTCAAGCGCAGAGATCACCGGCATGAGCGATCGCAATGAACAACGCCGGCGTGCACGCCGTACCGCCATCGTGCTGATGCTGGTAGCACTGGCCGTGTACGGCGGGTTTATCTGGATGTCGGTGCACAGGGCCCACGGATGAATGCCGGGCGTGAACTAAGGCGCGCGAATCGCAGCCTGGTGGCAAAACTGCTGCTGTGCGTAGCAGGCAGCGCGGTCTTTGGCTTCGCGCTGGTGCCGCTGTATCGCGTCCTGTGCCAGATCACCGGAATCGGCGATCAGCAGACCCTGCGCTCCCCGGCACAGGCGCGCGACATTGTGCAACCCGGCGGCGCTGATACCACTCGTACTGTTACGGTGGAATTCATGGCCAGCCTGCCGACCGTGGGCAACTGGCAGTTCCGGCCGGCACAAAATGACCTGCGCGTGCACCCGGGTCAGCTCTATCAGGCCAACTTTATCGCCCGCAACCTCACCGGCCACGCTACCGTTGCCCAGGCCATTCCCAGCATCGCGCCGAGCGAAGCGGCGGCCTGGTTTCACAAGACCGCGTGCTTCTGCTTTTCGCCGCAGGCATTCAAGCAAGGCGAGCAGCGCGTGCTGCCGGTGCGCTTTTTTGTCGATCGTGCGTTGCCGGGCAACATCGATCGGCTGACGCTCAGTTACACTTTTTACGATCTGTCCACCGCCGTCGCCACCCGTTAGGGTCGGCACACCAGTCAGTCTCAAGGGAAGCATATGTCGCAGTCGCACAGTCAGGCCGATTCGGGCAAGTACTACATTCCGCACGGTACGCCGTGGCCGATCATCGGCTCAGTGGCGCTGTTCACCACGATGCTTGGCGTCGCCGCCTGGCTCAACGAATGGTTTGGCCCGAGCATGTTTGCATTGGGCCTGGGAATCCTGGCCGTGATGTTCATCGGCTGGTTTCGTACCGTCATCAATGAGAGCGAGGCCGGCACCTTCAACATGGGAGTTGATCGCTCATTCCGCATGGGCATGGTCTGGTTCATCATCTCCGAGGTGATGTTCTTCTCGGCCTTCTTTGGCGCGCTGTTCTATGCGCGGCAATTCTCGGTGCCATGGGTGGGCGGCGAGGGCGTCAAGGTTTTCAACAAGATTTTTCTGTGGCAGAACTATGATGCCGGCTGGCCGACTAACGGTCCGGCCAGACTCGGTCCGCGTGCCGATGGCAGCTTCGAGGTGATTCCCGCCTTTGGCGTGCCGGCATTGAACACGCTGATACTGCTGAGCTCGGGCGTCACGATCACGATTGCTCACCATGCACTGCAGACCGGCAAGCGCACCCGGTTGAAGATCTTCCTGGCGGCAACATTTCTGCTCGGGTTTCTGTTTGTCGCCTTCCAGGCGCGCGAATATGGTGAAGCCTATCTGAACAAGGGCCTGCAGCTGAGCACCGGAATATATGGTTCGACTTTTTTCATGCTCACCGGCTTTCACGGCCTGCACGTGACCATTGGTGCGATCATGCTGACGATCATCTGGTTACGCACCATGAAGGGCCACTTCACGCCTGCGCGCCACTTTGGCTTCGAGGCGGTGGCGTGGTACTGGCACTTCGTCGATGTGGTGTGGCTCGGGCTATTCATCTTCGTTTACTGGGTATGAAGCCCTTCACGGCCGGGCACCAAAGATGTGCACCTGCATCTATCAAAAACTCCAGCGCTGACTGGTCATAAACGCCTCCAAGTTCACGCAGGGAACTTGGAAGTGCTGACAAACGTTCGGGATTTTCGCGGCGTTTGGTTTGAGCTGTTCCTGCGTAACGACGGTTCCCTGCCGAGTCTTGGCGCAAGAAACAACGAAAGGATCAGCGACAGGCGTTCCCATTAACTGCTGCTTGCTCCCAATCAACTGTTGAAAATGCGAGACGCGAAGGATGGTCGCAACGAATTTGAGCTCGTCGCCGGTTGGCGTCGTAAATATTTGCCGGTTCTGCTTGGCCCATTGATGCACAGGCCGGCTGATCGTTGTCCGATCGAGCTCGTTCCAGACTTCGCGGGTGGAAGAAATCTGGCCGGCTGCCACCATATCTGATCGAGACCTGCCCACACGGACTTGAATACTCCCGGGTAGTAGTTGTTCAGGTCGATGAACGCGCTGGTATCAAAAACGAAGATCATGCCGTCGCGCCATGCAACGTTAGCGCCTCAAGCCCCGGCAGGCTCTTGGCTTTTACACCTAGAAGCTCTGCGGCCTGATCTGCCGATAGCGCCCGGCGGAAGTGCTGCGCGAATACCTCGCGTGCGAAGCGTTCACTGAGGTAGACGTTTTGAGTAGCGTAATAGTTACCACCGGACTTGCCCGTTCGTTGAGATTCCCAATCGCGCGCTTTTGACTTGTAAAAGTTTGCGCTGATCCTGCCCTGATCCAGAAATCGACGCAGAATTGCCTCGCGGCTGACTCCGTAGCGCGCAGCCAAAGTAGAGAAATGCTGCTCGCCCTGCTGTTCAACATTTCGGGGCCAACTGCTGGTCTTGTCCCTGAAGTCCGCTGCCGGAATAAGAGTCTCCGCAGCAAACGCGTTGCAAAACCGCTCTATTTGCTGCTCTCTAGTCGCCAATCCCTCAATGTAGTTTGAGTCAAACTTGCTCAGACCGTTGACCTTAAGCAGCAGATGCGCAAGCTCGTGTAACAAGCTAAACACCTGACGCGTCTTGGTCGTGCTGTTGTTGAGGTGAATCAGTGGAAATTCGGCATGTCGAAGACACAGACCTGAAATCTCTTTCTGTTCAAACGCTGCTTTGAACACAAAAATGCCGGCAGCCTCGATTGCTGCTCGCCATTGCTTCAGCGCCGTATCGCTGTTGCCCCAAACCGACTGACTTTCAAGGGTAATACCCAAGGCAGCGCGAACCCGGGTGGCCTGTGCCGCGAGGTCCGACGCGGGCAATAGCTCGATTGACCGCCAAATGGGCTGATCGTAGGGGCTCTTGCCAGTGAATATTTCTTCCAGAGCCAGCTGATAGGCATGGGCGCGACGAATCTGATAGTGCGTATCCGCCGCCAGCGAGCGCATATCTGCGTCAGGTAGAGTGCGAAACTCCCTCGTGGCAGGCTTTTCGTCGGGAGGCGCTGGAAGAAAGAAAACGGCGAGAGGTCGCTTGTACAGTTGATAGGCAAGTTTTTCGAGTTGTACATATGTGGGTGCGCTGTCACCGCGCTCCCAAGCCTCAATTTCTCCCGAAGTTCGCTTCAGGCGCCCCGCCACTTCGGCAACAGACAGGCCGATGGATTCCCGAGCCCATTGAAGGACTGCGTGGCTGACTGCTTGAACAGGTACTTTTTTCATGGGTCCGCGCGGAAACGCCATTTTAGCACTTGATCTCGGACTAAAAGAGCACCCAGCTGTTTTTTGAAATTACGCCTCGCCTTGCTGGCCGTACTCAATTCGGAGGTGTAACGATCAAAGTTCTACTGGCCGAGTTCAGAGTTGATAAATCTGAAGCATCAACGTGCGCTCGCGCCGCTCCCGCCGAGAAACATGAGAGCTCCAGTGAAATACCCAAGATCATACCAACCGCCCGAGTTCAGAAAAGCGTAGATTCGGTAGTCTGCGAATATGCTGCCAATGAAGCTAAAGAGTATTGTGAACCCGTGTAATAGGCCAGCCAAAAATTCGGGCGGCTCCAATGCCGCCGAGACAGGCTGGGTAGCGCAGGCGGTCAACCCAGTAGCGCACAGCATTATCCATGCGAAGATCACGATTCGGCTATATCGAAAGTTCGGAATCCTGTACAGCATGACATTTCCCTTAAGTGCAGCAATCGAGCCGAGCGCCGCGCGCGCTTCGTGTGGAAATTGGCAATTTATTTTGCGCGGATACCCTCTTCGATATGGCGCCAGGAAACGCTGCCTGACAGTGCGCTCCTAAAGCAACTCCACACGCTCGACGCCGGGAACGGCGGGGTTGTGTTCCTCGGTGTTGAAGGAGACCAGCACGAAGGGGCGGGTGCCGGTGTTCTTGAAGGCATGGGCGACACCCGGCGGGAAACGGAAACGCCAGACTTCACCGCCTGGGACCTCGGCGTCATGAATTGTGGCGTCTTCGCGATAACGGACCAGGGCGGGCCCCACTACGGCGCTGATTTCCGTGCCACGAGGATGGGCGTGGTTGCCACGTACCGCGCCAGGTTCGGTAATGACGGTGTGGACATTGCGCCAGCCGGCGAGCAGTTGTGGCTCGAGTGGTTCAAAGACGGCGCCACGCGCGTCGCTGTGAACTTTGAGTTTGACGATTTCAACCTTGCTCATAGTGTTTAACTGCCGGTGTGAGTGGGCGACGCTGCGGCGAGGCGCACCCCAATAATAACCAGTGCGCCGCCGAGTAGTTGCGGCACGCCCAGATGCTCGCCAAGAATGCCCCACGCCAGCAGCATGGTCAGCACCGGACCCAGTGAGCCAAGAATAGCCGTGGGCCCGGCCCCGAGCCGCCGAATCGCCTCTGAGACCAGCCAGATCGGCAGCACGGTTGAAAACACGGCCATCGCTGCGCACAGCGCATGCACCTGCCAGGGTTGCATGGCGAGGTTGGCGAGCGGTCGCATGAGCAGAAACTGAATCACCGCCAGGACGCTGGCGAGCGCGGTAGCCCAGGCGGTGACGCGGGCCGAGCCGAGTCGCTGCAGGACCGGCGCGGCGCGCAACAGATAGGCGGCATAGGTGATGGCGCTGGCGAGTACCAGAGTGCCGCCGACCCACACTTCGCCGGGGTGAGTGCGCAGATCGTGCAGCATGGCCAGAGCGATGCCGCTGTAGCACAGCAGCAGGGCCCACCACAGCGAGCGTGCCGGCCAGCGTCGCTGTTGCCAGGCCGTGAACAGCACTACGACCGTAGGGTAGATGAACAGGATGACGCGTTCGAGCGCCGCCGAAATATGCTGCAAACCCAGGAAATCGAGGTAACTGGCAGCGTAGTAACCCAGCACACCGAGCACCAGCAGTTCGCGCCAGTCGGCCACGCGTAACACCAGTGGCGCACGGCGTGCAGCGTGCAGTCCCAACAGGATGAACAACGGCAACGAGTACAGCATGCGTAGCGCCAGCAGCGTCTCGGCATCGATACCGTAGCGATACGCGCCCTTGACGAACACGGCCTTGAGCGAGAACCCGGCGGCCCCCAGCAGCGCAAAGGCAACGCCCGTCGATTGCGCCCGCGCCACTTCGCTTAGCGCGCGAGGCCGTGTGGGTGAATCAACCCCACGCGCCAGGCAATCATCAGCAACAGGAACAGCGCGACCGACAGCACCACGCGCACGGTGAGCGAGCGCACCAGTTTGCTCGAATCACCACGACTGGAGGCAAGGTGAAACAGCGCCACCCCCAGGCTTGCGACGATGCCGGCGAGCACAAGAAATACCGCCAGTCTGATCAGTGCCATGGCGGGCATTATAGTCACGCGCCTGTACTCAGCGCGGGCTGGCCGGCACAATGCGCCCTTTCCCGCCCCCCGGAGTGCTGTGCGTGCTGCGTGTGAATCTTGGCAATCGGACCCTCCGAGCCCCGTGGGGGATGGTGGCCCTGGCCGTGGGTGGAGCGCTGCTGTTTGCCGAGCTCGGTCGCTGGCAGTGGCATCGCGCAGCCGAGAAGCGCGCCTACGCAGCGGCCTTTGCGACCGGCAGCCTGCGCCTTGTGCCGCTGGGCAGGCAATCGAGCGGCGCGCTACCGCGCTATACACGGGTGAGTGTGAGCGGCGTTTATGACGCCGAACATCAGTTTCTGCTCGATAACATTACTCACAACGGCCAGGCGGGCTACGAGGTGCTGACCCCGTTCCGGCTGCTCGACGGTCGCACGCTGCTCGTCAATCGCGGTTGGCTGCCTTTGCCACAAGGGCGGCGCGATCAGCTTCCCGACCTGGCCCTGCGGGCGCGTGAACCGGGCGAGTCTCCCCTGCCGGACACACTCAACGGTCGACTCGATGCCCTGCCGGTGGCGGCCCTGGCGTCGGGTACGGTAGCGCCGGGCAGCGATGCCGCCTGGCCCAGGCGCACCAGTTTTCCGACCATGGCGCAGCTCAGCGCGTCTTTGCATCAAGCCGTCGAAGCGCAACAGCTACTGCTGGCGGCGGATCAGCCCCAAGGCTACGCGCGCGACTGGAAGCCGGCGAGCGCAGGGTTTGGGCCCGAGCGACACCTGTCCTATGCCATACAGTGGTGGAGTCTGGGGGCGTTAAGCTTGTTCCTGTTCTTCTTCCTCAATGTGAAACGCCAAACGCCATGAATACTTCTACGCGCAAACGCACTCGTGGTCGGCTGCACTTCCTGGTGCTGGGGCTGGTTTTCGTGGCTCCCCTGGGCTTCGCCTTCTGGCTCTATTACGGTTCGAGCTGGCGCCCTCAAGCGCGCACCAACTACGGCACCCTGATTGAGCCGGTGCGCACGCTGCCCAATGCCACCGAACTTCGCGGCAAGTGGTCGCTGGTGGTGATCGGCTCGGGCGAGGGTGGCTGCGATGCCGCCTGCCGCGAGACCCTGGTCTACGCACGCCAGACCTGGCTGTCGCTGGGCAAATACACCCCGCGTGCCCAGCGCGTTCTGCTCAGCGGCGGCGACTGCTGCGACGAGGCGTACCTGCAGCGCGAGCACCATGGATTGATCCGTGTGCCTGCAACTGCCCCCGAGTCGCTCGCCCTGCTGCAGTCGTTTCCAGCCCCCCAGACACGCACCATTTTCATCGTCGATCCGCTCGGCAATCTGATGATGCGTTACGATGCACAGGCCAACCCGAAGGGGCTGCGCGAAGACCTAAAAAAACTACTGGACCTTTCCCATATCGGCTGACGCTCCATCAAGCGATGAACTCCAAAGCTACCCTGATCCGCCCGCTCGTCGTGACCGCGTTCGCGCTGGCCTTCATTGTGGTTGTGCTTGGCGCCTATGTGCGCCTTTCCGCAGCGGGCCTGGGCTGCCCTGACTGGCCTGGCTGTTACGGTCATTTCACGCCCACTGCCGCCGTGCAGGCGGCTGCTTCCGGAGCGCTCGAAGGGACGACGGTGGAGGTGGGAAAAGCCTGGCGCGAGATGATCCATCGCTATGCTGCCGGTACATTAGGCCTTATAATTCTCATTATTACCGCACTGGCGATACAATTTAGGGGTGAGCGAATCATCGCTACTTCTTATGCAGTCGGGCTCTTAGCCCTGGTGATTGCCCAGGGCATCCTCGGCATGTTCACCGTCACCTGGCAACTCAAACCGCTCATCGTCACGGCCCATCTGCTCTTCGGCCTCACAACAATGTCGATGTTGTGGTGGCTGACGCTGACCCTGTCCCGGCGTCGCGCACGCGCGTGGCGAACGGCTACACCGTTCCTCGGCTCGAGCCTGCCACGTACCAGGCAGCTGGCGATGCTGGCGCTCGTCGCGCTTAGCGTGCAGCTCGCATTGGGTGGTTGGACCAGCAGCAACTACGCCGCGATCGCCTGCCCTGACGTGCCCAAATGCCAGCGCGCCTGGTGGCCGCCGATGGCCGCCGGCGAAGGCTTCGCCCTGTGGCACAGCCCGAGAACCGTTGAAGCTGCGGCCGGTGGATCCCTGGTCAATTACGAGGGCGGTGTGTTGAGCCTGCCCGCCCGCGTCGCCATTCATTTTACACATCGCCTCGGCGCGCTGCTGGCGAGCGCCATATTGCTGGTCGCTACGATCCGCGTATTGCGCATCCGCAACGATCGCTTTTCGCGGCTGGCCGCCCTGTGCGTGCTGGGCGCCCTGGGGCTGCAGCTCCTGATCGGCATCCTGATGGTGGCGCGTGGCTTTCCGCTATGGATCGCCACGGCGCACAACGCGGGCGCGGCGCTGCTGCTACTGGCCGTAGTCGCGCTCAATCGGGCGTTGCGACCGGCATGAGCAGGGCGAGCTGGCGTGACTACCTGGAACTGACCAAGCCGCGCGTAGTGGCGCTCATTGTTCTAACCGCGGTCGTGGGTACGCTGCTGGCGACCCCCGCTCTTCCGCCCTGGCGCGCCCTGGTGTTCGGAAACCTCGGCATCGCCCTGGCTGCCGCCTCGGCCGCCGCCATCAACCACGTGCTCGATCGACGCATCGATGCGCACATGGCGCGTACCCGCAATCGCCCCCTGCCCAGCGGACATCTGAACCACCGACACGCCCTGCTGTTCGCGTTGCTGCTCGCGGTATTGTCGATGGGCGTGCTGTTCTTTCTGGTCAATACGCTGACGGCGATTCTCACCTTCGCCTCGCTGATCGGCTACGCCGTGGTCTATACGGTATGGCTCAAGCGGGCCACGCCACAGAACATCGTCATCGGCGGTGCGGCGGGCGCGGCGCCCCCGGTGTTGGGTTGGGCCGCGGTGACCAACAGCGTGCATCCACACGCCCTGCTGTTGTTTCTGATCATTTTTGCCTGGACGCCACCGCATTTCTGGGCGCTGGCGATCGCCCGCCGCAGCGATTACGCCAAGGTGGACATCCCCATGCTGCCGGTCACGCACGGCGCGGAATTCACGCGCCTGCATGTGCTGCTCTATACGCTGATCCTGGTGCTCGTCACGCTGCTGCCGTATCTGACCGGTATGAGTGGCCTGATCTACCTGGTCGCGGCCCTGGGCCTCAACGCGCGCTTTCTCTGGCATAGCATCGCGCTCAAAGTGACGCGTCGCGATGAATTGCCGATGCGCGTATTCCGCTTTTCGATCAGCTATCTGATGTGGCTGTTTCTGGCGCTATTGGTCGATCACTACCTGCCGACGCGCTAAATGACATAGGCTTCGCTGCATGATTGTCGAACGCATTTGGGCAGCCAACGAGCTGCGCAATTACCACTATCTGATCGGCTGCGCCGAGACCGGCGAAGCGCTGCTGATCGATCCGCTGGACGCGCAGGCGTGTCTCAAGCGCGCCAGTGAACGCGGCTGGAAGATTACCCAGATCGTCAACACCCACGAACATCGCGACCATACCGATGGCAACGCCGAAGTCGTGCGCGCCACCGGCGCCAAAGTGCTGGCGCACGCGGGCGCCGCGGCACGCATCGGCGGTGTCGATCGCGGACTGCTGGCCGGCGATGTGATTCGTGTCGGGCGCAGCGTCGAATTCGAATGCCTTGATACGCCCGGCCATACACTCACGCACGTGTGTCTGCTGGCGCATGGCGACAGCGCCGCGCTGTTTTCCGGCGACACGCTGTTCAACGCCGGCGTCGGCAACTGCCGGAACGGCGGCGATCCGGAGCTGCTCTACACGACCTGCCAAACCCTGCTCGCGCGCATGCCCGCCACCACCAAGATCTATCCCGGTCACGACTACCTGATGAACAACCTGCGCTTCACTCAGCATGTAGAGCCGGGCAATGTCGCGGCGGGCGCCTGGCTTGAGCGCTGCAAGACGCTTGCGCCCGAGACCATGCCGGTGATGACGCTGGCCGATGAACTCACCGTCAACAGTTTCTTCCGGCTGGGCGAACCAGGATTGTGCGAGGGATTGCGCCAGCGGGTCGCGGAGCTTGGCGCCGGCGCCAGTGAGCGCGAGCTGTTCCTGTGTCTGCGTGAACTGCGCAACAGCTGGTAGCCGACAACGTCAACGGACATGCCAATGGATAGTTCCAGACTTCAGTTCATGACCCGCCGCGCCGTGCTGGGTGGCCTCGCGATACTGCCGGCCGCCGCCGCGCGTTCGCTGGCGGCCGAAGTATCGCCGTCGCTGGCTTTTCTGCGTGATCCGCCGCCGATCACCTCTGCCGACCAGGTGCTCAACGTGATGGAGTTCGAGGCGCTGGCGCGCAACGCGCTGCCGCCGGCGCACTTTGGCTATATCGCGACCGGCACCGACGATGATCGAACCGTGCTCAGGAATCACGACGCGTTCTCGCACTACGAAATCCGGGCGCAGCGCTTTGTTGATATGAGTCGCGTGGATGCCTCGCGCAGCGTGCTGGGCGTGACCTGGCCCAGCCCGATTTACCTCTCTGCGGTCTCTGGTCAACGCGCCTTCCACCCGGACGCCGAGCTGGGCACAGCGCGTGCCGCGCACACGCGCTCGATGCAGATGATGCTCTCGTGCGTTGGCTCTACGGCCGTCGAGCCGGTCACCGAGGCGCGCGGCGCGTCTGTGTGGCAGCAGCTTTATTCGACCGATGACTGGGCCGTCACGCAGGGGCTGGTGCGGCGCGCCGAGCGCGCCGGCTGCCCCGCCATCGTGCTCACTGTCGACACCAGAATCGGCCCCAGCTACGCACGCAACAACGAGACGCTGACACGCGCCATGCGGGTCGACAACCGCACCTGCACCGACTGCCACGTCAACAATTCACACGACCAGGTACACAAGGCGCCGATGTTTGAGGGCCTCGATGTTTCCCGCGTCACTTCGCTGTCGCCGCCAGACATCACCCCGGCTTATCTCGACCGGGTGCGTGCGCTGGTCTCCGGCAAGCTGCTGGTCAAGGGCATCGTGACCGCTGAGGATGCCGAGCTGGCGGTTGCTCACGGTGTCGATGGTGTCATCGTCTCGAACCATGGCGGTCGGAACGAGGAAACGCTGCGCGCCACGCTCGACTGTCTGCCGGAGATCGCCGCGGCAGTCGGCAAGCGCGTTCCAGTGCTGCTCGACGGCGGCGTGCGCCGCGGAACCGATGTGTTCAAGGCGCTGGCTCTGGGCGCGACCGCAGTGGGCATCGGCCGGCCACAGGTCTGGGGACTTGCAGCCTTCGGTCAGCCTGGAGTGGAGCGGGTCATCGACCTGCTCAACCGCGAATTGCTGCAGATCATGCGCCAGGCGGGCACGCCGACGCTGGCGAGCATCACGCCCCGGCAAGTCATCGCTTCGACTTGGCGCTGACCAACGCCCCTGACACCAGCCTCGCAATTCAGGGTCTTACGCGGCCTTTTGAGCGCTGCTTTAGCCCGCGCCGCGCGGTAGAATTCGCGCCCCGCATGGACGTCTCCCCGATTCTTGCTCCCTTGAATGAAGCCCAGCGCGCAGCCGTTACTGCGCCGCTCGGGGCCACTTTGGTGCTGGCTGGCGCCGGCAGCGGCAAGACCCGGGTGCTCATCCATCGCATCGCCTGGCTGATCGAGGCCCTGGGCGCCACACCGCACGGCATACTCGCGGTCACCTTCACCAACAAAGCCGCTGCCGAAATGCGCGCGCGCGTCGAGGCCCTGCTCGGCATGGGCGGCAGCGCCCTGTGGCTGGGCACATTTCACGGCCTGGCCCATCGGCTGCTGCGCCTGCACTGGCGCGAAGCCGGCCTGCCGCAGAGTTTCCAGATATTCGACAGTGAAGACCAGCTGCGCCTGATCAGGAAAGTGATCAAGGCCATGGAGCTCGACGAGGCGCGCTTTGTGCCGCGCGAGGTGCAGTATTTTATCAACAAGCACAAGGACGAAGGGCGTCGTCCGCAGCACCTGAAAGCGGGCGGTGATCCGACCGAACGTACGCTGCTGCGCCTGTACGAAGAATATCAACAGCTGTGCGCACGTTCGGGCGCGGTCGATTTCGCCGAGCTGCTGCTGCGTGCTTTCGAGTTGTGGCGTGATCAACCGGAAATTCTGCGCCACTATCGCGCGCGCTTCCGCCATGTGCTGGTCGATGAATTCCAGGACACCAATTCAATTCAGTACGCCTGGATCCGCCTGCTGGTGGGCAGCGAGAGCGCCGCCTTCGTGGTCGGCGATGATGATCAATCGATCTACCGCTGGCGCGGCGCGCGCGTCGAGAACCTGCAGAAATTTCGCAGCGATTTTCCGCAGGCGCAACTATTCAAGCTCGAGCAGAACTACCGCTCCACTGGCGCCATACTCGAGGCCGCCAATGCGCTAATCGGCAACAACTCCGCGCGACTGGGCAAGCAGCTGTGGACCAGCGGCGCGCGTGGCGACGCGGTGCGGGTCTATGCCGCCTACAACGAGCGCGACGAGGCCGATTTTGTCATCGGCCGCATCCAGCAGTGGATCGCCCAGGGTGGCGCGCGCAGCGAGTGCGCCATCCTGTATCGCTCCAATGCACAATCGCGCGTGTTCGAAGAAGCACTGATTCAGCAGCGAATGCCCTATAAAGTGTATGGCGGCCTGCGTTTCTTCGAGCGCGCCGAAATCAAGGATGCGCTCGCGTATCTGCGCCTGATCGCCAATCACGATGATGATGCTTCGTTCGAACGTGTGGTCAACCTGCCCACGCGCGGCATCGGTGCGCGCAGTCTCGATGCCCTGCGCGAGAGCGCGCGGACGCAAAGCAGCTCGTTGTGGCGCGCCGCCGGCGCGGTGCTTGGCGAGAGCGCCGTCGCGGGTCGCGGCGGCGCGGCCCTGCAGGGTTTTCTGGCGCTGATCGAGCGCCTGGCGCGCGATATCGACGGCCTGCCCCTGCATGAGCAGGTTGATCACGTGATCAACAACACCGGGCTGGTCGAGCATTTTCGCAAGGACAAGGCCGATCGCGGCGAAGCCCGCATCGAGAATCTCGAGGAACTGGTCAGCGCCGCGCGCGGTTACGAGCCCGAGGGCGAAGACCTGCCGCCACTGCAGAGTTTTCTCGCCCACGCGGTGCTGGAATCCGGCGAGACCCAGGGCGGCGCCTGGGAAGACTGCGTGCAGATGATGACCCTGCACACTGCCAAGGGCCTGGAATTTCCGGTCGTGTTCCTGAGCGGCATGGAAGATGGCCTGTTTCCTCACCAGCGCTCGCTCAACGACCTTGAGAGCCTGGAGGAGGAGCGGCGTCTTTGCTATGTGGGCATCACCCGCGCCATGCGGCACCTGTATCTGAGCTACGCCGAGCAGCGCCGCCTGCACGGCGTCGACAGCTACAACATGCCCTCGCGGTTTATTCAGGAGATTCCACCCGCCCTGCTCGAAGAGTTGCGGCCACGGATCCAGATTTCACGCGCACCGATACGCCACGGCACAGCTGCTGGCTCGCACGCGGGTAACCATCGCGGCGGACTGTTCGACGCACCGGCCGAGGCCCCGGTTGGCGGCATGCGCCTGGGCACCCGGGTACGCCACGGCAAATTCGGCGAGGGTGTGGTGCTCAATATCGAGGGCCAGGGCCCGCACGCGCGCGTCCATGTAAACTTTGAGAGCCAGGGCGCAAAATGGCTGATGCTCAGTATGGCCCGACTCGAACTCATGTAGCAGGTGGTGCGATGAAAATCCTGATCCTTGGCGCCGGCCAGGTCGGCAGCAACGCCGCCCGCAACCTGGCGCGCGAGCCGGCCAACGAAGTCACGGTCGTCGATACCGACGAGCAGGTGTTGCGTGATCTGCAGGATCGCATCGACATCCGCGCCGTGGCCGGCAGCGCCTCGCACCCTTCGGTACTCGAAGCGGCCGGTATTGCCGACACTGAAATACTGATTGCCCTCACCAGCAGCGACGAGGTGAATATCGTCGCCTGCGAAATCGCCCACGCTCTGTATCGCACCCCGACCCGCATCGCGCGCATCCGGGCTGCCGAATACACCAGCCGGCCACAACTATTCGCCGAAGGCGCGCTCGCCGTGGATGTCTGGATCAGCCCCGAAGAGCTGGTCACCGAATACGTCACGCATCTGCTCGAAAATCCTGGCGCCCTGCAGGTCGTCGATTTCGCCGACGGTCGAGTACAGCTGGCCGGCGTGCGGGCGCGCCACGAAGGTCTGCTGGTCGGTAAGCCGCTGCGCCTGTTGCGCGAACATCTGCCCGGCACCGATGCCCGGGTTGCCGCCATCTATCGTAACGAGCGCCTGGTCAAGGCCGACGGTGACACCATCATTGAAGAGAATGATGAAATCTTTTTCGTTGCCGCGCGCGACGATCTGCGCAAGATGCTGGCTGAATTGCGCCGCAGTGAGCCGCCCATGCGTCGCCTTGTCATCGCCGGTGGCGGTAACATCGGTCTGCGTCTGGCGCGCCGGCTGGAAGCCACCACCCAGGTCAAGCTCATCGAGCGCGATGCACGCCGTGCGGCGCGCGCCTCGGAGATCCTGCAGCATGCCATCGTGCTGCGCGGCGATGCTGCCGATGAAGAGCTGCTGATCGAGGAAAACATCGACGGCGCCGACGTATTCGCCGCCCTCACCAATTCCGAGGAGGCGAATGTCATGTCGGCGATGCTCGCCAAACGCCTCGGCGCCCGACGCGTGATGGCCCTGGTCAATCGACCCGCCTATGGTGAACTGATGGAGGGGCGCAACATAGACGTGGTGATTTCTCCGCAGACCATCACCATCGGCTCGCTGCTCGCACATGTGCGGCGCGGTGATGTCGTGCGCGTGCACTCCCTGCGGCGCGGTGCGGCCGAGGCCATTGAAGCTGTGGTGCACGGCACATCCGAGAGCTCGCGCGTAGTCGGCCGTCGCGTCGAGGCTGTCGATCTGCCCGGTGGCACCAGCATCATCGCCATTGCCCGCGGCGAGCAGGTGATTATGGCTCATCACGACACACTGATCGAAGCCGAGGATCATGTGATCGTATTCCTCAATGATCGCCGCCACGTCGCCGACATCGAACGACTGTTCCAGACCGAGAACTGAGTCGGTCCATGCGCTCACTCTCCAGCGTAGTTCACCAGATCGGCGCCCTGCTGCTGGTGTTCTCGCTTTATCTGCTGCTGCCCGCGGTCACGGCCAGCTATTATCGCGAGCCCGAGGCACTGCGGGCTTTCGTGGCTGGCGCCGTGCTCAGTGCCGCCTGCGGTCTGCTGATTCATTTCGCGACGCTCAAGTTTCGCACCGACCTCAAACCCCGCGATGGCTACCTGCTGGTAACCCTCGCCTGGCTGGCCGTGGCTACAGTGGCCGCCGTGCCCATGCTGATGCTGCTGCCCGGCCTGTCTTTCACCCGCGCATTTTTTGAGAGCATGTCGGGCCTGTCAACCACCGGCGCCACCGTGCTCACGGGTCTAGACCAGCTTCCCCACGCTATCAATCTATGGCGCCACGCACTCAGTTGGCTCGGCGGTTTGGGCATCATCGTCATGGCCGTGGCCATTCTGCCCCTGCTGGGCATCGGCGGCATGCAGATGTACCGCGCTGATGCGCCCGGCTCGATCAAGGACACGAAACTCGCTCCGCGAATCATGGAAACGGTGCGACTGCTCTGGCTGGTGTACGGCGGTCTCACTGCGCTGTTCGCCGTGGTACTGCGCGGCGCCGGCATGCATTGGTTCGACGCCATCTGCCACGCCTTCTCCGCGATCTCACTCGGCGCGTTCTCGACCCACGATGCCAGCATCGGCTTTTATAATTCGCCGTTGATCGAGGCCGCGCTCGCCGCGTTCATGCTGATTGCCGCCATGAATTTCACCACGCACTTTCTCGCCCTGCGCAAAGGTGAGCCTGGCACCTATGCGCGTGACCCCGAGGCCAAGTGGATGCTGGTGTGGATCGGCGCCAGTTGCGTTGGCGTATCGGTGCACGTCTGGCTGAGCGGCGCATACCCCGACTACGCCAGTACCCTGCGCCACGTAGGCTTCAACCTGATCTCGATGGCTACCGGTTCTGGCCTGCACACCACTGATTACAGTCACTGGCCCGTGTTCGCGCCGATGTGGATGCTGTTTCTTGGCTGCGTCTGCGCCAGCACCGGCTCGACGGGAGGCGGCATCAAGATGTTCCGCTCACTGGTGCTGATCAAGCAATCGCTGCGCGAGATGTTCACACTGGTGCACCCGCAAGCCGTCGCGCCACTGCGTATCGCCGGCCACATCGTCCCCAATCGCGTGGTCTACTCGGTACTGGCGTTCATATTTTTGTACTTTATGACCATTGTGCTGCTGACTTTCGCACTGCTGATTTCCGGTCTGGATTTCATCTCAGCGTTCTCGGCTATCGTCGCCTGCATCAACAATGCCGGCCCCGGGCTGAATCTGGTCGGTCCAGGCGGCAACTACGGCGTGCTCAATGATTTTCAGTTGTGGATGTGCACGGCAGCGATGTTCCTCGGACGCATCGAGATCTTCACCGTGCTGGTGCTGTTCACACCGACATTCTGGCGGAAGTAGTGGCGGTGCGCTGTCCGTCGGCCGATTTATTGACCGGCTGAATGGATGGTGCCCTAGTGTGGACAGGGATTTGGGAGATACCTCGTGGTTTATTCCGCACTGTTGACGCATTCAACCGCCGCATTTATGCAGCCAACTTATAGTTAGGTGGCCCTTCGGCTCTGCGTGATGATTGCCACCAGTTCACGGTTCGAGGTTCCTAGTGCCAACAGGGACCTCACCAGCAGATCGAGCGACACCGTTGGGTCGCCGGCTTCCATTTTGGCAACGCGCGACTGACTGGAGCGCAGTGTTTGCGCTAGTTCGGTCTGCGTCACGCCGCGCGAATTTCTGCGCGACTTCAGGCCATCGGCGAGTTTCAGTCGCAGGTCGATATATGCCTCCTCAGAAGCAGAAAGCCCTAGGAAGTCCTTTGCGTCCCCAATCTTCCAACCCTTCGCGGCCGGTTTCTGCTGCTTACTTTCCCGCATGGTCATACTCCTTCAGGCGCCTCCGCGAAGTATCCAGCACCGCCTTCGGCGTTTGCGGGGTTTTCTTCGCGAAGACTTCCGCGATCACGATGGCATCGGAATCGAGGCGATATATGATCCGCCAAGTGGCCTCCGTATCCACGACGCGCAGCTCATGGCATCGCGGCCCAATGGTGGGCATTGGGCGCGAGAGAAACCCGGCTTCTACCCTCGCTGCTGCAGAGAAGGGCGGGATCTTAACCACGCCATGCAGCCATGCCAGCGGTTTGTGCTTCGGGCTCACGGTAAGCAGTATATGTCAGAACAGACATATCGTCAATGGGCCACCTAACTACGCGTTCGAGCAATCCGTCATACGCTGTCGCGCGCGCGCCGCGAGCGCCCTGGTATATTGTGCGCGCGCAGCGGCGCTCATCGCGCGGCTGCTCAACGCGAGCGTTAGGTTTAAGAGCGTTAGGTTTCACTTGACCCGCGGTTCTTGAAGTGATACTTTAGTATCACTCTATGCGCACTGAACTTGTTACTACGTTGAAGCGCCAGGCCACTGAGTTGCTCTCCGAGCTGGAGAAGCACCGTGAGCCCATCCTCATTACACAGCATGGCCTGCCCAGCGCCTATCTGGTCGATGTAGAGAGTTACGACTTATTGCGAAAGCGCATGAGGTTGCTGGAGGGCATTGCGCGCGGCGAAAAAGCGGTTGAGGAGGGGCGGGTATTGTCCCAGGCTCAAGCTAAGCAGCGCCTCGGGCGATGGCTGAAATAGTCTGGTCCGAACCCGCCCTTAGCGATCTCGACGCTATCGCTGATTACATCGCGCTCGAAAACCCCATCGCGGCCGCGGAACTGGTTACGAGGGTTCTGGGGCATGTCGGGCAGCTCTCTGAGCACCCACGCAGCGGGTCGATTCTTCCTGAGCTACGCGGGTGGCGGTACCGTCAGATAATTGAGCCACCCTGTCGTATCATCTATCGACAGGATCGGAATCAAGTCCTGATTCTCCATGTGGTCAGAAGTGAGCGGCTGCTTAGGCCTAAACTAGTGGCCAAGCGGCGTAGGTTATCCAGGAAGTGAAAGCTAACTACCGCATCGAGCGCACGCGTGAACGATAAAGTACCAAGCTCAAGCGTGGGTGCCCGCGGCGCTCATGCGGAGCGTTGGGCGGCGCGACGAGAGCGTTAGTGAAACAGCTAACTCGATCAATCAGGTTGCTTTCATTCATTCTCATAGGATGTGTGGGGTTACGTCTGGACACAAAGGCGGACGAAACAAGCCCGATGGCGCTACCACAAGCCTATCCAACCAAACCGGTGCGCCTGATCGAGCCATTCGGTCTGGGCGGTGGGCCAGATTTACTGGGTCGTGCCCTTGCCCGGAAGCTCGCTGAGCTGTGGGGCCAACCTGTTACGGTGGAAAACGTCACGGGTGCGGGAGCTACGGCGGGCCCCGCACAGGTTGCGACGTCGCCAGCCGATGGATACACGCTACTGATAAACACCAACGCCCAGGCCTACAGTGCTGCGTTCTCAAGGAATCTCTCTTATGACCCGTTGAACGATTTTGTCCCGATCGTTGCGCTCACGCGCCAACCCTACGTGCTGGTCGCCAGCAGGCTGGCCGGAGTCACCAGCGTCAGCGAGCTTGTTGCGCTGGCGAAGGCAAAGCCGGGTGAGCTCAAGTTTGGCTCGACCGGTATCGGTACCGCCACGCACATTGGGGTCGAGAAGTTCAACTTGGCCGCGGGCATCGTGGCGATACACGCGCCCTCCGGGCCGTCTGACTCGAACGCCACAACGCTGGCGAATGCGATCGCTGGGCGCACCACGTACCACATGGCTCCTATCTCTCTCGTCCTACCTCAAATCCGCGACGGCCACCTTGTTGCGCTAGGCGTGAGTACGGCGCGGCGCTCAACCTTGCTACCGGAGGTGCCGACGATCGCGGAAGCAGGCGTCCCGGGCTTCGACTTCCCGATTTGGTATGGCCTTTGGGTCAGAGCTGGCGCCCCGGCCGCGGTGATTGACACGCTGATCAGGGATATCGGCCGCGTGCTCATCGAGCCAGATTTGCGCGCCTGGATTGCGATACACGGGGGCGAGCCGATGAGTATGACGCAGCCCGAGTTCGCCCACTTCGTGCTGAGCGAAAGTGAAAGCGCAGAACAGATCATCAAAGCCGCCGGGATCAAGCCCCAATAACCGGGAGACAGGATCGTTCGTAGACTGCCAAATGTGAGCGCCGCCTAACAACGTATTGGAGCGAGAGCGCGGACGATAGCTTTGGAGAGTTCGCAGTGATGTGCAGGTTTTGGATCAATCAGCTTCGTTGCGCGGCGGCAAAGCCGCGCGGCGCTCAACGCGGACGTTAGGCCGTACAAAGAAGGAGAGCCTCGTGCCGCACTTCAAGCCCCAGGGTTATCCGACGGCCTCGCCATAGTTCATCGTTACTGATGCGGTTGCGACGATCCGGTTTCTGGAGACGGTATTCGGCGCCACGTCCATGCGCCGGTTTCCGGATTCGGAGGGTCGTTTGATGCATGCTGAGGTTCGCATCGATGATGCGGTGATTATGCTGGCGGACTTGGCTGCCCTTGGGCCGGAATACTCACAGTGGCCACCGGTCGCGTCCTACGCACATGTGTATGTACAGGATGTTGATGTCACTTACGCGCCTGCGCTCGCCGCTGGGGCAACGTCCGTTCAGGTACCGGTCAAGGGTAAAGACGCGGACAAGCGTGGTGGGGTCAAGGATCCGGGTGGTACGACGTGGTGGATTGCAACGCGCGTCGCTACAGCGGGGCGTTAGGCAATTGTGGGCCAGCCGGCGCGATGACTCGTTACACGCACATTTGGGCTTTTCAGGTTCGCCCAGGCCGGGTTGAGGAATTCCTGCGTCATTACGCTGGCGCGGGCACCTGGGCTCTTATGTTTCGGCGCGCGCCTGGATACATTGGAACGCGCCTGTTGCGCGACCGAAATGACCCGCTGCGTTTCGTGACTGTGGACGACTGGGAAAGTGAGGATCACTACCGCGCGTTCCGAGCGCGGTTTTCCACAGAGTACGAGGCACTTGACCAGAATTGTGAGGGGCTCATGATGGCAGAAACCGCACTAGGACAATTTTCTGACTCAGGCGCATGACGACGATCCACTCCGGTTCTGGCGAGGTTCTTGAGGTCGCCGTCCTTAGCGTGCAGCCGGGAGAAGAGAATGATTTCGAGAACGCATCTCGCGTTGCGCAAGCGCTGATCGCCGCATCTCCGGGGTGTCGGGGGCATCAGCTGCGGCGATCTCTAAAAGTGCCCAGTCAGTACCTTCTGCTGGTCCGTTGGCGGACGCTGGAAGACCATACCATTGGATTCCGTCGTCGGCGTCGTACCTGGAATGGAAACGACTGCTTCATCATTTTTACGACCCCCTCCCGACCGTGAAGCACTACGTTGAAGTTCTGCCTTGAGCGTCTGACAGCACGGGCCGCAGGCCTCGAGGTGCACAACGCCATAAACTCAGGTGCGTTCGAGTTCAAGGGCTCAAACTACTCGTATGGAGGCTTCTACAAGGGCTTCGGCCTTACAGTCACCGCCTATTTGCTGTTCTCAGCCGCCCTGGCCTGGCGCCTGGACAGCAGTGCGGCCTGACCCTCGGATTTCGCGCAATCAGGGAGATACGCCAGCCATGCCAAAATCTGTTCGTGCACTGCTTGCGGTCGTCACGGGCCTGGTAACGTGGTTTGCTTTAGGCACGCTAGGCAACTTCGCTATTCGAGCGCTCGTGCCCGACTACGCTATGGTTGAAAAGGCGATGAACTTCACATTGCCCATGCTACGGGCTCGCCTCGCCCTGGGAGCCGCGTGTACTGTTGCCGCCGGAGCTGCATGTACGGTCGTCGCGCGCCAGTGGGCTCTGCCAGCGTATGTGCTTGCGCTGGTTGTCGTCCTGCTTTTCATTCCCGTGCACATTGGCCTGTGGACCAGGTTTCCAGTCTGGTACCACCTGTTGTTCCTGGGCTCGCTGGTCCCGTTGACACTGCTCGGTGCCCGGCTGCTACCAAGGGCACACGCGGAGGCGGCCTAGCACATAGCCCCGGTCTACGCGTACCTCAGGTCTTCGGATAAAGCACGAGATGCGTGCAGCGGAACAGCGCCAGCGTCTTGCCGGTTTCCCGATGGGTGACGGTCGCGTCCCACACCTGGGTGGTGCGGCCGCGGTGTGCCGGAGTAGCGGTACACTCGGCGGTGCCATCGCGGGCGGTGCCCAGGAAATTGGATTTGATTTCGATCGTGGTGAATCCCGTGGCGCCCTCCGGGAGATTGACCCTGCAGCCGTACCCGGCGCAGGTGTCTGCCAGGGTGATGATACTACCGGCATGCAGATAGCCGTTGGGTGCCATGAGGTAAGCGGCGATGGGAAGTTCGGCGCGAACCCCAGACTCCGACACCTGCTTGATGAGCATGCCGATGTGGCCTGGAAAGTGGCCGATGCCGAGGCGGTTCAGCTGGTCGGATGAGAGCATGGCACTCCTTGAGGGGTTATTCTTGAGGTGCGCGTAGGATTTCGCTGCGCTCCGAAGCGCCCATCCCTTCGGCCGCCAGGGCCTCGTTCACGCTGTGTCGCTCGCGCGCCTCGCGGTGCTGGCTCGCTTTGAACTTGCCCTCCCAGCGTGTCATCGTAATTTCAAAGGGCACAATCCCGCGCAACTGCGCTTCGATGTAGTCCCGTGGTGCGTCGGACACCGCCCAGGGCGCAGCGCGCGCGCCTTCCTGCCGGGCGGTGAGTTCCGCGACCTGCCTCAATGCCTCCGTCACATCACCGGCGCGAAATTGAATCGTGCCGTGGACATGCACCACCGAGTAATTCCAGGTCGGCACCACCTTGCCGTGCTCCTGCTTGGCCGGATACCAGGAGGGCGTGATGTAGTGGTTCGCACCGCCGAATATCACCAGTACCGGGGCATCGGGCGCGAGAGACCGCCACAGGGGATTGGCCCGGGCCACATGGCCCTGAAGGAGACCCGGCGTCTGCGCAGCCGGCTTCCACAGCATGGGAATGTGACTGGCAACCAGCCCTTCGGCGTTCATCGCCACCAGCGCCCCCAGCGGATGCTGCGCAATGAAGGCTTGCAGCACCTCGGCGCGCGCTTCTCGAAAGTGACTCGGGTTATACACAGATGACTCCTCCTGTGCGCGCTAGAGAATGAAGGGAATCAACGCCCAGGTGGATTGGCGGTATTCTGCGTAAGCCGGTCCGAACGACTCCACCAGCCAGCGCTCTTCGAGTCGCCATTTGCGCCATAGCGCGGCAATCACGAGAGCTAAGGCGAGCACACCGCGCCATTCTCCGCGTGCTACGGCGGAGCCGAGGAAGGCCAGCACCAGCCCCGTGTAGATCGGATGGCGGATCCAGCGGTAGGGCCCGGTGCGAATGATCTCGTGGTGCTGTTTGAGTGTGACCGATCCACTCCAGTTGCCACCGAGCACGATCCGCGCCCACACCGAGAACAGTAGGCCGATTGCCACCAGTGCCACGCCTAGCGCATGCACTTCCCAGCTCTGGGGGATCCACCGCTCTCCCAGCCAGCCTGGTACGGATTTCATACCCAACAGGACACCGGCAACCATCAGCGGCACAAAATGCGCCGCGCGGGACAGCACGGATTCCCGGCGCACCGCGCGCTTGACGCCGTAGGAAGCCTGCCACCAGTACAGACCCCACATCAGCCACAAGCCCGGAATCAGTCCGTTGGCAAAATCAATCATTCTGCTTTCATCCTGTTACCTTTCGGGCACAAGCTTACGCGAGAATGTTCTCATTCATCTGACGGGGTGTCATACGGGGTGTCATATGGTGGGATTCGCTTATAATTCAGTGATGCTTCGTGCGCATTTCCGGTAGTCAGGCCTGGCCCACTGGACCGCCGCCGAATGAACGGCGTGAAACCGATGGAAGGCAATACGACGCTCTGGAGCAGGCGCGAAAGGCGGCCAAGGGGATGGACGTGCGCATCGGCGGTGGCCCCAACACCATTCAACAGTACCTGCGTGCAGGCCTGATTGACGAGCTGCACCTGGCCATCGCACCAGTACTGCTGGGAGAAGGTGAGCGACTGCTCGATGGACTCGACATGCGGGCGTTGGGATATGAGTGCACCCAGCACGTGGCTTCGGAGCAGGCCACTCATGTCATACTCGAGCGTCGGAGTCGCCGTGACGGCAGCGATATCATTTAGGTCATACTCGGCGTTGGACAGGGAAGCCTGCCTTGTCCTCTTCGATGCCAACTGTCCGCAGTTCTTTGCAGCAAATGAACCTGGCGACTATGAAGCGTTTCTTGACCACGACCCGCAGGGCTACGAAGTTGCTCTGGCTGCCAGTCGCGTTGTGGGGGCGTATGGATTGACGATCGAACTCACAGGCAACCACCGATTGAACTGGATACTTGTGGATCCCAATGTCCGGGGCCTGGGAATAGGCTCAACAATGATGAGCCGTGTAGTTGCCCAGGCGAGTGCCCTGGGCCTCAAGCGTATAGAGATTGCGGCCAGCCACCTTTCCGCGCCATTCTTTGCGAGGTTCGGAGCGATCATGGTCGCTGAAACGGAGCACGGGTGGGGGCCGGGAATGCATCGCCATGACATGGAGCTGGTCTTGTGATGTCTACACCTCCGGGTTCCAAGCCGCAAATGACGCCTGACAATCAAGGGGGGCGTCAGGCTTCTGTATGCCGAGTGTCGTAATTCGTGACGCTGCGCCGGGCGACTTCGAGACTATCTGCTCGTTGAATCTCGCGGCGGTTCAACACACAAGCCCAATGGACAGGGAGCGCTTGATCGCTCTTGACAGCCTTTCCTGCTTTCACAAGGTCGGCTGTGTAGAGAATCAGGTTGCCGCATTTCTTCTGGCGATGTGCAATGACGCTCCCTATGAGAACAGCAACTTTGATTGGTTTGCTCGCAGGTACCCACGCTTCATGTACGTCGACCGCATTGTTGTGTCGTCTGACTTTCGAGGCCTAAGCCTGGGGTCCCTGCTGTACGAGGAGTTGTTCCGATGTGCCCGACACAGTGGCATCCCGCTGGTGACCTGCGAATACAATATTGTGCCACCCAACGAGCCATCACGACTGTTTCATGAGAAGTTTGGATTCAAAGAGCAGGGGACTCAGTGGGTCGCCAATGGGACGAAGAGGGTTTCACTGCAGGCGGCAGAGACCGGACAATTTGCTGGAGCGCACCAGTGAACCATAAAGTGCCAGGGCCAGGCGCATGCCACCGCAGATGCCTGTGTGGTCTCGCCGCGCTGATCGCTGATCCTGGGCAGCGGGAGACCCGAGCGGAGATCTCATGCTGATCTGCGGGCGCTGTCATTGCGGAAACATTTCCTTCCGGCTTGACTGGCGGCCCGAGCCGATGGAAATTCCCGCCAGGGGTTGCAGCTGCTCTTTCTGCGCCAAGCACGGGGGTGTGTGGACCTCCTGCCCGGCCGGCACGCTCGAGGTCAGCGTGGTGGAACCCGAGCGCGTGTCGGTGTATGCCTTCGGAACAAAGACCGCCGAGTTCCACGTGTGCACCCGATGCGGCATCGTACCCGTGGTCACCAGTCGGATCGATGGCCGCCTGTACGCTGTGGTCAGCGTCAACGCATTCGAGAACCTTGCCCGGTCGCTGCTGCGGCGGGTAGCCGCGTCATACGACCGGGAGATGGTAGCGGATCGCCTTGCCCGACGACAGCACAACTGGATCGGCGATGTCAGGTTCGTTCAGGGCGGCGCCCGACGGTTACCAGAATAGATCGGCGACGACGTCGAGTACCTCGCCATTCTCCATGTCGATGAGCAACACGTCGTTGCCGACGCGTACCCAAGCGGTAGCGTAGGACGGGGCATATAAATCATAGTTGTAGTAATCATCGAGCACATAGCGGGCGCTGTAATAGGGCAGCGGCAATCGATCTCCGCATGCCCACAGGCGCGTTGTGTAGCCCCAGGGCGCACTGTAGTAGCCGATGGTAAATCGCTGCCGGGCGTAGTAGCGGTTGTCGTAGAAACTGAAATGATCCCCGCGGTAGCGATCGTACCAATCCCGATCGTGGTGCCAGCTGTGACCCCGCTCATCGCGCCAAGCGTCGCGGTCACGAGCCCAGTCGGCGTTGCGATAGCCCTCGCGCCCATCGCGGTAGTCGTCGCCATAGCCCGGGCGCGGGTAGCGGCGCTCGCGCTGATCGTCGCCGCGTCGGTCACTTTGTAACGGGCGATCGGCATTTCTCCACTGACCAGCTGGCGGTGCATAGGTCTGTCCACGCGCCGGCTCGCGATCTGGCTGCACACTTGCGTAGTCACGGTGCCGTGAACCGGCTTGCGGGCGCTGCGAGTAGGTACCGCTGGCGGGACCGCCGTAGTTGCCCCGCTCGCGAGGCTGACCATGTTGGCGATTGCCGTCCGCTCCGTCGCGACCGTAGCGAACACCAGGAGCCGGTTGATAGCGGGACGCACGCGCTGGCGGCTCGGCGAACGCGGCCGAGGCGGCCAACATGGACACCATGAACATAAGAGGTAGCGACCGTTGCATCGTGATCTCCTCAAGCGGAACCCAGTGGACCTCACTGGGAGACAGTATCGCCGTGGTTTCCTGACTGCAGGCTGAATGGCCATGCAGGCCGTCTATAGCCGCCAGCGTTGGCTGGCCGTGGGCCCTTATAATGGCGCGTGGCGCTCACGCGGGCTTTAGTCGCTACCAGAGAGAGTATTCGCTGCTTACGCTCATGTTCGAGACCGTTGCAGAAGTTGAGTCCTTCATGCAGGACTTCGAGGCGTGTCGATTGTCGAAAGTGCGCTGGACACACTCTGCGCATCTGGTGGCCGGATTCTACTACCTGTCCCGACACGATATGGCGCAGGCTCTTGATACCATCCGCAGTCGCATTCGCAACCATAACGAGTCGGTGGGTACAACCAATACCGACAGCAGTGGCTACCACGAAACCATCACGCGTTTGTACCTGGCAGCAATAGCTGCTCATATTGTGCTACATAAAGCTCTGCCATTTGAGCGCTCACTCTCCATCCTGCTGGCCTCGCCACTGGCAACAAGCGATTGGCCCCTGAGGTATTACACTCGCGAGCGCCTGTTCACAGCGCACGCGCGACGCAACTGGGTGGAGCCCGATCTTTTGTCCAAAGGAGATTTTCCATGACAAGAACCATTCTGATCACCGGCGCAACCGGAAATGTTTCATCGGGCATCATTGCCCAGCTCAAGGGCTCCGCACATCGCGTGTGGGCACTGGTGCGTAACCCTGAGAAGGCTGAAGAGCTCAAGCGACAGGGCGTCGAACTTCGAGTCGGCGATCTGGAGAAGCCGTGGACGCTCGCTCCGGCCTTCGCTGGTGCGGACACTGTCTGGATTCTGGCCCCGCCAGGGCCGCGCGCGCCCGAGCAGTGCTCAAACGCGCTGTGGGCGGCGAAGCAGGCGGGTGCCAGCCACGTCGTCCGCCTGTCGGCCTTCGGGGCTTCGCATACTGCGCCAACAATCAATAGCCGCCTGCATGCGCTCTCCGACGCGGAGTTGCTTGCCTCGGGTATGCCGTTCACCATTCTGAAGCCGCACTACTTCATGCAGAACCTGCTGATGGCGGCGCAGAGTGTCGCCCAACAGGGTGCCATGTACCTGGCGCTCGCGGATGGCAGGATGGGGATCATCGACTCGCGCGATATCAGCGATTTCGCAGCGCAGGTGCTCACCGGCACGGGCCACGAGGGCAAGACCTACACACTCACCGGCCCGGCTTCGGTGTCGATGCACGAGGTTGCGGCGGCGCTTGGCGAGGCCATTGGCAAGGCAGTGAAATACGTGCCGATTACCCTCGAGGCCCAGCGGCAGGGGCTTGTGCAGATGGGCATAGACGAGTGGACGGCAAACCTGCTGTGGGATTATTCCGCCGCCTACAGCGCGAACTGGGGAAGTCAGGTCACCGACGATTTCCAGCGTGTGACGGGCAAGGCGCCCCGAAGCATTGCGCAGTTCGGCAAAGACTTCGCGGGTGCCTTCAGGAAGTAAGGGAAACCAGACCATGCGCTATTGCCTACGACTCGTGTTGGTGGTGTCCTGCCTGGGAACTGCACACGCGCTGACGCCATTGCTGGACAGCTCCCCCGGCTTCTTTGCCGGCGAATGGGCGGGAACTGGAGCGCAAGGCAGCTACTGCTATTTAAAGCTGACTGCCGATGGCTGGGGATGGGTGCTGATCGATGGTGGCTCGGGTGATTGGCTGGCCGCCCGAATGAAATGGCGCAATCGGCGGCAAGCCCTCCAGATCGAAGAAATTATTCCTCTACCTGCCTCACCCCGGCTACGCATCATGCCACTGGAAAGATTTGTTCTCGACAGCACTTTCAATCAATCCCTGAAGTTGACCTGGGGCACTCAGGCGGGTGATTGCCAACTGCAGAAGATCGAAACAACGGCAGCTCACCTGCTTCGGGCACGCAGTGCTGTTGAAGGATTGCAGTCAGGTGAAGGTTCGCGATGAAGCACGATAGCCCGGGCTCCTGGGCAGTCCGCATATCCTGGCCTGTGCTCGGGGGCGTGGTGGGTGCCTGGCAGGGATTTGGCGGTTACCTTGGGCTGCCTGCGAGCGCCGATAGCTTCGCGAACCTGTTCGCGTTCGGTTTTTTTGGGGTTTTTGCCTAGGTCGGTCTGCTTGCTGGCATGGGCCTGGGTGCGTTGATTGGCGGCTCGGTTGACAAGCTGTTGCGGCGTTTCGGCGTGGGGATCGTCGGCGCCCTGAGTGTAGCAACCCCGGTAAATGCCCTGGTTCTCTGGCAAATCGCCGGCGTTGTGCAAGCGCGGTACCCCGGATTGCGCCCGCCTGCTGCCAGGCCCGCTGTGCCTTCGACCAACAGGTTGCCATCCGAAAAAAATGCCTGTACTCACCCGCCGGTCATGAATGCCAGGCAACGCGC
Source organism: Gammaproteobacteria bacterium (assembly GCA_031441585.1). Classification (GTDB taxonomy): domain Bacteria; phylum Pseudomonadota; class Gammaproteobacteria; order Steroidobacterales; family Steroidobacteraceae; genus FEN-1191. The sequence continues at coordinate 48,571 of JANMWZ010000066.1, forward strand.
TGACTGGGAGCTTGAATGTCGGTGAGTTCCGGTAAATGTCGCCGGGCTGATCATTGCACCCAGAGTGTTGTAAAGTTGATGACCAGACTGAAGCGCTCGAGAATTTGGCAATGCATGTCAAGATCGACGACCTGAGCGGACCCGAGATTCATGGGTTGCTACAGGAACACCTGCGCAACATGATGCTGCACTCGCCGCCCGAGAGCGTTCACGCGCTCGATATTGAAGGATTACGACAACCGGACGTGACATTCTGGAGCGCATGGGAGGATGATGAGCTATTGGGCTGTGGCGCACTCAAACAACTGGACCCGGGTCACGCTGAGATCAAGTCGATGCGCACCGCCGAGGCGCATACCAGAAAGGGTGTGGCCAGGAACCTGCTTGCCCATATGATTGACGAGGCCAGAGACCGTGGCTATACGCGCTTGAGCCTGGAAACCGGATCAATGCAGGCTTTTGAGCCGGCCCACAAGCTGTATGGCGATTTTGGCTTCACTTACTGCGAACCCTTCGCAGACTACATCGAAGACCCGTATAGCGTCTTCATGACCCGGGAGCTTTGAGCTTCGTGCGGCTCTGGTCCATCCATCCAAAATACCTCGACCCGCAGGGCCTGGTCGCGCTGGCGCATGCTGCACCATATCTCTCTGGCCGTCGCTGATCTCGAACGCTCGGCGACGTTCTACGACGCGAGCCTCGCAACGCTGGGCTATGTCAGGGTGTGGGCCAATGCCTCAGCGATTGGCTACGGCAACCCGGGTGGCGACGATGAGTTCGCGATCAAACTCCGATCCACACAGTTGACCGCTCCGGGCCCCGGGGTTTCACCTGGCCTTCTCGGCGCCTTGCCGTGACGCTGTTGTACAATTTCACGAGGCAGCGCTTGGCCATGGTGGGCAAGACAATGGCGCGCGCGATTCAGTCGTCAATGATGGATGTAATTCTCCAACTGCTCGATGGTCTGCGCCTGCTCCGCCAGCACCGCCCGCACCAGATCGCCTATCGAGAGCATGCCAATCACCCGACCGGCTTCAACCACCGGCAGATGGCGCACGCGTCGATCGGTCATGATCTGCATGCATTGCTGGGCGCTTAAGCCCGGCTCGACGGTATGCACCTTCGCAGTCATGATGTCGCACACCGGCGTATCGGCCGAAGATCGACCTTTGAGAATCACCTTACGCGCATAGTCGCGCTCGGAGACGATGCCGGCGAGCTTGTCGCCCTGCATCACCAGCAGGGCGCCGACCCCGTGCTCGGCCATCAACCGGATCGCTTCGAGTACTGCGACATCAGGACCAACGGAGTGAAGTTCATTGGGCTTGCGGCTCAGTAGTTGTGCTGCGCTTGCCATAGTCACCTCCCACTACAGTCTTGAATCAGGCGGCCTCGACGATCAACAAAGCGCCTTCCACGGCGCATACGCGCACCGACGCGCCTGCAGGTAAATCCGGTCCGCGTACTTTCCAGGCGCCATCGCCTACATAGGCCTTACCCGAGCCCTGCACGATCGGCTCGCTGAGCACATACACCTTGCCGATATATTGCGCGGCGCGTTGATTCAGGTGCGGTTGCTCGGAGGTCTCCGGATGATTGCCCTTCCACTTGTTCCACGCCGCCAGCGCCGCGATCGACAGGGCGCCGAACAGTACCAGCTGGAATTGCCAGGGAATGGGCAAGATCAGCAGCAAGGCGCCCACCACTGCGGCGGCCGCAGCAAACCAGATGGCGACCGCGCCAGGGGCGAAGGCTTCAACGATGCCGAGCGCCGCGGCGATGATCCACCAGTGCCACCATTGCAAAGTCGATGCGAAACTGATCACGGCATGGCTACTCAGCGTGCCGGGCCGCCCATGGACGGCGCACGCGGCGTGGCGGAACCCTGCTGCTGTTGCATGGCGTCTTTCGCCAGCTCAGCGATACCGCCGATTGAAGCGAGCAGGCCGGTGGCTTCCATCGGCATGAAAAACACTTTCTGGTTCGGTGCGGTCGCAAACGCTTTCATCGCTTCGACATATTTCTGCGCGATGAAATAGTTGATCGCCTGTACGTTTCCCTGGGAGATGGCCTGTGAGACAACGGCCGTGGCCTTGGCCTCGGCCTCGCCCAGGCGCTCGCGCGCCTCGGCATTGCGAAACGCGGCTTCCTTGCCGCCTTCTGCCTGCAGCACCATGGCCTGCTTCTCGCCCTCGGCCTTGAGAATGGCGGCCTGGCGAAACCCTTCAGCCTCGAGAATGTTGGCGCGCTTGTCGCGCTCGGCCTTCATCTGCCGGCCCATCGATTCGATCAGATCGGCGGGCGGCTGGATATCCTTGATCTCGATGCGCGTCACCTTGATGCCCCAGGGCATGGTGGCGTCATCCACTACGCGCAGCAGCCGATGATTGATGTCATCGCGCTTGGAGAGTGTTTCGTCCAGGTCCATGGCGCCGATCACGGTGCGGATATTGGTCATGGTGAGATTCACCACGGCGAGGCGCAGGTTGTCGACTTCGTAGGCCGCGCGCGCCGCGTCCTGCACCTGGTAGAACACCACGGCATCGATACCGACCATGGCGTTGTCCTTGGTGATGACTTCCTGGCGCGGCACGTCGAGTACCTGCTCCATCATGTTCATGCGCCGACCGATGCCTTCGAAGAACGGCGTGATCAGATGGAAACCGGGCTCCATGGTCTTCTTGAACTTGCCGAAACGCTCGAGCGTGTAATGAAAGCCCTGTGGCACCGTGAGCCAGGCCTTGGAAACGAACACCAGCAGCGCGACCACGATGACGATCGGCAATACATTGAATTCGAGTCCGAACATGGCTAACTCCGCCTTATGAATCTGCAACGCCGACGATCAACATAGCACGTCGGCGCCGGGGTGGCGTAATGCTACGCTCAGTGGTCAGTGCCGGCGCAGCTGGCGGCCAGCCAATGACCGGTGAACTCCACCGTCACCTTGCCAGTCGCGGTAGCAACCTGAATCGCACCCTTGATCCGCTCAGGGCTCAGCGCCTCGACCTTCATCGCGCCGCTCCGTGCCGCATCCCCGGCGCACTGAAAGTGGGATTCCATATGCGTAGCGGTCTGCGTCACGACCCGGTACTGGCAATTCCCGGGATCTTCATCCTTACCGGCCTCGAACTTGCCGCGATTCAGATCTTCCCTGGTGACGCATGATTTACTGCTGCGGGTGTGGCCGCCGCCAGCGGACTGCTGCTTCATGGCCGCTTCAATGCGGGCGCGCTGCTCGGCCGACATCTGCGCCAGCAGCGCGGGCGGAATCATCGAGCCGCTGACCGCTGTGGTGGTGCTCATTTCCCACTGACCCAGTTTGACGTTGAGGGGTTCTGCAGCCGTGGCGGCAAGGCTGGCCAGCGCCAGCGCGCCGAGCGCCACGATGCGGCGGGCGCTGCAGTAATTTGCGTTGCCGCAGGTGCTTATGATGTGCTACTGCGTTTGAGGTGGACGAGCAGAATGGATACCGCTGCAGGCGTGACACCGGGCACGCGGGCAGCCTGACCGAGCGTGGCCGGCCGGATCTCGCTGAGTTTCTGTCGAACCTCGTTCGACAGGCCGGCGAGGCCGCGATAGTCGAGATTGGCGGGCAGCGCCGTGTGTTCGTTGCGGCGCGAGCGTTCGATTTCCGCCTCGGCGCGCTCGATGTAGCCGCTATAGCTGGCGCGCACCTCGAGGGCGGTGCGCAGCTGCGGCGCCAGGCGATCATCGCTGGCGATGCCGTCACCGGCGTCGGCGTCGGCCAGCGGCGTGCCGATGATCTCCAGCACATCGGCATAGCCTACGCCGGGGCGGCGCAGCAATTCCATGGCCGTGACATCGCGCGACAGGGCTGCACCGCTGAGCAGGCGCTCGCACCAGGCCGCACTCGGTTCGCTCACGCGCACCCGGCGCGATTCCAGCCGCGCAACTTCAGCGTTGACGCGCCGCAGTTTGGCCTGGAAAAAGCGCCAGCGCTCCTCATCGACCAGTCCCAGTTCACGGCCGATGGGCGTGAGGCGCTCGTCGGCATTGTCCTCACGCAACAGCAGGCGGTGCTCGGCGCGGCTGGTGAACATCCGGTATGGCTCAGCGGTTCCCTGGGTCACCAGATCATCGACGAGCACACCCAGATACGCCTGGTTGCGAGCCGGCACCCAGGCGGGCAGTTCGCGCGTGGCGCGGGCGGCATTGAGGCCGGCGAGCAGACCCTGGGCGGCGGCCTCTTCATAGCCTGTCGTGCCATTGATCTGGCCGGCGAAAAACAGCCCGCCTACACTCTTGGTTTCGAGCGAGCTCTTGAGATCGCGCGGATCAAAATAGTCGTACTCGATCGCATAACCGGGCCGCGTGATATGCGCCGCTTCGAAGCCGGCGATGCTGCGCACAAAGGCCTGCTGCACATCAAAAGGCAGGCTGGTTGAAATGCCGTTCGGATAGATCTCGTGGGTGTTCAGACCTTCGGGTTCGATGAAGATCTGGTGCGAGTTTTTATCGGCGAAACGATGGACCTTGTCTTCCACCGAAGGGCAGTAGCGCGGGCCCACGCCCTCGATGCGCCCGGTGTACATGGGCGAGCGATCGAAGGCTGCGCGGATGATATCGTGGGTACGTTCATTAGTATGCGTAATGTGACAATCGACCTGTCTAGGATGGTCACTGATCCGCCCAAGGAACGAAAATACGGGCAGCGGTGTGTCGCTGGGCTGTGCAATCAAGGCGCGATAATCGATGCTGCGACCATCGATTCGCGGTGGTGTACCGGTCTTAAGGCGCCCGACACGCGGCATGCGTTCGCGCAATTTTAGTGCCAGCGCATTGGAGGGTGGATCGCCCGCGCGGCCGCCCTGATAGTTGTCGAGCCCGACGTGAATGCGCCCGCCCAGAAAGGTGCCAACGGTGAGTACCACGGCGCGCGCCTCGAAGCGGATGCCGGTGAGTGTTACCGCACCAAACACGCGATCCGTGGCGCCTGCGCCTGAGCCAGCGCCCTCGATCAGCAGGTCGCCCACTTCCTGCTGGAAGAGCGTGAGGCTGGGCTGGTTTTCCAGCCGTGCCCGCATGGCCTGTTTGTAGAGTTGGCGATCCGCCTGCGCCCGCGTGGCGCGCACCGCCGGGCCTTTGCTGGCATTGAGGGTGCGAAACTGGATACCGGCGAGGTCGGTCGTGCAGGCCATTGCCCCGCCGAGGGCATCGATCTCGCGCACCAGATGGCCCTTGCCGATGCCGCCGATCGCCGGGTTGCAACTCATGGCCCCGAGCTGCTCGAGGTTCTGCGTCAACAGCAGGGTGCGTGCTCCGGCCCGCGCTGCGGCCAACGCGGCCTCGCAGCCGGCGTGGCCGCCGCCAATGACCAGGACGTCGAAAGAATCCGCGTAGCGCATGGCGCGCATTCTACGTCTGGCCGCGGCGGCCGGGCTGAAATTCAGGGCTCGACGCGCAACAACGCCTTGATCTCGAGGGTGCCGGCATTGAATACCGCCAGCAGCGGCGAACCCCGCCCGGTCATAATCAGCGTCACGGGCTGATCAGGCGAAAGACCTGACTCCTGCAGCTGCTGTTTGAGTCGCGGCTTGCGTTTATGAAAGCGGATGTCCGTCTGGCCCTCCACGGTCTTCAGTTGCTGACGCAGTGCCGGGAGTCCAAGGTTCCAGGGTTTGAAATAGCGCGGCATCTGAATTACGTCGTCACCGCCACCGATCGCGGCACTCACAATGGCTTCGCGCTCGCGGGCGTCTTCCGGCAGCGGCGCCCAGACCCAACGGGGCAGGCTGTACCAGTGCGGCGCAAAGTCCGGATTGCCCTGACAAGCCAGGGCAATTTCCTGCGGATCCAGATCGGAGGCCTGCACCAGCTGCAGGCGATCTTCAGAAAAGGTGTAGTACAGCGGCCGCCCGTTCCAGAGCGTGAAGGAACCATAGGCCAGGGCGGCGAGCTGGACGGCGACTATGATGGCGATGTCGCGCATCAATTCGCGGCGCGGCTTACGCGGATTGGCAATCAGCAGTGTGACAAGCGGGCCCAGCGCCGCATCGACCATGACCAGTATCGGCACTACGCTCAGCGCGCCAGTAAGATACCAGCCCGGCCAGCGATACCATCCCAGATACAGGCCGCCCAGCACCAGGGTGAGCGCGCCGAGGCTGGCCGACACATGCCACGCGAATGCTGTGAGGCGAAATTTCATGACGTCGGCCGCCATTTTACTGAAGCGCGTCCTGCCAATCTACTGGCCGCCGTTCAGCAGCGCCAGCACGGCCGTGCGCGCCTGGGTGCCGTGCACCGGCAACGCCAGCACGTCTCCGGGACGCGCCCATTCGAGGGCATAGTGCACCGCTTCCAGCTCACTCGCGCGCAGCTTCAGCGCGGACTCCATCATCCCCAGGCGCAGCAGTTCCTGGCGGATGATGCGCGGCACGTCCCCGGGAGAGCGGCCACGCAGATGCACTTCGTCCTCCTTGATGACGACCAGATCGGGCTGAAATTCTGCCGCGACACGCGCCAGGGCCTGGACGTCAGCGTCTTTCCGGTTGCCGGCGTGACCGAGCAGCAAGCCCAGTCTGCCGCGCGCCGCACGCATTTTCGAGGCGACCTGCAGGAAGCCGCGCAGGCCGTCCGGATTGTGCGCGTAGTCAATGAGTACACGCACACCGCGATAATCGAAGCGCATCAGGCGGCCCGGATTGTCGGCCACGGCTGCGCCAAAGCGTGCGAACACCGCAGCAATGGCGCCGGGCGCAATGCCCAGCGCCGCCGCGGTCAGCGCCGCGCCGGCAAGATTGGCAATGTTGTAGGCCGCGTGACCCTCGGCGCTCAGCGGCATATTCGCCACGGCACCCAGATCGTGTTCGCCGCCGTAGTGGAGCAGCAACCGGCCTGAGCGCACGCCGCAGGTCGAACCGCCGCGCGCGCGATGTGCCTGCAACAGCGCATGATCGGCATTGAGCGCGAACCAGCCGAGCGGCGGCGCGACGCCGAAGCGGCGCGCGAGTCCGGGGGCCTTCGCGCACAGCAGCGCGTCGTCGGCATTCAGCACCAGCAGCCCGTCCGGCGGCACGACCGCAGCCAGTGTGAGCTTGACCTCTGCCAGACCATCAAGATCGTCAATGCCATACTCACCAAAGTGATCGGCACTGATGTTGGTCACGATGGCAACCCGGGCATGCACCACCGCCAGGCCGCGGCGCAGGATGCCACCACGCGCCACCTCGAGTATGGCGGCCTCGGTACGCAGCTCGCGCAGCACCCGGCGCGCACCAGCCGGACCGGAATAGTCACCGCTCGCCAGAATTTCCGTGCCGCTCGTCACGCCGTCGGTGCAGCTGTATGCAGCACGCCAGCCGCGCTCACGCGCGCAGGCTGCGAGCAAGCGCACGGTCGTGGTCTTGCCGTTCGAGCCGGAGACAATAACGGTGGGAATGTCGTGCAGCGCCTGCCACGGCACAGCGGCCGGGAGCGGCAGCGTTGCCAGTGGGTAGCTGCGCCCGCCGGCTCCAGCGCCCAGGGTCAGCAGAGTCTCATCGAGTAAATAAGGCAGGTGATGCTTATTAGTCTCGGCCAGCAACGCGCACAGATCTGCACGCGCCTCGCGGGCGGCGAGGCGCGCAAAGCGGGTCATCGCCGCGGACTCATCCAGCATCGGCGGATCAACGTCGGTGGCGTCGGCTGCATTCTCAAGCGCGGCGGTGAGCAGTGCTGCTTCCAGCCCGCTCCAGCGCTGCGGATCGCGCTCGAACAGGGTGGCGCACAACGCCCACTCGTTCACTTCAGTGGCGAGAAACAGCTGATCGGGTGGCGCGTCGAGCGCCAATGACGCACCGCCGGCGTGGCGCCGCACGACGGATTCCTCTGTGCTCCAGGCCAGGCGCGCGCGCGCGCGCGCGACGCGCTCACGCCAGCCCGACAACAGCGCCGCATCAGGCAGCACGCCGGCCAGTTCCAGCGTCGCGCCAGTGGCCACGAAGAACAGGTTGGCACCGGTCAGGCGCCGCGAGTCGACGAAGGGCAACGCAGTCGGGGTGTTCAGTCGTCGATCTCCGGCGCAAAGCGAATACCACGCTCGTCTCGCACCAGTCCCTCTAGACTGAACGCGGTGGCGCGCCCCTCCGCGGCACGCGCTGCCTCGCCCGCGTTCGAGGCCAGCGAACGCGCCACGGGAAAGCCCGCTGCGGCACCCAACTCAGCCTCGCCCTCTGACGCTGCCGAACCTGCGGCCGACGAACGCGACGCTACTGCACCCGCCGGTTTGAACTTGGTGATCTGCTTCCACGAGCGCACCAGAGCGTCGGCGAAGATCAGCAGCAGATCGCCAGGCTGGCCCATCGCCAGCGCCGCAGCGATCGCCTCCTCTTCATCGGGAATGATCGAAATCGCCGCCTCGGCTACGCCGGCAGCGCGCAAGGCCTTGGCCTGCAGACGCGGCACTTCATCGTGCTTACGATCGCGCAGGGAATCATCGCGTCGGCAGATGTAGTGATCGAAACGACCGGCCACTGCATGGGCAATAGCGATCAGATCTTCATCGCGCCGATCACCGGGACCGGCCAGGACCACGATACGCCGGCCCACTACATCGAGGCGTTGCGCCAGATCGGCCATCGCCGCCACCGCGTGCGCGTTGTGCCCATAGTCAAACAACACCTTGAAGGGATGTTCGTTGAACACGTTCATGCGCCCGGGCGCCTGGAAGAACGTGGAATCGAAAGTGCGCAGGCCCTGACGGATCGCGTCGAGCTTGATGCCCAGGGAAAAGGCCATGGCCGCCGCAAACATCGCATTCTGGACGTTATGCAGCGCGCGTCCTTCGAGGGTCGCCGGGATCAGGTGCGTCCAGACCAGCGGAATGTGACTGCCGCGATCGTAGAGCGCAATCATCTGGCCATTGACACCCGCCTCCAGCGCGCAGGCGCGACCACCGGCGCGAATATGCTCACGCACCAGCGTATGTTCGGGGTTGACCGTGACGTAGCAGATATTCTTCGCTTCCGTGTACGCCGACATCTTCAGCACCAGCGGCTCATCGGCGTTGAGCACGGCACAGTCGGTGGCCACTTCCACGACCACGCGCTTCACTTCCGCGAGCTGCTCGAGCGTATCAATGCCCTTCAACCCCAGGTGATCGGCCTGGATATTGAGTACCCCACCGACGTTGACCTCACGCACGCCCATGCCAGCACGCAGCAGGCCACCGCGTGCGGTCTCGAGCACCGCTATGTCGATCTGCGGATCGGCGAGCACCATGCGCGCCGAGACCGGCCCCGTCATGTCGCCCTGCACGGTGCGCTGGCCATCGATGTAGACGCCATCCGTAGTGGTCAGGCCTGGTGTGAAACCGGCCATCTTGGTGATGTGCGCCAGCATGCGGGCCGTAGTGGTCTTGCCATTGGTCCCGGTGATCGCCGCGATCGGCACGCGCGTGGGCACACCCTGCGGGAACAGCATATCGATCACCGGCGTGGCGACATCGCGCGCCGTACCTTCGCTGGGAGCCACGTGCATGCGAAAACCTGGCGCCGCGTTCACCTCACAGATGCCGCCGCCGATCTTGCGATAACTCTCGGCGATGTTTTTGGTAAGAAAATCGACGCCGCCGACATCCAGGCCAATGGCGCGCACCGCGCGCTCGGCCATCTCGCGATTATCCGGGTGGATGACATCGGTGACATCCGTCGCCGTACCACCGGTGGAAAGATTGGCGGTCGAACGCAGGTACACGAGCTGGCCCACGGCCGGCACTGAATCGGACTTAAGCCCTGCGCGCTCGAGCATTTTCTGCGCCTGGGCATCGAGCTCAAGCCGCGTCAGCACTTTTTCGTGACCTACTCCGCGGCGTGGATCCTCATTCACGATGTCGATCAGCTGCACCACCGTGCGCGTACCATCGCCAACCACGTGGCCTGGCGTGCGCCGCGTCGCCGCGACCAGTTCGCCATTGACCACCAGCAGCCGATGATCATCGCCCTCGAGAAAGGTCTCGACGATGACCGAACTCGAATGTTCGCAGGCAACGAGAAAGCCCTGCGCAACCTCGGCTTCCGTGGTCAGCCGTATGGAAATGCCGCGCCCATGATTGCCGTTATAGGGCTTGGTGACCACAGGAAAACCGATCCGTCGCGCGGCGCGCGTTGCCTGCTGTTCGCTGCGTACCAGTTCCTGTTGCGGCACCGGCAGGCCCAGGGTTGCGAGGATCTTGTTGGTCTCCTCTTTATCGCTGGCGAGCTCCACGGCAATGTGCGACGTGCGACCGGTCACCGTCGCCTGAATGCGCTGCTGATACTTGCCGTGACCGAGTTGCACCAATGACTGATCGTTGAGCCGCAACCAGGGTATATCGCGCTGCTCCGCGGCGCGCACTAAAGCGGCAGTCGAGGGGCCGAGCGCACGGCGCTGCGCAAAGCGGATAAATTCATCGCGCGCCGTTGGCCACTGCCAGTCTTCCGGCACGCTGTCCGCCGGTCGAATGGCCTCCGGTAACAACGAGCACAGCAGGCGCAGGCCAAGTTCACCGGCGGCAATACCCTCGTCACGATCAGCGTATTCGTAGACGACCGTGTAAACGCCCGGCGCGCCGGCGCTGCGCGTCTTGCCGAAAGTGACCGCTTCGCCGGCAATATTCTGCAACTCGATCGCCACGTGCTCAAGCACATGACCCAGCCAGGTGCCCTCGTCCTCGCGCATGCGGCGCAAAAAGCCGCCTGGCGCATTGTAGGAGCAACCGTGTTCAGCCAGACCTGGCAATGCGGCGATGAGCGCGTCGATGAACGCGCTGCCCAGCCGTGCCGTGGGCCAGGCTTCCAGCGGGCCCAGGTCAAGTTCCAGTCGAATGACCGGAAAGTGCGCGTGCAGCGAAGGACCGACATAGACCGAACGATCGAGGATACGCATGAGTACCTGCCTTGAAGCGCGGCTCGCGACGCTTGCGTCCGCCTGTTATTCTTTTGCCCGCACCAATGTACCCGGCTCCGCGACGCGGGTGTGCAAATTAAAGGTGGCACCCGCGACCAGCACGTGCAGGCGGAGTCCCAGCATACACACCGGCTGCCCCTCCGAGATTTCGCCCATTGAGGAATAACTCACGTCACTGCCATCCACTATGGTGACGCCGCCACTCCCCTCGACCTCGATGGTCTCATCGGGTCCGATAAACGCAGCCGTGTCCTCATCGAGCCCGATGCCTACCGCAAAGGGATTGTAGGCGAGCGCAGTCAACAGGCGGCCGAGGCGATCGCGCTGGCGAAAATGCTGATCGATGATGAAGCGGTTGGTGAGCCCAAGACCCGGCGCGAGCCGTACGCTGCCGGAAATCACCGCCGAGCCTTCATCACCAAAGGCAATCATGTGCTCGCTCAATATGCTGGCGCCAGCACTGGTACCACCCACCGTGACGCCGTGGGCGTTGCGCTGGCGAATCAGCTTGGCAACCGGCGTACCACCCAGCAGCGTGGTGAGCCGCAGTTGATTGCCGCCGGTAAAAAAAATGCCGCTCGCTTCCTCCAGCCGGCGCAGCCGCCCGCTTTCCTGGCAATCGCGACGGGTGTCGAAATCCATGACCGTGACGCGCTCGGCGCCGAGACTCCTGAAGAGCTGCTCGTAGCGCGGCCCGGTTTCATTCATGCGGCTGGCAGTCGGAATGACTACGATGTCAGCCTGCTCACCACCCGAGACGCGCACGAAGCGCTCAAGAATATGACGATCGTTTTCCTTGTTCTCCGCGCCGCCGATCGGAATAATCCAGCCGCGCGTGGCACCGTCTGGAACCTTACTGGGCATAGCGCGCTGCTCCTCGTTGCCTCAGGTCTCAAAAGTGCCGTGCCGCTCGACCACGCCGCCGCGCACATGCACCTCACCGCGAATGATGACCGACTGTACGGCGCCTGTCGCGTCCAAAGACACCAGATCAGCGTGCGCGCCGACGGCAATTTCACCCTTGCCGGCCAGCCGCAGCAGCCGCGCCGGGTTGCTCGTGAACGGCGCCAGCGCCTGCTCGAGCGGCAGGCCGCGTGCCAGCAATTCACCCAAGGTCGCCAGCATTGCGCCGGCGGTGCCGACATCCATCTTGCACACCCGCCCGTCGCCATCGAAACAGGGCAGGCACCCGCCCGCATCGGAACTCACGGTGATGCGCTCGGCCGGTGCCCCGGAAGCGGTGTACCTGAAAACGGCATCCGCGGCACTGTAGGCGTCTTCGCCCTCGGCAACCGGAAAGGCCGTGACATCCACGGTCACGCCCGCTTTGGCCAGCGCCACGGCTTCATCGAACAAGGCACGGCGGCGATTGACATGGGTCGGATTGAATACCCGTGCCGGAAGTTCGGATTCGCTGAGTGCGCGGCGCACCATGTCGAGACCGCGCGGACCATCGCCCAGATGCAGGTGCAGAATGCCGGCTTTCCCGGTCATCAGCCCCGCCACGTGCGCTTCGCCGGCGAGTCGCAGCAGCTCATCAAAGGTAGGCTGGCTGGAACGATGATCGCTGATCGCCACTTCGCCGATGCCAAGAAAAGCCTCGATGAACACCAGGTCACTGCGCACGCTACCCGTCAGGGTAGTCGGTGGCACATGGTAGCCACCCGTATAGCACCAGGCATTGAGACCCTGTTCGCGCAGTGCGTAAATACTGGCAAGCAATTCGCCCGAGCCGCGTGCCACGTCGTCGGTGCCAAGCAGGCCCACGACACTGGTGACGCCGCAGCTCGTGAATCGCGTGAGCGGCACTGGCGGCACACGGGTGTGAAAGCCGGCCTCACCGCCGCCACCCGTGACATGCACATGGGCGTCAATCAAACCTGGTATGAGCCGTGCGCCTTCCAGGTCGATGACGCTGGACACCGTCCGCAACGCTGCGGGTAGCTCCGGCAGATCGCGGCTCGCACCGAGCCACAAAACCTTGCCGCCACCGAGCAGCAGATTCTGCACGCCCAGGGCGCGTGGCGCATAGACCTCGGCATTACGTATTAAAAGCATATTCCCCGACTATAGCGCGCTATTTGCCAATACAGAACGAGCCAAAGATGCGCCCCAATAATTCATCGGCAGTGCTCTGCCCGGTGATTTCGCCCAATGCGCGCTGCGCCGCGCGCAATTCTTCGGCCACCAGTTCACTGGCTCTGGCATCGATACGTTGCGATTCGGCGGCGTTCAGGTGCACCGCCGTCTGCCGCAACGCCTCCAGATGCCGGCTGCGTGCCGAGAGCGTGCCGCCCTCGCTCGGGCTGTAGCCCGCCGCGTCCAGCAGGTGGGTGCGCAGCGCGTCGAGGCCGGCACCACTGCGCGCCGAGATGGCTAGCGCACCGAGACCGGGCCCCGCCGCTGTGCCCATGCCGTCGCCTGCGCGAGCACCCCCAAGCAAGTCAATCTTGTTGTACAGCAGCGTAACTGGCACGCCCGCTGGCAGCGTGGTGCGTTCGGCTTCGAAACTGCGCGCTTGCGGATCCGCCTGCGCATCGATCAGAAACAGCACGTGATCAGCATCAGCCATCGCCGTGCGCGCGCGGCGCATGCCTTCAGTTTCTATCGCATCGCCGCTTGCGCGCAACCCCGCCGTATCGAGCAGCAGCAGCGGCACGCCTTCAATCTGGATACGCTCGCGCAGTACATCGCGCGTGGTGCCGGGAATATCGGTGACGATCGCGGCCTCGTGGCCGCTGAGCCGGTTGAGCAGTGTCGACTTGCCGGCATTGGGTGCGCCAGCAATCACCACCGTCAGCCCTTCGCTGAGCAAGCGTCCCTGGCGCGCTGCTGCCTGCAGGCCCAGGCACTGTGCCGAGAGCTCGGCGAGTCGCCGACCCAGAGCCGCGTCGCCGAGGAAATCAATTTCTTCGCTGGAAAAATCGATGCTGGCCTCGACCTGGGCGCGCAGCGTCGCCAGCGCCTCATCGAGTGCATGGACGCGTGCGGAAAATTCTCCCTGCAGCGAACGCAGTGCCGCGCGCGCCGCGGCTTCGCTCCCGGCGGCGATCAGGTCGGCCACCGCTTCGGCCTGCGCCAGATCGAGTTTCTGATTCAGATAGGCGCGCTGCGTGAATTCACCGGGCAGTGCGCGCCGCGCGCCGAGCTCAACCGCGCGCCTGACCAGCGATTCGGCCAACACCGGGCCGCCATGGCCATGCAGCTCAAGCACGTCTTCACCGGTGTACGAGTGCGGCGCCGGAAAAAACAACGCCAGCCCTTCATCGAGCGGGCTGTCATCGGCAGCTCGAAAACGCGCGTGCGTGGCATGGCGCGCTGAGGGCAATTGTCCGAGCATCGCACTGGCGATGCTGCGCACGGCGGGCCCCGAGAGACGCACGATGGCGATACCGCCGCGACCCGGTGGCGTCGCCACCGCCACAATAGTCCCGGCGCTCATGGCCGCAGCGCGCTAGTTGCGCGCGCTGACCTGGGCGGCGAGGCGCCGATTGATGTTCCACTGCTGCAGGATCGAGAGCACGGTGTTGGTCACCCAATAGAGCACCAACCCGGAAGGCATGAAGGCGAACATGACCGGCATTGCCACCTGCATGATCATGAACATCTTCTGCTGCGCCGGATCACCCATCTGTGGATTGAGATGGAAGTTGATGTAGTTGGCGCCCGCCATCAGCACCGGCAGGATAAAATATGGATCGCGCGCCGAGAGGTCGCTGATCCAGCCGGCAAAGGGCGCCTGGCGCATCTCCACACTCTCGAGCAGCACCCAGTAAAACGCTATGAATACCGGAAACTGGATCAGCATCGGCAGACAACCCGCGACCGGATTGACCTTCTCTTTCTGATACAGCTCCATCATCGCCTTGCTGAGTTTGTCGCGCTGATCCTTGTAAGTCTCCTGCAGCAACTTGATGCGCGGCTGCAATGCCTTCATGCGCGCCATCGACTTCATGCTCGCTTCCGAGAGCGGGTAGAACATAAGTTTGAGCAGCAGGGTGACGACCATGATGGTCCAGCCCCAGTTGCCGAAAACACTGTGCACCTTGTCGAGCAGCCAGAACAACGGTTGCGCCACGACGCTGAGCCAGCCGTAGTCGGTCACGAGATAGAGCCGGTGGCTGGCCAGTTCAAGCTGCGCCTGCAGCTTGGGTCCTACGAACAGGGTCTGGTGCAAAGTCGCGGCCGCGCCGGCGCCAAGCTGCTGCGCTGCGCCGCTGGCGCCCAGCAGGTAATTATTGCCCTGCCAGGTCAGCAGGTAGTGCCAGGGCGCGCCGGGCGGCGGCACAATGGCTGCCACGAAGTGATGTTGCAGGCCCGCGAGCCAACCACCATCGATCTCGGCATTGAGCGTAGGCGGTTCCTTGGCGGGTTTCAGTTTCTGATATTTGTGCCCATCATCGTAAGCTGGACCCTTGTAGGCGTAGCTCTCGGGATGAAAATACGAGGTGGCGACCGGCGTGTTGTCACGCAGCAGCTGCAGGTAGGGCCTGAAATTCCATGGCACTGCGGAAGCGTTTTGTAGCTGATATTCGAGGCCAATGGCGTACTGGCCGCGATGAAACACATAGCTCTTGGTGACGCTCACACCAGCGCCATCACTCCAGGTCAGTGGCAGACGCAGTTCATTTTGTCCCGGTGCCAGGCGCAATTCGGTTCGTGGCGTCGCCAGCAGCGTCAGGTGTGTGGGCGCCGTGCTACCGCCGACGCCGCTCAGGCCCGACTGCAACACGAACAGATCACCGCTACCGCCACGATTGAGCAGGCGCACGGACTCGGCTTGTCCCTTGACGAGCGGATAGGCCGTAAGCGCAGCGCGCTGCAGTTCACCACCCTCGAGACTCACGTCGAGATCGAGCACATCGGTCACCACGTGCACGTGCGCGGCAGCGGGACTGGCGCTGGTCAGGACCTTGGACACGGGCGCAGACACGGGCGTCGCGGCGATGGCATTGGCCGCTGACTCCTCGGGCGCGGTGCTGCCCAGGGGTGCAAGACCATTGTTGGCTGTCGCAGCACCATTCGCAGCCGCTGCCGCCACTGCGGCGGCCGGCGTCGGCGTGAAATCGTTCACCCACTGGACGTAATTCATGAACAACGCCATCGCCAGCGTGGCCCAGAGAATGACGCGAACATTAAGCGTGGTGAACATGGTTCGCCTTTGAACAATGGTGCGGCGGGACCGGATCGATACCGCCTGGGTGCAGAGGATGGCAGCGCGCAAGCCGTCGCAGCGCCAGCCACGAGCCAGTCAACAAGCCGTGTATTTCCAGCGCTTCAAGCGCGTACTGGGAACAGCTCGGATAAAAGCGGCAACGCGGACCGAGCCAGGGGCTCAAGACCCGCTGGTAAGCGTGTATCAGCAACTGGATTATTTTGCGCATGTGTCGATGATCTGCTTCCACAGTCTGCTCAAGGCCGTGCGCACTGCGGGCGCTCGAGCACCGCGGGCTGCGCTGCGCGCACCGATGACAATATCCACTGCCGGCAGATCCAGCTGGCATAAACGAAAACTCTCGCGTATCACGCGCCGGAGGCGGTTGCGCGCCACCGCATTGCCGACGGTGCGTGCCGCAATCGACATACCCAGGCGCGGCTGTCCGCTCACATTGGCGCACACCGCGGCGGTGAGCAGTTCGTTGCCGAAGCGGCGCCCCTGGCGGTAGACGCCCTGGAACTGCGCGCCGGTACGCAGGCACTGGCTGCGCTGGAAGCTTAAGGTAGCGCGGACCGGGCCAGCGTCTGCACCGCCCGCAATCACAAATTCTCTTACGGGATCAGCCGCTTGCGGCCTTTGGCGCGCCGTCTGCTGAGCACCTTGCGGCCGTTCTGTGTCGCCATGCGGGCGCGGAAGCCATGAGTGCGTGCACGCCGCACCTTGCTGGGTTGGTAAGTACGTTTCATGGTTCAACAGCCTGAAAAATGACCGGAAAACGGCCGGGCAGGGTACGCAGGGGGCCCGATGGTGTCAACCTGAGTCTGCTACCGGGGCAGAGTGCAGACAGTATAGACTTCCTGCCCTTTTCCGCTGGCCCGTCCGATCATGCGGGCCCAGTCGGGTGGGGGAATCTTCGCGTAGCAATCCTACGAGGCAACCTTAGAAGGGGGGCGGCCGGTGAGCGCTTCGTTGTGGTCCCGCTGCCTCGGCACGCTCGAAAACGAGCTGCCGGAGCAGCAATTCAATACCTGGGTGCGTCCCCTGCAAGCGGTGGAGAGCGAGGCCGGCCTGCGCCTGCTGGCGCCCAATCGCTTTGTGGTCGATTGGGTGCGAAGCAACCTGCTGGAGCGCATCGAAGCCCTGTTGCGCGCCGATGGCGCTGGCCCTGTGCTTCTGGAAGTGGGTTCGCGCGCCCCTGCCCTATCGCCTAACCCGGCGCTCGTGGCCACGGGTGCAGCGGCCCTACCCGCCGCAGCGCTCGGCGTGCGACTGAATCCAAATTTCACCTTCGACAGCTTTATCGAGGGCAAGAGCAATCATTTCGCCAAGGCGGCCGCCTTTCAGGTCGCCGAGAACCCCGGTTCCGCCTATAACCCGCTGTTCATCTACGGGGGCGTGGGCCTGGGCAAAACGCACCTGATGCACGCGGTTGGTCACCTGATCCGCGAGCGTAATCCGGCAGCGCGTATCAGTTACGTGCACTCGGAGCGCTTTGTCAGCGACATGGTGCGCGCGCTCCAACACAACACCATCAATGAGTTCAAGAATACCTATCGATCGCTCCATGCCTTGCTGATCGACGACATTCAGTTCTTCGCTGGGAAGGACCGCTCGCAGGAAGAGTTTTTTCACACCTTCAACGCGCTGATCGAGGGTCAGCATCAGGTGATCCTCACCTGCGATCGCTATCCCAAGGAAGTGGACGGCCTCGAGGAGCGGCTAAAATCGCGCTTTGGCTGGGGTCTTACGGTGGCGATTGAGCCGCCAGAACTGGAAACCTGTGTCGCCATCCTGATCGGCAAGGCGCAAGCCGTGGGCGTCGCACTACCTGAGGAAGTGGCTTTTTTTATAGCTAAATGCATACGTTCGAACGTGCGCGAGCTGGAAGGCGCACTGCGCCGCGTGATCGCCAATGCGCGCTTCACCGGGCGCGCCATCACCCTGGAATTTGCCCGCGAGGCACTCAAGGATCTGCTCACGCTGCAGGCGCGCCTGGTCACCGTGGAAAACATCCAGAAGACGGTTGCCGATTATTACAAGCTGCGCATCGCCGACCTGCTCTCCAAGCGCCGCAGCCGCTCGGTGGCCCGGCCGCGCCAGCTCGCCATGGCGCTGGCGAAAGAACTGACCACCCACAGCCTGCCAGAAATCGGTGATGCTTTCGGTGGGCGTGATCACACCACCGTGATGCACGCCTGCAAGCGCATCAAGGAATTGCGCGCGGTTGAACCGCGTATTCAGGAAGATTTTTCAAACCTGTTGAGAACCCTGGCAGGATGAGCCCTGATTTCCTGTGTGTAAGTATGGGGACAGTTTTACGCACAGTTCATCCACAACTAACGGGTAGAGTACGGCTCTGGCGCTGACTGGCTCCGGGCCTGATAATTACGGTGCTCGCGCGCTTAAAACGGGTTGTCCCCGTTTCTCACAGGCCTAATAATCATTACTGTCTTAACTTCTAAGAAGAATTTAAATCTATGAAAGTCTCCGCATCGCGTGAAAGTCTGCTTGCTCCCCTGCAGAGCGTGATTGGTGTGGTTGAGCGTCGGCAGACCATGCCGGTGCTGGCAAATGTTTTGCTGGTAGCGCACGGCGATAAGCTTAGCGTCACCGGTACCGATCTGGAAGTGGAGCTGGTTGCGGCGTGCAGCGTGAATGTGCAGCAACCCGGCGATGTCACCGTGCCAGGCCGTAAATTGCTGGAGATAATGCGCACACTACCGGAGAAGGCGACGGTATCGCTGGTGCGTGAAGCCGAGCGCGTAGTCGTTAAGGCGGGCCGCAGTCGTTTCACATTGTCGACGCTGCCGGCGAGTGAATTTCCGGTGATCGAGGAGATCAACAGCAAGCAGGTGATTCGCGTAGGCCGCGAACAGTTTCGACGCCTGATCGAAAAAACCCATTTCGCCATGGCGCAGCAGGATGTGCGTTATTACCTCAACGGCACTTTGCTCGAGACCAGTGGTACGACACTGCGCGCGGTGGCGACCGATGGTCATCGCTTGTCGATGGCGGAGACTGAGCTCGCCGAGACGGCGAGCTCGACTCAGCAGGTCATCGTTCCGCGTAAGGGCATTTTGGAGTTGCAGCGGATTCTCGGCGGTGACGGCGAATTGGAGCTGAGCATCGGATCCAACCACGTTCGCGCCCAGATCGGCGATATTCGCTTCACTTCGAAGCTCATTGACGGCAAGTTCCCGGAATATAGCCGCGTAATTCCGGCCAAGCCACCCCATACGATGAGCGCAGCGCGCGATACCATGCGCCAGGCTCTGCAGCGTACGTCAATTCTCTCAAACGAGAAGTATCGCGGAGTTCGGCTCACGTTCGGTGAAAATACCCTCACGATCCAGGCACATAACCCTGAACAAGAGGAGGCCGAGGATCAGATTGAGGTCAGCTATACCGGAGCCGCGATGGAAATCGGCTTCAATGTCACCTACCTGTTGGAAGCCCTGGCGGCCATCGATGTCGACATGGTTGATGTGTCCGTTACGGATTCAAATTCCAGCTGTCTGATCCGGGCGCCTGGTGACAACGCGGTTAAATTTGTCGTCATGCCCATGCGTCTTTGAGATCTCTTGAGTTTAAGTTTGCTTGAGGTCGAAGGCCTGCGCTGTCTCGAACCGTTCAAGGTCGCACTCCACCCGCATGTCAATCTGGTTTCCGGTGCTAACGGCGCCGGTAAAACTTCTATATTGGAGGCGATCTACCTGTTGGGCCGCGGCCGCTCGTTCCGGACGCGCCATACGGAGCGGCTGATTACCTACTCAAAGGATCGCCTGGTGGTCTTCGGGCGCAGCGAAACCCAGCACTTTGAAGCCTTGGGTGTCGGCTACGATCGGGTTAACGGCTTACAAGTGCGCATTAATGGCCGCGATGCAAAGTCTGTCGCCGAGCTTTCGGAGGCGTTTCCGGTTCAGGTCCTTGATCCGGGTATCCATCGTTTGGTGGAAGAGGGCCCGGCTTACCGGCGGCGCTGGCTGGATTGGGGAGTGTTCCACGTGGAACAGGGCTTCGTGGCTCAGTGGACCCACTATTCGAGAATACTCAGGCAGCGGAATGCTGCGCTGAAGGCGGGCCAGGATCCGAGCCCCTGGGAGCCGGATCTGGCGCGATTGGGTGAAAGTCTGGCTGAGGCACGTGGCCGGACCCTTCAGGCTTTAGAGCCCTATTGGAAGGCCACATTAACTGCCTTGTTGGGCGAACCTATTTCTCTGGCGTTTTACCGCGGTTGGTCCCAGGAGGAAACACTGCTCGAGTCTCTGAATCAGCACCGCGCTCGGGATCGGGAACGCGGCAGTACAGGATCGGGAGCGCACCGGTTCGACGTCTTGTTGAAGCTCGGCGGTCGATCAGCTAGGGAAGTCCTCTCTCGAGGGCAACAAAAATTGTTGGGTGCCGCCATGGCTTTGAGTATGGCGCGCCTGGCTGGCAGTGCCGGCAGACGCGCACCGGTGCTATTACTGGATGATCCCGCCGCGGAATTGGACCGCGCCCATACCGACGCGCTGGTGAGCGAAATACGCTCAATGAAAGGGCAGTTGATCGTGACAGCACTGCATACGGAAGAGGCGCGTTTTGGAGAGCCGGATCGAGCGTTCCACGTGGAACATGGACGTATTACCACGCTATAATAACAGTATGGCTACCAAGGCGATTTCATGACCCAGAACGACGTCTACGATTCCAGTAAAATCAAAGTCTTAAAGGGTCTTGATGCAGTGCGGAAAAGACCAGGCATGTACATCGGTGATACCGATGACGGCACGGGCCTGCACCACATGGTTTTCGAGGTCGTCGATAACTCCATCGACGAGGCGCTCGCTGGCCACTGCGACAAGGTCCTGGTAACGATCCATGCTGATGAATCTATTACAGTTTCTGACAACGGACGCGGCATTCCGGTAGACATACACCCCGAAGAGGGCCGATCCGCCGCCGAAGTCATCATGACCGTACTCCACTCGGGCGGAAAATTCGATGACACCTCGTACAAGGTCTCAGGCGGCCTGCACGGCGTCGGTGTCTCGGTCGTCAATGCCCTATCGGACCTGCTGCAGCTGAGCGTGTGCCGCCAGGGGCGCAAGCACACGCAGGAATATCGCCTAGGTGTGCCGGTGGCGCCCATGGCCGATGTCGGGCCGAGCACCGAGCGCGGCACCATCATTCGCTTCAAGCCCAGCGCACAGATCTTCACCAACATTCAATTCATCTACGACACCCTGGCCAAGCGCCTGCGTGAGCTCTCGTTTCTCAACTCCGGCGTACGCATCGAGCTGGTCGACGAGCGCGAGGACAAAAGCGATGTCTTCCAGCACGAGGGCGGATTACAGGAATTCGTCAAACATCTCAACCGTGGCCGCACGCCGGTGCACGAGCATGTGTTCTGGTTCAAGACCCAGGAAGGCCTGGTCAATGTCGAAGTGGCGTTGCAGTGGAATGACTCTTACCAGGAGAGCATGTACTGCTACACCAACAATATTCCGCAGAAAGACGGCGGCACGCATTTATCGGGCTTTCGCGCCGCGCTGACCCGCACCCTGAACGATTACATCGAGAAGGAATCGGCGGCCAAGAAAGAGAAAGTGCCGACCACTGGCGATGACGCGCGCGAGGGTCTCACCGCCATTCTTTCCGTGAAGCTGCCGGATCCGAAGTTCTCATCACAGACCAAGGACAAGCTGGTCTCATCGGAAGTGAAGGGCGTGGTTGAGACCGCGGTCGCCGCCAAGCTGCACGAGTTTCTGCTTGAGCAGCCGCAGCAGGCGCGTGCCATCGTTGGCAAGATTGTCGACGCGGCACGGGCCCGCGAAGCGGCGCGCAAGGCGCGCGAGATGACGCGCCGCAAAGGTGCACTCGATGTGGCAGGTCTCCCGGGCAAGCTCGCCGACTGCCAGGAAAAAGATCCTGCGCTTTCCGAGATCTTCATCGTCGAGGGCGATTCGGCCGGTGGCTCGGCCAAGCAGGGGCGCGATCGACGCACCCAGGCGATCCTGCCGCTCAAGGGCAAGATTCTGAACGTTGAAAGGGCGCGTTTCGACAAGATGATTTCATCGGTCGAGGTCGGCACGCTGATTACCGCGCTGGGCTGTGGCATCGGGCGCGACGAATTCGACATCGACAAACTGCGTTATCACCGCGTGATCATAATGACTGATGCCGACGTCGATGGCTCGCACATACGCACGCTGCTCTTGACCTTCTTTTACCGGCAGATTCCACTGCTGATCGAGCGCGGGCACATTTATATCGCGCAGCCACCGCTCTATAAAGTGAAGCGTGGCAAGAGCGAGAGCTACGTCAAAGACGACAACGAACTCAACGCGATGCTGCTCTCCAGCGCCCTCGACACGGCTTCATTGCAGGCCACCGCCGGAAGCGCGCCGCTCACCGGCTCATCGCTCGAACTGCTGGCGCGCAAATACATGGAAGTGCAGGCCATCATCCGCCGCTGGGCACGCCGCTATGACGAGCGCCTGCTCGATGCGCTCATCTACATGCCTGAAGTCACGCTCGAGAATTTTGATCGCCCTGAATTTCTCGATGGCTGGTGCCGCGCGCTCGCGCAGCACCTCAATGCTGCCTCTGAGGCCACGCGCAGCTTTCGCGTTGAAGTGCGGGTCGGCAGCGATGGTCACGCCGCGCGCATCGTCGTGCACCGCACGGAGCACGGCAGCGTCACCGACAAGCATCTGATGCGGGAATTCTTCGACTCGGCTGAATACCGCCGCATCGCCGATCTGGCGCACACGCTCACCGGCCTGGTAGGCCCGGGCGCGCAGGTAGCGCGTGGCGATGAACACCAGGAAGTGGGTTCGTTCAAAGAGGCCATGCGCTGGCTGTTCGATCAGGCCCGCAAGGGCCAGTCGATACAGCGCTACAAGGGCCTGGGTGAAATGAACCCCGCGCAGCTCTGGGATACCACCATCAATCCCGAGACCCGCCGACTGCTGCAGGTGCGCATCGACGATGCCGTCGCGGCCGATGAAATCTTCACCACCCTGATGGGCGATCAGGTCGAACCGCGGCGCGAGTTCATTGAGAAGAATGCGCTGTCGGTGGCGAATCTGGACGTATAACGCCTTGGCGACTGACACATAAAGTGAGACTTTCGCCAAATTAGTGAGACTGGCCCGCCACAATTAATGAGACTTTCGTGCAAGTGCACTTGTAGATCACCGGTGACGGTCCGGCACCCGGTGGACCCAGCAGATTTCGGCCGTTGGGCGATCCGCCTCAGAACGAGGCCCTTAAGACAAACCCATCGCGTGCCGACTCGGCCGTCTATGTCAAGTCGCGACCAGCCGCCGCGCACAAACGGGCGACATCCAAGTCGTGCTGGCCCACACCGGACGTAGCCAATAAGTAAACAAAAATATATACCAGACCGAGTCGACTGGGGATATACTAATTATTACACTATATGGCATAGTGTAATAGATCTACAAATGGAGGTCAGCTCTTAGGTAGGTCATGGACACTGAGTTCGCTGATGAATCGCTACGACGTTTGGAGTCCGACGCAACTTTCACCGGGGGTTTTGGACAGGAAATCGTCAAAGCCTTTCGAAAGAGGATGCAATTGATTCGAGCTGCGCGCGACGCGCGAGATTTTTACGCAATGAAGTCGCTGCACTTTGAAAAGCTGAAGGGCGATCGGCAAGGTCAATGTTCAATGCGTCTAAATCCGCAATGGAGATTGATTTTGGAGTTCAGGAAGCAAAGTACCAGCACCACCGTCGTGATTGTTTCGATTGTCGATTATCACTAACAGAGCTCTACCACCATGACTATGAACGCCTATGCAGAGGTTTTTCCTCCTGGTGAGTTCCTGAAGGACGAGCTGGAGGCTCGTAGCTGGTCGCAGACCGAGTTTGCGGAAATCATCGGGCGACCGGTTCGGCTGATCAACGAGATCATTGCCGGTAAAAGGGCAATTACGCCGGAGACGGCCATTCAGCTCAGCGCGTCGCTTGGAACGAGCGCGGAGCTATGGATGAATCTCGAATCCCAGTTTCAGCTATCGAAGGTGACCGCACCAGCTCCTCTGATCGAGAAGAAAGCGAAGCTCTACGAGAACTTTCCTGTTCGAGAAATGATTCGGCGCGGATGGGTATCCGGAAATGACGATGTCGGGCGTCTTGAGCAGCAGTTCTTGCACTTCTATAACATCTCCTCAGTTGAGGACTCTCCGCGCCTGGCGCACGCAGCCAAAAAACCAATTTACGGCGACGTCCCCATTCTGCAGTCGTCATGGCTATTTCGCGTCAGACACGTTGCCAACAGTTTTGTATTGCCAAAGTACCGTCCGGATGCGCTAACAAAGCTACTTCCGAGTATTCAGGCCCTGCAGACCGATCCGGCCGAAGCACGTCACATTGCGAAGCTCTTGAATGATGTCGGTGTGCGTTTTGTTTTGGTCGAAGCGTTGCCGGGAACGAAAATAGACGGCGCCGCCATGTGGTTGACTGATACACAACCCGTGATCGCAATGTCTACGAGGCTCGATCGAATTGACAATTTCTGGTTTGTGCTTCGGCACGAAATCGAGCACGTACTGCGCGGCCACGGTAAGGACGAACCGATGCTTGATGAAGACATCGCAGAGTCCCACTCGGAGCGGGATGAGGAGAACTTGGCTAATGCAGCGGCTTCGCAATTTGGCGTCAGTGATGAGGAGTTGAACGGATATATGGCTCGCGTAAATCCATACTTCTTCGCTCGAGATAAGGTGGTGGGGTTTGCTGCACGCATGAAAGTTCACCCCGGCATTATTGTTGGCCGCCTCCACAAGGCTCTGAAGGAACGAAACCAACCAGACTCCTGTAAGTTCCTGCGCGAATACTTAGTGAAGGTTCGACGATTTGTAGTGCAAAGCACCCCCTCCGATGGGTGGGGTTCCGTGTTCCCAGTGAAGTAGAGAACCCCACGTCAGCCTATTCAACGCCCATCAAAGATTACGTCGCGCGTTATCGCCAAAAAGTCGGTGACCAAGGTCTTATCGATCCGCATGAAGTAGCCGGTTGGGCCTGAAAGCACGGGTTACACAAATCCAACGTGAAAACGATCATCGATATTATTGCTGCTGACATCGCGCAAGTCTTTCGCGAAGAATATCGCATAGACAAAAATGGTCGGCGATAGCGCGCCATGCATGCGGCGGCAACAAAAGTGGGCAATCAAACGCTTTCGTTGTGCGGAGACATGGATGATCCGCACCCACCTCACGAACATTTCGTTAGGTCGTTCGGGCCCCCGCATTGAGTCAGCCGATGCGTCTTACCGACCACAACGTGCGAGTGACGCCAAGTATCGGCATCGCGCTCTACAAAGAGACCATGAATGCCGGCGGACTCAAGCGTCTCACAATTGAGACTCAGCTACGCGTCGCCGTATCTCGCAACGAGCTGTCACTGCAATACCAGCCGCAGTTTACCCTCGGCACCGGCCTGATTGCCGGTTTTGAGGCGTTGCTGCGTTGGACCCACGCAGAACTGGGCTCGGTACCGCCGGATGATTTTATCCCAGTTGCCGAAGAGACTGGCCTGATTATTGCCATGGGCGAGTGGGCGCTACGCACCGCCTGCCGGCAGGCGAAAACCTGGCACGAGCCGCGGCTCCTGGAACTCGAGGTCACTGAATCCATGGTGATGCAGGATGAGTCGCGCGCCGATCGCGTATGCGCCGCCCTGAAGGACCTCGGAGTATCACTCGCGGTGGATGATTTCAGCACCGGCTATTCAAATTTCCGTCGACTCGGGCAACTGAAAGTGGACCGCCTGAAGATTGATCGATCCTTTGTGGGCCGGATTCAGGACAGCGCCGAAGATCGAGCCCTGGTATCAGGCATGCTCAGAATGGCGCAGACGCTGGGTCTGGCCGTGGTCGCTGAGGGCGTGGAGGATTTCAGCCAGTTGTTGCATCTGCAGGATGAGCGTTGCGAACAGGCCAGGGTTTCCTGCTGGGGCGACCGCTCTCGCCCGCGGACGCGCACGCGCTGCTGACGCGCTTGACTGAGAGCGTCGATGCCGGGCGTACCGAGCGGCTGCGCGCGTTGACCCGATAAGCCGCAGCGGCGCGCCTGCGCCGGCACTTCAAGTTGGCAATTGCACGGCAGCGCCTTCCGGCTCAGGATTTGCGCCATGAATGACAGGAATCCAAGCAGGCGGCATGCCATGGGCCTCGCGCTGCTGTGCCTGAGCGCAACGCTGGTAGTGGCGCGCCACCAGCATGGTCAGGTGAATGTGGCGGCGGCTGAGGCGCTGGCGGGACAGTTTGACTACTACCTGCTCTCGCTCTCGTGGTCGCCAACCTATTGCCTCAGCCACCGTGAAGATCAGGCGCAGTGCGGCGCCAAGGGTTTTGGTTTCGTGTTGCACGGGTTGTGGCCGCAATTCAGCAACGGCGGTTACCCGGAGAATTGCGCCGCTGACGCGCCACTTTCGGCAGCGGCCCGCAAAGTCGGCGAGTCCTTGTTTCCAAGTCCAGGACTGCTCGCGCACGAGTGGCAACGCCACGGCACCTGCAGTGGTATGAATGCCCTCGACTATTTTCACACGGCCGATCGGGCGCTGGCTGCGGTGCAGGTGCCGATCTTTTTGCAGGCGCCACGCGCACCGCTTGCCTTGAGTGCCGGCGAAATCAAGGCCGCGTTTCATGCCGCCAATCCCCGCCTGCCGGCTGACGGCATGGTAGTCACTTGCCGGGGTGCACAACTCTCTGAAGTACGCGTGTGTCTCAGCCGTAGGCTGGAGCTGGTATCCTGCGGGCGCGGCGTGCGAAATAGTTGCCCAGCGGTCGCGCTGCAGGTTCCCGCCACACGCTGAGCTGGTGAAGAGTCAGCAAGAGGACCAGTAAACTACCGCGATGACTGAACCTATTCGCCCGCGCATCGACGGCCTGCGCCTCATTGCTTTGTTCAAAATCGGCAAAGCATTGCTGCTGCTGCTGACCAGCTACGGCGTTTACCGGTTGCTCGACATCAACCTGGTCAATCGGCTCTATGGCTGGGTGTACTCGCTGACCGATAATTTTGAGCGCCGGCTGCTCGAACGCGCGCTGGACTGGTTCAATGGCCTGGGTCACGCGCGCATCAGCGGCATTGTCGTGGTCACCGCCTGCTACACCGCGTTGGTGCTCACCGAGGGCATCGGTTTGTGGCTGCGCAAGAGCTGGGCGGAGTGGCTGACCGTCATCGCCACCGCTTCGTTGATTCCATTCGAACTGCTGGAGTTTATCCACGGCCGTCACGGCAGGCGCCTGGCATTGGCCGCAGCCATTGTGGTCAATGTGATCATCGTGATCTATCTCATCAGGCAATTGCGACGCGCTCGCCAGACGCGCCGACAGGAAGCGGGCGCATGAAGTCGAGGTTGCGCCACCTGCTGCTGCTGGCGTTACTGGTCGCGGCCTTTGGCTGGCAGCTGTGGGAGCGATCGGGGAGCGGTGCGCGGCGCGGGCAATGGCTGGCCTTGAGCGCTGCTGCGCCCGACGTGCTGCAGGTGGGTAGCCTGCAGCTCGAGCCCTGCGATATTGGCAGGCGCGCGTCGGGTGTAGCAACGTTGCGCGCCTATTGCACCCGCTTTGCCGTGCCCGAAGACTGGCAAGCGCCGGTGGGACGCCTGCCGGCAGGCCGGCAGATCAAACTCAGGGTTGCTATGGTGCGCGCCAGCGTAGCGGCCGCTGATCCTGATCCCGTTGTGTTTCTCGACGGTGGTCCGGGAGGCGCGGCCACCGATGATTTTCCTGCCATCGCCCCCGCCTTCGAAGCGCTGCGTCGCCGACACCTGCTGGTGCTGATGGATCAGCGTGGCACGGGTGGCTCGAACGCGCTCAGCTGTGAGCCGGGTCAGCGGGCCCGCGCACTTGAGGGTTTGCGTGATTGCCTCAAGGATCTGGCAGCGCGCGCCGCGCCACAGTTCTACACGACCAGCGCTGCAGTGCGCGATCTGGAAGCGGTGCGCCAGGCGCTGGGCGCGCCGCGACTCAATCTGATTGGCATTTCCTACGGCACGCGGGTGGCGCAGCAATACGCGCGCCGCTACCCGCAGGGCGTGCGCAGCATCGTGCTCGACAGTGCGGTGCCCAACGATCTGGCGCTCGGCGGCGAGCACGCGCGCAATCTCGAGGCGGTACTGCGGGCGCTGGCATTGCGTTGCCGCAAGGATCAGGGCTGCGCGCAGCGTTACGGCGATCCTTACCAGCTGATACAGCGCGTCCAGGCGCGCTTGCGTGCACAGCCGCAGTCCCTTGAGCTGCGCGATCCAAATACCTTCAGGTTGCAGCAGCGGCAGATCGATGCCGACGGCGTGGCGCAGCTGCTGCGTTTCTATTCCTACAGCCCGATCACCGCCGCGCTGATTCCCTATGCGCTCAAGGAGGCCAATGAGGGTCGCTATGCCGCGCTGCTGGGGCAGACGCAGTGGGTGGTCGGCGAAGTCAGCGACGCGATGGAAAGTGGTATGGCGCTCTCGGTGATCTGCAGCGAAGATGCCGATCTGCTGCGCTCGCGACCAGAAGATGCCGCCACGGTGCTGGGCAATGCGCTCACCGATTCACTGCTTGCGGCCTGTCCGCTGTGGCCGCATGCGCTGCGACCGGTCGGGTTTCGCGAGCCGCTGCGCGGGGCGATACCGGTGCTGCTGCTCGCTGGCGAACACGATCCAGTCACGCCGGCGCGCTATGCGCAGGCGATCGCCAGTCATCTTTCGCGCGCGCGGGTACTAATACTCGCCGGCCAGGGGCATGGGCTGGTGGGTGTCGGTTGTGTGCCGCGGCTGCTCGAGCAGTTTGTGCAATCAGCCGATCCCAGAACGCTGAATGCCGACTGCCTGCTGGCGCTGGGAGAGATACCACTGTTTCTCGACGCCAATGGCGCTGCGCCATGATCGAAGTACGCGGCCTGCGCAAGTCCTTCGGCGCGACGCGCGCCGTCGATGATGTCTCCTTCGTGGCGCGTGACGGTGAGATCACCGGGCTGCTCGGCCCCAATGGTGCCGGCAAAACCACGACCCTGCGCATGCTCTACACGCTGATGCGCCCCGATGCCGGCAGCATTCTGGTCGACGGCCACGATGCGCTGGCCGAGCCGCTACCGGTGCGCCGCAGCCTCGGTGCGCTGCCCGACGCACGCGGTATCTACAAACGCCTCACGGCACGCGAAAACATCGAATATTTTGCTGCGCTGCAGGGCATGGCGCCCGCCGTGGCGCGGGAGCGCTGCAGTCAATTACTCGCCGCACTTGATATGAACGCCATCGCCGATCGGCGCAGCGAGGGTTACTCGCAGGGCGAGCGCGTCAAGACGGCCATTGCGCGCGCGCTGGTACACGATCCGCGCAATGTGCTGCTCGATGAGCCGACCAACGGGCTCGACGTCATGGCAACGCGCAGCCTGCGCGATTTCCTGCGCTCGCTGCGCAGTGCCGGGCGCTGCGTGCTGCTCTCCACGCACCTGATGCAGGAGGTCGCAGCGTTGTGCGATCGCATCATCATCATCGCGCACGGTCGCGTGGTCGCCGAGGGTAGCGCCGATGAATTGCGGGCCCAGGCGCAGGAGACGAACCTCGAAGAAGCCTTCATGAAGATCATCGCAGCGTCAGCCGGTGAGCTGGCATGAAACCTGCGCTGGTAGTGTTTGTGAAAGAGTGCCGCGAGAGCCTGCGGGATCGGCGCGTGCTCATCAACAGCCTGTTGCTCGGGCCGCTGCTGGGCCCGCTGCTGTTTCTGGGGCTGATGCGGCTGGTGGTCGGGCGGGAACTGGAAAAGGCCGAACGTCTGCTGCCGGTCGTGGTCATCGGCGCCGAGCGCGCGCCCGAACTGGTAACGGCACTCAGGCAGATGGGTATGGAGCAGCGTCCGGCCTTGCCCGATGCGGAGCAGGCGGTGCGCGAGCAGCGCATCGATCTGGCGCTGCGCATCAGCGCCGGGTTTGGAGCCGACTGGCGTGCCGGGCGGCCAGCCGAGGTAGAGCTCATCTACGATTCTTCGCGCCGTGAAGGCGGCAGTGACGTTGATCGCCTGCGCTCCATGCTCGATAGTTACAGCCGCCGCAATGGCCTGCTGCGGCTGCTGGCGCGTGGCTTGTCGCCCGCCGTGGCCTCACCGGTGGTGATCGCCGCGCGCGATCAGGCCACACCGCAGGCGCGCGGCGCGCTGCTGTTCGGCATGTTGCCCTACATGCTGGTGCTCACCATTTTTATCGGCGGCATCTGGCTGGCCACCGATTCAACCGCTGGTGAGCGCGAACGCCAGTCGCTCGAACCGCTGCTGATCAACCCCGTGCCGCGCGATCGCATCCTGCTGGGCAAGCTGCTGGCGACCGCGGCGTTCAGTATGGCGAGCCTGATTCTGGGTCTGCTGGCTTTCGTGGTTGCCGGGCGTTTCATGCCCACCGAGCAGTTGGGCATGAGTCTGGCGCTCGGCTGGCATTTCGTCTGGGTAGCGTTGCCGGTGCTGGCGCCGCTGGTGCTGCTGATCTGCGTGGCACAGATTTTGATCGCCGCCTTTGCGCGCAGCGTGCGTGAAGCACAAACCTATCTTGGCCTGGCGCAGCTGGTCCCGCTGATTCCCTCCGTCGTGCTCAGTGTTTTGCCGGTCAAAGCACAATTGTGGATGTACGCCGTGCCGCTGCTCGGCCAGCAGCTCACGCTCATGCGTCTGCTGCGCGCTGAGCCCGTGCCGATTGTTGCTATTGCGCTCTCGGCACTGGTCACGCTGCTCGCGGCCCTGGCGGTCTTCAATCTGGCGCGGCGTGTCTATTCATCCGAGAAACTTGCGATCTCTACCTGATATGTGCGGACGCTTCGTTTCGCGTGAACAGGCAGCCATCGAGCGCGAGTACAACATTCGCGTGCGCCAGCCCTTCGAGCGCGTGTATAACGCGGCGCCGAGCATGGAGCTGCCGGTCATTCGCCAGCCGGCCGGCAGCAAAGCGCTCGGTGCAGAGGCTGATGATGACACTGATGGGGCGCGCGAAGCCGTGGCAATGCGCTGGGGTCTGGTGCCGTCCTGGTGGTCGCAACCCACGCCCCCAACTTCAACCATCAATGCGCGCAGCGAAGAGGCTGCCGCCAAACCGATGTGGCGGCACGCAGTGCGACACACGCGAGCCCTGGTGCCGGCCGTGGGCTGGTATGAATGGCGTGCCGAGGCGGGCGCGAAACAACCCTATTTCATTCACGCAGCCGATATGGCCGGTGTCTGCTTCGCGGGCCTGTGCTCGACGCATCGCGATAGCGCTGGTACCGAGCAGCACACCTTCGCCATTCTGACGCGCGCGGCCTCAGCGCAACTCACGCCGGTGCACAATCGCATGCCGGTAGTGCTGGCGCCCGCGCTGTTCGACGAATGGCTCGCGCCCTGGAAGAGCGAGCATAGCGCGCAGCTGGCCTCGTTCGTCGCGCGTGCGCTCGATGATTTCGAGTATTACCGGGTCAGCCGTTACGTCAATACGCCGCGCAATCAGGGTGAGAAGTGCATCGAACGCGCCGTAGCGGGAGCTGCGGATCGCTGATCCGCTCCACCAGTACCAGCTCGTGGGCTAAAAAAGGCTTCACGGCAGCCCCGACAGGCGGGCCGCTGGGCGCCAGAACCATGGTGGCGAGCGCGAGCCCGGGGCGTAAAATGCGCGGCGTCGAAAAAACCGGCATGGCATTGAAACCTCCAGGGGTGTTGCCGAGTCTTGTAGTTTATAGAGGAGGCGGGCTCCGGGCGTAGGTCGCCCGCCGGCCCGACAGAGCACTATGGATCAATACACCCCGAGCGCGAGCACGGTGAACAGCGATCGTCCCTGGTGGGCGCGATCGCCTAAAATTGGCATCGGCGTCGCTATCCTGCTGGCCGGAGCACTGGGCTGGTGGTGGCTGGCGCGCTCACACGCCGCCGCGGCGGCAGCCAAGGACGTCCCGGCCTTGCCCCTGGTGACGGTGGTCACGCCACAAGTGGGCACCGTGGCTACGGCCGTCTCCCTGACAGGGCAGATCAGTGCCCAGAACGATATGCCCATTGGTGTCGAAGGCGACGCCAGTCGCATTGCGGCTGTGCTGGTGGAGCCCGGCGATCACGTCCGTCGCGGACAGGTGCTGGCCAGGCTCAATCCGATCACCGCGCAATCACAGGTCGACAGCGCGTCCGCGTCGCTCGATGAGCTGCGGGCGGCCGCGGCGGTGGCGCAGGCGGAGTGGGCGCGCGCCGAGCGCGCGCGTGATTCCTTTTCAGTGGAAGAATCCGAGCGGCGGCGCAGCAGCGCGGTGACGGCACAGGCCAAGGTAAAAGTGGCCGAAGCGCAGCTGAGCGAAGCGCACAACCGCTGGTCGCATACGACGGTGGTAGCACCCAGCGATGGCATCGTGCTGACGCGCAACGCCGAGATCGGACAGATTGCGGTGCCGGGCTCCTCGGTGCTGTTTCGCCTGGCGCGTAACGGTGAAATTGAAATGCGTGGTCAGGTGACCGAGCAGGACATGCCGCGTCTCAAGATTGGGCAGCTGGCTGAAGTGCGCCTCGATGGTGTGGCGCAGCCTTTCACCGGCAGGCTCTGGCAGATCGGCGCGATCATTGATCCGGTGACGCGACAGGGCTCGGTGCGCATCGCGTTGCCAGCCGCCGATCAGAATTTGCGCCCCGGCGCTTTTGCGCGGGCCGAGATCCAGGTGGGCGCTACGGCGGGCACCCTATTGCCGCAGACCGCGGTGCTTAGTGATGAGCTGGGCAGCTACACGCTGATCGTCGGCGCCGGCAACAAGATTGAACGCCGCGCCATCAGCGTGGGCGGCGCCCGCGCCGAGGGCCTGCTGGTCACCGGCGGACTGAACGGCAATGAGCGTGTGGTAGCTATTGCCGGCGCTTTTCTTCGTCCTGGCGAGCAGGTGAATATTGCCGCTACGCCAGGCCCCGCCCCGCCCGGTGCGCGCGTCGCGACCGGCAGTGGTAGCTCGGGCTCGACCAGCGCACCATGAGAAAGATATCTGCCTGGGCGATCACGCACCCGGTTTTTCCGCTGGTGCTGTTTGCGGTGCTGACCGTGTTTGGCATCGTCGCTTTTGTGCGCATGCCGATCACGCTGAATCCTGATGTCTCCGCGCCGTTCGTGGAGATCGCTATCAGTGAGCCGGGCGCCGCGCCGACCGAAATCGAGACGCAGATCCTGCAGAAGGTCGAGGGTGCCGTCGCCAATGTCGGCAACGTCAAGAACATCACCTCACGGGCGATTGAAGGTTTAGCTGATATTTTTGTCGAGTTCCAGATCGGCACGCCGATCGATCGCGCTACCACTGATGTGCGCGATGCGGTCGCCAAGGTACGCAGCGATCTGCCGCAGAGCATCCTCGAGCCGCAGGTGCGGCGCATCGATATCGACGGCGGACCAATTGTCTATTACGCGGTCAGCACCAGCAGCATGAGCGAAGAGCAGCTCTCCTGGTTTGTTGACGACACGATCAGCAAACGATTGCTGGCGATAGCGGGGGTGGCACAGGTCAATCGTTCCGGCGGCGTGAATCGCGAAATCCGCGTTGATCTCGATCCGGCGCGCATGGAATCCATGGGCATCACGGCTGGCGAGGTCAATCAGCAGCTGCGCCAGGTGAATCTCGACGCGGCGGGTGGGCGCGCCCAGGTGGGCGGTAGCGAGCAATCGATACGCGTGCTCGGCAGCGCCCGCACGGCCGGGCAGTTGGGCGATAGGCGCCTGACCATGCTCGATGGGCGCGTGGCGCGCTTGCGCGATATTGCTGAGGTGCGTGATGGCGTAGCCGAAGTGCGCACCGTATCCCGCCTCAATGGCCGGCCATCGACGACCTTCGCGGTGTTCAAGGCCAAGGGCGCTTCCGACGTCACGACCCTGCATAACGTTGAAGACGAACTTGCCAAGATCAGCAAAGAGGCTGCCGGAATCACCCTGCGACAGGTGTTCACGACGGTCGATTTTACCCAGAAGTCCTATCGTGGCTCGATCGAGGCGCTCATCCTGGGGGCGATTCTGGCGGTGGCGATCGTGTATCTGTTTCTGCGCGACTGGCGCGCGACCGGCATTGCGGCCGTGGCCATCCCGCTGGCAGCCATCCCCACCTTCGCGTGCATGCACTGGTTTGGCTTCACGCTCAACCAGATGACCCTGCTGGCGTTGTCACTGATTACCGGTGTGCTGGTCGATGATGCCATCGTCGAAATCGAAAACATCACGCGGCATATGAAAATGGGCAAGAGTGCCTACGCTGCCGCCATGGACGCGGCCGATGAAATCGGTCTGGCAGTGGTGGCCTGTTCGGCCACCATCATCGCTGTGTTCCTGCCGGTGAGTTTCATGGGCGGACTCGTTGGCCAGTGGTTTATCCAGTTTGGCTTCACGGTCGCGGTCGCGGTGTTCATGTCGCTGGTGGTTGCGCGCCTGATCACGCCGCTGATGGCGGCTTACATGCTCAAGCCGCACGCCGGTTTGCGTGGCGCGGATGGCCCGATCATGGATTGGTATTTGCGCGCGCTGCGCTGGTCGGTCAAGCATCGCGTCAAGACGCTGGCGGCGGGCTTGCTGTTTTTCGCGCTGTCGATAGTAGGCCTGGGAATGATCCCCAAGGCCTTCACTCCCGATAGCGACAGTTCATCTTCGACGCTCAAAATTGAATTGCCGCCCGGTGTTTTGCTGAGCCAGACGGCGTCCGCCGCTGATCAGGCCTATCAGATTCTGCGCCGCCACCCCGAAGTCACCAATGTAGTCGAATCGATTGGCGAAGACGAAGATGGGGAAGTACGTTCCGGCAATATCTATGTGCAGCTGGTACCGCCAGAGCGGCGCAAACTCAGCCAAAAGCACTGGGAACAGCAGCTGACCAAAGAGCTGCGTGTGATCCCTGATGCGCGCGTTACCTTCCAGAGCCAGTCGGATGGCGGTGGCCGCGATCTCACCCTGTATGTGGTGGGCAGTAACCCGGAACTCGTGCAGCGCACGGCGCGCACCGCGATCGAGCAGATGCGTACACTCAAAGAGTTGCGCGATCCGCGCATCAATGGTGACATGGCGCGTCCAGAGTTGTTGGTGCGTCCGCGCGCCGATCTGGCCGCGCAGCTGGGCGTTACCTCCGCCAGCATCAGCGAAACGGTGCGGGTCGCGACCCTGGGCGACAATCCGCAGAACAACGCCAAGTTCTCGCTCTCGGATCGCCAGATTCCGATCCGTGTCAGTCTGGTGGAATCGGCGCGCAGCAATCTCGCCACCCTTGAAAACCTGCCGGTGCGCACTGCCAGCGGTGCCACCGTGACACTCAAGACAGTAGCCGATATCGGCTTCGGGCAGGGCCCCTCGAAGGTGCGCCGCTACAATCAGAATCGACGCATCTCACTCGAGGCCGATCTGAACAACGCGCAGCTCGGCACCGCACTCGAGAAGATCAGGGCACTGCCAATCTTCAGGAACATGCCCACCGGGGTGCAGATTATCGAGATCGGCCAGGCGCAATACATGCAGGAGCTGTTCACCAGCTTTGTCATCGCCATGGTCGCCGGCATCCTGATGGTGTTCGCGGTACTGGTGCTGCTGTTCTCGCGCGTCTTTCAGCCGATTACCATTCTCTCGGCGTTGCCGCTGTCCATTGGCGGTGCGGTTCTAGCGCTGATGGTCACCGGCAGCCCGTTCTCGATCTCGACCGTGCTCGGTATTCTCATGCTCATGGGTATCGTCGCCAAGAATTCAATCCTGCTGGTTGAATTCGCCATCGAGGAAATGCGCGCCGGTAAGGATCGGTTGACCGCATTGCTCGAAGCGGGACACAAGCGCGCGCGCCCGATCGTCATGACTTCGGTCGCAATGATCGCCGGCATGATGCCGGTGGCCATGGGTCTCTCGGGCGATGGGGGCTTTCAGGGGCAAATGGCGATCGCAGTGATCGGCGGGTTGATTACTTCAACGGCATTGACACTGGTGATGGTGCCGGCAGCCTTCACCTGGATCGACGATCTCGAGCGCTGGCTGGGTCGCAAGGTCGTCAGGCGCCTGGCCAATAACAGTGAGTTGCAGACTGGCGCCGCACCGGGCGGTGCACCGGGCGGCGCGGCCAATCTGTGACGCAATTCCCGTTGGCGGCCGCGACCGGCTGAATCCGGGACGCTCAAGTACGCGGCTGCCCAAGCCGATACCAGACGCAGCAATGAACACTTATGCCACAGCGCTCGGCGAGAGCGGCGCGCAGCAGGGGGCTGGCTTCGAGTTCGCGCGCGAACTCAGCGCAGCGCTGAGTGCCGGTCCAGTGGAGCTGCCGGGCTTTCCGGAGGTGGCGCTGCGGGTGCAGGACCTGCTGGCCGACGAGGGCGTCAGCACGGATATGGTGGTACGCATCGTCGGTGCCGAGGCGGTACTGGCGGCGCGGATCGTGAGCCTCGCCAATTCGGCAGCGATGAACCCCTCGAGCACGCCGGTCATTGACCTGCGCACCGCAGTCGCGCGCCTCGGGTTCGATAGTCTGCGTGCCGCTGCGGTCAGCTTCGCAATCGCACAATTACGCCGCCGCGATGAATACCGCGACATCGAACCGCAGCTCTCGCAGTTGTGGCTCGATTCCGTGGCCATGGCTTCAAGTGCCTGCGTAATCGCGCGCCGCTGCCGGCGCATGAGTCCGGATACGGCATTGTTTGCGGGCTTGATCGCCAACGTGGGACGGATCTACATTCTGACGCGCGCGGCGGCACATCCTGAGTTGTTTGCCGACCCTGGATCCTTCCAGTCCATTGTGCGCGAGTGGCACGCGGGCATTGCGCGTGCGCTATTGGCAAGCTGGCAGGTCGTCGACGAAGTGGTCGATGCCGTACATACTTTCGAGGCACGCGATCAGGAGACGCGACCCGGCAGTGCGCTGCCTGACGTGTTGGCCACTGCGGCGCTGCTCAACAGCCTGAAAGATTCCCCGGAATTGCTGGTCGAAAAGCTGCGCGGGGCGCGCCCCGTCACCCGTCTGGGCTTGAACGCCGCCGACTGTACGCTGCTGCTCACGGAGTCGGCCGCCGAGATGGCGTCGCTCCGAACGGCGTTGGGACACTGAGGCATCGGCTCAGCCTGTCTGGTCGGTCGCCGGGCGTGAATGCGCTTCGATCCAGGCCTGCGCTTCGGCATTGATATCGCGCGGGTCGCGCCCGGCGGCCTGAATGGGCGGACCGATCGTCACGCGGATGGTGCCGGGCTTCTTGTATAAGCCGCGCCGCGGCCAGTAGTAGCCGGCATCGTGCGCAATCGGCACGATCAATTTGCCGGTTTCCGCAGCCAGCAGTGCGCCGCTGACGCCATAGCGACGGGTCGCGCCTGGGGGCATACGTGTGCCCTCCGGGAAGATCACCACCCATTTGCCTTCGGCAAGGCGCTGCTTACCCTGTTCGACCACACTGCGCACGGCCGCGCCACCGGCACCGCGATCGATGGCAATGGCACGCATCAGCTTCAGGCACCAGCCGAGTGCCGGCACCCACATCAGCTCACGCTTGAGCACCCAGACCTGCGCCGGCAGCAATACCAGCTGGGCGAAGGCTTCCCAGCTCGAAGAATGCTTCATCAGCGCGACGTGATTGCCCGCGGGCAGGTTGTCACGGCCGGTGACCTGATAATCGAGCCGACAGCACCAACGCAGCGTGCACAGCAGAACTCTTCCCCACACCTGCGCCAGTACGAGGCGGCCACGATATGGCAGCAGCGCTGCGGCGATGAAGAAAAATATCGCGTAGCAGGTAGTCCAGAGAAAGAACCAGATCGTGAAAACGAGTGAGCGCAGCCACTGCATGGGCAATCAACCGGGCAGGCGTGAGAGATCGGCAATGCGCGTGAACAGCGCCCGTAACTGTGCCAGCAGCGCCAGCCGGTTATTGCGCAGCCGTGCGTCGCTATCATTCACCAGTACTGATTCGAAGAAATCGTCGATGCTGGGGCGCAGCGCCGCCAGTGCGGTGAAGGCTGCCGCATAGTCACGCGCGGCAAGCGCCGCTTCAACGCCGGGTCGTACTGCGCCAAGTTCGCGGTGCAGCGCCTGTTCGGCTGTGACCTGCAGCAGCTGCGGGTCGATCGGCAGTGTGGCGCCGGCCGCCGATTTCTTCAGGATGTTGGCGATACGCTTGTTGGCGGCGGTGAGACTGGTGGCCGCGGGTCGAGCCAGGAATGACACCAGCGCGCGCAGGCGCGCCTCGAAATCAGGGAGCGAGGCCGGCGCGCTGTCCAGCACGGCATCGAACATCTCGGTGCTGACGCCAGTGACGCGAACGTCTTCCAGATACATGGCGCGCAAACGCTCGATGATGAACGCCTGGATCTCACTGACCAGCGCGGCGGGATCGGCTGGAGCGGTTGTGGTCGCACCGGACTCGGCCATGGCGGCGATTGCCAAGGCGATCGCGCGATCAATCAGCGCGCGCAGGTCAAATTCCAGATTCTTTTCCAGGGCAATGCGCAGCAGGCCGATCGCGGCGCGGCGCAGCGCAAAGGGGTCACGGGTACCGGAAGGCTTTTGACCGATGGCGAAGATGCCAGCCAGCGTGTCGAGGCGATCGGCGATCGCCAGTGCCGTGCCCGTCGGCGTGGCCGGCAGCGTGTCGCCAGCAGTGCGCGGCAGGTAGTGTTCACGAATCGCCGTGGCGATGGCGGGGTCCACGCCATCGGCGCGCGCGTAGTACTCGCCCATCACGCCCTGTAGTTCAGGAAATTCACCGACCATCGTGGTGAGTAGATCGCACTTGCACAATTGCGCTGCCCGCAGTGTCTGTGCTGCCGAGGCACCCACCACCGGCGCCAGCAGTCCGGCGAGCGTGGCGATGCGCCGTGCCTTGGCGCCGATGGACCCGAGCTGCACCTGAAAAGTGACGCGCTCCAGAGCGCTCAGGTGCTGAGCAAGCGGCGCGCGGCGATCCTGTTCCCAGAAAAACGCGGCGTCGGTCAGGCGTGGGCGCACCACGCGTTCGTTGCCGGCGCGTACCACCGCCGCATCGCGACTCTCTATATTGCTGATGGTGATGAAGCTGGGCAGCAGTGCGCCACTGGCCGATTCAACGGCAAAATAGCGCTGATGGTCCTGCAGCGTCGCGATCAGGACTTCGCGCGGCAGGGCGAGGAAGCGCGGCTCGAACTGTCCACTGACTGGCACTGGCCATTCGACCAGTGCAGTAACTTCATCCAGCAGCTCGGGATGAATGATCGCCCGGCCACCGAGCGCCTCGGCCGCCGCCAGCACCTGTGTGCGTATCAGCTCGCGCCGTGCAGAGAAGTCTGGCCACACCTTGCCGCGCAGCTGCAGGGTGCGCTCGTAACTGGCTGGCGCGCGCAGTGGCAGCTCACGCGGCGCATGAAAGCGATGGCCGCGCGTATTGCGGCCCGCGGCTGTTCCCAGAATGGTTGCCGGCACGACCTCGTTGCCCAGCAGCATCACCAGCCAATGCACCGGCCGTACGAACTGCGCTTCGCCCTCACCCCAGCGCATGCGCTTCGGAATCGGCAACGCTGCCAGGGCTTCGCTGACGATGCCGGGCAGCAAGGATGCCGTGGTGGCGCCGGGCTTCGTGCCGCCAAACCACAGGTACTCATTGTTCTTCTCGTCGCGCTCGCGACCCAGCGCTTCGAGTGCCACACCGCAGCTGGCCGCAAAGGCAGCAGCGGCGCGCGTCGGCGCGCCACCCGCATCAAACGCGGCACGGAGTGGCGGGCCCCGGCGGCGTAGCTGCTGATCAGGTTGCTGCAGCGCTAGTCGCCGCACGCGCACTGCGAGCCGCCGCGGCGTCGCGAAGGACTGCAATGCGCCGTGCACCAGACCTGCTGCAGCGAGCCGCTCGGCAATGGCTTCGCGCAGCGACTTTTCAAGCGTCGGCAATGCCTTGGGCGGCAGCTCTTCAGTGCCGAGTTCAAAAAGAAAATCGCGGCGCGCAATAGTCTTCGTGACGACGTTCGGCGTGGTGCTCATGCGCCACCGGCTGAGGTAGCTGCCGGTGCGGCGCTCTTCGGTAGCAGCGGAAATCCCAGGGCTTCGCGGCTCGCGTAGTAGGCCTGCGCAACGCCACGCGCCAGGGTGCGGACCCGCAGAATAAATCGTTGCCGCTCGGTTACTGAAATGGCGTGGCGCGCGTCCAGTAGATTAAAAATGTGCGAGGCCTTGAGCACCTGCTCGTAGGCGGGCAAGGCGAGCCTGGCGGTCAGCAACGCAGCGCAGCAGCGCTCATGGTCATCGAAATGCCGCAGTAGTACGGCCGTATCGGCGCGCTCGAAATTGTAGGCCGACTGCTCCTGCTCGTTCTGATGGAACACGTCGCCGTAAGTGACGCGGCCGCGCGGGCCGTCGGCCCAGACGATATCGAAGATGCTCTCGACCCCCTGCAGATACATTGCGAGACGCTCGAGACCATAGGTGATCTCGCCGCTCACCGGCCGGCAGTCGAGCCCGCCGACCTGCTGAAAGTAGGTGAACTGGGTGATCTCCATGCCGTTGAGCCACACTTCCCAGCCCAGACCCCAGGCGCCCAGTGTGGGCGATTCCCAGTTGTCCTCTACAAAGCGGACATCGTTGACCAGTGGGTCCAGCCCGAGGAACTCAAGACTTCCCAGATACCGGTCCAGGATGTCGGCCGGCGAGGGTTTGATCAGCACCTGGAACTGGTAGTAGTGCTGCAGCCGGAACGGGTTGTCGCCGTAGCGCCCGTCAGTCGGGCGACGCGAGGGCTGCACATAGGCCGCGCTCCAGGGCTCAGGACCAATCGAGCGTAAAAAAGTCGCCGTATGAAAAGTGCCGGCGCCCACTTCCATATCATAGGGTTGCAGGATGACGCAGCCCTGATCGGACCAGTAGCGCTGCAAAGCGCAGATAAGTTCCTGGAATGTGCGCGGTTTTGCGCCGATCTTGCCGCTCTTCATCGCTACCCTTGGTTGCGCGCCGCCTGTCATTGGCCGGCGAGTATACAGAGCCACGCCGGCCTTAAGGTTTCGCCCGCGCTGCACACCCAGGAAGCACAGAAACGGGGCAGCAAGTTGGTGCGCGCACTATACTAGTGCACTGCGGCGTCCTGGTTCGACTGGCTGATACCCGGCCGATCTGTAACTCCCGGATTTCAAAACAATTTAATTTCAACCCGGAGCTGGCATAGGGCCTGCATTCAAGCCGGATCCTGTACCCGCGAATTTCTCTAACCGGAGGCGCTATGAGTCCGACCGATGTCGTTAAATTAGTCAAAGAAAAAGCCGTGAAGTTTGCCGATCTGCGCTTCACCGACACGCGCGGCAAGGAGCAGCACGTCACCGTGCCGGCGCGTTACGTAACGCCCGATTTCTTTGTCGAAGGCAAGATGTTCGACGGTTCGTCGATCGGCGGCTGGAAGGGCATCAACGAGTCGGACATGATTCTGCTGCCCGATGCCACCACGGCCGTTCTTGACCCGTTCTTCGCCGACCTCACGGTCAACATCCGTTGCGATGTGATCGAGCCGGCTACCATGCAGGGCTATGAGCGCGACCCGCGCTCGCTCGGCAAGCGTGCCGAGGCCTACCTCAAGTCGACCGGCATTGCCGATGGCGCGCTGTTCGGGCCAGAAAACGAATTCTTCATTTTCGACAGCGTGCGCTTCAGCAACCAGATGCATGGCTGCAGTTATGAGATCGATTCAGTGCAGGGCGCGTGGAATTCCAACACTGCTTACCCCGAGGGCAACATGGGGCATCGCCCCGGCGTCAAGGGCGGCTATTTTCCAGTGCCGCCGGTCGATGCCTTCCAGGACATCCGCTCGGCGATGTGCAAGGCGCTTGAGGACATGGGCCTCGTCGTCGAGGTGCATCATCATGAAGTCGCTACCGGCGGCCAGTGCGAGATCGGCGTCGGTGCTGGCGGCCTGGTAAAAAAGGCTGATGAAGTACAGATTCTGAAATACTGCGTACACAACGTGGCGCACCTGCACGGCAAGAGCGCGACCTTCATGCCCAAGCCGCTGGTGGGCGATAACGGTTCAGGCATGCACGTGCATCAATCGCTGCAGAAAGCCGGCGTGGCACTGTTCGCGGGTGACAAGTACGGCGGACTTTCCGACACTGCGCTCTATTACATTGGTGGCATCATCAAGCACGCCAAGGCGATCAACGCCTTCACTAATCCGGGTACCAACAGCTACAAGCGCCTGGTGCCGGGCTTCGAAGCGCCGGTGATGCTGGCCTACTCGGCCCGCAATCGCAGCGCCTCGATCCGCATTCCGTGGGTGCCCAACCCGAAGGCGCGCCGCATCGAAGTGCGCTTCCCGGATTCGGCCGCGAACCCGTACTTCGCATTTGCAGCCATGATGATGGCCGGGCTCGATGGCATCCAGAACAAGATGCACCCCGGCGATCCGGCCGACAAGGATCTCTACGATCTGGAGCCGGAAGAGGCCAGACATATCCCGCAGGTCTGCCATTCGCTCGATATGGCGCTTGAGCACCTCGACCAGGATCGCGAGTTCCTCAAGCGTGGCGGGGTGTTCACGGACGACGTGATCGATGCCTATATCGGCCTGAAAAACCAGGAAGTTCAGCGCTATCGCATGTCGACGCATCCTTGCGAGCTCGATATGTATTACAGCGTCTGACGCGCTGCGGCCTCAGGCCTCGTGTACCAGGAAGCGGGTGACGGACATCACAGGGCTGTCACCCGCTTTTGTACCCGGGGCGCGAACGGGTCTATGCTTGAGCCCTATGCGCACCCCAAGCATTCTCCTGCTGCTGCTGTTTGCAACCTGTGTGTCGGCCAGCGTCACCTATCGCTGGGTGGATGCCGACGGCGTGCATTATTCAGATCAGCCGCACCAGGGCGCCGAGAAGATCGTACTGGGGTCGGCGCAGACCTATTCCTCCAACGGCAGCAGCGCTGTGGCCCCGGGCACGCTGACGGGCCGGGGGAGCCCGGGAGCGGCAGGGAAACGGCCCAGCGAAGCCTCATTTCAGTACAGCAGTTGCGCCGTTGTGCAACCGGCCGACGATCAGGTGCTGATCGATGTCGAGTCGCTCACCGTGGCAGTAGAGCCGCATCCGCCCAAGCGCTCGAACGATCATGTGGTGCTGAGTTTCGATGGCACGGCGATGGAAGCAGCGACCGCGGACCAGCTCGAATTTCATATCACGCCCATCGATCGTGGCACGCACACGGTGGCAGCCGAGCTGCGCGATTCCAACAACAAGAGCGTCTGCAGGTCAGCACTGGTGAGATTTCACGTGCGCCAGCCCTCGGTGCTGGCACCCGCGAATCCCAATCGCCGGCACTGAGGTACCGTTGCGGGCAGCGCAAACATGGGCCGTGATGCCGAGGCCAGCTCGCCGCTGGCACACTTCGATTCCACTGAGCTGCTCGATGCGCTCGCCACCGGCCTGCTGGTGCTCGACGCGCAACTGTGCGTAGTCTATGCGAACGTGGGCGCGCAGGATCTGCTCGGACTAAGCCTCAAGCAGGCGCGTGGTCATCCGGTGAGCGAACTGTTCGCGGGCGCCAAACCGCTGATCGAATTGTTGTGCCGCGCGCTCGATAGCGCCGAGACCTGTGCTGGCCACGAGTTGGCGCTCGCGCCGGTGCCGATGTTGCAGTCGGCGCGCCCCTCGGTGCTCGTCGACATTACGGTGACACCGCTCGAAGGGCAGATCACCGGCACACATCTGCTCGTGGAGCTCATCGACGCACGGCAACGTCAGCGTATCTCCCGCGACACCGAATTACTCACCCGGGTCGATGGCAGCCGGCTCATGGTTCGCC
This sequence comes from Gammaproteobacteria bacterium, assembly GCA_031441585.1. Taxonomy (GTDB): domain Bacteria; phylum Pseudomonadota; class Gammaproteobacteria; order Steroidobacterales; family Steroidobacteraceae; genus FEN-1191. Next base: position 92,331 of record JANMWZ010000066.1, read on the forward strand.
AGCTGGCGCATGAAATCAAGAACCCGCTAGGCGGATTGCGTGGCGCAGCGCAACTGCTCGAACGTGAACTGCACGATGGCGCGCTCAAGGAATACACTGCCGTCATCATTACCGAAGCCGACCGTCTGCGCGACCTGGTCGACACCATGCTCGGGCCCGCCGGTCCACCGCGCAAGCAGGCGCTCAATGTGCATGAAGTCTGCGAGCACGTGTATCAGCTGCTGCGCAGCGAGGCGCCCAGCGGCGTGAGCATTGAGCGCGACTATGATCCGAGCGTGCCCGAAGGCCGCTTCGATCGCAATGAAATCATCCAGGCCCTGCTCAACGTGGCGCGCAATGCGCTGCAGGCACTGGCCGGGAGCGGCAAGCTGATACTGCGCACGCGCACGCTTTCCAACCACAACATCGGGCCCGAGCGCCACCGGCTGCTGGCCTGCATACAGGTTGAAGACGATGGCCCTGGTGTGCCCGACGATCTGCACAAGACGCTGTTTTTCCCATTGGTCACCGCCAAACCAGCAGGCACGGGCCTGGGTCTGTCGGTGGCGCAGGATATGGTGGCGCGGCACGGCGGCATCATCGAGTTTGAAAGTCGCCAGGGTCTGACTGTTTTTTCGATGTTACTGCCGTTGGAGGATACTGCATGAATAACGCAGCGCTGCGTGTCTGGTTGGTCGATGACGATGCGTCGATCCGCTGGGTGCTGGAGCGTGCGCTGCGCAACGGCGGTATGCAGGCCAGGGCCTTTGAAGCCGCAGAGCCAGCACTGCTCGCGCTGCGTACCGATGCCCCGGACGTGCTGATCACCGACGTGCGCATGAGCGGCCAGTCCGGCATCGATCTGCTCAAGCAGGTGCACAGCAGTCACCCGGATTTGCCGGTGATCGTGATGACCGCCTACGCGGATCTGGATGCCGCGGTCACGGCTTATGGTAGTGGCGCTTTTGAGTATCTGCCCAAGCCCTTCGATGTCGACCAGGCGGTCGAGCTGGTGCGCCGCGCTGCGCAGTCCGGTGCCCGGCCCGCCGCGCCGGCTGCGAGTGCGGTGGAGCCTATCCCTGAGCTGCTGGGCAAGGCCCCGGCGATGCAGCAGGTGTTCCGTGCCATCGGCCGCCTGTCACGCAGCAGCGTCAGTGTCCTGATCACGGGTGAATCGGGCACCGGCAAGGAATTGGTAGCGCGCGCGTTGCACGAGCACAGTCCGCGCGCCGGCAAAGCCTTTATAGCGCTCAACACTTCGGCGATTCCTGCCGAGCTGCTCGAGTCGGAGCTGTTCGGTCACGAGAAAGGCTCGTTCACCGGCGCCGACAGTCTGCGCCGTGGGCGCTTCGAACAGGCCGACGGCGGCGCGTTGTTTCTCGATGAGATCGGGGACATGTCAGTCGCGCTGCAGACCCGTTTGCTGCGGGTGCTCGCCGAAGGCGAGTTCTATCGGGTTGGCGGCCAGACGCCGATCAAAGTGGATGTGCGCGTCATTGCCGCCACCCACCAGAATCTCGTAGCGCGCTCACGCAGCGGACAATTTCGCGAAGACCTGTTTCATCGCCTGAACGTGATCCGCATCGAGCTGCCACCGCTGCGTGCGCGGCGCGCTGACATTCCGGATCTGCTGACTCACTATCTGCGTAGCGCGGCGCTGGAGCTGGGCGCCGAAGTAAAGACCCTGACGGCCGCTGCAGCTGAGCGCCTCAGTGCCCACGACTGGCCGGGCAACGTGCGCGAGCTGGTGAATTTCTGCCGACGCCTGACCGTGCTGGCGCCAGCCAAGGACATACGCGTTGAAGATCTGCCTGCTGATCTGCCGGCCGGCAGCGCTGCCGCAGCCGCCGCACAGGATTGGACCGTGGCGCTCGCCGCCTGGGCCCAACAACAGGGCGCCAGTCCGGTTCGGCCGCTGCTCGATGAGGCGCTGCCGGCTTTCGAGCGCACGCTGATAGGCGTGGCGCTAAAGGCTACACAAGGGCATCGCCAGGAGGCCGCCAGATTGCTGGGTTGGGGCCGCAATACGCTGACCCGCAAGCTCAAGGAGCTGGGGCTGGATGAACCCGGGGAGCACGGATAAACCCGGTGGTAAACGCCGTGCCCAGCAGTGTGACCAGCATGCCTACAACGATGGTAGCCGTTATGTGCTCGTGCAAGAAAAACGCTCCCCACAGCACGCCGAATACCGGTATTACGAAGGTTACCGAAGTCGTCGTCGTGGCACCGACGCGGGCGATGATCCGGTAATAGAGCATGTAGGCGAGCGCCGTGCAGACTATGGCGAGCACCGCAGCCGCCAGCCAGTCGTGCGGCGGTGGCATATGCGCCGGCCACTGCCACACACCGAGGGGCGCAATCAGCACCGCGGCCCCGAGCATGCTGCCTGCTGCGGGCAGCATCACCGGCTGGCCGGCGAAGTGGTGTTTGCCGTAGTGCGCCGCGATGCCGTAACAGAGCGCTGCCAGCAGTGCCGCCAGCAAGGCCCAACCGTTGCCGCCACTATGAAAATCGATATGCCCCCAGGCGAGCACCAGTACGCCGCTGAAACCCAACACCAGCCCGATAATTTTCTGGCGCGTGAGCGGATGCCGCCACCACAGTGCATCAACAGCGGCTGCGAACAGTGGCACTGTGGCGCCAATCACCGAATTGAAACCCGCTTCCGATCGCAACGAAGCAAAGGCCAGCAGACTGAAGGGCACGGCCGAATTCAGTACACCCAGGCAGCACAGCTCAAGCACGTGGCCGCGAATCAGTGCCCGGTTGCGCGCCTGCAGCAACCAGGGCATGAAGAACAGGGCAGCGCCGGCCAATCGCAACGTGACCAGCGGCACCGGCCCGAAGCCGGGCGCTGCCACACGCATGAACAGGTAGGAGCTGCCCCAGATTGCGGCCAACAGCAGCAATCGCAGTAGATCGCTTACGGCCACGTGCTGACTATTTTTGTTCGGGAGTTGCCGGGATGAAGATCCACAGCAACAGATAGAGCAGCAGGCCGACGCCAAAATAGAGCACAGCGATGCAGAAGATCACACGCCAGGCCCAGGAGGGCAGGCCGGTGTGGGCGCCCAGTCCGCCGCACACGCCGCCGATCATGCGGTCGGTGGTGGAACGGGTGAGACGATGCAGAAAGGAAACCGGCGTCGGCGCTGGTGCAGCGGCTGCGCCGGGCGCCGCGGGCTGTCCGGGCTCAGCTGCTGGCGTCGCGCCAGCCAGCGCGCGCGCTTTGGCCTGGGTGAATTCGCTCTCAGTGAGTGCGCCGCGATCGCGCAGCGCCTGCAGCCGTTCGATTTCTTCCGCTACTGACATGGCTCGCTCCTCAACAGTAGGCTGTGGCTGGTGCGGTCCGCAGGGCACCGATCAATTGCTGCACGGAGGTCAATTTCTGGCTCGCCAGATAGTCGGTGAGACCCGCGTTGATTCTCTGGCAGACCAGGGGATCGTAAAACAACGCAGTGCCGATGCCGATGGCGCTGGCACCGGCGAGCAGAAATTCTATTGCGTCAGCGGCGTTGCTGATGCCGCCCTGGCCGATGATCGGGATGCCACGCGGCCCGGCCACTTCATGGACTTCACGGACTTTCAGCAACGCGATCGGCTTGATGGCCGGTCCCGACAGTCCGCCCTGCACATTGCCGAGCACTGCTCGTCCATTGCGGCTGTCGATCGCCATACCCATCATGGTGTTGATGACAGCAAAAGCATCGGTGCCGGCTTCAATGCAGCGGCGGGCGTTTTCGCGGATGTCGGTCTGGTTGGGCGAGAGTTTGGTGATCAGCGGCTTGCGGGTGACCCGGCGACAGGCGGCGACCACGCGTGCCGACATCTCCGGTACATTGCCAAACTGCACACCACCCTCTTTGACATTGGGACAGGAGATATTGATCTCGATGGCATCGATAGGCGAATCATCGAAACGACGCGTCACCTCGACATATTCATCTATGGTTGAGCCGCAGGCATTGGCGATAAATCGCGTCTCGAAAAAATCAAGACCCGGTAAAATGCTGCGCACGACACTCTCGACGCCCGGATTCTGCAGTCCAATGGCGTTGAGCATGCCGTCGGCAGTTTCGGCGATGCGGTGCGCTGGGTTGCCCAGGCGCGGCTGCCCGGTCGTGCCCTTGAGCACGATGGCGCCGACGTCGCGATTGCTGAATCCCGCGACCCGGGTGTATTCCTCGCCAAAGCCCACGCAACCGGAAAGCAGTACGATGGGCGATGCGAAATCCATACCGCAGAACCGGCTGGCGAGCGAAGCGTCGGGCGGTGTGGCAGAGCGGGTCATGGCGGCAATTATCGCGCGAATCGAGCACTGGCAGCGCGAAAAATGTCCGGATCACAGGACTGCGGGCCCCAGCTGACAGCCATGTTTGAAGTTATTCTCTACCAACCGGAAATTCCGCCCAACACCGGCAATATCATCCGCCTGTGCGCCAACTCTGGCAGCCGGCTGCACCTGATCGAGCCGTTGGGCTTCAATCTGGAACAACGCGAGCTGCGGCGAGCCGGGCTGGACTACGCTGACCTGGCAACGGTGCGCGTGCATCACACCCTGCACGATTGCCTTGGGAGTCTGAATCTGCAGACTTTATCGGCCTCGGCCCGGCTATTCGCTGTGGAAACCAGTGGCACGCGCCGCTACAGCGACGTCAGTTATCAACCCGGCGACGCACTGCTGTTCGGAGCCGAGACGCGCGGCTTGCCGCCAGAGGTGCTGGTGCAGCTGGCGAGCGCCAATGTTCTGACTATTCCGATGCGAGCGGGTAATCGCAGTCTCAACCTTGCCAATGCCGTAGCGCTCGTTGTCTACGAGGCATGGCGGCAACTGGGGTTTGCGCACGCTTGAGCGCCGCGCCCGCTACCGCCGCTATTCAAACTCCGGTTTGATCGGCCGCATCATTAGACCGCGCACCACCTCTACGGCAGCGAGATTCTGATTCAGCACGCCATAGATACCTTCGCAGATCGGTAGCAGCACGCCTTCACGCGCGGCCACCTGGCGCACGGCACGCGCGGCCAGATGGCCTTCGACCACCTGGCCAATCTCCTGCAACGCAGCTGCGCTGCCGAGGCCCTTGGCGAGCAACAGGCCGTAACGACGGTTACGTGATTGATCATCGGTGCAGGTAAGCACCAGATCACCAAGGCCCGCCAGTCCCATGAAGGTTTCGCGCTGCGCACCCAGCGCCACACCCAGGCGCATCATTTCCATCAGGCCGCGTGTGATCAGGGCAATACGCGCATTGGCGCCAAACCCTAAGCCATCTGACAGCCCGGCGCCAATCGCCAGCACATTCTTGACTGCGCCTCCGACCTCGACTCCGACGATATCGGTGGAAGTGTAGGCGCGGAAATTGGCATTGGAGATGTCGTACGCCAGCATCGCGGCGTAGTCGGCGTCGCGCGAGGCGATGGTCATGGCGGTGGGGAGCCCGGCGCCCACTTCGCGTGCGAAGGTCGGCCCGGAAAGCACTGCGGTCAATTGCCCGCTGCCGAGCACCTGCTGCGCGACCTCGTGCGGCAAGCGACCGCTGCTGATCTCGAAACCCTTGGTGGCCCAGCACAGGCGCTGGGCCGGCGAGAGTACACTCTTAAGCTGGGTGAGTAATTCTCTGAACGCATGACTGGGCACGGCAACCAGTACGTCGTCGACGCCCTCGAGCGCTGCGGCCAGGGTGGGCGCAATATGCAGCGATTCCGGGAACGGCGCGTTGGGCAGGTAGCGGCGATTGACGCGCTCCTGACTCATCAGCGTGAGTTGCGCGGCCTCACGCCCCCAGAGGCGCACGCTGTTGCCGGCCCGTGCCCACTGGATCGCCAGCGCCGTGCCCCAGGAGCCAGCGCCCAGTACGGCGATCTGCGCCTGCGTCGCGGCCGCTGTACTCACCTTCAGTTCTTTGTGCTGCTGGCCGCTTCGGCGTTGCTGGCTGTGAACAAGGCTTCAAAGTTCACGGGCGGCAACAGCAGTTGCGGAAAGCCGCCCTGGCTCACCAGTTGCGAGACCACCGCGCGCGCATAGGGGAACAGTACACCCGGGCAAATGATGCCGGCTGCGCGCCGCAGATCTTCGTCGCTGAGGTTTTGCATCAGAAATGCGCCGGCCTGTTTGACTTCGACCAGGAACGCGGTACGGTCCGCATGCTTGGCAGACACCGTGACCGTCAAGAGCACTTCGCGCAAGTCGCCTTCGATGTGATTGATCGAGGTATTCAGATCGAGCCCGATCTGCGGGTTCCACTCGCCGCTATTGCGCGGACCCTGCGGTGCCTCGAAAGAACAGTCTTTGAGGTAAACCGCCTGCAGTGCGAGTTGGGCACCGCCCGCGTTCTGTTCCTGTTCCGGTTCTATGGCCATGTGCTGATTTCCTGAGGCTGAGTGATTAAGGGGTCGAGGCCACCGGCCGCATCGAGCGCGTGCAATTCGTCCGAGCCGCCGATGTGTGCGCCGGCGATGAAGATTTGCGGCACCGTGCGCCGGCCGCTGCGGCGAATCATGATCTCGCGTTGTGCCGGGTCGGTTTCGATGCTGATTTCCTCAAAGCTCGCGCCTTTGCTGCGCAGCAGCCGGCGCGCCGATTCGCAGTAAGGGCACCAGGAGGTGGCGTACATCTCTATGCGCGGTCCGCCCACCGTGTTACTCGCGGGTCAAAGGCAGATTTTCGGCACGCCAGGCGGACAGGCCGCCACGCAGATTGACGACCTTGGTAAAGCCCTGCGTGGCCAGCGTACGCAGCGCGCCAGCGGCCGCAGCGCCCCGCTCGCAGTAGACGATGACGGGTCGCTCTTTCAGGCGCTTGAGGCTATCGAACTCGCCGCTCAGACGTTCGGGCGGCAGGTTGCGTGCGCCACGAATATGGCCAGCGGCATAAGCCTCGGCGTCGCGTATATCAAAGAGTGTCGCGCCCTGATTCATCAACCTGACAGCATCCTGGGGGCTGATCGCACCCAGGCCGCGCGCACGTTCGCGCATTTCATAGACCAGCACGGCCAGCACAGCGGCAATCAGCAGCAGGCTGAGGCCGGGATGGTGTGAGGCGTAGTCGAGCAGGTGTTGCATGGATTTATGGGTCGCCGGGCAGCCTTAAGGTGCTATCGTTGTATTGCGGGGCGCGCATTATAGCCTTGCTGCGTTAGACTTTTCCGCATGCCTGCGCGCCCAATCACCCTTTTGACGCGTTTACCGCCGTTGCTGGTGCTGGCCCTGGTACTGGCGCTGCCGCTGGTGCCGGCATTGCCGCTATGGGCGGCCTCGGCTGGCCAGACCGCCGCGCAGCTGCGCAGCTTGCGCGAGCGTATAGAACGCGTCAGTCGCGAGGTCGGGCGCGACGCTCTGGAAAAGGACCGCCTGGCGCAGACCCTGCGCGCCGCCGAGCTGGCTGTGGCGGGCGCGCGCGGCGAGCTGGCAGACCTGCACGAGCAGGAAGCGGCACATACCGCACAGCGCAGCACCCTGAGCGCGGCGCGCGAGCGTGAGCGCAGCGCCCTGGTTGCCAAGCGCGCAGCGCTGGCGCAGCAGCTGCGGGTGGCGTATCTGCTGGGGCGAAATGAACCGTTGCAATTGCTGCTCAATCAGCAGGACCCTGCGCAGGCCAGCCGAATGTTCGCCTGGTACGGCTATTTCGGCCGCGCGCGCGCCGGGCAGATCGCCGCCATCAGTGAGCGCTTGCGCAGCATCGAGAATCTCGAGCGGCAGCTTGCCGAGCAGGAAAGTGCGCTGGCGCAGCTGCAACGCGCCAGGGTGCAGCAGCTGCAACGGCTGGAGAGCGGGCGCGATCAACGCCAGCGGGCACTCGTCAATCTGCAAAGCGAAGCGCGCTCGCGCAGCGCCAGCCTGGCGCGTCTTAAAGCCCAGCAGGCCGACCTCGAACGGCTGCTGAGCGAACTCGACCGGGTAGTGCGTCCGAGCTCGCCAATCGATAATTCCAGCGCTTTTGCCCGTCTTCGCGGTCGGTTGGACTGGCCGGTCGCCGGCCACCTGGTGGCCAGTTTTGGCCAGCAGCGCGCCAGCGGCGTGAATTGGCAAGGCACTGTGGTTGCTACCACGCGGGGCGCGGCCGTCCACGCCGTGTCATCCGGTCGCGTGATCTATGCCGATTGGTTGCCGGGTCTGGGTCTGCTCTGCATCGTCGATCACGGCTCTGGCTACTTAAGCCTCTATGGCTACAACGATGAGCTGCGCAAAGCTGCCGGGGAAAGCGTAGCCACCGGGGATGTTATTGCTACGGCCGGTGACACTGGCGGGCGACCCGAAGCGCAGCTGTATTTTGAAATCCGCCGCTCCGGCAAACCGCTGGATCCGCGTCCCTGGTTTCGCCGCCGCGCGCCCGACTGAGAGCTGCGTCACAGTCGCGCGCCGTTTAACAAAAAGCGCGAACCCCATCATGGCCGCGCGCCGGGTCTTGCCCGATGCTGTCAATTGCGTGAGTGCGTTACCCAAGAATTCCACCGAAAAAGTCGCCGCCTCGGCTCATTCCGAGCTGGAGTCGTACACGCAGCTGATGCGCGCGCTAATGCCGCGCATGATCGGGGTATCAATCTTCAACGCCGCCGGTGAACTGCATTGGTCCAATGAAATGGCGGTCGATGAGGCACTGCGCCAACTGGTGGCAGAATCGATGCGCGCGGCGCGCGAGGAGCCGGGTGGGACAGGCTTGTGGATTACTGACGGCGAGCCACACTACATTTTCTGGTTGTGGCGTCCGGTTGGCGATCGGACCGCGCCGTTCGCGTCGCTGCTGGTGCGCTGCAAAGCCGGACCGGAAAGCGAGAATCGCACGCTCTCATTTGTTTATTCGCTGCTACGACCGGCGCTCGAGATATTGGGACGCGAATTGCTGAATCGCGAGCAGATCGTGAATCTGAGCGGCGCGCTCGCCGAACACGATCAGGATCTGGACATGCTGCTGAAGGTCAGCGGCAGCGATGGTAGCGCCAACGATGACGGCGGCGATGAACTCAAGGTCATTCTGGGCGCCGCCATCGAACACGTGAACGGCGGTCTGGCGGCACTGATCGTGCCCGAGAAAGGTCTGGTGCTGGTACGCCAGCAGGCCGGTCACACCATGGATGCCAGTCTGGTGGCGCGCGCCCACCGCCATCTGCTCTCGAGCGCACAGATGCGCCGCGATGCGCTGATCGTCAATCACATGAAGTTGCAGACCGGCGACAACAACAATGCCTATCGACTGCTGGCCTGTCCCGTGGCGCGTGCCGATGGCCGCTCGCTCGGTGTACTGGCGCTGTTTCGCAGCATGGATATGCCGGAATTCACGCCGCGCCAGGCGCGGCTGGGCGAGTTGCTGGCGCGGCGCGCCTCGGCCGTGATCGCCAGCAGTTACGACGCGCTTACCGGCCTGCTGAACCGCCCGGCCTTCGAGGCGCGCGTTCACAACATGCTCACCCAGGATAGCAACGCGCAACGCTGGTGGAGCGCGTTGTCGGTCGACACCAATCGTACCCACGTCATCAACGACACCTACGGCATGCATATCGGCGACAAGGTAATCGCCCAGATCGGCGAGTTGATCCGCAAACGCCTGCCACCAGGTTCGGTAGCGGCACGCATGTCGGGTGATCGCTTTGCGGTACTGCTGCGCGCCAGTCTCGATGATGCGGCGCGCTTTGCCGAAGCGCTGCGCCAGGGCGCCCAGCAGCTCGGCGCCGGCATCGGCGACGGCTCGATTGCCGTATCGATAAGCGTCGGCGTCGCGGCAGTCGAACCGCGTGCCGAAGAGTTCACTCACGCCTTTGCCGCCGCCGAGACCGCCTGCAAGGCCGCCAATGATCGCGGTCGCAATCGCGTGGAGATTTTCCAGGAAGCCGACGAGAGCATTATTCGTCGCTTCACCGACATCAACATGGTGGCCGACCTGCGCGCCGCGATCAGCAGCGGACGCATGCGCCTGTACGCGCAGATGCTGCTGCCACTGGGCGGCACCCACCTGCGCCCGCATTTCGAACTTTTGCTGCGCATGATCGGCACCGATGGGCAGACCATCGGGCCCCATACCTTCATGTCCTCGGCGCAACGCTACCAACTGATGCCCGAGATCGATCGCTGGGTGGTTGGTGAGGCGCTCAGACTCCTCAAGCCGCATGCCGCGCTGCTGGCCCGGGATCCGGTGGTGTTCACCATCAATTGTTCGGGACAATCGCTGCAGGATGAGGCCTGGACCGAGTTCCTGATTGCCCAGATCAACGATAGCGGCCTCAATCCTGCCGCACTGTGTTTCGAGCTGACCGAGAGCGCCGCGGTCGGCAATCTGGCGCACACCGAGACCCTGATGCGCCAGTTGCGCAAGCTCGGCTGCGGCATAGCGCTTGATGATTTTGGCACCGGTCTCAGTTCGCTGGCCTATTTACGTTCACTGCCGATCACCATGCTGAAAATTGACGGCAGCTTCGTGCGCGATGTGCTGCGCGATTCCAAGGCAGAATCGACCATTCAGGCGATTGCGCAGCTGGCCCGCGCCATGTCGCTGGTCACGGTGGCGGAGTACGTCGAAACCGAAGAGATTCGCAATCGCATTGCCCAGCTGGGGGTCGACTATGGCCAGGGCTTTGCCATCGCTCAGCCGGTGCCCATCGACGAGGTACTTGAGCAGCTGCCACTGTATGCGGCGGTGGCGACCATGACGAACGCGATTCCGGACATTGCGCTGCCAGTGCTGGCGAGGCTGCCAGTGCTGTCAGCCATGTCAGCAGCGGTGTAGGATTCAGCCCCATGGGCTCGCAACTGCGCTGGGCTATTACACTGTGCACGGGCGTACTGCTCGGCTGCGCATTGTCACTCAATACGCGGGTGTACGCCGAGCGCGATGTCCAGGGCGGCGCAGTCGCGGCCACACCGGCCATCGGTAACGAAGTACTGCCCTGGCAGGATGCCAGGCTGCTGGCCGAGGTGCTGCAGCGGGTGCGCGAGAATTACGTCGATCAGATCGACGTCCATCAGCTGATGCAACACGCTGCGCGTGGCATGCTGCAGGGTCTCGATGAACATTCCACACTGCTCACGGCGCGCGAGTATGCGGCGCTCCAGGTCACTACCAACGGCTCGTACGCCGGCGTCGGCGTCGAAGTGGAAGGCGTTGCAGGAGGCGTGCGTATCGTGCGCTGCCTGCCCGGCTCCCCGGCACAACAAGCGGGCCTGCGTGCCGGCGATCTGCTGGTGCGTATCGATGAGCTGCCAGTCAGCGCGGCGAATCTGGATGCGGCCACCGATCTGCTGCGCGGCGCGCTGGGCAGCCAGGTGCGCCTGAACGTGCAACGGAACGGCCGGGCGGCGCAGAAATATGTGCTGCTGCGCTCCGAGGTGGCACTGCCCAGCGTGGCGTCCGAGAGTCTGGCGCCAGGCGTGGCGTATCTGCGCATCAGCGAATTCACCAATGCCACGGCCGCGGAGCTCGCTCGTGGCATCGCGGCGGTACGCGCCGCAAATTCCGGCGAGCTGCATGGCCTGATCATTGATCTTCGCGACAATCCGGGCGGAGTGCTGGAAGCGGCCACTGCCAGTGCCGATGAATTTCTGGAACAGGGCACGATCGTCAGCGCCGATGGTCGCGTGCTCGACGCACGTTTTCGCATAACGGCGACGCCCGGCGATATCGCGGCCGGTGCGCCCATTGTCGTGCTGGTCAACGGCAGTTCGGCGTCGGCTGCGGAAATACTCGCCGCTGCGCTGCGCCAGAATAATCGTGCCACACTCATCGGCCGCAGGACCTACGGCAAGGGCACGGTGCAGACCATCCTGCCGCTCTCGGACGGTCAGGCGCTCAAGCTCACTACTTCACGCTACTACACGCCTTCGGGCACTTCGATCAACGGGGTGGGCATCACTCCTGACGTGCTGCTCAATGGCGCCGAGCTGCCACCCGCCGAGCTCGATGAGGGCAGCGGCGCAGCGACGCTGGCGCGTCGCGATCCACAAGTGGCCGCGGCTCTGGCCGCACTGCGCGGAGCGCATTTCGCCAGTCACACAGCAGCGCGCGTGCCGCCGCGTTCCTGATGGAGGCGCTGCATTTTCTGATCGACGTCGTACTGCACCTCGACCGCCACCTGGTCGAGATGCTGGTGCGCTTCGATGTCTGGATCTACGCCGTGCTGTTTCTCATCATCTTTGCCGAGACTGGTTTTGTGGTGACGCCGTTTTTGCCGGGCGATTCCCTGCTGTTTGCCGCTGGGGCGCTGGCGGCGATCGACGCCAGCCACACCTTGCGCCTGGGCGCGCTGCTGCCGCTGCTCATGGCGGCGGCGATTCTGGGTAACACCGTCAATTACTGGCTGGGGCGATATGTGGGGGTGCGTGCACACGGCGCTCGCCCAGGCATAGCCCGAGCGGGCTTTTTCAAAGCCGCCTACCTGCAGCGCGCCGACGAATTCTTTGCGCGTCACGGCGCCCTGGCCATCGTGCTGTCGCGCTTTGTACCGATCGTGCGCACTTTCACGCCCTTTGCCGCCGGCATCAGCGGCATGCACGCCGGCGCCTTTCAGCTCTGCAATATCGCCGGCGGCATCGGCTGGATCACGCTGTTTCTCTGCGGCGGATACCTGTTTGGCAACCTGCCGTTGGTCAAAGCCAATTTCGGGCTGGTTACCCTGACCATCGTCGTGCTCTCGCTGCTGCCGCTGTTGGTCGTGGCCTGGCGCGATGGGCGTGAGCGTCGGCGGCAGCGCGGGCCCGGCGCCCATGGCTGAACGCACCCGCGGCTATGCGCACCGCATCGACGTGCGCGCCCCCGTTGATCTGTTATGGCGCGGACTCATCGAGCCGCCGCTGCTGGCCAAATGGTATGGGCCTGGTGCGCGCATCGCGGCGCGTGCCGGCGGCCGCTATCTGGTGTGCGCCGATCGCGACCTGGAGCGCGAGGCGCATATCGATGTCTTCGAGCCCGCGCGTCGACTGCGCTTGATCTACATGCCGCCACGCAATCTCCCCGCCAACGACGCCGTAGTGGTGGACGATTTCATACTCAACACCGAAGGCGAGATCGCGGTACTGCGCCTGCTGGGTTCGGGTTTTCCACAGGATGAGAGCTGGGACAGCTACTATCAGCGCCTGCGCGGCGGCTGGGCTACGGCGCTGGCGCGCCTGAAGGTATGCATCGAGCGGGCCGCGGCCGAAGCGCAGAGTACGACGCCCAGGTAATCCCCGGCACCTCCGCCGGTTCGCAGCGTAGCGATTCCGGCTATGATCTGACCGAATCGGCGTCGCGGGGAGAGGGCATGAACAGGTATTCGCGCTTGCTGTTGTGTGGGGTCCTGGGTCTCAGCCTCGTCCCGACGCTGGCGCACGCGGCCGAGACACCGGTGGCGTTGATCACCGGCTCCGATCGCGGCATCGGGTTTGCGCTGACCCAGGAACTTGTTGCGCGCGGCTGGCAGGTGATCGCCACCTGTCGTGATCCGGCCCGAGCCCAGGCGCTGCACGACTACGCGAGCGCACACCCGCTGGTCGTGGTCGAGACGCTGGACGTGACCGACAACGCCGCGATCGACGCCCTGACCGGCAAGTATCGTGGCCGGGCGATCGATGCGCTGATCAACAATGCCGGCATCACCGGTGATTTTGCGGTGCAGCGCCTGAATGCGCTGGAGCCCGATCCCTTTCAGCAGATCCTGCGCATCAACGCCTACGCGCCGTTGCGTCTGGCAAGCGCGTTTCTCGAGCAGGTGAGTGCCAGCCGGCAGAAGAAGATCATCGCCATCTCCAGCGGCGCGGGCTCGCTGTTCTCGGCGCCGCAGGCCCCCGACAGCTATTACTACGGCATGAGCAAGGCGGCCCTGAACATGGGCATGCGCCTGCTGCAGAACGATGTGCGCGGCCGGGGCGTACTGGTCGGCATCGTGTCACCGGGCCCGGTCGATACCGACATGCAGAAAGCCTATCGGGCCAATGCCGCGCAGCTTGGCAAGCCGGTGACCTTGCCCGCCATCACGCCGGCCGACAGTGCCCGCGGACTGGCCAACTACATCGAGGGACTCGGGGCCGACAAGGCCGGCCGCTTCTGGAGCGCGTACACCGGCCAGGAAGTGCCCTGGTGAGCGGCGTGCATACCAAGCTGCCGACCATTGACGACGCACGGAACGAGCTGACCTGGCGCGGCCTGGTGCTGGGCGTGCTGATCACGCTGGTGTTCACCGCCGCCAACGCCTACTTCGGCCTCAAGGCCGGGCTCACCTTTTCCACTTCGATACCGGCCGCGGTCATCTCCATGGCGCTGCTGCGCAATTTCTCCGGCGTCAGCGTGCAGGAGAACAATATCGTGCAGACCGTGGCCTCGGCCGCGGGCACGCTCACCTCGGTGATCTTCGTGCTGCCGGGCCTGGTGATGGTCGGCTGGTGGACGGGCTTTCCGTACTGGACGTCCTTTACGATCTGCGCGCTCGGCGGCGTGCTGGGCGTGATGTATTCGATCCCGCTGCGCCGCGCGCTGGTGACGAATTCTGACCTGCCGTACCCCGAGGGCGTGGCCTGCGCCGAAGTGCTCAAGGTCGGCGATCGCACCAGCAATCAGAACGGGCTGCGCGCCATCGTCGTGGGCAGCGTGGTCTCGGCGCTGTTCGTAATCGTGATCGCGATGCAGCTCTTTGCCAGCGATGTGGTGCAGTACTTCCGCTTTGGCAGCCGCACGGCGGCCGACGGGAGCGAGGTGGGCGGCGCCACCGGGTACGACTTTAATCTCTCCTTCGCCCTGCTCGCGGTCGGACACCTGATCGGGCTCGCCGTCGGCATCGCCTTCTTCGTCGGCGCGGCGATCGCCTGGGTGGGCGCCGTGCCCTGGCTCACGCTGCATCATCCCGAGGCCGGTGCTGCCGGCGATGTGGCGCGCGCCGCGTGGAGTCACAAGGTGAGGTTCCTCGGCGCCGGCACCATCGGCATCGCCTCGATCTGGACGCTGCTGAAGTTGATCGGGCCAGTGATCGCAGGTCTGCGTTCTGCGCTGGCCGCGTCGCGTGCGCGCAAGGCCGGGCATGGCGAGGCGCTGCCGCGCGTCGAACGCGACATTCCGATCGGGCTGGTGGGCATCATCACCCTGGTGTGCATGGTGCCGATCGCAGTGCTGCTGGCGCAGTTCAGCAATGCCAGCGGGCTCGGCAGCCAGACCACGATCCTGGTGGTGGGTGGTGTCGTCTATATCGCGCTCATGAGTTTTTTCGTGGCTGCGGTGTGCGGCTACATGGCCGGGCTCATTGGTTCGTCCAACAGCCCGCTGTCCGGGGTGGGCATCCTGGTGGTGATCGGTGCGGCGATGCTGATGGCGTTCGTCGTCCAGCCGCTCCTGCCGGCGACGGCCGGACCTGCGCTCGTGGCCTATGCGCTCTTCGTTACGTCGGTGGTGTTTTGCGCGGCCTGCATCGCCAACAACAACCTGCAGGATCTGAAAACCGGCCAGCTGGTCGATGCCACGCCGTGGCGCCAGCAGGCGGCGCTCATCGTGGGCGTGGTGGCGGGCGCGGCCATCATCCCGCCGGTGCTCGACCTGCTCAATCACGCCTATGGTTTCGCCGGCGCGCCGGGCGTGAACCCGGAGCATGCGCTGTCGGCGCCGCAGGCGGCGCTGATCTCGGCGTTGGCGCAAGGCGTGATCCAGGGCAATCTCGAACGGAGCATGATCGGCATCGGCATCCTGATCGGCGTCGCGCTCATCGTCATCGATATCATTCTACGGCGTACCTCGCGCGCCTCGCTGCCGCCGCTGGCGGTGGGCCTCGGGATCTATCTGCCTTCCTCCGTAACGCTCATGGTGACGGTCGGTTCGGTGGTCGGCTGGTTGTATGACAAGCGCGCGGAGCGCACGGCTAATCCCGGGGCCACGCGCCAGCTCGGCGTGCTGCTAGCATCGGGCCTCATGGTGGGCGAGAGCCTGGTGGGTGTGCTGCTGGCCGCGCTGGTGGTGTTCTCGGGCAAGGCCACGCCACTGGCGGTGGTGGGCGAGAGTTTCGCCACGCCTTCGAAATGGCTGGGCGGCCTATGTTTCGCCGCCACCGTGCTGGTTCTCTACCGCTGGCTCAACAGCTTGAGCGGTCCGGCGACTGCGCGCCATTAACTTCGCGAACAGAATGCCGCCCTCATAGAGCAGGTACATCGGCACTGCCATGATGGTCTGCGACACGGCGTCGGGCGGCGTGATGATCGCGGCAATTACAAACACCGCGATCAGCACGTAGCCGCGTATCTGCGTCAGCTTCTCCAGCCGCACGATGTTCATCATTACCAGCAGCACCACGGCCACCGGTACTTCGAAGGCCAGGCCAAAGGAGAACAGCAGCTTGATCACAAAATCCATGTACATGGTGATATCGGCCATCATCTGCACACCGTGCGGAGTGGTGCTCACAAAGAATTTGAAAATCAGCGGAAACACCAGGAAATACGCGAAGGCCGTGCCGGTATAGAACAACACGATGGAAGAGAGCAGCAGTGGCACCGCGAAGCGCTTCTCGTGCCGATACAGACCGGGTGCTATGAAGGCCCACAGTTCGTAAAGCACGTAGGGCATGGCGAGCACCAGCGCCGCGACGAACGAGAGTTTCAGCGGGGTCGTGAACGGTGCGGTAATGCTGGTGGAAATCAGGGCGCTGTTGGCCGGCAGCTCGCGCAGCAGCGGCTGCGAGAGCCATTCGAACAGCTGGTTGGAATAAAAGGCCAGCGGAATGAACACCAGCACTACGGCGAGAAAGGCGCGCATCAGGCGCGTGCGCAGTTCCAGCAGATGCGAGATCAGCGTGCCTTCGGACAACGGCTCACGCTCGCCAGTCATGTGGGCCGATCATTGGCGTGCATGACCTCTGGGGTCGTCGCGGCATCGCGCGCTGCAAACTCATCAACGGAAGGTGGCGGCACGGTGTGCGGCGTGGCCGCCGACGGCGCAGCTGCAGCGGCTTGCGGGGCGGCGCCGGGCGGCGCCGTGACCGAGACTGGGATGTTAGTGCTCAGATTGTCCTTGATCTCATCGGCTTCGTTTTCCAGCTGATCGCGGAACTGTCGCGCCATGGCGCGCGCGCGGCCGGCCCAGCGGCCCATGGTGCGCGCAACCTGGGGTAGCTTTTCAGGACCGAGCACTACCAGGGCCAGGCCAAGAATAAGCAGGATTTCCGAGAAGCCAATGTCGAACATGATCGCTCGCTGGTGCGCGCGAGTTCAGGTGTCGCCGCGGGCCTTAAGCGCGCCGGTCATCCTGGCGGCCGGGTTGGGCGGTTGGGGCAGCATCATGGAACTCGGCATCCTTGCCAACGTTCTGGCCGACGCCCGGGCCGACGCCTGCAACGCCGCTGGCCGGCAACTGTTTTTGTGCCAGCTGTTCGTCCTGCTCGTTTTCGCTCATGCCCTTCTTGAAACCACGCACCGCGGCGCCGAGGTCGGAACCGATATTGCGCAGTTTCTTGGTGCCAAACACCAGCAGCACGACAACCAGAATAATCAGCAGGTGACGGGGTGAAAACAGGTCCATGGCGGCCTCCAGGTAGGTGCCGATAAATGCAGACCCTCAATGATAGGCGAAGTTGGCCCTGGCCCGAAGTGCAACCGCGACTTCTGCCGTGCGCGTCACGCTCCGGGGTCAGGCTACCGGGGGCACTTCCAGCCAGAACGTCACCGGGCCGTCATTGACCAGCGAAACCTGCATAGGGGCGCCGAATTCTCCGCTGGCGACGGTGCCGTGTGCGGCCCGGGCACCTTTAAGCAACTGATCGTAGAGTGCCAGGGCCACGGCCGGCTCGGCCGCCCCCTGGAAACCCGGCCGGTTGCCGGAGTCGGTGTCGGCTGCCAGCGTGAACTGCGGCACCAGTAACAGGCCGCTCTGGGTGTCGCGCAGCGAGCGATTCATGCGTCCGAATTCGTCGCCAAATACGCGATAGTCGAGCAACCGTTGCAGCAGGCGCGCGCCCTGTGCCGCACCATCGCCACGCACGATACCGATCAGCGCCAGGAGGCCCGGGCCGATGAGCGCGACCGTGCGATCATCGACCCGCACCTCAGCCCGCGTGACGCGCTGGATGAGTGCGATCATGGAGTGGCAAATCGGCTGATGAATCCGTACACTTTGCGACCGTTTTGTAGCGCCTTTCGCCAGTATTCATGCGGAGTCCGATTATGCCCCCGATGTCGCGTAGCTGGGTCACCGTTGCCGCACTGGCGCTCGCTCTGCTTGGCAGCGTGGGCCCCACTACCGGCCACGCTGCTGGCGACGCGCAGCGTGGCAAGCAACTGGGCTACACCTGCCTCGGTTGTCACGGCATCGAGAACTACAAAAATGTCTATCCCACCTACAGCGTGCCCAAGCTGGTGGGCCAGCACCCGGAATATCTGGTCGCCGCGCTCAAGGGGTATCGCAGCAAGGATCGCTCGCACGGCACCATGTTTGCGCAGGCCAGCTCCTTGAGCGATCGGGACATCGACGACATCGCCGCCTATCTTGCTGGCGCGGTGCTGCCGGCAACGGCGCCCTCGGCTGGCCAGGCGCCTGCCAAAGTCACCGAATTGTGCGTGGCCTGTCATGGTACCAACGGCGTTGGCATCACCGGCGACTACCCCACCCTGGCCGGTCAGCACGCCGACTATCTGCAGCGTGCGCTCATTGAATACAAGAAGGGCGATCGCAAGAACCCGGTGATGGCCACCTTCATTGGCCAACTGAGCGACGCTGAAATCAAGGCAGTCGCCGATTATTACGCCGCGCAGGGCCCGGCGCTCAAGACGCTGCTACGCCGCAGCTGGCTGTAGCCCTAAGCGCGCAGGCGCGGGTTTAGCGTGACTATGGTGCGCTGCCGGCAGGCGCCACCGTGCCGGCTGGTGGCGCATCCAGAACCTGCCGCAGAAACTGCACGATGGTCTGTTGTACGGCGAGCTGCGCTTCACCGCCAGCCAGACTTCCCTGTGTCTCGCGTGGCGCGATGAACCATGACTCCACTGCGTTGCTGCGCAGGCGCCAGAGCAGTTGTTCAGCTGCGGCGGCGCTCAGCGGCGGATTTTTCACGCCACGCAGCAACAACACCGGTTGGCGTAGCGCCGTCAGTTGCGTTATCCCAGCAACGCCATCGACGCTGATCGCGGCACGCAAGCGATCGCCGTACAGGCCAAGTGACGTGAGCGCCAGTTCGCCGCCGTCCCCGGTGCCCAGCAGCACGACCTGCTGGCGCTGCAGATCGGGCTGCACACCGATCCAGGCCAACAGCGCGCCCAGATCCAGCGCTTCACCGCTGCGATCTTCGGTGCGCGCCAGGGAGGCGAAGCTGCGTCCGTACCCGCTGGCGCCACGCAGATCAGGTTCGATGACGGCGATACGCAGTTGTGTGACCAGATACTGGACAAACAGATCCAGCTGTGCCCGGGCCTGGTGGCCGCGGCCCGGCAGCATGAGGAGCACCGCGTGGCACTGCGTATCCATGGGTTTATAAACAAGGGCGCTTAGCAGCCGCGGTCCTCCATCGGGGCGATCCCAGGTGCGAAAACGCAGGGTTTGCGGTGCAATCAGCGCTCGAGTGGCCGCAGTTGCGCCGCTATCTGCAAGGCCGAGTGTGCTGCGGGTCCAGCGTGTGGTGGTCGCGTCGGCGAGGTCGTAGACATAAACGTCGCGCACCGCGCTGCTGCCCGTCAGGTCGACAGCCAGGCGTGTGCCCTGGTTCGCAAACCGCAGTGCGTGCACTACACCGACCGGCAGGTTTGACGCCGTGATTTCGCGACCCAGCGGGCGATCAATGATGGTCACCCGACTGTAACCATTGTCATTCCAGGCATACGCCAGATAGCGGCCATCGCTGCTCAAATCAAACTGCTCGATATCGTGGCTGACGGCCGAGCCGAACTCGAGCGCTGCGCCGCCATAAAAATCGACGTAATGCAGGCGCATGAAGTCGCTGTCGCGATCACTCAGGAAATAAGCGCCGCGATCATCGTTTGCCAGATGGGCCTGGGTGATATGCCAGTCCAATGGCGTGCGGGCGCGCAGCGCTGCCGGCCTGGCGGCCTGGCTTGCGGCGGCGGGCGCATCGACACGCCGTTGCGCGCCAGTATCGACATCCACAAGCCATAGTTCGGCGCCGGCACCGAGCGGCGCCGGTGGCGTGCGCTTGACCAGCATGGCACGATCACTGCGCGTCCAGCCCAGCACCTGCCAGTTTTCACCCTCGCCGCTGAGCAGGCGCCGCGGCGCCGTGGCGCCGGCGAGCTCGGCGATGTACACGCTGGCATTGGCGCTGCCCGGCAGCGTGGCCGTAAAGGCCAGGCGCTGACCATCGTGCGCGAACAGCGCCGCGCCTGGTTGCGCACTTGCGCTCACCAGCTGGTGTTGGTTGCCGCCGGCGATGTCCTGCACATACAGCGCGGCGTCGCCGTGCTCGGCGTCGTTGGCCCGATAGGCCAGCAGTTGCGAGTGAAAAGGCTGCGTAGCAGCATCGAGCAGCATCGCACCAGCGTGACTGGTGGTCGCCTGCAATGTGACTGGGGCACGGAGCCGCTCGAGCTGTTCGCCTTCGTCAAAACGCGTGGCGACCAGCAATTCGCCGTTTGCCAGCCAACCGAGCAGCCGCGACTCACGGGTCACACGGAATTGCAGCAGTGCCGTGCGTAGCGTTGCGTCGCCTGCCGGTACGCCGTCGTACAGCACCGTACCCTCGACGCGCCGCTCGGCCTGCAGTGGTACTACAGCCAAAGCGGTAACGCAGCTGAGCAGCAGCGCCAGGATCAGTCGGTAGTTGTATTGGGGCATTGGTTTGCTATCGTTGAGAGTCGCCGGCAACTATTCTGCCCGCAGTGTTACACAAGGCAAAGCGCGCGCAGCTCCATGGTCCATGATAATCACAACGAAGCCATGACGCTGCGCATACAGGCGGCGCTGCTGGGCGTGTCCCTCGACGGGTCGCAAGCCGCGGCACTGCTACAACTGCTTACCGAGCTGGCGCAATGGAACCGGGCTTACAACCTGACCGCCGTGGAAGCGCGTGAGCAAATGATTACCCATCATCTGCTCGACAGCCTGGCGGCCAGCGCTGATCTGAAGGGCGAACGCATTGCGGATCTCGGTACCGGCGCCGGTTTTCCCGGTCTGCCGCTCGCGGTTGTGCATCCACAGCAGCAGTTCACGCTGATCGACGGTACGGCCAAGAAGATCCGTTTCGTGACGCACGCAGTGCGGGTGCTGGGATTGAGCAATGTGCAGGCCGTGCATCAACGGGTGGAATCTCTTGCCGACGGCGCACCATTCGACACCGTGCTGGCGCGGGCCCTGACCTCATTGCCAGCCCTGGCGCATCTGGCGTTGCCATTGGCTCGCACCGGGACGCGCCTGATTGCCTACAAAGGGCACCGCCCGGACGCGGAAATTGCGGCGTTGCCAGCGCCGTGGCGGGTGCTCGAAGTGCGAGCGGTAAAAGTACCGGGACTGGCGGCCGAGCGCTGTCTGGTGGTGCTGGAAGCCGCTCCACGGGGTGCAGCAATTTAAGGCGACGCGGCTTTCTGGCGCCGCCGCTGCAGCAGGCTCGCTGGCAGCTTGAGCGCGCTGGTAAGCGAGACCAGCACCGCCGCCGTGTAGGGAATCGACTGAATCATCAGGGCGATGATCCACACGTGCCGGTCGGGGCTGGCGTATTCCGTCGGTGTTTCATGCAGGAGAAAGGCCGCGCTCCACAGCGCCAGCATCAGCACGGCTTCCTCCCATGCCCCGGCGAGCGCCAGGCTAAGCGCGTGTCGACCGGCACGCTTGGGGGTACGAAAAAACGGCTCGCTGTGCGTCACCAGTCCCTTGAGTACCGCACGACCGATGGTGTGCGCCAGCGCCAGGCCGGCCAACGCCGCAGCCAGGGTCTGGCGCAGGCCGATGCCGACGCGGTGCGTATAAAGATGCACCAGCTTTACGAGCTTGAAAGTAAATAGCGACAGCGGCAACAGTGAGAACACCAGCAATGGCGGGTCGATGCTCTCGGGATGGCGAATCATCGCCGCCGACCAGGCAATGGCGGCAAGGTTGAAAATCAGATTGAAACCATCGGCGAGCCACGGCAGCCACCCGGCCACGAAGTGATAGCGCTGCCCGGCGCTCAACGCGCTCAAGCTGGGTCGCAGCAATCCTCTGGCGTGGTGTCGCAGAATCTGCATGGCACCGTAGGCCCAGCGAAAGCGCTGTTTCTTATAGTCGATGAAGGTGTCGGGCATCAACCCGCGGCCATAGCTTTGCGGCAGGTAAGTCGCCTGGTAACCCGCCTCCAACACGCGCAGCCCCAGCTCAGCGTCTTCGCAGATGCACCACTCCGCCCAGCCACCGAGCGCGTCCAGCACCCGGCGACGCACCAGCGTCATGGTGCCGTGCTGAATGATGGCGTTGCGCTCATTGCGGGTGATCATGCCGATATGGAAGAAGCCACGGTATTCCGCGTAGCACATCGACTTGAAAGCGTTCTCATGCTCGTCGCGATAGTCCTGCGGCGCCTGCACGATCGCCAGGTTCGGGGCCACGAAGCTGGGCGCCAGATCGCGCAGCCATAAAGGCGTGACGCAATAATCGCTGTCGATCACGGCGATTACCTCGGCGTCGCTTCCCGTCTGGTGCAGCGCAAAGTTGAGCGCCCCGGCCTTGAACCCGACCAGGGGGCTGACATGGAAAAAACGGAAGCGCGCGCCCAGCTGCTGGCAGTGCGCCTCGACCGGGCGCCACACCGTCTCATCGCGGGTGTTGTTGTCGATAACCAGTACTTCGAAATCAGGATAGTCGAGTTGACTCAGGGCATTGAGCGTTTCGATGAGCATGTCGGGCGGTTCGTTGTAGGCCGGCACATGCACCGATACTTTCGGCAGATAGGTGCCATCCCGGAGGCGCGGATCGAGCAGCCGCTCGTGGCCGCGAATCCAGTGCGCCTCGGCCCATTCGTGCGCTTCGGCGAACAGTACCGCGATCACTCCGAGCATGCCCAGGATCAGCAAAGCGCCGACGATAACGGTGGTGAGCGTCAGGTATTGCTGCGTGTAATCGTAGATCACCCACACCGCCACAGTGGCCGCGGCGTAGATCACCACCGCCAGCATGGTGCGGCCGCGCGTACGCAGCGAACCGCTGTGCACATAAAACAGTGCCAGCAGCAGCAGTGCGATTGTCACCGAAATGCCGGCCAGCACGTGCCACTCGGGAATGCGCACGATTGGCGCCGTAAATTCAAATTTCACCTGACGATCGACGTTGAATACGCCCCAGTAGGCACCGACACCGCCCTCATCTTCGGCTTTCCAGGGTTGATCGAAGGCCTCCATGATGTAGTAGCGTTTCTTCTCGATGGCGGCGCGCGCCAGAAAGCGGCGCAGGAACAGCGCTTCGTTGGCAGCCGAGGCCACGGCATTGCCGCGGGTGCGACCATCCGATGGCCAACCCACCTCACCGATGATCACCTGCCGATCAGGGTAGGCGCGCTCGACACGCTTGAGATTCTCAAAGCTGGCGTCCACCGCAGCCTCGACATCCATGCCTTCCCAGTAGGGCAGCAGATGCACGGCAAGAAAGTCACAGTGGCGCGCCAGTTCCGGGTTCTTCAGCCAGGTTGCCCAGGTTTCCGCAGTACCGACCGGAGTGGTGAGCGCCTGGCGGGCGCGATCGAGATGGGCAATGAGTTCTGCTAGCGGCAGGTCGTTGCGCAGCATGACTTCGTTGCCGATGAACACCCGAACCACATTGGGATTGGCCCGGGCCAGTTCGATGGCCTTGTTCATCTGCAGACTGTTGCTGGCGCGATCTTTGTCGAGCCAGGCGCCGACCGCCACGCTGATGCCGTACTTGGCTGCCAGGCGCGGCACATCGGCAAGCGTGCCGCCGGTGCCGTAGGTGCGCAGCGCATGCACGCGCCCGGCAAGCAGTTTCAGATCGGCCTCGATCTGCTCGTCGCTCGGGTACTGATTGAGGGTGCCACTCTGGCCGGCCTGAAAGGGCGAAAACGCCAGGCCCTGCACCTGTTTGGGCCACGGCGCCTCGGAACTGGGCCGGTTGGCATAGGCCCACAGCGCAATGGTCGCCGCCGCACATACTGCCGCAACAAGAATCGCCGATAGCCATTTCATCGTACCAAGTTTACCCGCAATGGCGGCGGCAGCCACGTGCAATAGCGGCGACAGGCTGACCGGGCATGGCCTAAACTTGCCTGATGAAGCGCGTGATCGCAGTGGCCAATCAGAAAGGCGGCGTCGGCAAGACCACGACGGCGGTCAATCTGTCAGCGTCGCTGGCCGCGACCCGCAAGAGCGTGCTGCTCATCGACCTGGACCCGCAGGGCAACGCAACCACCGGGTGCGGTGTTGATAAATCGACACTCGTGCGTGGCACGCTGGAGGTGCTGCTGGGTGAATGCACCGCCCGCGATGCCATCGTGCCAATCAGTAGCGCCGGGATGGACCTGCTGCCCGCCAATCAGGATCTCACCGCCGCCGAGGTGCGGTTGCTGGCCATGCCGGCCGGGCGCGAGCGACGCCTGCGCGATGCCTTGACGACAGTGCGCGATCAATACGATGTGATCTTCATCGATTGCCCGCCGTCGCTGAATATCCTGACGGTCAATGCGCTCATCGCTGCCGATAGCGTACTGATTCCGATGCAATGCGAGTTTTACGCCCTCGAAGGACTCTCTTCGCTGGTTTCAACGGTGGAGCAGATCCGCATCAGCGCCAATCCGACGCTCGAGATCGAGGGCGTGCTGCGCACGATGTTCGACCCGCGCAATAACCTCGCCAACGAAGTCAGTAGCCAGCTGCTCAGCCACTTTGGCGAGAAGGTGTTTCGCACCGTGGTGCCGCGCAATGTCCGGCTGGCCGAGGCGCCTTCCTTTGGTCGCCCGGCGCTGGTGCATGACAAGGATTCGCGCGGGGCGCTGGCGTATCTGGCACTGGCCGGTGAAATGCTGCGCCGCGCCGACCATCCACCGGTCGCGCCCGCTATCATCGGCGTATGACGCAAAAAAGACCGACCTTGGGGCGCGGACTTGCGGATCTGCTGGGCCAGGCTCGCCATGTGATGCCCGCCGGCGCAACGGCTGGCGGAAGTGGCGCCAATACACCCGGAAGCGCTGGCACAGGTGCGCCGGTCGGTGAGCGCTTGGCGCAATTACCGGTAGAGTTGTTGCAGCGCGGCCGCTATCAGCCGCGCGCCGACATGCGCACCGATACCCTCGCCGAACTGGCCGATTCGATCCGCAAGCAGGGGGTCATCCAACCTATCGTCGTGCGCCCGATCAGTGGTGGGGGCATGGGAGCCGAGCAGCGCTACGAGATCATTGCCGGCGAGCGCCGCTGGCGCGCGGCGCAGCAGGCGGGCCTGGCGACTGTTCCGGCTGTCATTCGCGATGTGCCTGACGAGGCCGCCATCGCCATGTCCCTGATCGAAAACATTCAGCGCGAAGACCTCAATCCCCTCGAGGAGGCGCGCGCCTTCGAGCGTCTGATTTCTGAATTTCAGTTGACTCATCAACAGGTTGCAGAGGCTGTGGGGCGTTCACGAGCGGCCGTGAGCAACATGCTGCGCCTGCTGGAGCTGGCGCCAGAGGTGGCGCAGATGGTGGAGCGCCGCGAGCTCGACATGGGTCATGCCCGCGCCCTGCTGGGCCTCGAACATCGTCGAAAACAGGTCGAACTTGCGGCGTTAATCGTCAAAAAGAGCCTATCTGTACGCGAAACAGAAGCCCTGGTACGTCGCCTGGCGGCGCCCCCCGGCAGTGTCGCTAAGCCGGCAGGCAACCGCGACCCCAACGTCTCCCGCCTGGAGACCGAACTGGCGGAAAAACTGGGCGCCAAAGTGCAGATCCAGCACAGCGCAACCGGGCGGGGCAAATTGGTGGTCGGCTACGGGAGCCTCGACGAGCTCGATGGCATCCTCGCGCACATTCAATAACTGCGCGCACCAAGCGCGCGAGCGCCGTTGAAGCGCCGTGATGTCCTCCCTATAATGCGCCGCCTTCGCGACGGGGCTTGCACAGGGTCGTCGCCTGCCTGGGAAATCCGCTGACGAACTACGATTTTGCGCACGCCCGACGCCAGGCGCTGGGGCTGGTGGCGATGCAGGTTGTGATCGCGGGTCTGCTCGCAGTGCTGTGCGCCGCAATAAGTGGCGCGCCGGCGGCGCTCGCGGCCCTGGTGGGCGGTGGCATCGGCGTGGCGGCGAGCCTGGTGCAGGTGCTCAGCTGTTTTCGCGCTGGCGCGGCGGGCAACCCGGCAGCCATCGCCCGCGGGTTCTATCGCGGCGAGGCGCTGAAGGTTGCGACGACGGTGGTGTTGTTCATTCTCGCGTTGCGCGCGCGGCGATTTATGCCGGGCGCGTTGTTTGCGGGGTACGTGGCGAGCTTTGTCGCCTACTGGCTGGCGCTGGCACGCACCAGGGTTCGGGGCATCTGAAATGAGAGGAGGCGAAAAATTCGATGGCTGCTGAATCTGCACACGCCCCCGCCTCGATCACTGAATATATCCAGCATCACCTGCAGAACTGGACCTGGCAGTTCGGTGACAGTTCGTTCTGGGCCCTGAATCTCGACAGCCTGTTCTGGTCGGCGCTGATGGGGCTGCTGTTCCTGGTCAGTTTCGCGATCGCGGTCCGTACCGGCAGTCGCTCAATCGACAGGGCACCGACCGGCTTTCAGAAATATGCCGAAGGTCTGGTCGAATCCATCGACAACAATGTGAAGGACAGCTTCCACGTTGCCAATCCGCTGATCGCGCCGCTGGCCATCACGGTGTTTTGCCTGATCCTGTTCATGAACGCGATTGACCTGTTTCCCGTCGACTGGTGGTCAACGGTGGTTGCCGAGCGCGGCGCGGGCCTGGAACATTTCAAATCAGTGGCGACCACCGATCCGAATATCACCTTTGGTATGGCGCTGAGCGTGTTTCTGCTGGTGCAGTACTACAGTTTCAAGGTCAAGGGTGTGGTCGGCTACGCCAGGGAATTTTTCCTGCACCCCTTCAACACCTGGTGGTTGTCGTGGTTCAACTTCATCCTGAAGTGCATTGAAGAAATTTCCCGGCCGGTGTCGCTGGCGCTACGGCTGTTTGGCAACATGTATGCCGGCGAACTGGTGATGATCCTGATCGGCCTGTTTGCCCTGACCAAGGGCTGGCCAACCAATCCTGGTGCCATCTCGCTGTGGGCGCTGCAATTCCTGCTCGGATTCCTGTGGGGCACCTTCCACGTCATCATCGTGCTCCTGCAAGCCTTTATTTTCACCATGCTGACCATCGTCTATCTGTCGATGGCGCACGAACACAGTCACTGATTTTCATTTCAAGTTACGCGCAATCGTTTTTCAAGGAGTTGACATGGGTAACGTAGCAAGTCTGGCGCAGGTTCAGGGCATGACGGCCATTGCGGTCGCGATCCTGATCGGTATGGGCGCACTGGGTACGGCGATCGGTTTCGGTCTGCTGGGCGGCAAGTTTCTGGAAGGCGCCGCGCGCCAGCCCGAGCTGGTGCCGATGCTGCAGGTCAAGATGTTCATCGTCGCCGGCCTGCTCGACGCGGTCACGATGATCGGCGTCGGCGTCGCGCTGTTTTTCACCTTCGCCAGTCCCTTCAAGGCCGGCATCGGTTGATCAGCCCGATCGCCTGAAGCAGAGGTACGCAGCGTGAATCTGAATGCAACGATTTTGGCGCAGATGCTCATCTTCGCGTTGGTGGTCTGGGTGGCCATGAAATTTCTGTGGCCGCAGATCACCGAATCGATGCAGGCACGGCAGCGGCGCATCGCCGAGGGCCTGGCGGCTGCTGAACGCGGTCAGCAGGATCTCGCGGCGGCAGAAACACGCGTCGAAGAGCTGGTCAAAGGCGCGCGCGAGCGTGCGCTGGCGATCGAGCACCAGGCGCATGCACGGGCCAATGAAATCATCGAGGCTGCCAGGCAGACCGCGCTGGGCGAAGGCCAGCGGCTGCTCGAGGGCGCACGCTCACAGGTAGTACTCGAAACCCAGAAGGCGCGCGACGAGCTGCGTCGCCAGGTGGGTGCGCTTGCAGTGAGCGGCGCCGCGAAAATCGTCGAGCGTGAAATCGATGCGCGTACCCATGCGCAGCTGCTCGATAAACTCGCGGCCGGCATGTAGAGCAGCATGGCTGAACGCATCACCATCGCCAGGCCCTACGCGAAAGCGGTGTTTCAGCTGGCGCGTACCCAGGCGCTGCTGCCGCAGTGGTCGACGGTGCTGCAGACTGCGGCCAGTGCGGTCAGCGATGCGCGCGTGGCGCCGCTGCTTGGCAATCCGCATGTCACCCCCGAGCAGCTGGTCGAGCTCATTGCCGGAGTCGTCAGCGACGTCAGCGCCAGCGGCGCCAATGGCAACGCTGCCAGTGTCGCGCTGCACTCGCAGGCGCGCAATTTCATTGCCACGCTGGCGCACTACCGGCGACTGGGTTTTTTACCCGAGATTGCCGCGCACTTCGAACAACTGCGCGCCGATGCCGAGCGCACGCTCGATGTCACGGTGACTTCAGCCATCGCACTGAGCGATGCACAACGTGAGCAGTTTGCCAAGGCCATGCGCAAGCGCCTCGATCGCGAAGTCCGCCTGCATTGTGAGATTGACCCGGCGCTGCTCGGCGGCGCCGTAATACGCGCCGATGATCTGGTAATCGATGGCAGTGTGCGCGCGAGCCTGCTACAGCTGGCTGCCGCCGCGGCCAGTTAAAGCAATAACGAGGATATTTCATGTCGATTAAAGCCTCTGAAATCAGCGATCTGATTCGTCAGCGCATCGAGAAATTCAGCTCCGCCAGCGAGGCGCGCAATGTCGGCACCGTGGTGTCGGTGACTGATGGAATCTGCCGCATTCACGGCCTGGCCGATGTGTGCTATGGCGAAATGATCGAGTTTCCCGGCAATCTGTTTGGCCTGGCGCTGAACCTGGAGCAGGATTCGGTCGGCTCGGTAGTGCTGGGCGATTACAAGACGATCAGCGAAGGCGACACGGTCAAGACCACCGGGCGCATTCTCGAAGTGCCGGTGGGCCCGGAGCTGCTCGGCCGCGTGGTCGATGCGCTTGGCAAGCCGATCGATGGCAAGGGACCGCTCAATACCAAGGCCACAGCGCCCATTGAGCGCGTGGCGCCCGGCGTCATCTATCGCAAGAGCGTGTCGCAGCCGGTGCAGACCGGTTACAAGGCCGTCGACGCGATGGTGCCGATCGGCCGCGGTCAGCGCGAGCTGATCATCGGCGATCGCCAGACCGGCAAGACCGCGATGGCCATCGACACCATCATCAACCAGAAGTCTTCCGGCATTAAGTGCGTCTACGTCGCCATCGGCCAGAAGCAGAGCTCGATCGCGAACGTGGTACGCAAGCTTGAAGAGCACGGCGCCATGGCGCACACCATCATTGTCGCGGCCTCGGCCTCGATGCCCGCCGCCATGCAGTACCTGTCGGCGTACTCCGGCGTGACCATGGGCGAATATTTCATGGATAACGGTGAAGACGCACTCATCATCTATGACGATCTGTCCAAGCAGGCCGTGGCGTACCGGCAGATCTCGCTGCTGCTGCGTCGCCCGCCGGGCCGCGAAGCCTTCCCCGGCGACGTGTTCTATTTGCACAGTCGCCTGCTCGAGCGCAGTGCCCGCGTCAACGAGCAATACGTCGAA
The DNA here is from genome assembly GCA_031441585.1 of Gammaproteobacteria bacterium. Taxonomy (GTDB): domain Bacteria; phylum Pseudomonadota; class Gammaproteobacteria; order Steroidobacterales; family Steroidobacteraceae; genus FEN-1191. The sequence continues at coordinate 121,895 of JANMWZ010000066.1, forward strand.
ATGGCGACCAAGGGTCGCGTCAAGGGCAAGACCGGCTCACTCACCGGCCTGCCGATCATCGAGACGCAGGCCGGCGACGTCACCGCCTTCGTGCCCACCAACGTAATCTCGATCACCGACGGCCAGATCTTCCTTGAAACAGATCTGTTCAACTCCGGCATCCGTCCAGCCATGAACGCCGGCATCTCGGTGTCACGTGTCGGTGGCGCTGCACAGACCGATATCATCAAGAAACTTGGCGGCGGCATCCGCCTGGCGCTGGCGCAATACCGCGAACTCGCCGCCTTCTCGCAGTTCGCTTCTGATCTGGACGAAGCCACCCGCAAGCAGCTCGAGCGCGGCCAGCGCACCACCGAAGTAATGAAGCAGAAGCAGTACGCGCCGATGTCAGTGGCCGAGATGGCGCTCTCCATCTACGCCGTCAACAACGGCTACATGGACAAAGTGCCGCGTAACAAGATCGTCGACTTTGAGGCCGCATTGCAGGGGTTCGCCAAAGCGTCGTTCAAAGCCGAGATTGCGGCGATCAACGCGAAGCCGGAGCTCAAGGCGCATGAGGCGACGCTCAAGAAGATCTGCGAAGAGTTTCTCAAGACGGGAACGTACTGAGTAATGAAAAGAACCGCACACAAAGCTGTGGGGCACCCTGCCCGTGCGAACTGCGGGCGTGGGCGGGATGCTGCGCAGCAATGCGCGCCGTCGCTCCCCGATACACGCTTTGGGCGCGCATTGATGCGCAGCATCCCGCCCACGCCCGCCACTCGCTCGCCCCGCGTGACGACGGCCCTGCGTGAGGTACTCGGAGGCATGACTCTTGAGCTCGGTGGTGGAACCCACGCTGTGTCTGAACGTGCTTTCAAGCGCCGTGGGCGTGCGCTGACGCGAGGACGATTGGCATGG
>JANMWZ010000067.1:0-1818 GCA_031441585.1 Gammaproteobacteria bacterium
ACCCCCTCGGCGGCCAACCCTGGCGTCTTCTGCGTCTTGGCAACTTCGAAGAATTTACGCCGGCAATGCGCGAAACAGCCGACTTCGATGATGCGCCCGGTACGGTACAAGGCGTCGTAGCCGGAATAGGCGTCAGCCTGCAGGTAGCCGCGGTAATCCTGCAGAAATTGGAGCGGGTATTTCGCTTCGCGCGAGTCGGTGAATTCGAAGACCACCGACGGCGCGTGCTCCACCCATTCAGCGGCGGCGTTCTGCCGCGCGCCAGCGCCCAGGTAGCCCCACATTCGCGCCGTCTTGGTCCGCCCGCGGCCGCCTTCGAGCAAGGGCATGGTGGTGTCATCGCTATGCAGCCGCGGTGCGGCGAGGGTGTGCGCGATCAGCGACGCGCGCAGCACCGCCAGCAACTCGCCGGCCGCAAGCTTCCACTCGCACAAGGTCGAGCGCGGCAGATCGACGCCATGGCGCTTGAAGATCCGCTCCTGGCGGTTGAGCGGCAAGTGGTCGGCAAAGGTCGCCACCAGGATTTGCGCCAGCAACCCGGCCCCGGCGTTGCTCTTGGGCAGCGGCGAGGGTTGCGCAAAGGCGGTGCGGATGGTCGACTCGCCGTCCTTGTGGCACGCATATTTGGCGCGCACATGTTCGATCACGATCAGTTTCGCCGGCGTGTACTCGAGCGTCTCCGAGACTTCCTCACCAATGCGCTGCAGGGTATCGAATTGCGCTTTCTCGGACTCCGACAGATCGTACTCGACGCGTTCGCGTGGCAGATCCTTGGGCAGTGCCGGACGACCTTTGCGCTGGCGCTGGTAGCTGACCGTGATCAGCTCCGCTGGCGGGATCGGCAGAACCTCGGTGTGCACGAACAGATCCGGCTGACCCGAGAGCTTCTCGCTGGTGGCGCCGAAATGCAGGCGGCGCAAATTCTGCAGTTGCTGGTGGAGCGATTCGAGGATCGTAGAATATTGGTGATGCAGATCGCCGATTACGCCGAGAAGAACATCGACGTCACGCGGCAGTTTCTGGATGTCGAGCGTGGCGAAAGCGGGCATGCAGAATCAACGATTCGGCATGCCCGCGAGTTGACAGAACGTGACACAAAAAGCAAAGAAATTACGGCACGCCAATCAGCCCACGCGCGAGGCAGAGACCGCCGGCAAACGCCGTGCGCGCGACAGGTCAATGCCTTCGACAAAGGCCATCAATTCAGCCAGCGACAAACCATCGCGCGCGAGCTCTTCGGGGCGTGGAAAGCGACCGCGTTCGAGCCGCTTGTAGAGCAGAAAGAAGCCATTGCGATCCCACCACAACAGCTTCACCTTGTTGCGCCGCTTGCCGAGAAACACGAACACCTGGCCGCTCAGCGCATCCGCCGCGAACACCGCCGCCACCATCTGCGCCAGGCCATCGATTTGTTTGCGCATATCCACCGGCTCGACGCACACGTAGGCACGTACCGACGGCAACGGAATCATCGCGGCGACTCGCCGTTGATCCGCGCAATAATGGCATCGATCACTCGCACCGCGGCAGCGCCCTGCAGGCGCACGCGCAGCGTGCCGACTTCGACTTCGATGGGGACCGCGGTCGGCGCCACCAGCGGTACCGCCAGAAAGCGCTGCGCTACCTTTGCGACTGCCGTCGGCTGTGCCAGCCGCTGACGCCAATAACCGAACGTCGCCAACGCGAGATCACGCCGCCGGCAGAACTCCACCATCGTCAGCGCTGATCGCTGTTGCGCGGCGATGATCTTCGTCCACTCCGCCGCCGTGTGTCGTGCGCGCTGCCGCCGGCGCTCAGCGACCTCCGCTGTCCGTACCA
>JANMWZ010000068.1:0-1854 GCA_031441585.1 Gammaproteobacteria bacterium
CCACCAAAATTGATTTGCGATTTGCGTAGATCATAAATCTGCCTTTGAAGCTTAGCGAGGGCGGCGTTGTCAGCGGCCTCACGATGAAGACCGTAGGGTTTTGGGTGATTTTGCCTTGAAACGCAGGATTGGCATTCAGCCGCTGTTGTCACACGATGTTGCCCATGACAGCAGAAGCATTTATTCAGTGTCGCGTGGCTCCGACCACGAAGGCCGCGCTGCGCGCGGCGGCGGCGCGCCAGCAACTTACCGAATCTGCGTTGCTCAAGCGCACGATCGAACTGCTCCTGAACACCACCGGCGCGGCAGACGTGGGCGGCGTTGCCGTCGCTGATCAGCCCGCACGACAGGCCCGCCTGTACGTCCGGCTCACCGCTGGCGACCGCCAGCTGCTTCAGGAGCGCGCGACGGCGCGCTGCCTGGCGCCAGCGACCTATGCCTCCAATCTGCTCCGGGCGCACCTGCGCTCCTTGACGCCGTTGCCAGAGGCAGAACTGCGCGCCATCCGGCAATCGACCCGGGAGCTGGCGGCCGTTGGCCGCAACCTCAACCAGATCGCCCGCGCGTCCCACCAGGGTGTGCCTGGGGCCGGGGTCAGCCGCAACGAGCTTTCGGGGCTCTTCAAGGTCTGTGTAGCCCTGCGCGATCACGTCCGTTCCTACATCAACACCAATGTCTCCAGCTGGGGGTCCGGCGATGCCACGTCGAAGTTTTGAAGTCTCTGGTGAGCGCCCGTTCCTGGACCTGGTGAGCCATGGCCGCCGTGGCCCGGGCGAGCGACTGCAGCTACTGCCCGCCCAGATCGAGCAGATCGCACGCACGGTCCGACATACGCCGGAAGTCATGGTCAAGATTTCCGGTGGCGGCGGTAGTGCCAAGGCGGTCGCTGCGCATTTCAACTATCTCAGTCGCCAGGAGTTCGAGATCGAAACGGACGACGGTGAACACTTGAAAGGGAAGGAAGCCCAAAGAGCCTTACTCGACGATTGGGAGCTGGACCTCGATGCGGCGGAATCGCGCTCCCCATACCGAGGCATACCCGGCCGCAAGCCGGGCAAGCTGGTCCACAACATCGTGCTGTCGATGCCGGCGGGCACGCCGGCAGCGGGCGTCCTCGCCGCGAGCCGTGCATTCGCCCGAAAACAGTTCGCCCTGAAGCACCGCTACGCGCTGGTCCTGCATACGGACCAGCCGCATCCGCATGTCCACCTGGTCGTCAGGGCAATGAGCGAGCAGGGGAAGCGGATCAACATTCGCAAGGCCACCTTGAGGGAATGGCGGCGAGAGTTCGCCCGCCAGCTGCGGGCGCAGGGCATCGCGGCCAACGCCACGAATCGTGCAGTCCGAGGCATTTCCAAGCCCCAAAAAAGCGACGGCATCTATCGAGCTATGCGTGCCGGTCGATCCACACACATGCGAGAACGCGCGGAGTCGGTCGCTGCCGGACTGCGTACCGGCAACATTCAGATCGAACCCGGCAAGGTCCGGCTCGTGGAGACCCGCCACACAATGGTTCGGGGCTGGCTTGGTGCCGCGGAGCTACTTCGCGCCGATGGCAGGGACAGGCTGGCACGTGAGGTCGAGCGCTATGTCAGGGGAATGCCGCCGCCGCAGATGGAGCGCGAGTGGTTGGCTCAGACTCTGCTAGAGCGCGCCCGGGAACCCCATCGACAGGCACCGCCGACTATGACACGGTGATGAGCAATTGAAACTCTAGTGTAGTGTCTCTTAAATAACGTTACAGATTATTTGCCCTTCTTGCGCCTGCCCGGAAGGGTGGAGCCGGGTTGGATCTGCTCCATCTTGATCCGCGCTCGGCCGATCTTCTCGATGATCTGACCGACCGTGGCGGTC
>JANMWZ010000069.1:0-25948 GCA_031441585.1 Gammaproteobacteria bacterium
TGAACACATTGGGCGCGCTACCGGAAGGACAAACACTGGAGCGCGTACTCGGGCCGGAGCTTTACCGCCGTTTCAATACCCAGGCTGCGAGCGAAGGGCTGGACGCTGAACTACTGGAGCACATGCAGCCGTGGATGGCCGCACTGCTGCTGGACCAGGCGCAAATGGCACGACTGGGTTTTAACGGCGCCGCGGGCGTGGACCAGCAACTCGCGCAGCGCGCCGCGAGCGATCACAAGCGCATCGTCGGCCTCGAAACCATCGACGAGCAACTGGGCATGTTCGCGCAACTGTCTACCGATCAGCAGCGTCACTTCATGCGTTACACCCTGGACGAACAGGGCCACGCTGCCGAACAGCTGGGTGCAATGGTGGCCGCCTGGCGTAGCGGCGATACCAGGGCACTGGAAAAACTTCTGGGTGAGGGTTTTACAGACTTTCCCGATCTATACCGGGTGCTGACCACCGATCGCAACCGTAAATGGATGGCTACGATAGTGCCACTGTTGACTGACACTCAGGACTACCTGGTGATTGTGGGCGCTTTGCATCTGGTCGGCAAAGACGGTCTGGTGGCGTTGCTGCGCGATCGCGGGTTTGCGGTAGCACAGCACTGATATCGAAAATGGAGTGGTGAAATCATGCACAAAAGCAGGTTGGCCGGATTCATTATCGATTGCCAGACGGACGACGTCGACAGCGCGGCGCAGTTCTGGGGCGCGGCGCTGGGCATGGAGCTGTGCGATCTGCCTGGTGAAGCGGGAAAATACGTAAAGCTGCGCGACCCCACTGATCAACTGCACATCGAAGTGCAGGCGGTTGCTCATGCCAGCCGCGTGCACCTCGACATCGAAGCCGATGATATCGAGGCCGAGGTCGTGCGGCTCGAAGCCCTCGGCGCCAGATGCGTGCAGCAGATTCACAGCGGGTGGGTCATGGAAGCTCTTACCGGGCAGCGATTTTGCGTGGTGCGCACACAGTCGAATCACTTTGCCGCTAGCGCGAACCCGTGGTAGTTCGCGTGTTCACGGCCACCTGCCACTGTGGAGCCATCAATATTGAAGTGCCCCGCAGGCCTCACAGCCTGACAGCCTGCAACTGCTCAATCTGTCGCCGCTACGGCACACTCTGGGCGTACTACAGGCGATCAGAAGTTCGCATCATCGGCGCACGCGGTGCAACCAGCAGATATGCCTGGGGCGACAGGTTGTTGGCATTTATTCGCTGCAGCACCTGCGGTTGCGTTACACACTGGCAGCGAACCGGGCCGACGGAGACGGACAGGATGGGTGTCAACGCTCGAAACTTCGAACCGCTGTTAGTTGAAACGGTCCGCATACGCCGGCTCGACGGCGCCTCGACCTGGAAGTATCTCGATTGAACGCTACCGCCAATCCACATTTGAGAGAGCGCCGCAAGACAGCTATATTGCAACAAGTTGACAGGTACAGGATTGCCCCATGCAAGATGCACTCATCACCACCGCACTGACGCTCCCCGGCTACCGCATCGTCAAAAGCCTCGGCGTGGTGCGTGGCCTCACCGTCCGTTCGCGCTCGATCTTCGGCAACATTGCCGGTGGTCTCCAGTCGCTGTTCGGCGGCAACATCACGATCTACACGAATCTGTGCGAGCAGACCCGCGCCGAAACCTACCGTCTGATGTGCAAACACGCGCAGCAGCTCGGTGCGAACGCCATCGTCTCCATGCGCTACGACGCCACCGAAGTCATGGCCGGACTGACCGAAGTGCTTTGCTACGGCACTGCCGTGATTGCCGAAGCCGAGCCCGGTGCGAGGGTCTAGCGGCCGCCTGATTGCCTGCTGGTAAATGATGCCTAGCGCTATTCGACCGGCCCGCAAAGCCGCGCTCGCCTTCATTTTTGTAACGGTGCTGATCGACATGCTGGCCTTCGGCATGATCATTCCCGTGTTGCCCTTGCTGGTGCAGAACTTCGTGGGCGGGAGTGCCGTACGTGGCGCGGAAATCTATGGCCTGTTCGGCACGGCCTGGGCGCTCATGCAGTTGATATTCTCGCCCGTGCAAGGATCGCTCTCCGACCACTTTGGTCGCCGCCCGGTGATTCTTATTTCCTGCACCGGGCTGGGCCTGGACTTCATCCTCATGGCGCTGGCGCCGAATCTCGCCTGGCTGTTCGTGGGTCGGGTGATATCGGGTATCGCCGCGGCGAGCTTCAGTACGGCGGGTGCCTATATCGCGGATGTGACGCCACCGGAAAAGCGCGCGGCCAGTTTTGGCCTGATCGGCGCCGCCTTCGGCATCGGTTTCGTGCTCGGGCCAGCATTGGGCGGTCTGCTCGGCGCTATCTCGCCGCGGCTGCCATTCTGGGCTTCAGCGTTCATGGCGCTGCTGAATGTATGCTGGGGTCTGTTCGTGCTGCCTGAATCGCTCCCCCGGGACAAGCGCGTGCCGTTCTCGTGGCGGAGCGCCAATCCGCTGGGCGCACTCGCGTTCCTGCGCACCCACCCGTTGCTCGCGAGCCTCGCCGGCAGCTATTTCCTGATCAATCTCGCCCATTCGGTGCTACCCAGCATCACGGTGCTGTACATGCACTATCGCTTCGCCTGGGATACGCGCGCCGTGGGCCTGGTGCTCGCCGGTGTGGGCATCTCCTCGCTCATCGTGCAGGGTCTGCTGGTGAAGCCGGCCGTCAGGATTCTCAAAGAGCGGCGCGCGCTGGTAGTTGGGCTGACCCTCGGTGCGCTTGGGTTCGCCATCTATGGCCTCGCGCCTACGGGAACGATGTTCTGTGTGGGCGTGCCGGTGATGGCGCTGTGGGGGATCGCCACGCCTTCGCTCCAGGCGATGATGACAAAGCTGGTGGACAATACCGAGCAGGGTCGCCTGCAGGGCGCACTCGCCAGCCTGATGGGCATGGCGAGCCTCATCGGTCCGACCGCGTTTACGCAGACCTTCGCCGCGTTCATCAGCACGCGCGCCGCCTGGCACCTGCCCGGCGCGCCCTTTCTGCTGGCGGCGTTGTTGTTGCTGATGGCCATGCTGTGGGCCTGGCGGACCACCCGGCCAGCGCCCATTGCCATGCCTGACGAACCGGCCTGAGGGTGTGCCGACAGCTGTCGGCGCCCTCAAACCAGCGACGCACCCTTCGGCACGCGCACCACCACGGTGCCAGCAATCTTGTCGTGCCACGACTGCCGGTCGGCATCGAATACTATCCACAGAAATCCGAGTCCCGCGACCACGAGTGACAGGAAGCAACCCAGGGCGCGGGCCACGGCGGTGGGCCAGTCGATCTCGCGGCCGTCGAGTCGCACGACCTGCAGGCGACAGATGAAGCCACCAATGGTGCTGCCTTTGAGTTTCCACATCAGCGCCGCGTAGCCGGCGAGCAGCAACAGAAAGCCGCGGTGTGGCCCATCGACATTGATAAACGGCAGCATAGCGCCGACGATCGCGATGATGATGACGTCGAGCATCAGCGCGGTCATGCGAATCCAGAATCCGGCGCGCTCCATGGAGGCGTTGGCCGCTGGCGCCGCGGGCGGTGCCGCTGTGGGCGGTGCCGTGGCAGGCTCCGCGGTGCCCGGACCTGCTGCCGTCGACGCATCAGGGCTCGCCATGGTTGCGGCGGCGCCCAGCGTCGCGGTGCGCTGCGCCGCTGCCGCCGTTTCACGCGCACCGCGTGAGTTCAGTATCAGCGTGTACACCACGATGCCCAGGCCCAGGATGGCGAGCGTCTTGTACAGCACAAATCCGAGCACGGGCACCATATAGAGCAGCAGCACCGCCACGCCACCGATGAGTACCGAGAGTACCGGTGGGTGGGCAAGGCTACCGTGACCAACGCGCAGGATCCGCTGACCAATCCATGCCAGCGCGACGGCCTTGCCGAACAGCCCCGCGACAAATAGTCCCAGCGCCAGAAATGGCACCAGCACAATGCCAATGACGGTGACCACCAGCAACACGAAAACGATGGGTTTGGCCAGCACGGCGAGTATGCTCGCCAGCACGCAGCCTCCGGGCTGCTCCTCCATGGTGCGTACGCACTGGTCAATGCCTTTCGGGAACAGCAGGGCAATCAGCAGGTAGAGCGCGAAGAAAGTGAATGCAAAGCCCCAGGCCCAGCCCAGTCCTGGTGCGATGGCGAGTGGCCGCCCATAGACCAGACAATGTTTCACCCAGGTGTGTAGCCACTCCAGGTGGCCACCTGCGCCAAACAGCACTACCTGCTGCACATTGCCGTGAACAATAGCTGCCGGATCGCGGTGTAGCGTGCCGCCGACGACGACCACATCGCCGCCGATGTCGGCGTGCGGACCGAGCTCAACGTCGCCAAGCACCGCAACGACCTGGCCCTTGACCCTGCTATCAACGCTGGTACTGCCTATCACGGCCACGGCGGCTTCGCCTACCGGCCCGGTTACATGGGTGTTGCCGAGCACCGAGACCACGGCTTGATCGACTTCGCCAGCGCTGGTCGATGAGCCCAGAACTGAGACCACGGCGGTGGCGTGTTCGCCGCTGGCAAGATTCGAATCATGCCCGATCGAAACAATGGCATTGTCGTGACCCGGTTGCGCTGAGTCGTCGGAGTCCTTGCTGTCGTCGGCATCAGCAGCGTCAACATCCACCTTATCGGTAGCACCTGTCCTGGTGTCATGCACGGATGCCGTGATGACAATTTTCTTGGTGACGGCCGGGGCCACTTCGCCGGCGTCTGCCCGCGGCGGCGCGTCAAACAGCAACAGGCCAGCGAGCGATGACAATATAAAAAGTGAGGTCTTGTTCATGATGTTCTACCGGGAAAATTGCGGACTAATTACCAGCGAGCGAAAGGCCACGGCGCCGATGCCAAACAGTGCTACGTAGAGGAGCAATGCCAGGCCCGCGGCGCCGTAGATCCAGAGTTGCGGCACGTCGCGCATGACCAGCGTGCCCAGCGACTGCAGCGACTGCGCTATTTCACTCAGCGCCTGCCAGCGGCTTTGCACGCTACTTACTACGGCAGTTTGTTGGGCGGCGTTGAGCATTGAACCGAGCGCAGCAATGCCTAAAAATGCCAGCTTCATACAGCCGGCTGAGAGCGGCACGAACAGCAGGCGCGCCGGCAGTGGCCAGCGACCGAAGCCCTGCCGCCACCAGGGGAGTGCCTCGCGGCGGGCAAGCTCGCGCAGCACACGCGATTCGAGCGTGGCCGGCGCCGGGAGCGGTGGCAGCTGGCGAAGCGCCGCGTGCACCAGCTCCTCAAGACGATCGCCATCAAGTCGAGTTTTAGCCATGTGGGCGCTCCTCAGGAATCCAGCTCGGTAGCGTCGATGCCCTGGCGTGCCAGAATGCGCGCCAGGGCCTGTCGCGCGCGGTGAATGTCGGTCTTAACTTTTGGCAGCGACACCCGCAGGCGTGTGGCGATGTCTTCATACGGCAGCTCTTCGAAGTGATAGAGCACCAGTGGAATACGCTGATGATCGGGCAGGCGCGACAGCGCGGTCTCTATCTGCGCCTGGCGCGCGTCGGCCTCGACGTCGTCAAACACCGATGCTTCTGCCGGAAAATCGAGCTCGGTCTCCTCGGTGCCTGCCGCGCTGTTCTGTAACTGCGAGAAGAAAACCCAGCGTTTACGATAGCGGGTCAGATGCGTGAGCGTAAGATTGGTGGCGACTGTCTTGAGCCAGCCTGGGGCGCGCGGGTTGTCGCGCAGTTGCCCGAAATTGCGGTGCGCCCGCAGGAACACTTCCTGCGCAATGTCCTCGGCCTGCGTGGCATCGCCGGTCAGGCGCGCGGCGGTGGAATAAACCATGTTCTGATAGCTGCGCATAAAGGTCGTGAATTCTGCCGGGCTGGGGCTTTCCTGTGAGGGGGGTTGCACTGCGGTGTCATCTGTTAAGTGCACAACGCGGGCCTGAGGGAAAAGTTGCAGGAAAATGCCGATTCGGGTCGGCAGCCGGGAGGGGGGATTATGACCGCAGGGCCACCGGAAACCCAGTTCCGGCGGCCGCGCTTGGTCGCTGGGCGGCGCCAGCGGCCGAGGGACTATCGGTTGACGGCGAGTTTGGTCCTGTCAGCCAGCATCAGGCGGCCACGCATGAACGTGGAGTGGCCAGGGTATGAGCAGAAGTAGCTGTAATCGACGCCCGGCACCAGGGAGCCGGCACTGAAGGTGACGGTCGTTTCCTCACCGCCACCGACCACCTTGGTAGAGGCGATAATGCGGGCATCACCCTGCGGCACATAGCCGTGCTCAAGGCCGGCAGCGATGCCGGCGTTGGCGAGCGCCGCGACGTCCGAGCTGCGGGACAGCACCCAGTCGTGACCGAGCACGTGCGCCGGTTGCTTGCCGACGTGCTTGAGCGTCAGCTGAATATCCTTGCAATCCGGATCGATCTGGAGCGCGCGCGCATTGTACTGCATCAGATCATTGGCTTCGATGCTAAGGTGGCAATTGGCGGCCTGCGCGCCCACCACGGGGAGTAGCAGCAACGACGCCGCCACGAGCCCTTGGACTATAGGGAGCCTGCGGCTCGTTACCTTGTCGCTCGCGTGATTCATGATCCACCTGCCTGGCTTAAATAATCACCCAAAAGAACGCGAACAACGTGTTGTTGTCGCTGGCGTTACGGCCGTCGCCGTTGTAATCGGTCGAGCCACCGTTAAATTTTGTATAGCCGGTATATTGCAGACCCAGGCGCAAATTGAGCCACGGACGCGCCGGCGAATTGAGTTTGCCAAACGGGACGTACTCGGCTTGCAGCCGGTATCCGCCGCTGTCAGGTGAGCCGCTGTTGCTGCCGGACAGCGATCCGGGCGCGTACAAGGTGGCATCGGTGCTGCCCGTCGTCGTGAATGCGTTGATCGCACCGACCCAGGTGCGGTCATAGGAGTAGCTGAGATCGACGCTCAGAAAATCCAGGTTGCTGTCGAGGCGATCAGAGCCGCCAGCTGCGAAGGTTGCCGCCAGATTCTGTCGCTCGTGTATCAGCGACGCGTTGGCGGACACGATGCTCTTGGCATCACCGGTGTATTGATAGGTCGCGTCAAATCCATAGTCCGTGAAATGATCTTTTTCCGGTTGGGTCGGATCGGCTTGCACCCGCGCGTCGATGCCGAAGGTTCCCACCGAGTACGAGTGTGGACCCGTGCTCGATTGCACCGCCGCGCGCCAGTAGGGCGCGAGACCGCTTAAGTGAGGGCTGGCATCGGCCCCCGGACCCAGATTCTTGAGCCATTGATTGGACAGACCACGGTAGCCGCCCAATTCCAGGTAGTAGTGGTTATTCACCATGACATACGCTGTGGCTCCAAGTACCGTTCCACCGAGAGTGCCGATGTACGGGCCGGCCGTTGGCGACGGCGCCAGCGCAGAGGAGATATACGGAAAACCCCAGGCCGGCGTCGAGTTCCACAGGTCCTGCACTGTGGGATTGTTGTTCACACTCACGCCGCTCGTCAGCGCGGTACTACCGATGTTGAAGCTGCGCGAATAACGCAGATCGGTATTGTCCCAGCTAGTGACATGGCCGATGCCGTCGTAGGTGATCTGTGCAAACAAGCCCAGATGTGAAGTCAGGCGACTGGCGATGAATAGACTGACCTGATCCACCGAAGTCTGTCCATTGACGCCAAATTGCGGTGCGGGCGCTTCGGGTTGGTCGGCGCTGGTGCGCGTGTACCCACCCTGCACCATGAGAGCGAGTGGAACCAGCGGCCGGTTCTCGCCAAAGACATAACCATTGAGTTTGAACTGGCGACCATAGTCCGTGAGCGCCGGACCGTAGGCGGTGGTATGGCACTGCTGACAGGCCATGCCAGTTTGCTGCGCAAAACTGGGCACCGCTCTGGCGGGCGCGGACGAGAGCAGCACTGCAAGAGCCAATAGTGCCAACCAGTAGCCGCGCACCAAATACGTGGGTGTCGCAGTGCGCGTCGTCATGGTGTGATCCCCTCAGCCTGTTAAGAAATCCCTAAGGATCAAATTAGCAGGCAGGAGGCGGGCTGTATGCGGGGACTAATCAGTAGATGATGGTAGGAAACACTGCAAAACAAGCTGAAGCGTTGCGATCGTTCGCAGGCGAAAATCCCACGCCAGCGTAAGTGCCCACGCGACACTGCTGGGTTCAAGGCGGGAGGGAACTCCTTATCGATTGCGTTATGTTAAATGCCTAATGCTACTCGAGGGCCGTACCGACCTCTTTCTCTGCGGCCCGCCACAGGTTCAATTTCCTGCCTGTCGCCACGCGCGCACAGTGTGTCACCACTGCGACACGTTGAGCGCTGCTTGGCAGGCTGTTGTAATGCTGATCGGCAAATCGTTGCCGGCATTCGCGCCGGTCTCGTTTACAGGAGTGTTGATCATGAAAATCAGGATAGTCGCATTGGCCGCCGTGCTGGTGCTCGGCGCGTGTGGCGGCGGATCAATGTCTGGCGGCAGCGCGACCAATGCGGTCGGCGTAGCCACCTCGGGTGTCATCAGCGCATTCGGCAGTGTCTTTGTAAACGGCGTGCGCTACGACATCAGCGCGGCGCGTCTGCAAAAGAACGGCCAGAGCGTCACGCAGTCAGCGCTGGCCGTAGGCGAGGTCGCGCTCGTGCATGGCAAGCAGGACCGGGCCAGTGGCCAGGGCAGTGCCGAGAGCGTCGATGTGGAAGACAATGTGGTCGGACCTGCCGCGGCAATCAATGTTGCCGCCAACACCTTGACTGTGCTGGGTCAGCAGGTGATCGTCACTGCCGATACTTCTTTTGCAGCCAGCATTGTGCCGGGCGACCAGAGCGGTCTGCTACCTGACGATCTCATTGAAGTGAGCGGCCTGGTCGATGCCAGTGGCGCAATTACTGCGACGCGCATTGGCCGAGCCGAAGCAGGGGAATCCCTGCAGGTGCTGGGCGCGGTGGCGCATCTGGATGCCACGGCGCACACCTTCATGATCAACGGCCTTAAGGTCGAATTCAGCACGGCGACGCTGGAGGGTTTCGCCCCGGGTCAGCCGGCCGACGCTGACGTCGTGATCGTGCGCGGCACGGCGTTCGATGCCGCGACCGTGACACTCACCGCAACCGCGGTGCGGCGCGCTGACAGTGAGCGCAGCGAGGCCGGCAGCGGCGAGCGCGTTGAACAGGAAGGGCTGGTGACGCGCTTTGTGTCGGCCACCGACTTTGATGTCAATGGCGCGCCAGTGACCACGACTGTGAACACCGTCTTCAAGGACGGCACAGTTGGCGATATCGCCATGAATGCGCGCCTTGAAGTGCACGGCACGCTCGACGCCAACAAGGTGCTGGTCGCCGATGTGGTGGAAATCGACCACGTCGCCGTTATCGCGCTGGCAGCCACGGTCGAGAAAGTCGACTCCGCTAACAATACGCTCCAGGTTCTCGGTGTGGCTATCACCGTTGATACCACGACGCGATTTGAGGACAAGAGTAGCGCGCATATTCAGATGTTTACGCTCAAAGACGTCAATGTCGGCGACAGCGTGCTGGTGCGCGGCTTCGAATCTCCGGCGGCCAGTGGCAAATTGCAGGCCCGGCGGCTGGAACGTTTGGCGCCGAGCACCGAGGTTGAAGTACGCGGACCGTTTACCGCCAGTACCACCCCGCAGTTCCAGATCCTGGGCGTCGTGGTTGATGCCGCCAACGCCAGCTTTGGAAGTGTCGAAGACCACATGAGCATGACCAGCGCCGAATTCTTTGCCCAGGCCCCGGGCCAGGTGGTTGAAGTGCGCGGCACGGCCGCCGGCGATGTCGTGACAGCCAGCCAGGTGCGTATCGATCACGAGGGCGATCGCTAAGGCAGCGCTGATCAGAGACTACGTTCGGGCGGGGACGCGGCACCCGCCCGAACGTGAATAGCTGTGTGCCAAATGGCCTAGATCGCTATTTCCTGGTGCACAGCCCGACGTCACCGCTCTTGGTGTCGATGTGTACGTGGCCACCGCTCTTGCCACTGCGAAAGCTCAGGCGCCTGCCCGGTCCATACTGTTGTTCGACCGCTTTGGGGCCGAAGCAGTTGCTGATATCGCCGCTGAACGATTGCACATCGATATCAGCGTCCGGCGTAGCGGTGAAGTTGATCATCACGTCACCGCTCACGGTCGAGGCCTCGAGTTGGCCGCCGGCGTCAAGCGCGCCACTGATATTCAGGTCGCCGGAGACACTTTCAAAATGCGCCTGGCGCATTTCACCCAGCATGAGGTGGGCGTCGCCGCTCACCGACTCGACGTTGATCTCGTCGGCGCCACCACTGAGGGTGGTGTCGCCGCTGACGGTCTTGATGCGTGTGGACCTGGCGTCGTGCACCGCCAGGTGCACATCGCCACTGACGCTGTCCACCTGCAGATTGCCACCGGCCTCGCCGGCAATATCACCACTCACGGTCTGCAGGTGCTGATCGCCGCTGACACCACCCACGCGCAGGTCGGCGCTGACCAGTGACACCTCGAGCGCACTCTTGCGCGGCACCTGTACCTTGAGTCGTGCGTCGCCTTCAGTGTGATGGAAATTGCCCTTGGGCAGCACCACGCGCACGGTGACGCGCGCGCCTGAGCCGGTGACTTCGACCCGCTCGACTTTTTCACCGATTGTGCCGCTCACGGCGACTACGGCCTGATCCCAGCCCGACACCTCAACTGCCCCGGAAACATTGACGATTTCTACGGTGCCGACCGGGTCGGCGCTCTGGTGTTCGTCAACGGTGCGTGTGGCTGCCAACGCTGGCAGCGCGGTGGCACACAGTAACGTTGCGAGCAATGCGCAACCCGGGAAGGTGCGAAATGATGATTGTGTCGTCATGGTCAGCTTCTCCTCATGAGCAGGGTGTCGGTGGCATGGGCCACGGTGGTGTATAGATCGATCTCCTGTTGCCAGGTGCTGCGCAGCAGTTGCAGCAGCAGCGGACTCGCCGGGTCGTGCGCCAAGGCGTCGCGAATGTCGGCATTCGCCTTGCGAATCACTTGCAGGTCGCTTTGCACGCGCGCGCGCGTGGGCGGTGCCAGCATCGTCAGCCGTTCGGCAAACGTGCGCTCAAGTGCGGCGCGTGCCGCCAGATAGTCCGCATCCTGTGGCAGATCAAAACCAACGGGGCGAGCGTCAGTTGCGCTGCCGGGCAGCGGACCCGTCGCCATCAGTGTGGGTGCTGTGCTGTGCCATACCGACCACGTCAAGGCACCGAGCAGTGCGGCCAGCGCTGCGCTCGCCGCTAAGGCAGTCGGCCAGGGTGATCTGCTGCCGCGCGCCAGGGATTTCGCAGCCGGCTCATCCGCTTGCATGGCGCGTGCGATGGCCGGCCACAGATCGCGCCCCGGCGCCTGTTCGCGCGCCAGCTGCGCCAGTGCCTCATCAACCCTACGATCGTGGGAAGTGCTCATGCGTATTCCTTAGACAAGACCCAGATGCAGGGCCAGTAACCGCCGGCCGCGATGTAACTGCGCCTTGCTGGTGCCTGCGGCGATGCCCAGAAACTCCGCTGCTTCCTCGTGACTGTGTCCGTAGACACCGACGAGCACCACGACGTCGCGCGCCCCGGGCGGCAGGCGCGCGAGCGCGGTTTCAATATCGGCAGTACCACCTGCGGTAGTGTTGTCGATGACCGCCAGGGCGGCCTCATCCAGCGGCACCGCAAGCCTTGTGAGGTCGGTCTGGCCGCGGCGGCGCTGCCCCAGCACCGCGTTAACGGCGATTCGATGTAGCCAGGTGGACAGAGTGCTCTGAGCCTTAAAGCCTGCCAGCGCCCGCCAGGCTGAAATAAAGCACTCCTGGGTGCAATCTTCTGCCAGCGAGGGCTGGCCTGTCATGCGCAGACACAGGGCATAGATGCGTGCCACGTGGTGGCGGTAAAGCGCCTCGAAGGTCCGCACGTCACCGCTGCGCGCCGCCCTGAGCTCGCCCTCATCCTCAGCTGCGCCTGGTGGCGGCGCCGGAAACTGCAATAACTGCGTATCTGCCACAATAGCTGCTCGTATCAGTGGTCTGTTGTGGACTTGGACGTCGCCGTTGGCCGTCTGGTTTAAAAGCGGTTTGAAATAATAAGCGCTGCGCAGCCCTCAGGCCGGTGAGCGGGCCAGAGCGCACACCGCCGAGCCACCGACCACGCCGCAGGCGCCGATGATCGTCAGCAGGTTGGGGGTCTCGGCGGCGGCGAACTCCGGCATCCAGACCGCGGCCAGGGCGCTGCCCAGCAGGGCAAAGAGTGGTGAGGTGGTCAAAGTGGCGCTGACGCGCGTCACTTCTCCAAGGCTCATAGCCTTGGCGTAAGCGCCGTAGGCGATGAGCGTATTGAAGCAGCAGAACACCAGCGCCCAGCCCTGGGCTGCGCCCAGACTCAACAGGCGCGCCGGGTGCACCAGCGGCAGCAGCAGCACAAAGCCGCCCACGTACAGCAACCAGAGTATTTGCGCGGAGCTGTATTCGCGCAGCAGGCGCTTTTGCGCCAGTCCATAGCTGGCCCACGCCAGCGAGCCCACGGTCAGCAGCAATACACCGACCCCCAAACGAGAGTGGCTGCTGAAGATCTCCGGCAAGCGGCGATTAAAAAACAGCAACAGTCCACCGAGCAGCAGGGTCAGTCCGAACCATTGCAGGCGCGAAAACCTCTCGCGATAGATCAGCAGGCCGCCGAGCAGCAAAAAAATGCTCGAGAGTTGGGTGACGGTTTGTGCGATGGCCGGTGTTGTCAGGCGCACACCGACTACGAACAGAGTGTAGTTGACGGTCAGGCCAATCACCGCCACTACCAGCAGCGCGCGCAACAGCGTGCTCAGCCCTAACGGGCTGGGGAGTGCTGCGCGGTGGGCCAGGAAGACGCCGACCACGAGGGCGGCGGAACCAAATCGGTACCAGGTGATGGTGAAGGTGTCCATCGCTGGCAGTAGGACGCGTAGCGCCAGTGGCAGGATCCCCCAGAGAATGGCGGTAATCAGCGCCAGCGCAAAGGCCAGGCTGCGGTGTTGCGCGGCAAGCATAGTATATTGTACCCAAACCCGGCTGGTGACCACCGGGCTGCAACTGCGGGCTGCAAATGCGCCACCCAAATGCGTTAGGATAGGAGGGTCCGGACGATGCCTGAAATTGGGGAGCTGCAATGAAACTGATCACCGCGGTCATCAAGCCTTTCAAGCTCGACGAAGTGCGCACGGCGCTTTCGGAACTGGGCATTTCCGGCATGACCGTAACCGAGGTCAAGGGCTTTGGTCGTCAGCGCGGGCATACCGAGCTTTATCGGGGCGCCGAATATGTGGTCGATTTCGTGCCCAAGACACGCGTTGAGGTCGGCGTGCGTGATGATCTGGTCGACCAGGTGGTCGATGCCATTGTCAAAGCGGCACGGACCGGCAAGGTGGGCGACGGCAAGATTTTCGTTACCGCAATCGATCGCGTGGTACGCATTCGCACCGGCGAACTGGATGATTCGGCCCTTTAGAGTCGCGCTGCACGCGCAGCGCAGCTGCTGAGCTACTGCGATTGACGACGATAGCGGCTGAGCAGATTCATGTGACCGATTTCCGGGTCATTGACCTCGAAACGCAGTTGCAGCATGCCAGTGGCAGGCTCCACTTCGAAATGCCAGCTGCGCGTGGCGCGGTGCACGTAATGCGCACGTATCACAAAGGCCTGCTGCTCCCAACCGCAACTGATTTGCGCCGCGCCGCCGCCATCGATACGTGAAACGATCTGGCCGGGGAGGAAATGGCGGCTGACAGTCTCCGCATCTAACCTCATATCGACGGCCTCGAGACCCGTTTCCTGCACGATATACAGGGTGCGTGGTGGTCGCAGTTCCTCGACCATGCGTGAGCGGAAGTGCTCCGTTTCCTCCTGCGGTATTTCTAACGCGTCAAAATTACGTGGGTCGCGACTGGTGCCGCCGCCATCCTGCTCATCGTCGCCGTTTCGCGCGGCGCCCGAGCCGTGCCGGGCCCGCAGCCGTTGTTGCCGCTCTCGCAATACCTGCGCCAACTTGGCATCAAAGTTGTCGCTGCTGGCCTCGTCACGCTGCCAATCGCCGGCAATGACCAGGGCCTGGTCCTGGCGAGCAGGGCGCGAGCTCAGGGAGGTGCAGCCGCTGGCCACGATTAGTGCCGCCGTCAGAGCCACCCACCTTGCCGCATTGGCGATAAAAACATGCATAAGTGATGGACAGACCCAGCAACAATACAAAGGTTCGGTGCACCGTAGGCGTTGGCGGGCGCAGCTGTCAATCGCCGGCGCGCAACTGCAGGTAAACTGGCGCCATGTACCGCGCGTTGTTGTACCTCGTGGCCGGCTGGTCAGGTTTCTATGTAATGGCGCTGGAGCTCCTGGGAGGGCGGCTGCTGGCGCCATATTTTGGCAGCAGCATTTACGTCTGGGGCGCCATCATCACGGTGTTCATGCTGGCTCTGTCCTGCGGCTATCTGCTCGGTGGTCATTGGTCACGCCATCAGCCCAGCCTGTCCCGCCTCAGTTTCCTGTTGTGGGCCGCTGCCGCGGCGGCCACGCCCATCATGCTGGTGGGCGATGCGCTACTCGATGCGACGTCGGCACACCTGTCTGATCCGCGCGCCGCTTCACTGTGCGCGGCGCTAATGCTGTTCATGGTGCCAACGGTGATTTCCGGCATGGTTTCACCCTATGCCGTGCGGCTGCTGGTGGCCGATCGTCACAGCGCCGGCCTGGATGCCGGGCGGCTCTATTTTGTTTCCACTTTTGGCAGCGCAGCCGGCACGCTGCTCACTTCCTTTTATCTCGTGCTGTATTTCGAGGTGAACCAGATTCTCTGGGCCATGCTCGCCGTGTCGCTGGCGATTGGCGCCCTCGGCCTCTGGCGCCGACCGGCGCCTGCTGCGGCGTTGCTGGCGCTGGCTTTTTTGTGCGGGCCACCTGACTCACTTGCCGAAGGTTCCCAGGCGGCGGGTGCGCTGCGTCTGGTGCACGCCGAGCGCTCGCTCTACCGGCAGGTCCTGGTCTATGAAGGCGCCGGTTCACGCTGTCTGTGTTTCACCCGGCAATGCAGCATCGGCCGACAATCCTGCATGGATCTGGCGCAACCGGACCAGCTGGTTTTTATGTATACACGCATGATGCTCGGCGCGCTGTTGCTCAATCCCGAGCCGCGCGAGGTGCTGATCATTGGTCTGGGCGGTGGTTCACTGCCGCGTGCGCTCGCGCAGCTGCTGCCGCAGGTGCAGATAGATCTGGTCGAGATCGATCCGGCCGTGGTGCGGGTGGCCGGTGATTATTTTTCATTTCACGCCACTGAGCGTCTGCACGTCTATACCGAAGACGGACGCAGTTTTGTACGGCGCACAGCGCGCGGTGTGCGCCGTTATGACCTGATCATGCTCGATGCCTATGATCATCAGTACATTCCCGAGCACATGCTCACCGAAGAATTCCTGCGGGAGGTGCGCTCGCTCCTGCGCCCCGGGGCGGTGCTCGCCGCCAACACGTTTTCAAACAGCCGGCTGTACGACAACGAGTCGGTGACTTACGCCAGAGTATTTGGTGAGTTCTTTAATCTGCGGCGCGGCAATCGCGTGATACTCGCGCGCCTGGGGGCGCTGCCGGCAGCGGCGACTCTGAGCGCCAATGCGGCACGCCTGGCGCCAGCGTTCAAGCCGCTGGGCGTTGCGCCCGCAGAGCTGCTCGAGCTTTACTCGCGGCGCGTCGATTGGAACACCCAAGCGCGCGTGCTGACAGATCAGTACGCGCCGGCAAATCTGCTCAACGCGGCGCCGTGACCACGGGCGCTGTGAGCGGCGGCGACGCGGCAATCAGCGCACGCAGTTCGTGCAGCCTGACGCGCAGCACAGTGGCATTTTCAGCGCCGACACGCAGCATGAGTTTCTGCCCCGCCGAGCGCGCCTCCAGTTCCGGGTCGGCAAACTCCCAAAAGACTTTGGGACGTACCAGCTCAATTGGGCCCTGCAGATCAGGCGTGGCCAGCAGGTGATCGATGATTGCCACCAGCCGGTCATTGAAATAGCCGCGCGGATACCCAAGATCCTGGTAGGCACGCTGAAACAGCGGATAGTAGCTCTGGTAAAGGTGCACCAGGGCTACCAGATCAAGCTGACTTACGATGGCCATCGGTGCGGCGTAGCGAGTGGCGTTGCGCGCTTCAAGGCTGGCGCGGAAATCATCGCCAGTCACCAGTAGTGCGCCGGGGGTTGCCCGCAGCGGTCGCAGTTCAATGCCGAGTTTATGGCGTGGCAGGTTATCGATCGTTGCCACCAGGTGGCGAATCAGATTTTCGGGCACCAGCAGAGCACTCAGTGTCCCGGCTCCGGAAAGCCGCGTCAGTGCGCTGCCGAAGGGCTGATCGCTCTCGCCAAGGCCAGGCAGTGCGCTCGTGCCTGGCGCGTCGCCCGCGGGCATGGGGTTCGCGATCTGTGGCTGCGCCTCGCTTTCCGGCGGCAGTGGGGCGATGACCGCCGGCGGTGGCGCCGGCGCCGGCGCGATTCTCGGCCACCAGTGCCAGGCGGCCGCGCTCCCCAGTATGAGTACCACCGCAAGTGCGCTGATTGCCTTGAATTTCATGACTCGCTCCTGTTGGCTCGCCCACCGCAGCCCCTAGGTTACGGGACCGCGTGGCCAGCGTATGATTTCACCATTGGAGCGTGCTGACAAAATTTGCCCGGAGGCGACATGGGACCAGAAGCGACAAACACGGGTGATTGGGCGGCAGCGATGCAAAAGGCGCAGGCCGATTTGCTGCGGCAGTGGACTGATATGGGTTCCGCCTGGGCCAAGGCGACCGGCTCGCCCGCCATGCCCCAGCCGACGGCAACGCCGGGCGCCGCTGCGCCGGCCGCCGATGATGTCGCGCGGCGTTTTTTGAGCCAGTGCGAACAGTACCTGGGGGTGTCCCGATCCCTGTGGGATCTGGTTGGGCGCGCGTCCTCAAGCAGCGACGCCGAGCAGCGTACGCGCGTGTTTACGGATGGCCTTGGCGGGCTGCAACAGCAGTTCGCAAACCTGTGGGTGGCAACCCCCTTCGGCGCGCCTGGCGCCGGAGCGAGCGCCATGGGCACCAACCCCTTTGCTTTCGGTGTTGGAAGCGTGCCCGGCATGGCGATGCCCGGCATGGCGATGCCGGGCTTCGGCGCGCCGATCCTGGGCCTGCCGGCGCTCGGGCCAACGCGCGAGAGCCAGGAATCCATGCAACGGCTTGCGCAACTGGGCGCGCGCTATGCGCAGGCGCAAATGCAGGTGAGTGGGCAGTGGAACGACATCATCGGTAAAGCTCTACGTGAATTGGGCGAGCGCTTGACCCCAAAGCTTAAAAGTGGCGCGGCGCCGGCGTCGATGAAAGAGGTTTACGATCTGTGGGTCGATTCGGCCGAAACAGTGTATGCGCAGGCGGCGCGCGGTTCGGCCTTCGTGCAGGCGCAGGCCGAACTCACCAATTCCATGAGCCAGTTGCGCAGCGCGCAGCGCGAATTGCTGGAGGAATGGGCCAGGCAGTTCGATCTGCCGACCCGTGCGGAGCTCAACAGCATTCATCAACAACTGCGCGATCTCAAGGCAGCGCTGCAACGATGAATGTGCCGCTGCAGGAAATCACCGAGCTGCAAAACAAACTGGCGCACAGCCTGCAGAGTCTGCAGGCCGCGGCTGGCGTCACTTTTGGTTGTTCAGAAAAGGATGCGGTGTATCGCGAAGACAAGCTGACGCTGTATCGCTATCGCGCCATTGCGCCTAGCGCCAATCTGCCACCCGTGCTCATTGTCTATGCCCTGGTCAATCGCCCCTACATGATGGATCTGCAGCCCGATCGCTCGCTGATCCGTCGTCTGCTGGAGCTGGGCCTCGAAATCTACCTGATCGATTGGGGTTATCCCGACGGTGCCGATCGCTTTATTGATCTGAATGACTACATCAACGGCTATCTGCATCGCTGCCTGTCAGTGGTATTGCGCGAGCACAATCTGCCGGCGACCACGCTGCTTGGCGTCTGTCAGGGCGGCACCTTCAGTCTGTGTTACACGGCGCTGCACCCCGAACGGGTGCGCAATCTCATCACCATGGTGACGCCGGTCGATTTCCAGACCCCCGACAATCTGCTCTCGCGCTGGGTGCAAAGCATCGACATCGAGGCGCTGGTCGCAGCGCATGGGGTAGTACCGGGTGATGTGCTCAATGCCGCCTACGTGTCATTGATGCCATTTCGACTGCTGCAGCAGAAGTATGTGAATCTGCTCGATGGCGGCGACGATCAGGCGCAGATGGATAATTTCATGCGCATGGAAAAGTGGATCTTCGACAGTCCGGACCAGGCGGGCGCGGCGTTTCGCGAGTTCAGCAACTGGTGTTACAAGGAAAACCGCTTGTGCAAGGGTACCCTCGAGCTTGGCGGCCGCAAAGTTGATCTGCGCCAGGTCACCCATCCGGTCCTGAATATCTACGGTAAGCAGGATCACCTGGTGCCACCGGCTGCCTCCACGGCCATGCAGAATCTCGTCGGCAGCAGTGACTACATGGCGCTCGGCCTGGATGTCGGGCACATCGGCATGTATGTCAGCGGCCGTTCGCAGCGTGAACTGCCACAGGCCATTGCCTACTGGTTGCAGCGACGCTGAGTGGTGCCGCACTGGGCAACACGCAGCGCGCCGCCATCTTTATTATGCGGCCTTGAGGATCATGCGGCTTTGAGGGATGGCGCGGCCCAGTGACCGCGCACGGGTCAAGCGTGCAAGGTCAACCGCGCACGTAACCACCCGGCGCATCGCACAGCGGCGCAAAGCCCGCCGCGCTGTGGCCCATGGGCGGCGGCGTTTGCTGCCCCGCAGTCGAGTGCTCGGTGAGCCACTGTTCCCAGGTGGGCCACCACGATCCGGCGCGCAGCTCAGCCGCCTCCAGATATTGCGTGGTGTCCATGCTCGAGGCGGCAGCGCTCCAATGATACTGGCGATGGCGACGCTTCGGATGTACCGGCCCACTGACGATGCCGGCATTGTGGCCACCACTGGTGAGCACAAAGGTGAAATCGTCCGAGCGCGTCAAGCTGCGGGTCTTGAAGACCGAGGCCCACGGTGTGACGTGATCGGTCTCGGTGCCGACCACAAACATGGGCACCGTTATGTCGGCCAGGCTGATGTTTTTGCCATTGACGTTAAAGCGGCCCGCAGCGAGCTCGTTATGCAGATAGAGCCGGTGCAGATATTCGCTGTGCATGCGGCACGGCATGCGCGTGCCGTCAGCATTCCAGGCCATCAGGTCATTGGGCTTAGGCCGCTCGCCGCGCAGATAAGTGTTGATGGCCGGGGCCCAGATCAGATCGCTGGCGCGCAGCAGCGCGAACGCGGCGCCCATGCGCTCACTGCCCAGCACGCCATCGCGTTGCATGAGCGCGTCGAGCGTCGAGAGCTGACTGGGCGAAATAAATACCGACAACTCGCCCGGTTCACTGAAATCGGTTTGTGCCGCCAGCAGCGTAATAGAGGCGAGGCGCTGATCGCCTGCGCCTGCCAGGGTCGCGGCACCGATTGCCAACAGCGTGCCGCCGATACAATAGCCCACTGCGTGCACGCGCCGGTTCGGAACAATGGTGGTCACGGCATCGAGCGCAGCGCGCAAGCCGAGGCGCAGGTAATCATCCATGCCCAGATCGCGATCCTGGGCGTCCGGATTACGCCAGGAAATCATGAACACGGTGTGGCCCTGCTCAACCAGATATTTCACCAGCGAGTTGCGCGGCGAAAGATCGAGTACGTAATATTTCATGATCCACGCCGGCGTGATCAGTATCGGTTCGGCGTGCACGCTGTCGCCTTGCGGCGAATACTGGATCAGCTCGATAAGGTCGTTGCGCATGACCACTTTGCCGGGCGTTATCGCGACCTGCTCGCCGACGCGGAAATTGTCGGTGCCGCTCGGCGCGGCGTGGGCCAGCATGCGCTGCGTGTCTTCGAGCCAGTATTGCCAGCCGCGCAGCAGGTTGGCGCCAGATTCGGCGCTGGTCTGTGCCAGCAGTTCAGGGTTGCTTAGCAGGTAGTGTGCCGGAGAGACCAGGTAGCGCCTGTCGGCGCATGAATTCGAGTCGCTCGGTGCTGGCGACGCCAACGCCCGGGGTGCACCCGAGCAGCTGCTCGCTCCATTGCTCAAAGTTTCCGTAGCCGCGCACCAGCACGTTGTAGGGCCACTGGGTCCAGGCGGCATCCCTGAAACGGCTATTGCCATGCTCATGCATGAGCGGCTGACCGATTGCGGCGCGCAGCGCAAATTGCCAGGTATCGGCAGCGCGTTCCAGGCCTTCCTGCAACATCATCCACTGTTGGCCGGGGTGCGCCGAGAAGTTCGAATACCAGTCCCACCAGGCGCGCAGGTAATCATCGGTAGCCAGCCCGCCGGTGACATCAGCCACCTGGGCACGCAGGTTGCTGGCCAGTTGTTTCGACAGCGTGTCATTGGCAGCGGGATTGCCAGTTGCAGTGATCGGAGCAGGGTGCAATTGCAACGCGGTATTCATATGCGGCAAATCCTTAAGGCTCCAGGAAAAAGACCCCGGGAAATTGCTTCCCCGGGGTCAGGCTCACTCAAACAAGGGGGGTCTTGGTTTAAGCAGCCTTTTTCGTCAGCTCAGTCACTTTGGCCGAGGCTTCGGTGAACAGCTTGCTCAGCGTGCTTTGGGCCTCGCTGGCGATGGCGTTCAGTTCCTGCACGCGGCCGCGCAGCTGCTCGCTGATCTTCGTGCCCAGCTCAGACTGCTTGGCGGCGATCTCAGAGGGCGACTTGGCGCCGAGGAGCGCCTGCGCCTGCGACAGGCTCCACTCCAGGTAGTCGCCGGCAACGGCGTACTGGTAGCGCGCCAGACGGTCGAGGGCCTTGAGGCCTTCCTGCTGGGCGTGCAGGGCCGGGGCAAGCGCGTTGCGATAGGTTTCGAGCAGCGCGTTCGGGTCAAAAGTCTGGTCGGTCATGTCAATTGCTCCGCAGGGTGTAAAGGTAGGGTTTCAGGTCACCACGGGGCGCATCGTATCGTAATTTTGTATGCAGTGCAAGAGAAAACTTAAACTCCCAATACAGCCCGCCTTTTTACAGTATAAACTATTGATTATTATATAATTTATAAAAATAAAGAGCTTCTACAAAAGGCCTATAATCACCTTTGGTAATGCATCGCACACATCTTAAAGCCGCAATCCGCCGTCGACCTCAAGCACCCTGCCGTTGAAGAAGTCGTTTTCAAATATGAAACGTGCCGCATGGGCAATCTCATCCGGCTGCCCCATGCGCCCGATCGGCACCGGGGCCAGCAGTTTTTCGAGTACCTCGGGTTTCATGGCGTGAAGAATCGAGGTCTCAGTGAACCCCGGCGCAATCGCCGCCGCGCGGATGCCAAAGCGCGCCAGTTCGCGGGCCCAGACCACCGCCAGCGATGCGACCCCGGCCTTGGCGGCAGAATAATTGGACTGCCCAGGATTACCGGCGCGTGAAATGCTCGAGATATTGACGATGACCCCGCCATTACCGAGCTTGATCATGCGCTCGGCCGCTTCGCGGCCACACAGGAACACGCCGGTCAGATTCACATCGATGACCGCCTGCCATTGCTGCAGCGACATCTTGTCGGCGATGAGGCCATCTTTGGCCTTGATGAGCAGGGCGTCGCGCAGTATACCGGCGTTATTGATGATGCCATCGAAGCGGCCGAAATCAGCAACGATGCGATCGAAGGTGGCGATCAGCTGTTCTTCATTGCTGACACTGGTGCCATAGCTGCGTGCCGTTACGCCATGAGCCTCGCAGGCCGCCTGCGTCGCGGCGATGTCAGCGGCGTTGATATCGATGAGCGCCAGGTTGGCGCCCTGCGCGGCGAAGTCTTCAGCGAGCGCACGGCCGATACCGCGAGCAGCGCCGGTGATCACCACGGTTTTTGCCTTGAGCTGCATGCACTAGTCCTTCAGCGGTCTGGTTTATCAGTGGGAGCTGCGCTTTCAGTCGGCGCGTCAGCGGGAGTGGATTCAGCACCGGGCGGGTTCGCACTGCCGGCTGGTTTCGGCGTGATCGCAGCCAGCATCGAGTTCTGCATGCGATTCCACCTGTCCATGTTCTGGCGTGTGAGCTCGGCCAGTGGCGCCAGCGGGGCCAGTGGACCTTCCATCGCCTTGGTGATCTGATCCTGAACCGTACGTTGCTGCTGCATGACGGTGCCGAGACTCTGCTCGAGATAACGCGAGAGCAGGTCCTGCACCGGGTTGCCGTAGAAGCGAATGATGCCTTCGAGCAGCTGCACGCTTAACACTGGGGCCCCGAACTGTTCCTGTTCGGCAATGATCTGCAACAGCACGGTTCGGGTCAGGTCTTCTCCGGAGCGATCATCAATCACCTTGACACGCTCACCACCGGCGATCAGGCGGCGGATATCATCATTGGTGACGTGCCGGCTGGCCGTGGCGTCGTACAGACGGCGATTGGCGTATTTACGTATGACTCGTGGCTCGGTCATGCATTGCTCTTACTTGCCTGGGCGGCGTCAGGAGGACTATCGATTGCGCGCGCATGCTACCCCAGGATCTATGCGCTGCACAAATGGCGGCCTCACAGGTCTGGCGATCATTTTACCTTAGAGCATTTTTATGCTCAATAATCAGCATGTTAAATGCAGTTGTCCTGGCAGTGAGGCTCGCGACAGTGCCGGGAGATTCCTGACGCATCGCATACTCACGCATCACCAGGGCGACCCATCTATGATCCTGCCATGAGTGCGCCACCCAACGACGAGCCCGCCAGCGCCACGCCTCCGCGCGCCGCGCTACGCCAGTGTGCGGGCAGCGTGTTTATGGTCAATCCCGCCGCATTTGGATTCAATGCTGAAACCGCGCCGAGTAACGCCCTGCAGCGGCCGGGCTCGAACAGTGCATTGACGCTCAGCGCGGCCGCCCGCCAGGAAACTGCAGTGCTGTGCCAGGCGCTGCGCAGTGAGGGCGTGCGCGTGCTGCTGGCGGAAGATGAGCCGGCGCCGTCGAAACCCGATGCGGTATTTCCCAATAACTGGGTCAGCTTTCACGAGGATGGCACGCTGGTGCTCTATCCGATGCTGGCGCCCAATCGGCGGCGCGAGCGGCGCGCGGCGCTGGTCGATGAAATCTGTGCAACTTTCAGTTTTACACCGCGGCGGCGTATTGATCTGAGCACGCACGAAGCTGCGGGACGCTTCCTCGAGGGCACTGGCAGCCTGGTGCTCGATCACCCGGCGCGCCTGGCCTACGCCTGTCGCTCGCCACGCACTGATGAATCGCTGGTGCACGCATGGGCGCGCCTGATGGACTATGAGCCGGTGCTGTTCGATGCCACCGATGCGCACGGCCAGCCCTACTACCACACCAACGTGATGTTGTGGATCGGTACGCGCGCGGCGTTGCTGTGCAGCGAATCGCTACCCGGCGCTGATCGCGAGCGTGTGCGCGCGCGCCTGCGCGCCAGCGGCCGCGAACTCATTGAGATTGATCGCGCTGCGGTCGCAGCCTTTGCCGGCAATCTGCTGGAACTCGCCAGCTGGGATGAAGCGCTCGGGGACTATGCCGTGCTGGTGATGTCGGCAAGCGCCCATGGCGCACTCGCAGGTCCCGCCTTGCAGCGGCTCGCCGGCAGTGTCGACACCGTGCTGGCCGTTCCTGTGCCAACCATCGAGCGCGTCGGTGGCGGCAGCGTGCGTTGCATGTTGGCGGAAGTGCCCGAGTGCAGCGCATGACTCGCGCTGCGCCGCTGCCGCAGCGGGTACTGTGCGCACTGGCGGATGGCGCCGTGCATTCCGGCGAACAACTGGCGGCCAGCGCTCGCGTGAGCCGCAGCGCCATCTGGAAGGCGGTCGGTGCACTGCAGGAGCTGGGCGTCACGATCGCAGCGATGCCGCACCACAGTTATCAATTGGCAGCGCCGCTGATACCGCTGGCGATGGTGTCGATCGATGCACAGCTGGCGCCCGAGTGGCGTGCCCGGCGCCGCTACGGCGAGGTGGCCTGGTCGCTGGCTTCCACCAACGACACACTGTTGGCACGCGGCGCACCGCCACCGGGGCAGTTTGATCTGCAGTTGGCAGAACATCAGAGTGCCGGGCGGGGGCGGCGTGCCAGACCCTGGCTCGCGCCGCCGGGAGGCGCATTGTGCCTGTCGCTGGGCTGGAGTTTCGCGGCGCTGCCGCGCGCGGCAGCGGCGCTCGGTCTCGCCGTGGGAGTCTGTGCCAGGCGCGCGCTCAGTTTGCTGACTTCAGCAGCAGTGCAGCTCAAGTGGCCGAACGATTTGTATGCCAACGGCTGCAAACTCGGCGGTATCCTGATCGAATTGCAGGCGGAGAGTGGCGGACCGGCATTTGTGGTTATCGGTATCGGTATCAACTGCGAGTTGGGCGCCGGCATCACCCGACGCGTACAAAAATCAGGCACCACACCCATTGATCTTGCGGCGCTGGGCGTCGGCAGCTGCGATCGCAATCGACTGTGCGCGGCGCTCGTAACTGAGCTGGTGCAGGGCTTGTTCGCATTCGAGCGCCAGGGGCTCGCCGCCTTTGCTGATGAGTGGCGCGCTGCTGATGCGCTCGCCGGGCTGGTCGTGGCGGTCGACGCGCCTGGTGGGCAGGTGGTCGGTCATGCCCGGGGCATCGACGCTGAGGGTGCCCTGTGTGTGCAGGGGGTTGAGGGTTTGCAGCGCTTTCATTCCGGTGAAGTCACGGTGCGGGCGCACTCGTGAAGTGGAGTTCGCCATGACGCAGCTGCTGATCGATGCGGGTAACACACGGCTGAAGTGGTGCCTGCTACGCGGAAACAAAACTGCGCGCGTACAGGCCCTGGCCTGGAGCGCTGCCAGCGCTGCGCGTGCGGCGCGGCGCATCATGAGCGCCGGCTCTGGCGTGAGTCGCATACTCGTGTGCAGCGTTGCCGGCGTGCGGCTGGAGCGCGCGCTGCGCCGCGCCGCGCGCGCTGCCCACTTGCCTGCGCCGCTGTTCATTCGCAGCGCGCGGCGCGCCGCCGGCGTGCGCAATGGTTATGTCGATCCGTGGCGACTGGGCGCTGATCGCTGGGTCGCCCTGATCGGGGCGCGGGCGCTTAGCCCGAAGCGCGCGCTCTGTGTCGTCGATATCGGCACGGCCCTGACCCTCGATCTGCTCGATGAGCGCGGGCGGCATCGCGGTGGCTTGCTATTGCCTGGTCCCACCCTCATGGTCGATGCGCTATTGCGACAGACGGCGGGTATACGCCGCCGTGCGCAACAACCGCCGCCGCGTCGCGCCGCCGCCGTCTTTGCCCGCAGCACGCGTGGTGGCTTGCAGTCGGGCAGCGAGCTGGCCGCCGCCGCACTGATCGAGCGCGCTATGCATGAGGCACGATCACTGCTGGGCCGCAGACCGCAACTGTTGCTGGCAGGCGGAGGCGCCGCGCGCGTCGCCGCACGCCTGAGCGTGGCCGTACGTCGCGAAGACGCCCTGGTACTTAAAGGCCTGGCAGTGCTCGCCGCCAGGCATTCGGGCTAAGATTGCCGCATGCGCGCGCTGCTCTACACGCTGATATTGGCCAACCTGCTGTTCTTTGCCTGGTCCCACTGGGTCGATGCGCCGCGTCCCGGGCCGCACCGATCGGCGCCATTGCCAACCCTGGCGATTGCAGCGCCCAATGATCCGGTCACGATGCGCTGTGCTTCCCTGGGTCCGCTCGCCGCCGCGGTCGATTCCGCGGCGCTCAGGAGGGCGCTGCACGAGCGCAATCTGCCGGGCCGTGAACGTCAGCAGGCGAGTCAGGAGATAGAAGGCTATTGGGTATACATCGACAAACTCAGTGATGTCGCTGCCCGAGACAGGGCGTTACGTCAACTCAATCGTTTTGGAGTGCGTGACGCCGCCGCACTGGGCGAATCCGGACAGGTTTCAGTCGGCCTGTTCAGCGAGAAAACCGGCGCCGACAAGCGCGCCGCAGCGGTGCGCGCCGCAGGCTTTGAGCCAGCCATCGAGGTACGTCAGCACAACGTCGCTCACTACTGGCTCGACGTCGATCTGGCCAGC
>JANMWZ010000070.1:0-14752 GCA_031441585.1 Gammaproteobacteria bacterium
GGGTACGCGCGGGTGCTTTGAACAATTGAGGGCGCGAAGCGCGACGCGTGGGGCATGGTTGCCGACTCCCACGTCGGCCCCACGCCCCACGCGCCAGCTACTCCGCGCCGGCCGCCGGGAACGCCATGCCCACCGTACTGAAGCCGTTGTCGACGTACAGTATTTCTCCGGTCACGCCACGCGCCATGTCGGAGCACAGGAACGTTGCGGCGTTGCCCACATCTTCCGTCGATACATTGCGGCGCAGGGGTGCAATGCGCGCCACCTGCGCCAGCATCTTGCGAAACCCGCCGACGCCCGCCGCAGCCAGGGTCTTGATGGGTCCGGCGGAAATCGCATTCACGCGTATATCCTGCGGGCCCAGATCTGCGGCCAGAAAGCGCACGTTGGCTTCCAGGCTGGCCTTGGCGAGGCCCATGACGTTGTAGTTGGGGATCGAGCGCACGGCGCCCAGATAGCTGAGCGTCAGGATGGCGCCCGACCGTCCGGCCATCAGCGGTACCGCGGCGCGCGCCAGCGCCGTCAGGCTGTAACTCGATACATCGTGGGCGATACGAAAGGCGTCGCGGGTGGTGTTGGCCGAAAAACTGCCCTCGATCGCCTCACGCGGTGCGAAAGCGACGGCGTGCACGAGAATGTCGAGCTGACCCCAGTCGCGTTTGAGCTGGGCGAAGGCCGCATGGATCTGGGCATCATCGGTGACATCGAGCGGCATCACGATCTTTGAACCGAGCGAGGCCGCCAGAGGTTCGACCCGTTCCTTGAACTTTTCACCCGCGTAAGTGAAGGCCAGTTGTGCGCCCTGCGCGTGCATGGCCTGGGCGATACCCCAGGCAATGGAACGATCGGTAGCGACGCCCACAATCAGGGCGCGTTTGCCCGTTAGCATACCCATGCGCTTGAACCCCTGTGACGAAAGCTGTTTTTTTTAGCTGCGCGAAGCGACGAAGGCCACGAGCTTCTGGCCAGGTCGCAGAGCGTTGCTCGAGACCGCGCTGTTCCAGCCCAGCAGATCGCGCACCGTGACCTGCAGGAGGCGTGCAATGCCATACAGGGTGTCGCCAGCTCGAACGGTGTAAGTGACCTGCCGGCCAGTGCCCATCGCGCTGGCGCGTGCGCCCGTGGAGCCAGTGCCACGCGCCGCGCGGCTCGAGACCACCAGATGCTGGCCAGCGTGCAGCGTGTCGCCGACATCCATATTGTTCAGGCGCGCCAGCGTGCGCACATCGGTGCCCATGCGATGCGCGATGCCATACAGGGTGTCGCCGCGACGCACCACGTGCACGCCGGCGCGGGCACTGCGTCGTCCGCCCATGCGTCCCGGACGATCAAACAACGCCGCCGCGCGCGCGGCTTTCTCAGGCAGGACGATGTCGGCCGAGGGTACGTGCAGCCAGCCGCCAATCACCGGCTTGTCGTCCATGCCCATGCCGTTGAGCTCGCGCACCACAGCAGGTGTGGTCGAGAACTGTTTGGCGATCGAAGCCACGGTATCCCCGTGACGCACTTCATAAGCCGCCGCGCGCAGTCGTTGTTCTGGCGTCAGGCTGAGCAGGGTCGACTCCAGACCATTGGCAAATTCTGTGGGCACCAGCAGCATGTAGGGCCCGGTCGGATCGGTGGCAAAGCGGTGAAAGGCCGGGTTCAGTTCATACAACTCGGCCTTCGGGATGCCGGCGACTTCCGCAGCCACCTGCATGTCGATCTGACCGCCGGTCGCCACCTGCGTGAAATAAGGTTCATCGGGAATCTGGCTGAATTCCAGGCCAAAGCTGGCGGGGTCCGCAACGATGCGGCGCATGGCCAGGAGCTTGGGCACGTAGGCGCGGGTTTCGGTGGGTAGCTTCAGGTGCCAGAAATCGATGGGCTTGCCGGCGCGCTGGTTGCGAGCCACGGCCCGTTGTACGTTGCCCTGGCCGCAGTTGTAGGCGGCGATGGCCAGTAACCAGTCGCCATCAAACTGATCGTGGAGCGACTGCAGGTAATCGAGCGCAGCACGGGTCGAGGCCACGACATCGCGCCGGCCGTCATACCACCAATCCTGCTTGAGCCCGTAGAGTGAGCCGGTGCCCGGAATGAATTGCCACAGCCCCGAGGCCCGCGCGCGCGAGTAGGCGTAGGGCTCGAAGGCACTCTCGACCACGGGCAGCAAGGCCAGTTCCAGGGGCATGGAGCGTTGATTGAGCTCGCCGACGATGTAGTGCAGGTACATCCCGGCCCGCGCCCAGACGCGATCGAGATAGTCGGGATGATTCGCAAACCAGTTCTGTTCACGATCGATGGCTGCTGCGTCGACGTCTAATAGTTTGAAACCCCCGCGCAGTCGCACGAACAGATCGCCAGGCGCGCGCGCGACCAGGGAAAGGTCGGCCGGGTTGGGCAACGCATCGGCGGCGCTGGTCGGGGCTGGTGCGTCGCTGGCGAGGCTGGCGGCGGTTGCCGGATCAATGGCGGCGCTGTTGGCCGTTTCCGGGGTCGGGCTGGCACCCTGCGCAATGGCTGAGATGGTGACGCCGCCCTTGGAGGCGGGAATTTGATGCGCACAGCCGGCCAGCGCAAGGAGCGCCGGCAAGATGAAAATCAGTGCAGATAAGGACCGGTTCGGCTTAGCCAAATGTGCTCCATCCCCGTGCCGGGCCGTTAACATGTTACGGTATGGGTGCTGGATCTTACCTTAAGCCAGCGACCCTATTTAACAGCCAAGTTCACAAAATTGCTACCTTTTTGGGGTGGCGTATCACAGACAGAAGGCCCATTTTGAGCGATTGGCACCAAGGCCGCCTGGGCCGCGCCGTCACGGCGGCCGAGGCGCAACTGTTAAGCGGCGCAATGGATGACATATTCGGCCTCGAGCTGCTGCAGCTGGGTGTCTGGGGCTCCGGGCGCGAACTTCTGCAGGGCAGCCGCACGCGCCGTCAGTCCATCGTCGCCAGCAGCGCGCCGCTGCCAGCCGCTGGCGCCGATCTGATCGCCAATCCGGCCCACCTGCCCGTGGCCACGGGGAGTGTCGATGCGGTGCTGCTCCCCCATAGCCTGGAGATTGAACCCGACCCACAGGCCGTGTTGCGCGAGGCGGATCGCGTGCTGACCGGCCAGGGTCATCTGGTGGTGCTTGGCTTCAGGCCCTGGAGTTTATGGGGGCTGCGTGCCGCGGCCAGTCACAGTGGCTATCCACCGGGCCTCAACCGGCTGATCTCTGAGCAGCGCCTGCGCGACTGGTTGATACTGCTCGGCTATGAAATCACCGCGGCACGCCATTACCTCTATCTGTTGCCCTATGAGTCGGGCACGCCGGGCCGTGGCGCTTTGCGTCGCGCCCTGTTTAACCCACTGCCGGCCGGCGCCTATCTGCTCAAGGCGCGCAAGCGCACCTATCCACTTACGCCCATCCGCGCGCGCCGGCGCGAGCGCGCGCCACTGCTGGGCGCCCTGGTGAACCCCACGACATGAGCGCGGCGGAGTGGGTCGACATCTATACCGACGGCGCCTGCCGCGGAAATCCCGGGCCTGGCGCCTGGGCGGCGCTACTGCTGCACGGCGGCGCGGAACGCGAACTCTCGGGCGCCGTGGCCGCCACCACCAACAATCGCATGGAGCTGCAGGCCGTTATCGAAGCGCTGCTGGCGCTCAAACGCAGCGTGCGCGCCCGCATCTATACCGATTCACAGTACGTGCGCCTGGGGATCACCGAATGGGTTGCAGGCTGGAAGGCGCGCGGCTGGCGCACCGCCGATCGCAAACCGGTGAAAAATCAGGACCTGTGGATGCAGCTGGATGAACTGGTCACGGCTCATGAGCTGGAATGGCACTGGGTCAAGGGTCATTCCGGCGTGCCGGGCAATGAGCGCGTGGACGCGCTCGCCAATGCCGCGATCGATGCGCTGCTTGGAGTAAAATCGCGCTGATGCGTCAAGTTGTGCTGGATACTGAAACCACCGGGCTCGAAGTCTCACAAGGGCATCGGGTGATCGAGATCGGCTGCGTCGAATTGCTCAATCGTCGCGCCACCGGTCGGACGTTTCAAAGCTTCCTGAATCCTGAGCGCGAAGTGGATGCCGGCGCCCGCGCCGTGCATGGTCTGTCGCTCAAGGATCTGACCGACAAGCCGCGCTTCGCGGCGATTGCCGATGAATTCACCGCATTCGTCAGTGGCGCCGAGCTGATTATCCACAATGCCAGTTTTGATCTGGGCTTTCTGGATGCGGAATACGCGCGCCTCAAGAGTGCCGAGCTGCGCAGCCTCTCGAAGCTGTGTCAGGTGCTCGATACCCTGGCGCTTGCGCGCGGCATGCACCCGGGACAGCGCAATAATCTCGATGCGCTCTGCAAGCGCTATGGCATCGACAATTCACACCGTGAACTGCACGGCGCGCTGCTCGATGCGCGCATTCTCGCCGATGTGTATCTGGCCATGACCGGCGGCCAGAGTGCCCTCGCGCTCGATGAAGCGCCGCGCCGCGCGGCACGGCGTCATGCCCACGCTGCCGATGGCGGCGAGCCCGAGGCGACCGGCGCGCCGCCCGTTCACCTGGCGTTGCGCGTGCAGGCGGCGAGCGAGGCGGAACGGGCCGCGCACGAATTGCTTCTGGATCTGCTGCAGAAAGAAAGCGGCGGTCAGTGTCTCTGGCGTGGCAAGGAATCATGAAAATACTGGTAACAGGTGCGGCAGGTTTCATCGGCTCATTCACCTCGCAGCGCCTGCTGGCGCGTGGCGATGAAGTGGTGGGCCTCGACAATCTCAACGACTACTACGATGTCAGCCTGAAGCAGGCGCGCCTCGATCGGCTGACGTCGCAGCCCGGGTTTCGTTTTGTGAAGCTCGATCTTGCCGATCAGAGTGGCATGGCGGCGCTGTTCGCCCATGAGCGCTTTGAGCGCGTGGTGCACCTGGGTGCGCAGGCGGGCGTGCGCCATTCGCTCATCGATCCGCATAGTTATATTTCAGCGAACGTGTTGGGCACGCTGAACGTGCTGGAAGGGTGCCGTCACAACAATGTGGGTCATCTGGTCTACGCCTCGACCAGCTCGGTGTATGGCGCCAGCACGAAAATGCCCTTCAGCGTGCATGAACCGGCCTCACACCCGCTGTCACTGTATGCCGCCAGCAAGCGCGCCACCGAGCTCATGGCGCATAACTATTCCGCGTTGTTTGGGGTGCCGACCACGGGACTGCGGTTCTTCACGGTCTATGGCCCCTGGGGCCGGCCCGATATGGCACTGTTCCTGTTTGCGCGCGCCATCATCGAAGGTCGTCCGATCGAGGTGTTCAACAACGGTCATCACAAGCGCGATTTCACCTACGTTGAAGACATCGTCGAAGGCGTGGTGCGCGCGCTTGATCGACCCGCGCAGGCGAACCCGCAGTGGGACAGCGCCAATCCGGATCCGGCCAGCAGCCGTGTACCGTATCGGCTCTACAACATTGGCAGCAACAAGCCGATTGAACTGCTGCGCTATATCGAAGTGCTCGAAGAGTGCCTCGGCCGCAAGGCCGAGCGCGTCATGTTGCCACTGCAACCCGGGGACGTGCCCGACACTTTTGCCGATGTCACCGAATTGATCCGTGACGTGGGCTACAAGCCCGATACGCCCATCGAAGTGGGGGTGCGTCATTTCGTCGACTGGTTTCGCCAGTACTATCGCCTATCCTGAAGTTTGTCCTGAAGCCTGCCCTTGAGCCCTATGCCAAACACACTTCCCGCCGGCCCTGATTGTGCCGTCTGGGCTCAGCTTGCAGCCGCTGCACTTAGACTCCGCGAGCGCTCGACGCGTGAGCTATTCGCCGCCGATGCGCAGCGTTTCGCGCACTGCTCGACTACCGCCTGCGGTTTGCTATTCGATTATTCGCGCCAACGCGTTGACCCCCCGGTATTGACTGCTTTCGATGCGCTCGCCGGGCAGCTGCGCTTACGCGAACGCATCGCTGCCATGTTCCGGGGCGATGCCATCAACACCACCGAGAACCGCGCCGTGCTGCACACGGCGCTGCGCCGCAGCGCCACCGCCACGCCGCCACTCATCGTGGGTGGTGAGAATATCGATGCGCTGGTGCGCAATGAGCGCGCGCGGGTGCTCGATTTTGCCGAGCGTGTGCGTGCGGGCCAGATCGTCTCGAGCCAGGGCCAGGCTTTTACGCGGGTGGTGAATATTGGCATCGGCGGCTCTGATCTGGGACCTGCCATGGCGGTCGAAGCGCTGCGCGAGTACGGCGCCGGCGCCCCGCGGGTGGTCTTCGCCTCGAATGTCGATGGCTGCCAGCTTGCCGATGTGCTGGCGCAGGCCGACCCGGCGCGCACGCTGTTCATCATCTGCTCCAAGACTTTCACGACGCAGGAGACCCGCAGCAACGCACTTGCCGCGCGCGAATGGTTGCGCGGCAAACTGGGCGAGGCCGCTATCCCCCGGCATTTCGCCGCCGTATCGGTCAACGCAGCGGCCATGGATGAGTTCGGTGTGCATCCCGACTATCGCTTTGCGATGTGGGATTGGGTGGGTGGCCGCTATTCCCTCTGGTCATCGATCGGTGTCGCACTCGCAATAGCGATTGGCGCGCAGCACTTCGCGGCTCTCCTCGCGGGCGCCGAAGAGATGGACCGGCATTTTCAGGACGCACCGTGGCAACAGAACCTGCCGGTACTGGCCGCGATGCTTGGCATGTGGAATGTCAATTTCCTCGCTCTGCCGACACTCGCCGTGTTGCCCTACGATCAGCGCCTTGCGCGCCTGCCGGCCTATCTGCAGCAGCTCGAGATGGAAAGCAATGGTAAATCGGTGCGCCTCGATGGCCGTGCCGCGCCGACGCTCACCTGCCCTGTGATCTGGGGTGAGCCGGGCAACAACGCCCAGCATTCTTTCTTCCAGCTCCTGCATCAGGGCAGTGCGCGCGCTGCGTTGGATTTTCTTGTGCCGGTGAATTCTTCCTGCGGCAGTCAGGAGGCGCAGAATCTCGCCATCGCCAATGCGCTGGCGCAGGCCGAGGCGTTTGCTTTTGGCCAGGACGCCGCGCAGGTCGAGGCGGACCTGCGCCGCCAGAATGTGCCCCTTAAGCGCATTGGCGAACTGGTGCCGCACAAGATTCACCAGGGCAATCGACCCTCGACGCTGCTCATGTTCTCGCGCCTCGATCCCGCGACGCTCGGGCGCCTGCTCGCGCTCTATGAGCACAAGGTGTTCGTGCAGAGCGTGCTCTGGGGTATCAACGCCTTCGATCAATGGGGCGTGCCGCTGGTCGAGAACCCGGCGATGGCGGCGGGGCAGACCAGTTCGTTGCTGGGGGCGCTGAGTTATGTCGATGCAGTGCGGTCCCTTGGATCAGCTCGTTCAAATCGTCTCCGCTAGTACCCGGCTTCCTTCTGGTGCCTGAAGGCCAGCACATACACGGCATCATCAGCTGAGTGATGGCGATACAGCGCAACGTAGCCGGAGTCCCCAAATGGAATGATGAGCTCTCGCCACTCCGGCAACTCGGGCAATGGTCGGCCCATGTCAGGATTGCTTTCCAGGAGCGCCCATTGCATTTCGATGTTTTGACCCGCTCGCCTGGCCGCCTGCGGACTTTTGGGCACCAGGAATCGGCGGCACCGTTCTAAACCTCGCCCGGCGCCCTCGGTGACAATTACTCGTGGCACTTGGGCGGCTCGGTTTCTCCTTCAGTGCCCCAGGTGTTCAGCCACGTCCGCACTTCCTGCCCAGTCAGATGCAGACCCGTTTCCTGAAACGCCGTCCACGACGCCATGGCCTCCTGTTTGAAACTCTCGCGGGCTTCCTCGCGCACGACGTACTGCTCAATGGCCTCGTGCATGATCCAGTGCGCAGAGCGCTGCCGCAGCTGGGCCAGAGACTGCACCCGGCTTTTCAATTCGTCATCGATCTTGAGCGACGTGGCCACGGAAGACCTCCAGATATCACTAGGTATTACCTAGTGATATTGTAACCTTGGTTGATTTCCTTGTCCAATACTACTCAGTTGGCGAATACACGTGCCACGCGCTTCACAGCAGGCATGAAAGCCGCGCCAGGGAAGCGGAGTAATTGGCGGCTTTGTTGATTTTCGTGATCGAGAACGGGCCGCCACCGCGCTTCGAGGCGGCCCTTATGCGGTGCAACTGCCGCCTACAACAGTGCTACCCGCAGTTGTCGACCCCGCCCTATCGTTGCCACTTCATGAAAGCCAAAGTGGGCGGGCGGCGCCTGCGGCCGCTGCCTTCCTCAGTCAGGGCTTTGGCCGCGGCTGAACTTTGAATCGGCCCAAATGAGCCCGTAGCACCTGGTCGATGCGGGCCTGCCAACCTGGGCCGGTGGAACGAAAGTGCTCGATCACTTCGCGGCTGAAGCGCATAGACATGAGCATTTTGGTGGGTGCCTTTTGCAGCCCGCGCAGTATGGCCGTGCGCAGCTCCTTTGGTGATGCCGGCTGATCATCGTCGCTGACGCCGTCCCACACGAAGTCCGGTGCTGCTCTTACACGGGCAAAATCTGAACGCGATGCTGTCGGTCGCGTGCGTCCTGGCTGCCGCTGGGTTTTGTTACTCCTCAAGCTGCGCACAGTAAGTCTCCGCTTCGACGGTGCTGGCGCGACGGAAACTAATAGTCCGATCACTGTCGCCACGCCGCACATGCACCAGTACAAGTACGGCCAGCACCTCAACTACGTAGGCCATGGACATGACTCTTGGTTCACCTGCCCGGATCACATTCACATCCATACGGATTGGGCTCGCAAGTACCAATCAGGCATCGTGAAAATCAAGGCCACGCTTTGCCAGATTCGCTTTCCGCTTGGCTTCGTCCCAGCTCAGTCGCATTGTAGCTACGATCAGATTGTTTGGCAACGTACAAAGTACCGCAGCTGACACCGTCGACGTGACGCACAAATGTGCCGGGTTCATGTACAAACGTGGCTATCTCGCCTCCGCCTGGGCGATAGCGAGTGCCGGTCAGCTTCCGCACACGCGAGTATCCCGTTCCGGTGAATTGGTGCCGTGCAAGCGATACCAGGGGGGGCTGGGTCACGGCAGACCCGCCGTAAACCTGGGTCGGCGCGAGCTACGCCAGCGTCACCCGCAATTGCCGGCCCAGCGCCGTCGCCGCACGCGACAACGTCGAGAGCGTGACATCGCGCTGCGGATCGAGCAGGCGGTCGAGCTGCGCGCGGCTGGTGCCCATCCGCTCTGCCATCCCGGCCTTAGTCAGTTTCTGCCTTTTCATAGTCTGCGCTACCTGCCAGGCAATGACTTCCTTGATGGCGACAGTCGCGAATTGCGCGCGGACACCTTCGGAATCGAGAAACTCGTCCAACGAGGAACCACGGCGCGGGTGCCATGCTCGCACTACGCCACTCCTGGACGTACGACCGACTTGAGGCGTTTTGCCGCGAGGTTGAGGGCGTGCAGCGCCCATAGTTTGCCGTCCTGATGACAAATGCGAACTGTTTATGTGTATCACAAATGGTACAGCAATGCAGGGCTCCGGCCTTCCGCAAAAAGCGCCGTGGAGTTGTACGGTCCGGATCCGCGCGGTGTCAGGGTCTCCAGATTTTGACGAGACGGGATTTCTTGATGGCTTCGTCGTGAGTGGCGAGGGGTAGATTATAGGCGCGGGCAGTAGCGACAATCATGCGGTCGGCGGGGTCGCCGTGGAAGGTGGCAGGGAGTTCGTTAACCTCGATAACGGTATCGGCATTCAGTGGCAGAATCGTCAACATATCGACGGCCGTAGCCCTTCGCAACCAAGTAGGAAACGGAACGGGCAGCTCGATGCGTTTTTTACCATGGAGCATCTGCGCTTCCCACTGGCAGATGGCAGGTAGAAAAATGCCCTTGTCGGCAGCAATCCGATCAAGCGCCTTACGTTCCCGATCGGGCAACAAAGAGTCTGGCAGTAGCCACGACAGCCATATGTGCGTGTCGAGTACAATTTTCAACGCAAAGCTTCGAAATCAGTATCGGTCCAGCCGGACTCGTTCGCTTTGACGTCGGTACGACCTCCCAAGGCGCGCAGTTGTTCCCAGGGCTTGCCGTTGCTCAAAGCGCTGCTGGCCGGTTCAAGGCGCGCAACCACCTGGCCGCGGCGACGGATAGTGATGGCCTTGCCGCTGGCCTCGACTTTCCGGATCAGGTCCAGGCAACGGGCTTTGAAGTCAGTTACTGAAATGTCCATTTACGGATACTAAATGACCATTATTTCAATGGCAAATGTGCAGTGCACAAATGCCCGATTGTGGAGCTCCGGCCTGGTACTGAAGGTGGTCCGCGCCCGGATGCGCCCCATAAGGTGGGCGTGCTGCCGCCCGACCCCGACTGCAGCTACGCCGCAAGCGGGTGGCGGGCAGGGTGATAACGCCTGCGTCGCCGGACAGAACCATGCTTGGTTCCGCCCACCGCTTGGTTAGCGCCCCAGTAGCGGTTGTATATACAATTGTGTAGCGTGGAGGGATGAGCGCGCACTGCATGCATGCCAAAGAGGTGGCTTCCTATGAAAAAGAAAATCCCCAGCTTTAAGAGCGATGCCGCTGCCAAGCGTTTCGTCAGTGGGGCCGATCTGACGCGTTACGAATTGTCGGGGCTAACGCCGGTCCGCTTCGAGTTTGAGAACAAAACCGCTCAACTGAATATGCGGCTGCCTAAGTCGCTGCTGGACGCGGTAAAAACTCGCGCTCACGCGCGCGGCATTCCTTACACACGATTCTTACGTGAACTCATTGAGCAGGGGATCGCTGCGCCACGGCGATGACTTGGTTTCGTAATTCCTATTACTGGGTGGCATATAGGGAAAGTTAGTTGCGTGAGATCAGTTGCACGCCCTGCGTTGCAATGAGTCAAGCCGCTGAGGCATGCAGCTTGAGCCCCAGCGCATGCACGACCTTCAAGAACGTCGCCAACTCCGGATTACCCTTGGACGATAACGCTCGGTACAGATTTTCGCGCTGGAAGCCCGTCTGTCGGGCTAACTTCGACATGCCACGTACGCGCGCGATATTCCCCAGCGCCGCCGCCACCACACGCGGGTCGCCATCTTCCAGCGCCGCTTCGAAATAACCTGCCACATCACGCTCAGTCTTCAGGTAATTCACGACGTCGAAGCGTCGCGTTTTAGTCTTGCTCTTAGGCATAAACCTCCTACAGATTGCGTGCGAGTTTCAACGCAAGGTTCATGTCGCGACGTTGTGTCGCTTAAAATACACCCGGTAACCTGGGCCGTAGTCGATTCGTAGTTCGCTGACGCCTTCACCGACGGGTTCGACATCCCCGGCTAGCCCGAGCGCCAGGCGGGTCAGTCGAACCTTGATGCGATCTCGAGCGTGAGGATCCTGCAATCTGCTCAACCACTTCGAAAAGCTGGTGGTTTCGCGCAGCTCAATTACCATGGCCACTGTATCTTAAAAAGCACGAATGATCAACTACCCAGATGCTTACCCAGACGCTTACCCAGCTGGTGAATGTGCGCGTCGGATGGGTCCGGGTCGCCAGAGTCACGGTTGTGGCGCAAGCGACTCCAGGGAAGCTGTGTAATTGCTGGGTTTGCAGATAAACGCCCGCTTGTGGGGCTCCGGCCTTTCGTTAAAGGCGGGGTCGCGCCAGCGTGCGCTCCATCGCGGCAGTTACTACTCCGCTGCGGTTGCGCGGCGCCATCGCGGCGGGCGCTTGGTGAGGCTGCGCATCAGCAGCAGGCCATCTTGAAGGAAGCGGGCGGCGGGCAGGGTGGCAACGCCTCCGTCGCCGGACAGAACCAGGCTCGGTTCCGCCCCCATAAAAGGCTAGGGCCCCTCGTGGGGCCCTGCCGCCCGCAGTTCGAAGGCTGCGGGGGGATTACAGTTCATTATCCGCATATGCGACTTCAATGCAATAGCTGTCCGTACCACCTGCATCACAGTAGTGGGCCAAGCGCATTCCGGGAAACTGAGTAATCGCCAGGTTTAAAAACGCCTGGTTGTGGGGCCTCGACCTTCCGCTAAAGGCGGGGTTGCGGCTGCGTGCCCTCCATCGCGCCGGTTAACTACTCCGCTGCAGTAGCGCGGCGTGCTCGCGGCGGGCGCTTGGCGAGGCTGCGTATCAGAAGCTCAGTCTGCATCAAGGTGCGTAGCGCCTGATTTAACGCAGCCGAAGTTCGGAAGCGCACCGACACGTCCTGATCAAGCGTCACCACACTGGTGCTTTTCAGGTAATTGCGGTAATACTTTCCGCGCACGCCGTCGCTAAAATCGTATTCGTTCCGCATCACCTCGCCGCTGCGCCGATTGGGCTTACGTTTCATAGTCTTGGCGTTCATGTGGGTTAGCAGGGCGAGCCGAGATTATCCGAATTGTATCCCAGTTTTCGGGGTGGGCGACCACCAGCAATTGCATAGATGGAAATGTACTTCGACAGGTTCGGCCGCGCTGGCAAAAGCGGCTGCGAATCGTGGTGCGCCCGTAGTTCACCGGATCCGCGCTGCCGACTCCTTCCGTGCCCATTCTGTTGGTATGTGTATCGAAGTCCCCGGAATGGAATGCGGTAACAACGCGTTCTGCAGGTGCTGTTCGGTCAGTGTGACCTGGAAGTGCGATGCCTTCCGAAGGCTTATCACACGCGCGTCACCTCGAACCAGTACGCCTACGCGCTTGCCACGTTGTTTCACGAGCTGTAGCGCTGGCTTTAGGTCCGAATCATTTGAGACTACTACCGCAAGGTCGAACTCGTCGGCCCAAGCGTCGTTGACCAATTGCACAGCCAGATTCACGTCAGAGCCCTTTTCTTCGGTTGCCCACACCTCGACAAGCGCGCCGACACCGCCATTGCCTGTAACTTGTGGCATGCGTTTGCGTTGCCGCCGAAATTCGCCGAAGTACACGCGGAATTTCGGAGTCACGGCGCACTGAGCGCGCAAGTAGATAAATTGTCGCCGGTGTTTGCCTGGATCGGACTTGGTATC
This sequence comes from Gammaproteobacteria bacterium, assembly GCA_031441585.1. Taxonomy (GTDB): domain Bacteria; phylum Pseudomonadota; class Gammaproteobacteria; order Steroidobacterales; family Steroidobacteraceae; genus FEN-1191. Next base: position 12,910 of record JANMWZ010000070.1, read on the forward strand.
TGAGACCTCAGCCGTGAAGTACTTGATAGCCACAAGTTGGTGGTGGAATGACTTGTAAGCCAACGCACTCAGCACCAACCTTTCAATGTTAATCCAACGAAACGGCGAAGGCTTAAGCCAATAGTAGAGATTAAAACCATCAACATAGACAACGGTCCGGATGGCGATCGGCTCGGATTTGGCCACTGGTGCCACAAAAGGCTAGGGCCCCTCGTGGGGCCCCGCCGCCCGCAGAGCGAAGGCTGCGGGGGGATTACGGTTCATTATCCGCATATGCGACTTCAATGCAATAGCTGTCCGTACCACCTGCATCAAAGTAGTTGGTCAAGCGCATTCCGGGAAGCTGAGTATTTGCTGGGTTTGTAGACAAACGACCGGTGCTTGAGGGGCATAGTGGCCGAAGGCTCTCCTTCTCCTCCCCCCGCCAGCACGAGAAATAAGTACAATCCTCAGGCTACCAGGCCGGAGAGCCGTTTTGACCCAGTTCCACTTGATCCCCCCGCGCGCGCGGCGTGCCAGCGTATGGCTTGCAGGACTCGCGATCGGCATGGCGGCGTTACCCGTGACCGCGCAGACCAGCGGATCCTCAGGGCTGGCCGAGATCTACAGCAATCTACCGGCTGATCAGCAGCAGGCCATCCTGCAGCAGGTGGGGGGCGGGCAGGGCTCGCAGGGTGGCAGTGGGGCGTCGTCTGCCGCCCAAAGTCGCTCAGGCTCCGCCGCGATACAGAACAATCAGCAAAACGCGCGCGGCCGGGCGGCAGATGCCGAAGCCATGCTGCCGCACCGACTGCGTGCCGATGATCTGATCCTGATTGAGCCTGACATCCAGCGCCAGAAGCTCAGCTGGCCTACGACCGCGGGTACGGGTGCCGGTGCGGCGCCGCCCTTGACGGGTCTGCCGGGTGGCGCGAGCGGCGGGCCGATCATCGCCCCGGAAGTGGAACTCAAGCCCGAGGAACGCACGCGCCTGAGCGGGCTCGATGCGCTGATTCGCTCCAAGAACCCCTACACGCTTGATCCATCCGGCGCCATTCAGCTGCCGGGCTTCGCTGCCATTGCGCTCGCTGGCCTGACAGAAGCGCAGGCCAGTCTGCGTCTCTCGGCCGAACCGGATCTTGTGAAACTCGATGTCAAAGTGACCTACCTGCCGGTGCAGCGGCACGGCAGCACAGGGCTCAAGCCCTACGGTTACGATCTGTTTGATGAAGCCCAGTCCACCTTTGCGCCGCTGGGCGACGTGCCCGTGCCCTCCGACTACGTGGTCGGCCCTGGCGACAAATTCAGTGTGCAGCTCTATGGCAGCCAGAACCGCACCCTGGCACTCACGGTCAGTCGCGATGGGCACTTAAGCTTCCCGGAACTTGGGCCTATCAGCGTAGGCGGGCGGCGCTTCAGTGAGGTGCGCGCCGATGTCGAATCGAGAGTCAGCCGGCAGATGATCGGGGTGCGTGCGTCCTTGAGTATGGGCGATGTGCGCTCGATACAGGTGTTCGTTGTGGGCGAGGCCCGGTATCCGGGCGCCTATACCGTCAGTGGTCTCGCTACCGTCACCGGCGCACTGTTTGCGGCTGGCGGCGTGAAGGAAATCGGCTCGCTGCGCACGATCCAGCTCAAGCGCGCCGGCCAGACCGTGCGCACGCTCGATCTCTATGACCTGCTGATGCGCGGCGACACCTCGAACGACGCCAAACTGCTGCCGGGCGACGCCATTCTTATTCCACCGATCGGCGCCACCGTTTCGGTGGAAGGCGAGGTGCACCGCCCTGCGATCTACGAGCTCAAAGACAGCGAGAGCATGGCGGATGCTGTGCGCATGGCCGGTGGCTACACCACCGAGGCG
>JANMWZ010000071.1:0-3479 GCA_031441585.1 Gammaproteobacteria bacterium
TGGAGCTGGGGCCGCGCGACCGGCTCAGCCAGGCGTTCTGGCACGAGCAACGGCGGGGCCGCACCATCGAAGGTCCGCTCGGCTCGGTGGTCCATCTCGATCTGCGCCACCTCGGTGAGCGCAGGTTACGCGAACGCCTGCCACAGATCTGTGAACTCGCCGAACAGTTTCTGGGCGTCGACCCGGCGCGCGCGCTCATTCCCGTGGTGCCGGCTGTGCACTACACGATGGGCGGTATCCTCGCCGACGGCAGGACCGCCGCACCGCTGGCCGGCCTTTATTCCGTGGGCGAGTGTTCGAGCGTGGGCATACACGGTGCCAACCGGCTGGGATCCAATTCACTCACTGAACTGCTGGTGTTCGGCAAAGTGGCCGGCCTTGAAGCGGCAGACTTTGCGCGCCGCGTGGCCAACAGCAATGCGGATACTCTCAGGCGCCAGGCCGAGGCGGCCGGTGAGCGCGCACTGAGCCTGGTGTCGCGACCGGGCGGGAGCGAACGCATCGCAGTGCTGCGCAGCGAAATGGCGCACAGCATGGAAAGCGGCTGCGGCATCTACCGCGTTGGCCCCGACATGCAGGCCACCTGCAACAAGATCGGCGAATTGAAGCTGCGCTATCAGAACCTGCATCTGGACGATCACTCCCGGGTCTGGAACACCGAATGGCTGCTCGCTATCGAGCTCGGCTACCAGCTCGATGTGGCTGAGGCCATGGTCCATTCAGCGCTCCAGCGCCGCGAATCGCGCGGCTCGCACCAGCGTCTGGATGGTTTTGAGCAGCGCGACGACGTCAACTTCCTAAAACATTCCCTGGCCACGTACGCCGGCGAGGATGCGCCGCGAATCAGCTATGGCGACGTCAGGATCACGAGGTCGCGACCCGGCACGCGCGCCTATGGCGCCGCGGGTGTGCAGGCCGAAGCGCAGCGCCAGCAGCAGGAGACGGCCCATGGCTGAGTCTGTATCTGCAGTGGCGAGAATCATCGAGATCGAGGTGCTACGTTACCGCCCGGAGCAGGAAGCAGCCCCCATCGCACAGCGTTATCGCGTGCCGTTTACCGATGAAATGTCCGTGCTGCAGGGCCTGCAATACATCAAGGATCATCTCGACGGCACGCTGAGCTTTCGCTGGTCGTGTCGCATGGCGATCTGCGGCAGCTGCGGCATGATGATCAACGGCAAGCCGCAGCTCTCTTGCCAGACTTTCCTGCGCGAGTTCTATCCGGGGAAACTGCGCATCGAAGCACTGGCACATTTCCCGATCGAGCGCGACCTGGTGGTCGGCGTTGACGATTTCATCGGCAAACTTGCCAGCATCAAGCCCTGGCTCATTCCCAGGGAGCCGCGCAGCCTCGAGCAGGGTGAATACCTGCAGACGCCGCAGCAGCTCGTGCAGTACGAGCAGTTCAGTTCCTGCATCAATTGCCTGCTCTGCTATGCGGCCTGCCCGCAGTACGGCCTGGACTCACAATTCACCGGACCCGGCGTGCTCGCGCTGCTGCATCGCTACAACGCCGATTCACGCGACGCCGGGCGTGAGCAGCGCATGCCGCTGGTGAATTCCCTTGAAGGCGTATGGAACTGCACCGCCGTGGGCTATTGCTCCGAGGTCTGCCCCAAGGGCGTGGATCCCGCCAACGCCGTGAACCAGAACAAGGTCAACAGTGCCAGGGACTATTTCCTGCGCTTCCTGCGGCCCAGGGCAGAGGGCAAATGAGCGCCCGCCGACCCTATGTGCGTCCGATGACTGGCTGGTGGCGCCGTGACCCGTTCTTTGTGCGCTACATGATCCGCGAGGCCACCGCGCTCATGGTCGCGCTCTAAGCCTTGGTCCTGCTTGCCGGAACACGGTGCCTGGCGCGGGGCGAGGCGGCCTGGAACGCCTGGCTCGCACTGCTGCGCACCCCGGCCTCGATCCTGCTGCACCTGCTGATGCTGGTGGCGATGATCTACCACGCCTACAGCTGGTTCGAGATCATGCCCAAGACCCTGCCGGCGCTGTATATCGGCGGCAGGCGGGTGGCCGGCGCGACGATCACGCGGCTCGGGCTGAGCACTGCTGCATTGGCCGCGCTCGTTACATTTGCCGTTGCCTGGTCATTGCGGCCATGAAACGCTCCAGCCAGCCGGTGTTCTGGGCGCTCTTTGGTGCTGGCGGCATGCTCGCGGCGTTGTTTGGGCCAGCGCTGGTGCTCCTCACCGGCGTCGCGGTGCCGCTCGGCGTGCTGCTGCCGCAGGACTTCATGAGCTACCCGCGTATGCTGAGCTTTGCACAGCACTGGGCTGTAAAGGCTTTCCTGCTGGGGGTGATTACGCTGTTCATCTGGCACGCTGCACACCGCATTTTCCACAGCCTGCATGATCTTGGCATCCATACCGGCGTGGTCGCACGAACCTTGTGCTACGGCGGCGCGGGCGTAGTGACGTTACTGGCTGCCTGGAGCTTGTCGGCGCTTGGGTCCTAAGAGGCGTCCGTATTTGGCTCAGACCCAGGCTACCGCCGAGACAAAGCCCAGATCGAAGGCCACTTGCCGTGTTTCATCACCCTCATATGCGCGGTCCGTCTACAAGTAGCACGACATCGGCAGCTCCTCGACGGGGCGCAACAATGCGCGTCCTTCGGGCGCATCGCCTGCTTGGCCTGGAGAGAGTGAAAAGCCTATGGTGAATCGATCACTTGCGGCAACCATGTGAACCTTGGTGGCCCAACCGCGCAATCCTCGGGGCTGGAACTTCTAGAGATACGCATGGGCTCCCGCCGTCGAAGTACCTGCGATCAGAACGACCGTGATGCACCGTGTTGGTATCTTTATGTTGATTCTCCACCGGCGCATCATCGTTTTTGGCGACTCGAACGGTCTATCGTCAAGTAACGCGAGAATCCGAGCCAACCGCATCCGCCATACTGCCATTTCGCCAACGTGGATCTCGAGTTTGACCAGTACCAGACCGGCACTCGGTGGCATGACGGCCTCCTGAAATGCGATAACACCTATAACGCGCCATCGAAAGTCTGGCGATATCTACACAAAAACTGATAGCCACAATGCGCCTGTCAGTCCGCTATCACAACTTCAGGCCAATCGCTGGGCGGCAGCAAATCCCAACGTTATTAGCCTTTTACGAGCGATACTCCTTGCCGCAGAAAATTACACCCTTCCTCCTCTGAGGCCAGGAAACACGAGTCTCATCAGCGACCACTACCCGACGGTGGTACGGTTTCAATCCATCACTACGCGCTAGCATAGAGGGGGTACTCGGTCCGGGAGGGGTCAACCGCACCCATGCGTATTGATAGTGCCAGGCCAGTTAGTAGGCAAAATGATCATCATCGAGTCTATTGACAACGGTTGAGGGGAAGTCTGTCATGAAAAAACTACTGCCGATCGTCGTCTTTCTTGCCTGCGTTACTGCCGCCCAGGCGGGCTCTGCAAGCAGCGAGCAGTCTCTGGCGGCGCAGCGGGCAGCGTGTTTTTTTAA
>JANMWZ010000072.1:0-40110 GCA_031441585.1 Gammaproteobacteria bacterium
AAAAAATATTTTTTTTTTGCCCCCACCCCCCATGGGTGGGTTCCGGGGGGGGCGGGGGGGGGCCAAACCCCCCGCCACCGGCCAGCTGCGTGCGCAGGCGTCGTTCGAACGCGATTCATAGCTCCGCCATATTCCCGCTGCGCTCCAGCCACTCGCGCCGATCCCCCGAGCGCTTCTTGGTCAGCAACATATCCATGAGCTTGTCCGTATCGTCCTTGGCCTCAATGGTCAGCTGCACCAGCCGCCGTGTGAGTGGATCGATGGTTGATTCCCGCAACTGCGAGGGGTTCATCTCCCCCAGGCCCTTGAAGCGCGTCACCACGGGCTTTACCCGCGAGTGCTCAGCGGCAAGGCGTGCCAGCACTGAATCGCGCTCGGCGTTGTCGAGCGCATAGATCACCTGTTTGCCGGCATCGATGCGAAATAGCGGCGGCATGGCGACATAGATGTGGCCGTGCGTGACCAGCGGGCGAAAATGGCGCAGGAACAGCGCGCACAGCAGTGTGGCGATGTGCAGACCGTCGGAGTCGGCGTCGGCGAGGATGCAGACCTTGTGATAGCGCAGACCTGAGAGATCGCTGGAACCAGGATCGACACCGAGGGCGACGCTGATGTCGTGCACTTCCTGTGAGGAACCGATCTCGCCGGGTTCGAGTTCCCAGGTGTTAAGGATTTTGCCGCGCAGCGGCATGATGGCCTGGAAATCCTTGGAGCGCGCCTGCTTGGCGGAGCCACCCGCTGAATCGCCTTCGACCAGGAAGAGTTCTGAGCGAGCTGGATCCTGGCAGCTGCAGTCGGCGAGTTTCCCTGGTAGCACCGGTCCATTGACCGCTCGCTTGCGGGTGATGCGCTGTGCGGCCTTCATGCGTTCGAGCGCATTGGCGATGGCAAATTGCGCGATGCCCTCGCCGGCATCGGGATGCTGGTTCAGCCACAGCGCCATGGCATCACGGGCGTGGGTCTCGACCAGCGCCGCGGCCTCGCGCGAACTGAGTTTTTCCTTGGTCTGGCCGGCAAACTGCGGGTTGCGAATCTTGATCGACAGCACGTAGCAGACGCGCTCCCAGACATCTTCGGCCGTCAGCTTGACGCCGCGCGGCAGCAGATTTCGAAATTCGCTGAACTGGCGCACGGCATCGACTATCCCTGAGCGCATGCCGTTGACATGCGTGCCGCCGGCAATGGTGGGGATCAGATTGACGTAGCTCTCGGCGATCAGGTGCGGGGCATCGCTCGACCAGGCCAGCGCCCACTCCACCACGTCCTGTTCCGAGACGTGCCGGCCGGTGATGGGCTCGGCAGGCAGGCGCTCCGACTTTTCCAACTGCTCGAGCAGGTATTCGCCCAGGTGGCCAGTGTAAAACCATTCCTCGCGCTCACCGGTGGCCTCGTTGGTGAAGCTCAGGCGCAGACCCGCGCACAGCACCGCCTTGGCTTTGAGCACGCGCTTGAGTTCCGGCACGGCAAAGCGCTCGGTATCAAAGAACTTCGGGTCGGGCCAGAAGCGCACTGTCGTGCCGGTATTGCGCTGGCCGACCGTGCCGATCTCTTCGAGCTTCGAGGATACACGGCCATCCTTGAAGGCGATGTTGTATTCCTTGCCGCCGCGACGCACCCAGCATTCCAGGTGTTTTGACAACGCATTGACCACCGACACACCGACACCATGCAGACCGCCGGCGAAGCCGTAGGACTTGTCGGAAAACTTGCCGCCGGCGTGCAGGCGCGTGAGGATCAGCTCGACGCCGCTGACTTTTTCCTGCGGGTGCTTGTCTACCGGCATGCCGCGCCCATCGTCGCGCACTTCGACCGAGCCGTCCTTGAACAGCGTGACATCAATCTGTGTGCAGTGCCCCGCGAGCGCCTCATCGACACTGTTGTCGACAACTTCATGTGCCAGATGGTTGGGGCGGGTGGTGTCGGTGTACATACCCGGCCGGCGACGGACGGGTTCGAGGCCGGTGAGCACCTCGATATCGGCGGCATTATAGTTCTGCGACATGCGTTCGCGGTCAGACCTCGGAATTCGAGCGCGCGCAGTTTAGCAGACGGAAGTCTCCGCTAGGATCAAGATACGTGTCCGGCGATGCGCGCCAGCGTAGACAGGAACATATAGCACAGAACAATCACCAGCCAGGCCACGCACAGCACAGCGTGTACGCGGCGCCGTGAAGTTACCAGCCCGACCACGCTGATGAGCAGCAGGCTGGCAATAAATAAGGGGTACGGGGCCGGCGTGGGTCGCAAATGCATGGCACCTTTCCGCAGCGTCTCCGGAATATCCATAAGGCACATGAATGTCTGGATTCCGAACAGCCAGCGTCGATTGGCGTAGAAATAGGATTCAAAATTGACGTCAGGCGAAAATTCCTGGGGGAACAGCATGTAGGCCCACATGAAAAGTACGATTGCATACGCGGCGATGAAGAAAAACCACGCGGCTGACCAGTCCTGGAGATCCTTCCACCAGTACATGCCCCACCAGATCGCCAGCACGTAGATCAGGGCATTGACGGTCCAGACGATGTGCACCCAGTAAGGCTGTGCCTCGTGCCGTAGTTGCATGAGCCGTCCCAGGCCGCGCAGCAGATGCGTCAGCGCCAGGCCCATGATCACCGATATCAGCACGCCGAAGTAGTCAAACATGAGAATCCCGGTGGTTAGTAGGCTGGAGTCCGGATTTAGTCCAGGTCGGCGCGCAAAACCGCGCATTGCTCCGGGGCCACGCGGTCCACGCCATGCCGATAGGCGTCGTGATCCACGCCGGCAGCGAGCGCGGCGCCCGCTTTAAAATCTCCTGCCATGGCCTCGTTCAACTCGAAGCGCAGAAAATGCACGGCCGAAGTTTTCTGCTCGTTCTCACGTTCCATATCTTCGTCGGCAATCGCATACACCCGCTCGTGCCCCGCGACCTGCAGCCAGCAGCGACGTTCCATGCCACGCAACTGCGCAAGTTTTGCTGCGCGCTCGAGCGCTTCGGGATACTCGATCAGCAGCGTCGCCTTCAGGTTGCGGCCGCTGGGAATCAGCGGATTGTAGGCCGCCAGTTCCTCGTTGATGCCGGCCACCTCGAAGATACGCTCGGTACGCAGCATCTCCTGCACCTGATAGCGCACCGTTTCACGATCCTCGAAACTCCAGGTGCAGTTGGGGCCGACCGCCAGGCGCCGCGCAGCCCGATAGCTGATCATGCGCTCGCGTATCTGCGCCCGCTCCCGGGCATAGTGCTCGAGCGGCAGCAGATCAGTGCTGGTCAGGGTTTGCATTCTTAAATACCGTAGGCGATGCGCAACAGCTTCATGGGGTGTTCGGGCTCGCGCGCTCCCTCAGCCAGGCCGCTGGCAATCTGGTGCCCGGCCATGGGGCAATCACTGGCGTAGTGATCGGCGGCCTGGTCCTGCACCTTTTTTATTACCGGCTGCGCAATCTTCATCGAGGCCGCACGAAATTCACTCTTGACCGCGTAAGTGCCATTGTGGCCCGAGCAGCGCTCGATGACATCGACGGTGGTAGCGGGCACCAGCTTGAGGAGGTCGCGGGTCTTGAGGCCAATGTTCTGCACCCGCAGATGACAGGGCACGTGATAACTGATGCTGCCCAGCTGCGCTCTGAAATCGGTCCGCAGCAATCCGGCCTTATGACGCAGCATCAGATATTCAAAGGGGTCAAAAATGCGGCTCTTGATCAACTGCACATCGGCGTCCTGCGGAAACATCAGCGGCAATTCCTGCTTGAACATCAGGACGCAGGAGGGAATCGGCGCAACGATATCGAAACCCTGCACCACCAGCGCTTTGAGCTGCGGAATATTGAATTCCTTCAGCCGCGCCACGGCCTCGAGATCGCCCAGCTCGAGCTTGGGCATACCGCAACAGCGCTCGCTGGCCGCGAGCTTGAGTTCGATACCGTTGTGCGCGAATACCGCGGCCAGATCAGTGGCGAGATCGGGCTCGTTGCGGTTGCCATAGCAGGTCGTGAACAGCACGACGCGCCCGGTGGTCTCGGGCGTGGCCTGCACTGGCGTCGCTGGTGCCGGCAGGTTCTGCAGGCGCGCGCGCGCACTGCGTATCTCATATCTTGGCAGCGGTGCCTCGGGGTGTACACCAAGTGTTTTATCGAGCAGCCTGCGCCCCACCGTGCTGGCGTTGGCCGCATTGACCAGTTGCGCCACCACCGGAATGCCGGCGATGCTACCCACCGTATCGGTGGAGCTCAGCAACCGGTCACGCAGGCTCGATCCGCCCGCGGCGTTGCGCACCGCCTTGGCGCGCAGCATCAGGTGCGGGAAATCAACATTCCACGGATGCGGCGGCACGTACGGACACTTGGTCATGTAGCACATGTCGCACAGATAGCAGTGATCGACCACCTGCCAATAGGCGCGCTTGTCGACACTGTCGATCTCGCCGCTGCTGCTGGCGTCAATCGTGTCGAACAGCGTGGGGAAAGACTGACACAGGTTGAAACAACGCCGGCAGCCATGACAAATATCGAACACGCGCTCGAGTTCCTGCTCGAGCGCGCGTGCGTCATAGAACCCCGGGTCGCGCCAGTTCAGAGGGTGGCGCGTGGGCGCCTCGAGGTTGCCCTCACCCTTGCCGCCGCCCGGGCCTGCCATTAAAGGGTATCCAGTGCCTTCTGAAAGCGATTGGCGTGCGAACGCTCGGCCTTGGCCAGTGTCTCAAACCAGTCGGCAATTTCACTGAAGCCCTCGGCGCGCGCGGCCTTGGCCATGCCCGGATACATATCCGAGTATTCGTGGGTCTCGCCCGCGATCGCTGATTTCAGGTTGGCACGGGTCTCGCCGATGGGCAGGCCCGTGGCCGGGTCACCCACGGCTTCCAGATACTCGAGATGGCCGTGCGCGTGCCCGGTTTCACCTTCGGCAGTCGAGCGAAACACGGCGGAGACGTCGTTATAGCCTTCGACATCGGCCTTGCCTGCGAAATAAAGATAGCGACGATTGGCCTGGGATTCGCCGGCAAATGCGTCCTTCAGATTCTGTTCGGTCTTGCTTCCTTTGAGGCTCATCAGCTGCTCCCGCCCGTGGTGGGCTTATTTAGACTGAGTCTAAGCGGCGCCAAATGTACGGCCAACCGGGCCCGCCGTCAACCCGGTTTGACCGCCGAGCGCATCGCTGTGTAGGGTCGCGCATTGTCCGTTCCAACGCAGGTCCTCACGGTGTCCGCCAAACCCAAGAAAGCCGGATTTGAACAAAGCCTCGCTGAGCTCGAAGAGCTGGTGGCGCAGATGGAGAGCGGCAGCCTGCCCCTCGATGAGGCGCTGCGCCATTTCGAGCGCGGCGTGCAGCTGACGCGCGAGTGCCAGCTGGCCCTGCAAGCGGCGCAAGCGCGGGTACAGATACTGGTGCAGGGTCCCGCGGGCCCGGGCGTGGAAGAGTTCGCCACCGATTCGCTTGGCGCAGCGGGTGGCCCGGCTGCTGGCGAAAATTCCTGATCATTGCACCTTGATACTCGCTGCCGTGGACGCCATCAATTTTCGCGCGTGCGCCGAGGCTGCGCACCTGCGCATCGCCGCCGCGCTGCAACGCACCCTGAACTCGCGCGACGCTGCGGTTGCGCGCTTGCAGGAAGCGATGCGCTACGCTGTGCTGGGAGGCGGCAAACGCCTGCGCCCGCTGTTGGTGTATGTCACGGGTGAAGCGCTCGGCGCCCGGCCGGAACAGCTGGATGCACCAGCCGTCGCAGTTGAACTGATACACGCCTACAGCCTGATTCACGATGATTTGCCGGCCATGGACAATGATGATCTGCGCCGCGGTCTGCCTACCTGCCACAAGGCTTTCGATGAGGGCACTGCGATACTGGCAGGCGATGCGCTGCAGGCGCTGGCCTTCGACACCCTCGCCCACAGCGAGGCCTTAAGCGACAGCGCCCGCCTGCAGATGATTGCCGTGCTCGCGGCCGCCATCGGCACGCAGGGCATGGCGGGTGGACAAGCCATGGATCTGGCTGCGGCCGGAACCCGATTGGCAGCCGCCAGCATCGAAGCCATGCACCGTCGCAAGACCGGCGCACTCATTCGTGCCAGTGTGGAACTGGGCGCCATTGCTGCAGGTCTGCTCGCAAGCGCGCAGCGGCGCGCCCTGCAGCGTTACGGCGAAGAGATTGGTCTCGCCTTTCAGATTCAGGATGACATCCTCGATGTCATCGGCCAGACCGCCGTGCTCGGCAAGCGTGCCGGTGCCGATGCGGCCAACGACAAGCCGACCTATCCCAGTGTTTTTGGGCTGGCGCGGGCGCAGGAACTGGCCTGCTTGCATCGCGATCGCGCGCTGGCGGAACTGGCTGGCATGGGCGTGGCGGCCGCGACGCTGCGTGAGCTGGCCTATGCCGTGGTCGAGCGCGTCAGCTAGCGTAGACTGCCAGCCATGGCCATTGCCAAAGAACCCTACGCCCTGCTGCGCCAGATCGGCTCGCCCGCCGATCTGCGGACGCTGCCAGAGCGGCGTCTGAAAGATCTGGCCGGGGAATTGCGCCAGTTTCTGGTGCAGACGGTGAGCACGCGCGGTGGTCATTTTGCCGCTGGCCTGGGCACCGTGGAGCTGACCATCGCCCTGCACTATGTTTATCAGACACCCTACGACCGATTGGTGTGGGACGTAGGCCACCAGGCCTACCCGCACAAGGTGCTCACCGGTCGGCGTGATCAATTGCATACCATCAAGCAACACGCCGGTCTGGCGCCGTTTCCGCAGCGCGCTGAAAGTGAATACGACACCTTTGGTGTCGGGCATTCGAGCACCTCGGTGAGCGCGGCGCTCGGCATGGCAGTGGCCGCTGCCCGCAAGGGCGAAGCCCGGCGTGCAGTCGCGATCATCGGCGATGGTGCCATGAGCGCCGGCATGGCCTTCGAAGCGCTCAATCATGCCGGCAGCCTGCCGACCAATCTGCTGGTGGTATTGAACGACAACGACATGTCGATTTCCGAGAACGTCGGCGCGCTATCCAACTACCTGGCGCGCGTGCTCTCCGGCCGCTTCTACGCGCACCTGCGTGAAGGCGGCAAGCGCGTGCTGCGCAAGATGCCGCACATCCGCGAATTTGCGCGCCGTTCGGAAGAACATGTGAAAGGCATGTGGCTGCCGGGCACCTTGTTCGAGGAAATGGGCTTCAACTACATCGGGCCGGTCGATGGCCACGATCTTAAATCGTTGCTGGGTACACTGCGCAACCTGCGCGATCTGAATGGTCCGCAGTTGTTGCACGTGGTGACGCGCAAGGGTAAAGGTTATGCGCCCGCCGAGGCCGACCCGATTGCCTGGCACGGGCCCGGGCCCTTCGACCCGCTGACCGGGCGCATACTCAAGGATCCGGCCGGCGGCCTGAGCTATTCGCAGGTGTTCGGCGCCTGGCTGTGCGACATGGCCGCCAGCGATGAGCGCATAGTGGGCATCACCCCGGCGATGCGCGAGGGCTCCGGGCTGGTGGAATTTTCCAGGCGCTTTCCTGAGCGCTATTTCGATGTCGCGATTGCTGAGCAGCATGCCGTGACCTTTGCGGCTGGACTGGCCTGCGAAGGGCTGATACCGGTGGTGGCAATCTATTCGACTTTTCTGCAGCGCGGCTACGATCAGCTGATTCACGACGTGGCGTTGCAGAATCTACCGGTGGTTTTTGCGCTCGATCGCGCCGGTGTGGTCGGCGGCGACGGCGCCACCCACAATGGCAGTTTCGACTATTCCTTTCTGCGCTGCATTCCCAACATGGTGATCATGGCGCCGGCGGATGAAAACGAATGCCGGCAGATGCTCTATACCGCCACGCGCGTCGGCGGCCCGGCGGCGGTGCGCTATCCGCGCGGCCAGGGACCGGGGGTGGCGATCGAGGCCGCCATGACGCTCGTCCCGATCGGGCGCGCACAGTTACGCCGGCGCGGCGAATCCGGCCTGCTGCTGCTCTCCTTCGGCACCATGCTGGCGGCAGCGCTGCAGGCCGGCGAACAACTGGATGCCACAGTCGTCAACATGCGCTTTGTCAAGCCACTGGATGAAGCGCTGCTGCGCGAACTGGCGCCGCACTACGCAGGCCTGGTCACGCTGGAGGAAAACACCATCAGCGGCGGCGCTGGCAGCGCGGTTGCCGAACAGCTGGATGCCCTTGGCCTAAGCGGGCCGCGCCTGCACATTGGCCTGCCCGATCGCTTTATTGAGCACGGCAGCCGCGAGCAATGCCTGGTGGATGCCCGGCTCGATAGTGCCACCGTTCAGGCCACCATTGAACGCTGGTGGCGTCCGCTGGCACTCAACTTGAATAGCTCCAGGCCCGCCACCAGAATAGCGGTGGCGGTTCGCTCCGGACCGGCCTGATCGCACCCCTAAGCCCAAGGTACGCCATGGATATTGCAGTTGCCGAACGTAACCCAGTCAAAAACGCTGTTGAAGACGTACAAAGCGGCGCCGATACGCGTCAGATCGCCATCGATCGCGTCGGCATCAAGGATATCCGCCATCCGGTGCGGGTGAAGGACCGCTCCGTCGGTGAGCAACACACGGTTGCCACCTTCAACATGTACGTCAACCTGCCGCACAACTTCAAGGGCACCCACATGTCGCGCTTCGTCGAAGTGCTGCATCACGCGCCGGAAATCTCGGTCGATTCATTCCGCGCCATGCTGGTGGAAATGACCGAGCGGCTGGATGCCGACGCCGGTCACATCGAAATGAGCTTCCCGTATTTCGTCACCAAGCGCGCGCCCATATCCGGCGTGGAAAGCCTGATGGACTACCAGGCCACGCTGATCGGCGAATGCTGCCACGGCGAAACCCAGTTGTGGATCCGCATCGTGGTTCCGGTCACCAGCCTGTGTCCGTGCTCAAAAAAGATCTCCGAGCGCGGCGCACACAATCAGCGCTCACACGTCACCATCAAGGCGCGGCTGCGCGAGCACATGTGGATCGAAGAACTGATCGACATCGCCGAGTCCGAGGCCTCATGCGAGCTGTACGGGATTCTCAAGCGCCCCGACGAAAAATACGTCACCGAGCGCGCCTACGATAACCCGAAGTTTGTTGAAGACATGGTGCGCGACGTGGCGGTGCGGCTCAATGCCGAGCCGCGCATCAGTGCCTACGTGGTGGAGAGCGAGAATTTTGAATCGATCCACAATCACTCGGCCTACGCGCTGATTGAGCGCAACAAGCAGCTGTCAGTGCCGGCCGGCAGGAGCTAGCAGCGGCCGCGGCGCGCCTCAGGCCGGGCGCAGCTCCGCACCCTGCAAGCGCCCAATCAAAGTGCGCAGGAATACGCGGTTGAAGCGCAGCTGGCAGGAAGCCGAAACCTGCTCGAGCAGCGTCGAGCTCACCTTGAGCACGGTCACGGCGTCGGTGGCGCGAATCGTGGCGCTGCGTTTGGCGCCCTGCACGTAGCTGGTCTCGCCAAAGCATTCGCCCAGCGACAGAATGCCGACCGAGACGCCGTTGCGCTCCACGGCGCAGCTGCCGCTGACGATGATGTAGAAGCGATCATCCATCTCGCCTTCCTTGACGATCTCTTCACCCAGGTTGTAATCCTGCCAGTGACTGGCGCGCATTACTTCGGTGATTTCCGCGTGCGAGAACTCATGGAAGAATTTCAGGCGACGCAGCAGGCTGAACTGCTCCTGCTGGTTCATGCGCGAATTCTTCTGGCGCAGCTGCTGGTGCACGCGCGTCAGTTCACCGGCCAGCTCCAGGCCGCTCTTCTGCCGGCGCTGCGGATCTTTCTGCATCGCGGTGGCCACCACCACTTCCAGATCTTCGGGGACATCCTCGCGCAGCGTATGAATCGGCGGCGGGGTCGCGTAGACGATCTGGTGCAGCAGCTTGGCGAGATTGCCAGCGCGGAACGGGCGCGTACCGGTCAGCAGCTCGTACATCACACCGCCGAGTGAATACAGATCGGAGCGATTGGTCAGATCGATGCTCTGCACCTGTTCGGGCGACATGTAGCTGGGCGAGCCGGCGATGCCTTCGATGCGCGATATCTCGGAATCGGCTACCAGGGCAATACCAAAATCGATGATGCGTACGTCGCTGTCCTGGGTGAGCATGAGGTTGGAGGGCTTGATATCGCGATGGATCACGCCGCGCGAGTGCGCGTAGTGCAGCGCCTTGGCACACTTGAACATGATTTCGACCACATCATCGATGCGCAGCAGATTGTCCGGGCGGCAGTAGGCGGCCAGGGTGCGCGCGCCGTGCACGTGCTCGGTGACGATATAGCAATGGCCGTTCTCTTCACCGGCATCGTAAATCGGCAGAATATTCGGATGGTGCAGCATGCCCACCATGTGGGCTTCGGACAAAAACATCTTGCGCGTCACGCGCGCGCGCTCGTCATCGCCACTGGCCTCGATATTGTAGACCTTGATCGCGACGTCGCGGCCGTAGTAGGGATCATGCGAGAGGTACACGACGCCGGTGCTGCCGCGGCCCACCTCATTGACGATGAGATACTTGCCGATTCGCTCGGGTATGGCTCTGAGGCTGGGATTTTTTGCTACTTGGAGTGACATCAGTTCATGGTTCACACACGGCAACTTCGAGGATACGGAGTGTGCACCCGGTGAACTGTGAACTGCATCGCGGATCATCGGCCAGCGTGCCGGGCAGCGCGCCGAGCGCCCGGACTGGCAAACAGGCAGCTAGCTTTTGAAGTGATCGAAGCGCGATTGCGAGAACTGGATCACGCCGCCAGCGGCGCGCAACTCCAGCCCCGCGGCCGGGCGCAGCCGGCCACAGCAGCACAGCGCTACCTCGAGCTGCCGGGCGAGAGCGCTCAGGCGCGCGGCATTTTCCGGTGGCACCGTGAAACACAGCTCGTAATCCTCACCGCCCACCAAAGCGCGTTGCCAACTTAAAGCCGCCGCGCGCGCCTGCAGGGCCGGCGAGAGTGGCAGTCTGTCGAGCTCGAGTATGGCGCCGCAACCACTGGCCTGCACCAGTCGTGGCAGGTCGGCGAGCAGACCATCGGACAGATCGATACAACTGCTGGCGATACCGCGCAGCGCGCTGCCCAATGCCACGCGCGCTGTCGGGTATTCAAAGCGCGCGCGCAGCGCCTCACTGGCCTCCGGCAGACGGCCCATGGCGGCATCGCCCAGCGTGCCGCTCACCCAGATTTCGTCGCCAGCGCGAGCGCCGCTGCGTCGTAGTGCGCTGCCCGCTGGCACCAGCCCCGTTAGCTGCACTGTGATGTTCAGTGGACCACGGCTCAGGTTGCCGCCGACCAAAGCCACTTCGTGAATGCGCGCCAGGCGTCCAAAGCCAGCGGCGAACTCAGCCAGCCACGACTCATCGACAGCAGGCAACGTCAGGGACAGTAACGCCCAGGCCGGCGTCGCGCCCATTGCGGCCAGGTCGCTTAAGTTCACGGCCAGCGCACGATGCCCGAGCGAGCGTGGTGGCGCACCGGCCAGAAAATGCACGTGCTCAATCAGCGAGTCAGTGGTTTGCGCGATCTCCATGCCAGCTGCTGGGCGCAACAGCGCGGCATCATCGCCGATTCCCAACACGACATCCGTGCGCACCGCACCCAGGTGATTGAAGAACCGGTCGATCACCTGCCACTCGCCGCTGCTGCTCATACGCCTCAGCGCTCGGAAGGACGCCAGTCACGCGCGGCACGATCGAGGACGCCGTTGATGAATTTGTGCCCATCGGTGGCGCCAAAACGCTTGGTCAGACTCACGGCCTCGTTGATGATGACGCGAAACGGAATCTGCGCCTGCGTGCGCAGCTCCAGCGCGGCAATCAGCAGCACCGCATGTTCCACCGGATCAAGGTGCACGGCACTACGCGACAGCAGCGGCGTGAGCGCCGCGTCGAGTGTTTCATGCTGTTCGACGGCGCTTTGCACCAGCATGCGAAAGTATTCACCATCGGCACGCGCCATGTCGCCCTCGCTGGCAAACTCGTTGACCAGATCCTGCCAGGGACCGGCATTGAGCTGCCAGCGATACAGCGCCTGCACCGCCAGACGCCGCGCCAGCGCGCGCGCCGCCGACTGCGGGTTGAAGTTCCTGCCCATGAGTATTTAGAATCTGCGGCCGTACATCACAGCGCGCGCAATAGCCGCGCCATGGCGACGGCAGTCAGCAAGGCCTCGGCGCCCTTGTTGCCAGGGCCGGGCGCCGCACGCTCCTCGGCCTGTGCACTGGTTTCAGTCGTGAGCACCCCGAAACTGATGGGCACGCCGGTGCTGAGCATCACCTGCTGCAGGCCACGGGCGCACTCGCCAGCCACGAAATCGAAATGAGGGGTGTCGCCGCGAATTACGCAGCCCAGCGCCACCACGGCATCGACACCACCACGCTGGGCGACGACTTGTGCCGCCAGTGGCAGCTCGAAAGCACCCGGCACGCGCTCCAGACGCAGGGAGCGCGCTTCGCCGCCAGCCGCCAGCCAGGCCGCGCGCGCGCCGGCGATCAGTGGCTCGACGATATTTTCATTGTAACGCGCAGCAACGATAGCGAGCCGCAACCCTGCGGCATCGACGCTCACCGCAGTGTCGGCTGACTTCCCCATGCGGGTGATTATAGCGTCGCTGCCTGCATCGATTCAGCCAGATTCATCAATATAGCTGAGAATCTCGAGGCCAAAGGCTGACAGCCCATGCAGTTGCCTGGGCGCCGAGAGCACGTGCATGCGTCGCACGCCCAGATCCTGCAATATCTGTGCACCCACGCCAAAGGTGCGCAGCACGCCACCGCTCTGTGCGCCGCTGCGTTCGCTGCGCTGGCCGCGCGGCTCCGGCAGGCGCACGGCATCGGCCAGTTCACGCGGGGTTTCGCTTTGTCGGAGTATGACCACAACGCCGCTGGTGGCGCTGGCAATGCGTGCCAGCGCGGCGCGCAGCGTCCAGGCGTAGCTCTCGTCGCGCACCCCGAGCACGTCGCGCAGCGTGTCGATGAGGTGCACGCGCACCAGTGGCGTGGCCTCATGATCGATGAGGCCATGGACCAGCGCCAGATGCACGTCGCGATTCACGTGATCTTCGTAGGCGTACAGGCGCAAGGCGCCGTGCTCGGTTAGCACCTGCTGCTCGGCGATCCGCTCTACCGAGCGCTCGTTGCGCAGGCGGTAGCGGATCAGATCGGCAATCGTGCCGATCTTCAAACCGTGGGTTTTCGCAAACAGCTCCAGCTGTGGGCGCCGCGCCATGGTGCCGTCTTCATTCATGACTTCGACTATGACTGCGGCGGGCTCGAAACCCGCAAGGCGCGTCAGATCGCAGCCCGCCTCGGTATGTCCGGCGCGCGCCAGCACACCGCCCGGCTGCGCCATCACCGGGAACACGTGTCCAGGCTGGCGCAGATCTTCGGCGCTGGCATCCGCGCGCACCGCAGCGAGCACGGTCTGCGCGCGATCGTAAGCCGAGATGCCGGTGGTAATGCCCTCGGCAGCCTCGATCGAGAGCGTGAAGTTGGTGCGTTGATCGCGATCGGTGTCACTCACCATGAGCGGCAGGCGCAGCCGTGCACAGCGCTCACGCGTCAGCGTCAGACAGATCAGGCCGCGCCCAAAGCGCGCCATGAAGTTGATATCTTCGGCGCGCACCGCCTGCGCCGCCATCAGCAGATCACCTTCATTCTCACGATTCTCGTCATCCATGATGACGACCATGCGTCCGGCGCGCAGTTCAGTCAGGATCTCTTCGGTCGAATTCATTTGCATGCCGGTTCCTTCAATGAGCCGCCGCTCTCGAGCAGGCGCGCGGTATAGCGGGCGATTACATCAATCTCAAGATTCACCTGGCCGCCAATGGCAAGCTGAGCCAGTGTGGTCACCTGCAAAGTATATGGGATCAGATTGACGGCAAACTCTGCGGCGCTCACTTCGTTGACCGTCAGCGACACGCCGTCCAGCGCCACCGAGCCCTTGGTGGCTATAAAACGCAGCAGCTGTGGCGATGAGCGCCAACACAGGCGCTGCGAGCGGGCATCCGCGCGGCTCGACACCAGTTGCGCCAGGCCGTCGACGTGACCGGAGAGCAGATGACCGCCGAGGGGGTCGCCAGCGCGCAGTGCCGGTTCAAGATTGACTGCCTGCCCAGGCTGCCATTGCGCCACAGTGGTCAGCGCCAGAGTTTCGCGGGAGACATCGGCCGCAAAGCCGCCCGCCAGCTGCTCGGCCACAGTCAGGCACACACCTGCCACGGCGATACTCTCACCCAGTGCCAGGCGCGCGGGCTCGATGTGCGGCGCGTCGATGCACAATCGCAGGTCACCGTCACGCGCGCTCACCGAGCGCACCCGGCCGAGTGATTGAATGATGCCGGTAAACATCAGCTACTCTGGTGTCGTGGTCGCAGGACAATGCGCAGATCGTCGCCCACGCGTGTGACCTCATGGTACTGCAGCGCTACGCGCTGATCGAGATCGGCGAGCTCAGGCAACTGCGCCAGCGGCAGCGCACCCGGGCCCAACAGGCACGGCGCCAGGTAGAGCACCAGTTCATCAACCAGTTGCTGCGCCAGCAACGCTCCGGCCAGTTGAGCGCCGGCCTCGACCCACACTTCGTTCGCCTCGAGCGCCGCGAGCCGCGCCAGCACGCCAGGCAGCTCGAGCCCGCCTGTCTCCGCCGGGGCCACAGCTTCCACACGCACGCCATGCTCAGCATAGGGCGCACAACGCGCCGCGAGATCGGCGAGCGCTGAGGAGACCAGAATAAGTGCCGGGCCCTCGCGATTGAACATGCGCGCGGCCACGGGCGCACGCAGCGCGCTATCAAGTACCACCCGCAGCGGCTGGCGGCTGGCGCCATCCAGGCGCACATTCAGAGCCGGATCATCGGCGAGCACCGTGCCTATACCGGTGAGCACCACCGAGCTGCGCGCGCGGTAGAGCTGCGCGTCGGCACGCGCCTGTTTGCCCGTGATCCAACGGCTCGCGCCGCTGGCGAGCGCCGTGCGACCATCCAGGCTGGCGCCCAACTTGACGCGCACCCACGGCCGATGCCGCTCGAAGCGGCTGAAGAAACCAATATTCAACTCGCGCGCCTCGTTGGCCAGCAGGCCGCCGACCACTTCGACGCCGGCCTGCTGCAACTGCGCCGCCCCACCCTGCATGCGCGGATGCGGATCAGACGCCGCATACACTACCCGTCGTACACCCGCCGCCAGCAACGCCTGGGTGCATGGCGGCGTACGCCCCTGCGCAGCGCAGGGTTCCAGCGTGACATAGGCGGTAGCGCCACGCGCCGAGTCACCGACCGATTGCAAGGCACATACTTCGGCATGCGGCCCGCCAGCGCGCTCGTGCCAACCCTCGCCCACCACCCGCCCGTCACGCACCAGCACGCAGCCGACGCGGGGATTGGGATCAGTCGTGTTGAGCCCCAGGGCCGCCAGTCCCAAAGCATGACGCATGTGCTCGGCATCTTCGCTGTGCCACTCGCTCATGGCTTGTCGCCCGGCAGTAGCGGCAGCTGTTCGCGCCCGTCATCGCGCTCCGGCGCGCGACGCCGCCGCTGCTTACGCAAGCCATCGATCGTGTCGCGAAATGCTTCGACGTCCTGGAAGCTGCGATAAACCGAAGCAAAGCGCACGTAGGCCACCTCATCCAGGAGCCGTAGTTCTTCCATGACCAGCTCGCCGACCTGCCGCGCCGGCACTTCACGCTCACCGAGCACCCGCAGCTTGTGGCACACCCGGGCCGTGGCAGCATCAATCGCGGCACTGCTTACCGGCCGCTTTTCGAGTGCCTTGACCATGCCGGTGTTCAATTTAATCTCATCAAAGGGCTCGCGGCTGCCGTCGCTCTTGATGACGCGCGGCATCAGCAATTCGGCACTCTCGAACGTAGTGAAGCGCTCGCCGCAACTCAGACACTCACGGCGGCGGCGAATCTGCCGGCCATCGCCCGCCAGGCGCGAATCGGTGACGCGCGTGTCCTCATGATTGCAGAACGGACAATGCATCGCTCATCCGCACGCCTTCACGCAGCCTCATAAACCGGAAAGCGGCGACACAGTTCCAGCACCTGCGTGCGCACCCGCTGCACCGCACTGTCCGCACCCTCCGCGTCAATGACATCGGCCATCCAGTCGGCCACCTGTCGCACTTCGGCTTCGCGAAAGCCGCGCGTGGTCACGGCCGGAGTGCCGACGCGCAGACCACTGGCAATCATTGGTGGCCGCGGATCATTGGGCACCGCATTCTTGTTTACCGTGATATTGGCGCGGCCCAGCGCGGCATCGGCAGCCTTGCCAGTGAGCGTGCGCGGACCCAGATCGACGAGCAGCAGATGATTGTCGGTGCCGCCAGATACGATATTCAGGCCGCGTGCCATCAGGGCCGCGCCCATGGCACGCGCATTGGCGAGCACCTGCTGCTGGTAAATTTTGAATTCTGGCTGCAGGGCTTCAAGAAAAGCCACTGCCTTGGCCGCGATCACATGCATCAGCGGCCCACCCTGGGTGCCGGGAAACACCAGCGAATTGAGCTTCTTCGTGATTGCCTCGTTGGCGCGCGCCAGAATCAGGCCGCCACGCGGACCGCGCAAAGTCTTGTGCGTAGTGGTGGTCACCACATCGGCGATGGCAATCGGGCTCGGGTACTGCCCGGCCGCCACCAGACCCGCGACATGAGACATGTCGACGAAAAACAGTGCACCGACCGCATCGGCGATGGCACGAAAGCGCGCCCAATCGACCACGCGGGAGTAAGCCGAGAAGCCGGCGATGATCATTTTCGGCCGATGCTCATGTGCCAGCCGCTCGACCTGCGCGTAGTCGATCAGGCCAGTGGCGATATCGACGCCATACTGCACGGCGTTGAACAGCTTGCCGGAAAAATTAACTTTGGCGCCGTGCGTCAGGTGTCCGCCATGATCGAGACTCATGCCCAGAATCGTGTCGCCAGGTGCGAGCAAGGCCAGATACACGGCGGCATTGGCCTGCGAACCTGAGTGTGGCTGAACGTTGGCATAGTCGGCGCCAAACAATTTGCAGGCACGCTCAATGGCCAGCGTTTCGGCCACGTCGACATATTCGCAGCCACCGTAATAGCGACGGCCCGGATACCCTTCGGCGTATTTATTGGTCAGCACCGAACCCTGGGCTGCCAGTACGCGCGGGCTGGTATAGTTTTCGGAAGCGATCAGTTCTATGTGCTCGTCCTGGCGGCGCAATTCGCCCACCATGGCTGCGTGCAGCTGCGGATCAAAACCGGCGATATCCAGACTGGCGGAATACATGGCAGATGCCACCTCGATGAGGGGAAAAGGAGCGGAATTGTACCGGAGTCAGTCCGCCAACAGGGCTTCGACAACGCCAGCCCAGGCCTGGGCCAGATTGCCCCGATCGTACCCCCCGCCGCCCAGGGCCAGCAGGCGCCCATGCCCCAGGCGATCAGCCAGCACGCGCAGATCCGCGGCGGCGCGGGCGTGCGTGGCAGGGGAAAAACGCAGGTGGGCCAGGGGGTCGCCGGCCATACTATCGGCGCCACATTGCAAAATCAGGAATTCGGGCTGGTAGCGGGCCACATGCTCAAGCATGAGGGGCCAGACGGCCGCGAACTGGGCATCACCTGCCCCTGCCGGTAACGGCAAATTGAGTTTGGTGCCCTGCGCGGCGCCGGTGCCGCTTTCATGTTCGTGGCCGGTACCCGGATAGAGCGTGTCGGCGCTTTCGTGCAGGTCGGCGATGATGAGTTCGGGGTCGTGTTCGAAGGCGTAGAACACGCCATCGCCGTGATGGGCGTCAATATCAATATAGGCAATGCGGCGCAGACCGTGGCGTCGCCGCAAAGCCTCGATCACCACGCCACAATCGTTGAACACGCAAAATCCAGCCGCTTTGTCACGCGCCGCGTGGTGCAGGCCGGCGATCGGCACGAAGGCGCGGCGTCTGGGCCCCGCCATGATCCACTCGGCCGCCTCCAGGCTCGTGCCCACCACACAGGCTGCGGCCTCATAGATACCGCGGTAACTGGGCGTATCACCGCCATCGAGCGCCCCGCTGCCCTGCTCGGAACTGCGCTGCACGAACTCAACATGCGCTCGCGTATGAAAGAGCAGCAGATCCTCAACGCTGGCCTGCACAGGGTCGAGCAGCGTGACGCGCGCGCTCAGGCCGCGCAGCTCGAATTCCCGCTGAAAGGCGCCGTGCCGGTCCGGACCAAAGGGGTGGCCACCCGGAAAGCCGTATCTGGCGATGCGCTCGCCCATGGCGACCGCAGTTTGCGGACCCTGCTCGCTCAATTCCCTGACCCGCTGTAGCGGCCACGGCTTGGCCTTTGGGGAGCGTACCACAGCCCGGCTGAGCACCGGCCGTGGCGCGATCTGCCTCGCTTCAACGATAATGCCGGTCTATGGCGCAATACATCTACACCATGAATCGGGTCTCAAAGATCGTGCCGCCCAAGCGCACGATACTCCGGGACATCAGTCTGTCGTTTTTTCCGGGCGCCAAGATTGGTGTGCTTGGCCTCAACGGTTCTGGCAAGTCAACGTTGCTGCGGATCATGGCCGGCGTCGACACCAACATTGATGGCGAGGCACGCGCGCAAGCGGGCATCCGCATCGGCTTTCTCACCCAGGAGCCGGAACTTGATCCCAGCCACGATGTGCGCACGGCGGTGATGGCCGGCGTTGGCGAGACCTTCAAGCTGTTGCAACGCTTCAACGAGATCAGCGATAGATTCGCGGAGCCGATGGACGACGAGCAGATGAACAAGCTGCTCGAAGAGCAGGCCAGGCTGCAGGATAGAATTGATGCTGCTGGCGGCTGGGAACTGGAGCGCAAACTGGAAATCGCCGCCGATGCGCTGCGGCTGCCACCCTGGGAGGCCCCGATTGCGCAGCTCTCGGGCGGTGAGAAGCGGCGCGTGGCGCTGTGCCGATTGCTGCTCTCGCAGCCGGACATGCTGCTGCTCGATGAGCCCACCAATCATCTGGACGCTGAATCGGTGGCCTGGCTGGAGCGCTATCTCGAGGAATATCCCGGCACGGTCATCGCGGTGACGCACGATCGCTACTTTCTCGACAACGTGGCGCAGTGGATCCTCGAACTCGATCGCGGCCACGGCATTCCCTACGAGGGCAATTATTCTTCGTGGCTGGAGCAGAAAGAACAGCGTCTGGCGCTCGAAGAGCGCGAACAGGATACGCTCCGTAAGACACTGCAGCGCGAGCTTGAATGGGTGCGCACCAACCCCAAGGCGCGCCAGGCCAAGAGCAAGGCGCGCCTGGCACGCTACGACGAGCTGGCCTCGAAAGAATTCCAGCAGCGCAATGAAACCAACGAAATCTATATTCCGCCGGGCCCGCGCCTCGGCGAGCTGGTGATTGAAGTCGAAGCGCTGCGCAAAGCGTTTGGCGACAAGCTGTTGATTGATAATCTGTCGCTGCGCCTGCCTCCGGGCGGCATCGTCGGCATCATTGGCCCGAACGGCGCCGGCAAGACCACACTGTTTCGCATGCTCACCGGCGTGGAAAAACCCGATGCGGGCGACATTCGCATTGGCCCGTCGGTGAAAATGGCCTACGTCGATCAGTCGCGCCAGACGCTGGATGACAGGAAGAGCGTCTGGGCGGAAATCTCTGGCGGCCTCGACCTCATCAAGGTCGATAACTACGAGACGCCCTCGCGTGCTTACGTGGGTCGCTTCAACTTCAGGGGTTCGCAGCAACAACAGCTGATCGGCGAGCTCTCTGGTGGTGAACGCAACCGCGTGCATCTGGCCAAGGTGCTCAAGCAGGGCGGCAATGTCCTGCTGCTCGATGAGCCCACCAACGATCTGGATGTCGAGACCCTGCGCGCGCTTGAAGACGCGCTGGTGAGTTTCCCGGGTTGCGCGGTCGTCATCTCGCACGATCGCTGGTTCCTCGATCGCATCGCCACCCACATCCTGGCCTTCGAAGGCAACTCCGAGGTGATCTGGTTTGAAGGCAATTACCAGGACTACGTGGAGGATCTGCGCCGACGCCGTGGGGATGAGGCCACGCAACCCCATCGGGTCAGGTATAAGCGGCTCACCGGCTAGGGTTCCATGGGTGAGATTCCGCCTCAGCGAGATTATGTAACCCCCGGAACCTACAGGGAAATCCCCCACTGGCGCAGCCTTGTGATTAGGCTACACTGAGCGCGACCGCAGCGGCGTTCAGGGGATCAAAGACCGCGCGGACCTAAGGCGCCTATGTCGAGCTATATCGATGCTTCAGGCCGGCTGCACCACGAGCAGGAGGCCAATCTCGCACTCACCTGCCCGCACTGTCAGGTGCTCTCGCACATTACGCCCATCGCCATACCGAGCTTCGATGAGCTGGTCACCCACCGGCCCAAGCACGTCGGCGCCGTGTTTCGCTGCGACTCGTGCAACGCACCGGTGTTCCTGCGCTTCCCGGTGCGCATGTACGGCAACAATCGCGTTGAACTCGGCTCGCAGTATTCGGAGATCGAGCGACCGCGGGAAAAATTCAGTTACACCTATCTGCCTGAAGAAGTCGAGGCGCTGTTCCGCGAGGCCCTCGCCTGCTTTTCCAACGCCCACTACAACGCCTTTGCGAGCCTGTGCCGGCGCACCATGCAGACGGCGTTTGCCGACCTCGGTGAGGCCGGCAAACTCAAGGTCTTCGATCAGCTCAACGACGTGCGCGCCATGGCGGACATCGACGCGCCCACGTTCATTGATGTGAAGCGTGTAATCTTCGGCACCGACAATGATCCGCATCCGAGCATACCGACGATCGATGGCCAGCTGGCGGGAGTGCTGCTCGAAGTGATCAAAGACCTGCTGCATCAGGTCTATGTGCGCAAGGGCCGCCTGCAACAGGCGATGATGATGCGGCGCTTCTTTGCCGATGAATCGATGCGCAATCTGCGCGCCGAACCCGCTCAACAGGCGGCCAATCCTTAAGCCCGCTAAGCTGCAGCCGCTAAGTGGCAAGGCGCGCCGCCGCGGCGCGGCTGCTGCGCCCACCTTTGCATCCGCATAATCATGCGCATATACTATGCGCATGGTTGTCACTCAACGAGCCCCAAAGAAAGCCGTCAACCTCACCATTAACGATGAACTGTTGACCCGTGCCAAGCACCACCAGATCAATCTGTCGGCTATGCTGGAGTCAGCGCTGTCGGAAGAATTGCGCCAGCGGGAGCGGGCGAACTGGATTGCCGAGAACCGCGCGGGCTTTGACGCCTACAACGCGTGGGTTGATGAACATGGCGTCTACAGCGACTCGGTGCGCACTTTCTGATGGGCCAGTTCGCCCTGCATCGCAATCTCAACGCCGCATCCAGGGGAAAATTTCCCTATCTGCTGGACGTTCAGGCCGACTATTTAAATAATTTGCTGCGCACTCGGGTGGTGATCCCACTGTGTCCGGCAGCCTCCTATACGCCGCATACCATCCAGGCGCTGACCCCCACGGTGATCGTCGAGCGCGCCCGCTTTGTGGTACTGACGCCCCAACTTGCCGCGGTCGACAGCAAAGTGCTCGGCCCGACTGTCGCGGACCTCAGCGCGCGGCGCACCGACTTCATCAAGGCTCTGGATATTCTGCTGACCGGCACTTAACCGACAGCACGCGCGTGCTGCTGGCTACCTCACCTGGAATGATCCGCGATCGATCCGCTCCCAGACTTTCTTTTGTACAGTATTGCCCGCAGTGGATGCCAGCGTTCTGGTAAACACCAGGCGTGAGCCGTAGCGCTGCACATGCTGGGCGTAACTGACACCTGCCTCGCTCGGATAGAGGGACGATCTGACCCGATGCGTCACGGTCGAGGTCTGCGGATCGTACTCCCAGGTGCCAAAGTAGGCATAGTAGGTATCGAGCAGCATCGCCTTCAGTGTCGCAGTGTGCGGGTCACCAGTGACCTGCGCTCGTGATGTGGGGATCTCGACCGTGGGGCGAGGTGTTCCGACGATCTGCACGCTGACTGATCCAGAAGCGTCGTAGATCAGCAGGCCCGAGGCGACTGTGTTGTAAAATGGATCAGCCCGGGTGCCACCCGGTCCCTCAATGTCAATGCTGACGAGCCGCCAGGCACCGATCAGATCGCGCTGTGTTGCGCTCACCGCCGCACTTGTTTCCCCGGCGGCCAGGTGCTGCGGACCTGCGCTCAGCAGCGCGAGAGTCCACAGCAACGCCTGCGCACAGGTTTTCATGGCGTGGCCTTCGCCGCTGCAAGCCCTTGCAGGGCCAGTCGGCGGTTTGGATAACTGGCGAGCGCCCGTTGGAACGCCTCGGCAGCGGCGGCTCGACGGCCATCCGCCAGCAGTAACTCACCCAGCAGCTCATCGAGTGGTTTCACCGACCACGGCGGGCCGTACTCGAACTCCAGGTGCGCTGTCGCGGTGATCGCCGCCTGTACCTGCTCGAGGCCGGCATCGTGCCTGCCATCGTAGAACTGAATTGTACCCTCGAGCACCTCGGCCATGGCCTTCGCCTGGGCCAATTCCCCAGCGCTCGTTTCGTCATACCACGCCGCCGTCACAGCCGTCGAGCTGGTCCGGACTGTATCGCAGCGCGCGTGCAGTTGCGTCAGCGCCGCGCGCGCTGCAGCTGAATCGCCGGCGGCTGCAGCGGTAATGCCGCGGGCAAAGTCGTGCACGGCAAAGTAGCCGAACGAAGTAATGCCCGAGCTGTCAACCGCCAGGTTTGCGTCAGGGCCGTCGGCACCACGCGTCTCAACGAGCCAGGTTGCGCGTGCGAATGCCAGGCGGAGGCGATTCTCTTTCGAGGGACTGGCGCTGACATCGTGCGCCACCGACCTGACCAGTTCCTCGGCCTGGGTACGCATGTTCTTCTGCAGATAGGCGTACTCGAGCCAGAGCAGCGCGTGGTAGCCCCCGTCCCCTTCGGCGCGCGAGACTTTCAGCGACGCGCTGTTCGCCGCGATCGCATCGTCCCACATGCCCAATGCAAAGAAGATATGCGAGGGCATGTGCTGAGCATGGGCGGCGCCTGGCGATTCCATGGCGTACCGGCGCGCGGCCCGCAGGCCGAGCGGTGCGTGCACGGGGTCGTCGTAGGCGTGGATCAGATAGTGCAGCGCGCCCGGATGGTGCTTGTCTATCTCATAGACCGCCTCAGCCTCGGCCGCCGCGCGCATATAGTTCGCTACGTTGCGCGTGCTACCCGAGAGCCCAATGATTGAGAGCGCGTAGAGCGAGCGCGCATCCAGGTCAGTGGGGTAGCGGCGCGCGAGTGCTTCAAGGGCACTGCTGTAATTCGCGTCGCGCTGCGGCTTGTCCCCGGCGCCGTACAACTGCTCGACTGAGGCCAGATACTCGCGCTCGCGCGCCGTGGGTGCCCGGGATAAGCGCTGCTCGGGCGTCGCGCCCAGCCTGGCCAATGCGGCACGCGCGGCTGCGGTGTCCTGCTCGTCCCACAGGGTGTGGTTGTAGGTGAGCGCCTCGCCCCAGAAGGCCATGGCGAATCCCGGTTCGGCATGCTGCGATGCCTGAAAGGCATTGCGCGCCGCGGCGTACTCGAAGCTATGCAACAGCAACAGCCCACGCAGAAAATGTTTCTGCGCCTGCGGGGACCCCGAGGTCGAAAAGTGGCTGACGCCCAGGCCGCCGTTCACGCTCTCGCTGGCATGATGCGCCGGATCGTGCGCTGCTGCGGAGCCGCCCAGCATAGCGCTGACGAGGATCGCAGCGATTCCGGGGCTGCGCTTGGCTAACATAGTGGCGACGTATCCAAGGCGAAAATGTAGCATAGACCTACTGGCCAGCGCGATGGGGGAAGTTTTGAGGCAAGCACCTGCACAGATCCGCGGCGTCCGCGTCCGCTGGCGAATATTCTCCCTGCTGATTGGATTCGCGATGATCGTCTACTTTCAGCAGCGCAGCGTGTCGATTGCGGCTGAAAGGATCATGCCCGAGTTAGCGCTCACGCAGATGCAGATCGGCTGGCTGCAATGGGCGTTCGTGTTCACCTATGGTTTGTTGCAGTTTCCGGGTGGCGTGTTTGGCCAGCGCACTGGCGCGCGTCGTGCGCTCACCGCCATCCTGCTGATGGCGGTTTTTGCCACCGCACTGGTGCCGCTCGCGCCCACGCTGTTCACGGGCACGGCGCTGTTCGCGGTGCTGCTGGGTACCCAGTTCCTGCTGGGGATTGCGCATGCGCCGTTCATGCCGGTCTGTGCCGGCGTCATGGTGGCCTGGTTGCCCTCGCGCCGCTGGGCGCTCGCGCAGGGCATACACACCTGCGGTTTGCAGGTCGGCGCGGCCTTGGCGCCACCGATACTCGTCATGCTGATGCAGGCGTTTGGCTGGCAGCGTGCGCTGTTCTGGTCTGCCCTGCCGCCGCTGGCGTTGATCGCAGTCTGGCTCTGGTACGCACGCAACACACCTGGCGAACACCCGGCAGTGTCGGCGGCGGAACTTGCCGAGCTTGGGACCCCGGTCGTTCCGCCTGGCGACAGCGGTGTCAGCCTCGATCGGATCCGCCACATCCTCGGCCATCGCGGCATCCTGTTCCTCACCGGTTCCTACATCTGCATGAACTACGTCTTTTATCTGCTGGCGAGCTGGTCATTCCTCTACCTGATCCAGCAACGCCATTTCACGGCGCTGGAGGGTGGCTGGCTCGCCAGTCTGCCACCGATTGGCGCGGCGATCGGTGCCGGTAGCGGCGGAATCATCACCGATGCATTGGCCCGCCGCTTTGGTACGAAATGGGGGTATCGCCTGGCTCCGCTGGTGGCACTGCCAACAGCCGGGTTACTGCTGCTGGTCGCCATTTACATTTCAAGCGCCTACGCCGCGGTCGCGGCGCTGACGCTCGCGTTTGCTTCGGTAGAAATCACCGAAGGCGCCTACTGGGCAGGAACCATGCAGATTGCCAGGGCCGATACGATGGCAGCGACCGGCGTACTCAATACTGGCGGCAACTTCGGTGGGGTACTCGGCATTCCGGTGGTCGCCTACCTCTCCGGTCATGGCGCCTGGAATGCAGCGTTCTTCATCGGCTTCATTTGCGCGCTGGTAGCGGCGCTCGCCTGGTTTGCCATCGACACCTCCAGTTCGCTGGTGGCGCGGCAAAGCGTTGCGGCATCGCTGTGACATAGCTGCGTCATAGCTGCGCCCATGAAGAACCGCTACTCCGTTGTTGCACTCGCACGGCACGCGCTGACCGGGCGGCGCTGGCGCCGTGCCTGGCGAGCAGCGGTGCCCCGGGCCGACTACGACGTCGTCATCATCGGCGGTGGCGGTCATGGGCTTGCAACAGCGTACTATCTGGCGGCCAACCACGGCATCAAACGGGTCGCCGTACTCGAGCGTGCCTACATCGGCTCCGGCAACGTCGGACGCAATACGACACTGGTGCGCTCAAACTACATGCTCCCCGGCAACACCCAGTTCTTCGAGCACTCGCTCAAGCTGTGGGAAGGGCTGTCCCACGAACTCAACTTCAACGTGATGCTATCGCAGCGCGGCCAGATTGTGCTCGCGCACGGACCCTCGCAATTCGATGTGCTCGCCCGCCGTGGCAACATCATGCGGCTCAACGGCATCGACGCTGAGCTGCTCGATCGCGGCGATCTGTGTCGAGTGCTGCCCTACCTCGACTATGCTGATAGCAGCCGCTTTCCGATTTATGGCGGCCTGCTGCAACGCCGCGCTGGCACGGTCCGCCACGATGCGGTCGCGTGGGGCTACGCGCGCGCTGCGGACGACTGCGGGGTCGATATTATCGAGAACTGCGAGGTGACGGGCTTCGTGCGCGAGCATGATCGCGTCACCGGTGTAATTACCAACCGTGGCACGATTGGGGCCGGCCGCACGGTGATCTCGGTGGCGGGACACTCCTCGCAGGTGGCGGCGCTGGCGGGGTTGCGCTTGCCGGTCGAAAGCCATCTCCTGCAGGCCTTTGTTACCGAGCCGATCAAGCCCTTCATTGATCACGTGATCTCTTTCGGGGCAGAACTCTTTTATATATCGCAGTCTGACAAAGGCGGTCTGGTATTCGGCGGGCATATCGACGGCTTCAATTCCTATACGCAACGCGGCCAGTTCGCCAAAGTACAGAACGTGGCCGAGTGCGCCGTGGCGCTCATTCCCTCGATCTCGCGTCTGCGCCTGCTGCGGCATTGGGCCGGCATCCAGGACATGACGCCGGACGGCAGCCCGTTCATGGGCTGCACGCCACTGGCAAACCTGTACCTCAATGGCGGCTGGTGTTACCAGGGATTCAAAGCCACGCCGGCCGCGGGTTGGTGCATGGCGCACACCGTCGCGCACGGCGTGGAGCATCCGCTCGTGCGGCACCTCTCGCTCGAGCGCTTCCTGCAGGGCAATGGTCACGATGAGTATGGCCACGGCAACTGGACCTACAAGCAGTGAAGCCATGTTGATCATCAACTGCCCCCACTGTGGCAATCGCGACTACACCGAGTTCCGCTACGGCGGCGACGCGAGCAAGCGCCGACCTGCGCACGGCAGCGGCGATCTGAGCACCTGGCATGACTATGTATTCCTGTTCGACAACCCGAAGGGCGCGCATCGCGAGTACTGGCAGCACCTACAGGGGTGTCGTCAGTGGCTGGTGGCCGAGCGGAATACGGCGACCAATGAGCTCGGGCGCACGCGATTGGCACGCGACGGAGATGCGCTGTGAGCCGCGGCCCCTACCGGCTGGCGATCGGTGGTCGGATAAACCGCGACGAGCTGCTGCGCTTCGAGTTCGAAGGGCGCGGGCTCGATGGTTTCCGTGGCGACACGCTCGCCTCCGCGCTGCTCGCGAACGGCGTCACGCTCGCCGGGCGCAGCTTCAAGTACCACCGGCCCCGCGGCTTTCTTGGTGCGGGTGTCGAAGAGCCCAACGGCCTGATGACGCTCGGCCATGGCGGTCGTACCACGCCGAATGTTCCAGCGACCGTCACCGAGCTCTGCGAGGGACTTATCGCACGACGCCAGAATGGCTGGCCGTCAATCGAGTTCGATGTGAAGGCAGCACTTGGCTGGTTCGCGCCACTGCTGGGCGCCGGCTTCTATTACAAGACCTTCATGGGTCCGCGGCGCGGGTCGTGGATGTGGTACGAACCGTTTATCCGCCGCGCGGCCGGACTCGGGCGGGCGCGGCACGAGCGGGACCCGGACCGCTACGAAACGCGTCATGCCTACGCGGACGTACTCGTGATTGGCGGCGGTCCAGCCGGACTGGCCGCCGCGGCCGCGGCGGCGAGTGGCGGCGCGCATGTCGTGCTGGTCGAACAGGATTGTGCACTCGGTGGATCGCTCCTGGCGACACCGATTGCCAGCCCATACGAGTCATGGCGCCAGGATCTGGCAACGAGGCTGCACGCACAATCCACGGCCGAGGTGCTGCTGCGTACCACGGCGCTGGGCATCTATGATGGCAACATGGTCGCTCTGCTCGAGCGTCACGACCAGGCCGCGCCTGACCCTGGCCGCGGCGAGGCGCGCGAAGTGGTGGTGAGCATGCGTGCCCGTGCCATCGTGTATGCCACGGGGGCCATCGAACAACCACTGCTGTTCGGCGACAATGATCGGCCGGGTGTGATGCTGGCTGGCGCGGCACGAACTTATTTGAACCGCTACGGTATCGCGCCGGGGCGCCGCGCCGTCGTCGCGACCAACAACGACGGCGCGTGGCAGGCGGCGATTGATCTCGCCGCTGCCGGTGTTGCCGTCACGATTCTCGATCAGCGTGCCGCGATCGACGCTGGTCTGCTGCAGATCGCGCAGTGCGCAGCTATTGACGTGCGCCTACGGGCTCAGGCTGTGCGTGCGCTCGGTGCCAGGGCGGTCTCGGGCGTGCAGGCTTCGCTTGACGGTGGGACGCGCGAAGCGCGTTTCGCATGCGACCTCCTCTGCATGTCGGGCGGGTGGGCGCCGGCCGCCCATCTGACCTCGCACACCGGCCGCAAGCTCGTGCATCGGGACGATATCGATGCTTTCGTGCCTGGCAGCTATGCGCCCGGCCACTACGGCGCCGGGGCCGTCACCGGCACGTTCTCCCATGCTGGCACTGCGCTCGAAGCAGAAGACGCCGGGCGCAAAGCCGCAGCCTGGGTCGCCTGTCCCGCGGCGGCTGCTTCCTCACCCGTGCTACCGGTTCCGGAGCAACCCTGCGGATTCGAGCCGGCGATCTCACCTGCAGTGCCGATTCCAGGCAAAGCGTTCGTGGACTTCCAGAACGACGTGACGACACGGGATCTTGCCGACGCCCACGACGAGGGCTATCAGTCGGTCGAGCATCTGAAGCGCTACACGACGCTCGGTATGGGAACCGACCAGGGCAAGACCAGCAACAACAACGCGATCCGGCAACTGGCGACGAACGCGCAATCGACTGCTGTTCGCGAAACGACGACCTTTCGCCCCCCTTTTGTGCCGGTCTCCGTTGGCGCGCTCGTGGGGCGCGCCATCGGCCACCACTTCCGGCCGATCAGGCGCTCGCCGCTGCACGAATGGCACCTCGCAAATGGCGCGGTACTGATCGAGGCCGGACCGTGGCTGCGCGCCTGGTATTACCGCTGGGCCGGCGACACGCCGGCGGAGGCCTATGTCGAGGAGATGCGCCTGGTGCGCTCGCAGGTCGGCATCGCGGATGTCTCTTCCCTCGGCAAGATCGATGTGCAGGGGCCGGACGCAGCGGAGTTGCTCAACCGCATCTACGTCAATGGCTTTGCGAAGCTGGCCATCGGCAAGGCGCGTTACGGGGTCATGCTGAATGACGACGCGACCGTGCTCGATGATGGCACGAGCGCACGCCTCGGCGAGACCCGTTATTTCATGACTACCACCACAGCACAGGCCGGCGAAGTGATGTCGTGGCTCGAGTTCCTGCTGCAGACCGCGTGGACTGACCTGAATGTACAGGTCGTCTCCGTGACCGATGAGTGGGCCGGCATGTCGGTGGCCGGGCCGCGCGCACGCGCGGCGCTGGAGCGGGCACTACCAGGTATTGATGTCTCCGACACAGCACTCCCGCACATGGGCGTACGCGAATTGAAGTACCAGGGTGTGCCACTGCGGCTGCTGCGCCTGAGCTTCTCCGGCGAGCTGGCCTATGAGCTGTATGTACCAGCCAGCTATGGCGTGGCACTGTGGGAACAGTTGCTCGCACGCGCGGCACCACTCGGTATGCAGCCCTACGGCCTCGAAGCACTCGCGAGCCTGCGGATCGAGAAGGGGCATGTTGCCGGTCTCGAGCTCGATCATCGCAATACGCTCGACGATCTGGGTCTTGGCAAAATGGCCGGACGCGACAAGGCCTACGTCGGGCGTGAACTGCGCGCGCGCTCCGCACTGCAGGCACCCGATCGCTGGAGTCTCATCGGCCTCGAGTGCCTCGAGCCCGCCGGACGTCTGCGAGGCGGAGCGATCCTGTTCGCAAACGACGAACCGCGCGTGGGCCACGGTCGCGGCTACATCACCTCGGTAACCTGGTCCATCGAGCGCAATCAGTACCTCGCTCTGGGCCTCTATCAGGGCGGCCTGCAACACCTGGGCGAGACGGTCGTGTGCGCCTACCCGCTCAAAGGCGAGGCAGTGCGCGCGCGGATCGCCTCGCCAGTGTTCCTTGATCCCGAAGGAGTGCGGCTGCGTGTTTAAGCGTCATTCACCGCTGGATAAGCCCATCGCAGTCGGTGGCCGCGCCGCAACCGCGGGCGGCAGTGACTTGCGCCTCGGCGTGCTCCACGACTGGCAGCTCGTGCAGATCGGCACCTTCGGGCGATCAACCGCCGCGCTCGACGCGGCGCTCATCCGTGTGCTCGGCGGTCTGCTGCCGACCTCGACTTCTGTAGTGCAGCACACTGGTGCGCACCGGCTCTACCGCCTGGCCGCTGACCAGTACTGGATCGTCACGCCGGATGCTGCGCTGCCGGAGGCGCTCGCCGAGACTGTTCCAGCCAACGCCGGCAGTGTCACGCGGCTCTCGGACGCGCGGGTCCGCATCGCTATCGAGGGACCCGCTGCGACCGCGCTGCTCGGCAAGGTGGTGTCAGTGGATCTGCGGGCGCGGGCCTTTCCAGTCGGGAGCTTCGCGCAGACCGGCTTGCACCACGTCGGTGTGCTGCTCGAGCGACTTGGGCCAGAGCACTTTGAACTTTACGCGTTACGCACCTACGCGGCATCGACCTGGGACTGGTTGATCGATGCTGCCCTGCCCTACGGATACGAGGTATTTGCCGCATGAAATCACACACCCGGGTTGCCATCATCGGCGGCGGCGTCGTCGGCTGCAGCGTGCTCTACCACCTGACCAAGGCCGGCTGGAAGGATGTGGTGCTGCTCGAGCGCGACCAGCTGACGTCGGGCTCCACCTGGCACGCGGCCGGCGGCTTCCACACGCTGAACGGCGATCCGAATGTTGCGAAACTCCAGGGCTATACGATCTCGCTTTACGATGAGCTTGAAAAGATCTCGGGCCAGTCCTGCGGTCTGCACCGCTCTGGCGGACTGCTGCTCGCCGATACGCCGGAGCGCATGGAATGGCTCAAGATGGCGCACGCCCGCGCCCGTTATCTGGGACTCGAGACCGCGCTGCTCTCGCCGCGTGAGGCCAAGGAGCTGCTGCCGCTGATCGAGGAGAAATATTTTGTCGGTGCGATGCTGGATGCCGCCGACGGCAACCTCGATCCCTACGGCACCACTCACGCCTACGCGAAGTCAGCAAAGCTCGGCGGAGCGGAGATCTACCTACAGACACGGGTGACAGCCCTCGAGCGACGGCCGGATGGCAGCTGGGATGTCATCACGAACCAGGGCACGATCAATGCCGAACAGGTCGTCAACGCGGGCGGCCTGTGGGCGCGCGAAGTCGGACGCATGGTCGGCATCGAGCTGCCGGTACTGGCGATGGAGCACATGTACCTGGTGACCGACGAGATTCCGGAAGTGGTGGCGTACAACCGCGCTCACGGCCGTGAGCTGCCGCATGCGATCGACTTCAAGGCCGAAATCTACATGCGCCAGGAGCGCAATGGCCTGGTGCTGGGCACCTACGAGCAGGCCTGCGTCCCCTGGCAACCACGCGAGACGCCGTGGGACTTTGGCACCGAACTGCTGCCGCCCGATCTCGAGCGCATCGCCCCGTCGCTGGAAATAGGTTACCAGCACTTTCCGGCGATGGAGCGCGCCGGCATCAAGCGCGTCGTCAACGGGCCCTTTACGTTTTCGCCCGATGGCAATCCGCTGGTCGGCCCGGTGCAGGGCGTGCCCGGGTTCTGGTGCGCCTGCGCCGTGATGGCCGGCTTCAGCCAGGGCGGCGGTGTCGGGCTCGCCTTATCGCAATGGATGGTCAACGGCGACCCGGGTTTCGACGTCTGGGCGATGGACGTCGCACGCTTCGGCGAGTGGGCAACACGCCGCTACACCAACGAAATGGTGCGCGAGAACTATTCGCGCCGCTTCTCGATACGCTTTCCGAACGAGGAGCTGCCGGCCGCGCGCCCGCAGCAGACGACGGCACTCTACGACGTCATGCTCGCCGCGGGGGCCGTCATGGGCGACAGCTGGGGCCTGGAGACGCCGCTCTGGTTCGCACCGCGCGGCGTCGAGGCCGTCGACAAGGTGTCGTTCCATCGCTCGAACGATTTTCCGCACGTCAAGGCCGAGTGCCTCGGAGTTCGCAACGGCGTCGGCGTCACGGAAATTGCCAACTTCGCCAAGTACGAATTTACGGGCGCAGGGAGCGAAGCCTACCTGGCACGCCTGATGAGCAATCGCCTGCCACGCGCGGGACGACTGATTCTGACACCGATGCTCAATGAGGCGGGCAAACTCATCGGCGATTTCACCATCGCGAAGGCCGGCCCGGAACGCTTCCTGATGTGGGGATCATCGCAGGCACAGATCTATCACCTGCGCTGGTTCGAGGCGCAGTTGCCGAAAGATGGCTCGGTCCGGATCCGTCGCTACGACATGGGTCTGGTCGGATTGTCCATCGCCGGTCCGCGCTCACGCGAGCTGCTCGCGCTGTTATGCGACGAGGACGTCAGCGGCGCTGCGTTCCGGTTCATGGACCATCGGGCGATGGATATTGCCAATGTCCCGGCGATGATCAACCGTGTCACTTACACGGGCGATCTGGGCTACGAAATCTGGGTCGCACCTGAGTACCAGCGCCGCCTGTATCAGTCGATCATGGCGGCCGGCAAAAGCCTCGGCATCGTCAACTTCGGCATGCGTGCGCTGCTCGGCCTGCGGCTCGAGAAGAATTTCCCAACCTGGTATCGTGAGCTGCGCCCGATCTACGGCGTCATCGAGGCGGGGCTCGAGCGCTTCGTCGACTTCAAGAAACCTGACTTTATCGGACGTGCCGCGGCACTGCGCGAGCAGGCGAGCGGCGGCACGCTACGACGCGTCAGCTTCGTGGTGGCAGCGGCCGATGCCGACGTGCTGGGCGATGAACCGATATGGCACGACGGCAAGGTCATCGGCTGGGTGACCTCGGGCGGCTACGGCCACTACGTTGATCGCTCGCTGGCGCAGGGCTATGTGCCGGTGGCGCTGAGCCGCGACATCGCAGAGCGCGCGTTCGAGATTGAAATACTGGGTGAGCGACGGGCGGCAACGATCATCGAACAGCCGCTCTTTGACCCCGAGGGGTTACGGATGCGCATGTAATGCGCCCTATGCCGCACGCACGGCTCGTACCTTAAGGTCTACTTTCAAACGGCTGCCGACAGCACCGAAAATGGCAGCCAGATTGTCCATGCTCGGATTGCCCGCAGGCGACAGCATTCGATGCAGGCTCTTGCTCGGAGTGTCGGTCAGCTTGGCTAACTGCTCGAATCCGAGTGTCGCATTCACCAGATCCCGCAGTATAACCCGCGCCGTCTCCGGCTCGTCGCTGAGAAAAAGTGTCGCCGCCTCATCCAGCAGTGCCTTGGCGAACTCCGGATCGCGCTCGACCCGGGCTACAACGGTCTTCTTGAAATTTCGAGTAAGTGCCATATTCACGACCTCTGAGGTTTTTCCGCCTTATTAGCCGCGGCCTTCAAGGCCTTTCTGGCTTTGTATTCCGCATACAGTGCCTTGGCTCGGCCACTATCAGCCTGCTGCCTGCGCTTAGTGCCGCCACCAAATAACACCATGTGC
This sequence comes from Gammaproteobacteria bacterium, assembly GCA_031441585.1. Taxonomy (GTDB): domain Bacteria; phylum Pseudomonadota; class Gammaproteobacteria; order Steroidobacterales; family Steroidobacteraceae; genus FEN-1191. Next base: position 33,030 of record JANMWZ010000072.1, read on the forward strand.
ATATCGCCATCCTTGGCCAGATAAATTCGGTACCCGGGCCCCCAATCAATAACGAATTCGCCCATACCGGCAAACCACTTGATATTTGAGGTATTGCCAAGCTCTATGCGCAGCTTGGCCGTTACAACTTCCGAGGCAGCCTGAGCATCAAGGCTATCGAACCAGGTACGGTAGGGACTCGTACCATCCGCTCGGATGTATTCCTCAATCCGGATAGCCAAGCGGGAATGGTAACGTATACGTTACTTTCATGCAAGGCCCCGTTGAAACCCCTCGATCGTCCCAAAATCACCAGACCGGAATCCGGCGCTAGCTCGATCACTCCCTGGCGCAGGGTTATGTGCCGGTTGCGCTGAGCCGCGACATCGCCGAGCGCGCGTTCGAGATTGATATTCTGGGCGAGCGACGGGCGGCAACGATCATCGAGCAGCCCCTGTTTGACCCCGAGGGGTTACGGATGCGCAGGTAATACTGCGGCCTGGGATGAAAGACCAGGAGAACGTTCAGGAGCTTACGCCGCCAGGAAGTCTGACGTATACTTTATATGTCACTTATACGTCAGGTGTACGATGCAAACCAAATTGACTCTGCGCCTCGAGGAGAACCTCATCCGTCGCGCCAAGAGCTACGCGCGTCGCTCTGGCAAGAGCGTTTCGGAGCTGGTGGCGGACCTGTTTTCCAGACTCAGTGCGCCCGACAGCCCGCCCGAGCGTGAACTCGCCCCCGTGGTGCGGCGACTGGCAGGTTCGTTGGCGAGCAGTTCGCTCAACAAGGCGGACTACCGTAAGCACCTGGACGACAAGTACCGCTAGCTGCCATGCGTATCCTGTTTGACACCAATGTAATACTCGACGCTTTATTGACACGCGCCCCACAACATGTGCCCGCCGTGGCGCTCATGGATATCGTCGCGCGCAAGGAGCTTGACGCACTCCTGAGCGCAACCAGTATTACCACGATCTATTATCTGGCGGAGAAAGCCGTAGGTGCCAGCACAGCACGCCGGCGGGTCTCAGATCTGCTGAGCGTTTTCGACATCGCCCCTGTGACCTCACGAGTGTTGACCGACGCGCTCGCACTAGGCTTCAAGGACTATGAGGACGCAGTCCTACACGAGGCCGCACGTCACGCTGCTGCCACGGCAATCGTCACTCGCAACCCCAAGGACTTTGCAGCCGCGAAGCTGGGCTTTTATCAGCCTGCCGAACTGCTCAGGATCCTGCACGCCACGTCCTGGTGACTGTTGACACCTGTCAATTCGGTATTGCTATAGAAATATTAGCGCTGGGCGACAGCAGCTATTCAACCTGATTTCAGCTTCTCTTCCGCATAGAGTGAGAGCTCGATCATGCGCTCGAGCAATTGATCGGCAGCCAGGCCCGCAAAGTTCTTCAGCACCAGCTCCTTGACGTAGAGCCGTACCAGGTAGCGCAGCTGCAGGGCTCGATTGCGGGTCGCAAAGACAAAATCCCGATGGCCGCTGTTCACCACAATGATATTGCGCTCAGCCTCAAAGCGGCATCGCCACAGCTCACCGGCAGCGCGTTCAAAGGTGTAGCCGGGTAACCCGCGCGAATTCACCACGGCTGGATTCATCGCCGTTTCAAGCTGATTGGTGACGGTGATCAAGGCTTCGGCGGTGGCGATCATTTCTCGCTGCCTAGCTGTGACTCGGAGCCGCGCGAGTCCGGGCACGCCGGCGGCCCGGAATTCGACCTGTTGGTCGCTTACTCCCTGTAGTGTGCCCTCGCCTTCGAGAATTTCCCACGTGAACGCGAGATCATCGACGACGCGCCGCCGCGATCGATCGCGCGGCAGTGCCCGGAAGCTGCGGGTTTCATTCAGCGGCACAGTGCTCGCCGCTGGCGAGACGACGACACTGAACAAGGCGCCGGCGTATTCGAAGAACTGGCGTTGTCGCGCCTCACTCTGCCCGGTTTCCAGGACGCCGGGCAGATCGCCTTCCCAAGGCCTGCCAGCCGAATTGCCGGTGGCCTCGCCGCCACCTTCGTTGGCGCTCGCGCCAGACCTGGCTCCCTCCTGGCGCGAGCGCTCTTGCACGTCGAACCAGTCATATTCCTCGCGCGGGAGTGCGAGCATGGCTTCGTGAAAGGCCTTCTGAATGGCTTTCAGGGAGTGTTGGCTGGCCTGCTCTTCCTCGGCGCGCTGTTGCTCCTCGATCAACCCTTTGACATGCGATTCGATCAGAGTAAGCGCTTCAAGCAGCGCCGCGTAACGTTCATCCTGAACGATGCCACTGCGCGTGCCAGGGGTAAGGATCAAGAATGGCACATCGATCAGGCCTTGCAGGTACCGCGACGACCAGGGTGAGTGCTCCAATCCCGGGAGCGTCGAGAGATCCTCCAGCACGCGCGTGCCGGCGCGGGTCAGAGCCACCCGCGCGGTCTCGTTCGGCTCGGCCAGGTACAACTCCGCGTAGGCATCGCCATAAAGCGTGCGGATCGGGGGCAGCTGGTGGAGCAAGCGCCCCTCGAACTGGCGCGGTTCGACCTCGTACTGCTTGCGCGCCAGCTTGTCGATGACGGTGACGCGCACCTTGGCATCCCGAATCCGATCACGCAGCTCGGAAGCCAAATACCACTGAATCTTCTCGCCGCTCAAGGACCGTATCCCTTCGAGCAGCGGGCTGATTTTCAGCTCTGTGCCCTTCTCGGCGAACAGCACGCGCCGTGGACTCACTTCATACCGCGAATCCCCTTTGCTCATCGTCATTTGATAGGCGCGCTGATCACTCCCGGTCGAGATCATGGTCAGGCTGTCCCCGACGGTCCAGAAACTGAGCAGCCCGATGCCAAACTCCCCTTGCAGACCAGTACCGTTACCCTCGGCTTTGAGGCGTCGTTTGATCGAATCGCATATGTGCGTGGCGACGTACTTAAAATCCGGTAGCCCTTCGGCATCGCGCGGAACGCCATCGCCATCATCCTTGATTGCCAAATAATGTGCGCCGTGCTCCTTGCCGCGCGTGATGGTGATGGTTTTGGCCTGCGCATCGATGCTGTTCTCGACGAACTCGGCCAGCGCTTTGAGCGGATTGCTCTGCGAGAGCGCGATGATGCGGATTGCGTTCCAGTCATCGCCGATCTTGAGTTTGCCGCTATCTCTGCTTTTGGTTTTCATGGCGTGAGTGAGCCGAGTCGGGTGCGGGCCTCTTCAGGATTGAGCGACATACCCGCCACGCTCGGCAGCTCATCCGCCAAAAATGGAAGCGACGGGCATTGTACGAGTTATCTGACGCCCCGCACAGGGGGAGTCTTGTCCAACGAGGTATGAGCCTGGAGAGGGGTTCAAGGCGAGCGAAGGGCGGCCGCCCGGGTAGAGCAGGTCGATCATCATGAGGGATGGTGATCGATATGAACGAAGCACAGGTGCGCACTGTCGAGCAGATGCGCGAAGTCCTCTCGGGCACGCAGGCTCTAAAGTTCACGCCCTCGGGGGACGATACCCGGCGCTACGGTTGGATCGAGGCGGTGCTGCGCCGCATCGGCTACCGGCAACTGCCACGCGGGTCGCGTGGCGTGGTCTTGGCCTACCTGCAGCGTCTGAGTGGCTACCGCCGCGCGCAAGTGACGCGGCTGGTTTCACGCTGGATGGCACGCCAGCCCCTGGTCAAGCAATATCGTGCTCCCGCACACGCCTTTGCGCGCCGCTACACGACGCTGAACGTGGCGCTGCTGGCCGAAGTCGACCGCACGCTGGACACGCTCTCGGGACCGGCCACGGCCTGTGTGATGCGCCGCCAGCGCGATGTCTTTCACGATGCGCGCTTCGAGCGGCTCGGATCGCTCTCCTCGGCACACCTGTACAACCTGCGCCGCAGCTCAGGCTACCGCGCTCGACGTGTCGTGCAGACCAAGACCCGCCCTACCCGGGCGATCAGGATCGGCGTACGCAAAGCGCCCACCCCCGAGGGTCGCCCCGGCTTCATCCGTATCGACAGCGTGCACCAGGGGGATCTGGACGGGGCCAAGGGTATGTACCACATCAATGTCGTCGATTGCCTCACGCAGTGGGAAGTGACGGGCACGGTGCACACGATCTGCGAGACGCACCTGGTGCCCATTATCGAGCAGATGATCGAGCAGTTCCCCTTCGTTATCCTGGGCTTTCACGCCGATAAGGCCCAGTAGGAGCAAAGCTACAATTTGAGGCCATTTAGGCGCATCAGTGCCGCGGATTCATTTCAAGACGATCTTCGGTGAGGTCCAAGTAGTCCGGGTTGTCACGGCAGACCCACTTCAGCACGGGCCCCGGCGGGCTCGGATGCCGACGAAATTGCGCCAACGCATGATCGTACTCACGATCCGTCGTCGTCGAGCCTTGAATGCGCGCCAGGTTGGCGCTCAGCCCGCTCAGTGTTGTTTGACCAATGTCGGTGCGAAACGCCGTCATCCGCCAGTTCGGACCGAACGCAAAGAAGAAGTACTCGCCGCTCTCGACCATACTCGTGAGCACGGTCTGCACCAATGGATTGCTGGGGTTGACGAGCACGTGATAGGTCACAAAACCATAAAACTGGAAGCCGAACTGGACTACTTCATACTTCGAAGTGCCGAGCACCGCATGTCCCAAATTAAAGCCGCTGGCGCTCACCTCGGAGGGAATCGGCTCCGTGGGGCGAAGAGCTAAGAAACCGCGCGGCTGGCGCCGTTCTTCGACGAGGCCGAGTGTGAAGCAAGGCGCCGGCGCGTCGAGAAAATCGCGCATCAACTGGCCATTGACGGCGAGCGTCGGCAGCAGGCGCGTGATGTTACTCACGTGGCTTCGTCCTGGGCGACCTGCCGCGCCGCGGGTAGGTAGCGGTAGAGCGTTGAGGGGCCGACACCGAAGCGGCGCGCAATGTCCTCGACCGTAATCTCTGGATCCGTCAATAACGCACGCGCCTGTTTCAGATCCTTATCGGAGAGCGAGCGCGGACGGCCGCCTGTGCGTCCCCGCGAGCGCGCAGCGTCGAGCCCTGCGCGGGTGCGCTCTCGGATGATCTCCCGCTCGAATTCCGCGATGGCGCCAAACACCGTGAAAATCAGTCGTCCGCCGGCGTTGGTCGTGTCGATATCTTGGGTGATGGTTTTAAAGCCCATTTGCTGCTTGCTCAAGAGCTCGACCGTCTCGAGCAGCTGCCGGGTCGATCGCGCCAGGCGGTCGAGTTTCCACACCACCAAGGTGTCGCCGGCGCGCATGAATTCGAGCGCGGCGTTTAATTCTGGTCGGTCGCGCCGAGCCCCGCTGGCGGTTTCTTCAAATATCTTTTCGCAACCGGCCTCCCGCAGAGCATCCAACTGCAGATGTGCCTTCTGGTCGCGGGTGGACACCCGGGCGTAACCGATCAGCATGGCTCGATGTCCGTCTGAGCGAAGTCGATGCCGACAAAGAGCAGCGGTTCATTCAGCGATTTGGCGAGCGCGTAGACCGCACAGTCGCCCATGTTGAGCTGCGCCGGATGCCCCTGGCCTTTGCCATAGCGCTGAAACGCGTCGGCCGCGAGGCGCGCCTGGGGTTCGTCGAACGGCGTGACGATGGCGTCAATCTCTTCGAGAAATCGTTGCAGCGTTTCGAGCAACGCCGGATGTTCCCGGGCGCGGACCACAATCTGGGCTTCAAGCAGACTCACAGCCGAGAGGCGCCTCGCGCTATGCGCCTCCAGCGCCGCGATAATGCGTGCGCGTTCGGGTTCCTCTTTGAGCCATGCCAGGATCGCCGAGGTGTCGATCACCATTGTCCGCGTTCATCGTAGCCCACGATCTGCTCAGCAGTGCGATGGTCCGCCGGCACCTTCGCCGGCAGCGCGTCGACTTCGCGGGCCAAATCCTTTAATCGCTCGCGCAGTGGCCGCTTGTTCACAGTCAGCCCCCGCCTGCCGGCGCGGGACAGCAGGCTCTCGCGCACTACCCGCTCCACCGTGGTCCCTTCGGACGCAGCCAGTTGCTGGGCGAGTTGCTCAAGACGAGGATCGTTGATCACTATGCTCACCAATGTCTCCTGAAACTCAACTTCATAGTGCCTGTTTTGAGAATCTAAAGCAAGAGACAGTTTTGGGAGATCTTGTGAGCCATCGAGCCGTTTTTGGAGAACCTTCCCGGGCCTCTCCCCTAAACGAGGGTCTTCGGGGGATCACGCGGCGAGCGCCAATCGAGTCGCCATATCCAGCTCGAAGCGGCCATACGGGTTGACGTGGTGATAGATCAAGGGCGTCAGGCCGCGCCAGTCCTCTGCCGTCATGCGATCGCGCCAGGCCGGGTCCGCCAACACTTCCTGGATGAAGAGCGTATTGATGTACACCAACGAGATTTGCAGCAGATGCAGCGCCAGCATCCCGAGCTCCTGGTCCTCCACCTGGTTGGTCGTGAACTCGCTGCGCTCGCCGTAGAAAATGAACCCGTTGGCGCTATTCCAATTCTCCACGACCTACAACCCGTTATGAATTTCGCGCCGCAGTGCCTCCTCGTGCAGGTAGCGGCACAAGAATATCGTCTTGATCGCTTTGCCCAATTCGGCGAGCGCCAGATAGGTCGGATGCGTCGCGTTCGCACGCGTAAAGCGGCGCAAGATCGCTTCGGATTCCGCAGTTCCGATGCGAAGTGCCCCGTGCCTGTTTGCCACCGAAGTGCCCGATCCAAAGAAGCCCGGGCGCCTCAAACGCAAGTACTTGCCCAAGGATGTCATGACGCCGTTGGACAAGTTGGCCACACTTGCCGATGCCACCACGTTCCTGCGCGCCGGTTTCACCCTCGAGTCCCTGACGCGTACCGCCTGCGCGCTCACCGATCTGCAGGCGGCCGAGCAACTCTACCAAGCGCGCACCACGCTGTTCCGTGCAGCCCTCAAACGTTCGGCCTGAACGATGAGCCAGAACACCCGCCATCGACTCAATACCGGGGATCCCCAGGTAGCGGCCCGCTCGAGATCTCGGCCCCAGGCTCATCCTATGCGCTCGCCCTCGGACGGCACCGCGAAATTCACCGGGCGTGGTGGCGGCGGGCGGGGCCGAGCCCGGTTGGGGGGGTTGGTTTTTATGTGGAAAGGCAAAAAAACCCCGCGACCAGCGTGGGAGGGGTAACAC
>JANMWZ010000073.1:0-43067 GCA_031441585.1 Gammaproteobacteria bacterium
GTGGCGCCAGGCGCACCACGCATCATTCCGCGCGCCGAACATCCGGTATCGCGGTCCGATATTTCCCCTAACGCCTTGCGCGTGCTGTATCGCCTCAAGGAAGCCGGTTTCCAGGCTTTCCTGGTGGGCGGCTGCGTGCGCGATCTGATCATTGGCCGGCATCCGAAGGATTTTGACGTCGCGACCGACGCTCTGCCCGACGAAGTGCGGCGCCTGTTTCGCAATTGCCGTCTGGTGGGGAGGCGCTTTCGTCTGGCGCACATTGTGTATGGTCGCGATGTCATTGAAGTGGCGACCTTCCGCGCCGCGAGCGCACCGCCGCCGAGTGAAGATCCGGTGCCCAGCCGCGATGAGGATGAGGACGAGTTGCTGGACGAGGGCGATGAAGCGGGTGAGGAGAGCGTACACCGCGTACAGAATGATCACGGTCGCCTGCTGCGCGACAACGTCTATGGCAGCATCGACGAAGATATCTGGCGGCGCGATTTCACCGTCAACGCGCTCTATTACAACATCGCCGATTTCTCGATCTGGGATTACACCAACGGGCTCGCTGATATCCATGCGCAGCGCCTGCGGCTGATCGGCGATGTCGAAACCCGTTACCGCGAAGATCCGGTGCGTATGCTGCGCGCCGCGCGCTTTGAAGCGAAGCTCGGTTTCGCGCTCGACGCCGAAGGCGCAGCGCCGATTGCGCAGCTGCGCCAGCTACTGGCGGGCGTGCCGCCGGCACGCCTGTTTGATGAAATCACCAAACTGTTCCTGGGCGGTCATGGTGCCGGGAGTTACCGCGTGTTGCGCGAGCGCGGGCTGTTCGGTGTGTTGTTCCCTGCTGCCGAGCGCTATCTGCAGCAGCACCCCGGCAGCCTGGTCGAAGAGCTGCTGATCCAGGGTTTGCGCAACACCGATGCGCGCGTGGCCGAAGACAAGCCGGTCACGCCCACATTTCTGTTCGCCTTGCTGCTCTATGGACCCATCGCTGCGGCCATCGAGGCGTTGCCGTCACAGCGTTGGCACGAGGCGCAGGCGATACTCGAGGCCTGCGATCAGGCGCTGCGCGAGGCGCAGCAGCGCGTGTCGATACCGCGGCGCATTGCGCTCGGGGTACGTGAAATGTATGCCCTGCAACCGCGCCTGGAAGTGCCGGGCGGACGCCGCGCACTGCGCCTGCTCGAGCAGCCGCGCTTTCGCGCCGCCTTCGATCTGCTGGCGTTGCGTGCAGCGATCGGCCTGGCACCCGCAGAGACTGCGCAGTGGTGGACAACATTGCAGGTGGTCAGTCCCGATGAGCGCGAGCAGATGGCCGACGCCATGCCGCGCAGCCCACGGGGCGCGCCGGGCGCTGCCACAGATTCGAGCACTGCGCCGCGTCGCCGCCGGCGCCGGCGGTCGCGCAGCGGCGGCGGATGAATTGGCTTCCGGCCTATGTGGGTCTGGGCAGCAACCTGCACGATCCGCCGCAACAGCTGCGGCGTGCGTTGGCGGCGCTGGCGGCCTTGCCGGCCACGCGACTCGTATGCCAATCGCCGCTCTATGGATCCAGGCCATTCGGTCCGGTATTGCAGCCGGATTTTTGCAATGCCGCGGCTGGGTTGCTCACCCGGCTTGAGGCACCCGCACTGCTGGCTGAACTGCGCGTGCTGGAACAGCAGCTGGGGCGTACCCCCAGCGCCGAACGCTGGGGGCCACGCGTGATTGATCTTGATCTGCTGGTCTACGGTAGCGAGCGTCGAGGCGATGCGGCCTTGACGCTGCCGCACCCGGGTATTGCCGAGCGCAGCTTTGTGTTGCGACCACTGCGCGATATCGCGCCTGATCTCATGGTGCCGGGGCTGGGCACCGTGGCGATGCTGGCTGCCAGCATTTCAATGACCGACCTCTGGGTCATGCCATGACCAGGACGCCCGCAATGGCTGCTGTGGCTCCGGGCCAGCGCTTTATCGTGCTGGAAGGGCCGATTGGCGTAGGCAAGACCAGTCTCGCCGCCAAACTCGCCGCCACCCTGGGCGCCGAGCAGGTGTTCGAGCAGGCCGAGCAAAATCCATTTTTGGAACGCTTCTATCGCAATCCGCGCGCCGGCGCACTGCCGGCGCAGCTCTATTTTCTGTTTCAGCGTACCCAGCAATTATCAGCGCTGCGCCAGCAGGATCTGTTCGCACCGGTACGGGTCGCCGATTATCTGCTCGACAAGGACCGCCTGTTCGCGCGTGTCACGCTCGATGAGGAAGAGTTTCGCCTGTATGAGCAGGTGCACCAGCGCCTGAGTATCGATGCGCCGGTGCCTGATCTGGTGGTGTATCTGCAGGCGCCGGTCGACGTACTGCTGGAGCGCATCGCGCGCCGCGGCATCCGTCATGAGCATCTGATCGAACGTGCCTATCTCGAAAAACTCAATGACGCCTATGCGCGCTTCTTTCATGAATATGAAGCCGCACCACTGCTGATCGTCAACGCCGCGGCCATCGACCCCTTGCACAACGACTCGGACTACGCCGAGCTGCTGGCGGCCATTGCCCGTATGAAGCGGGGCCGGCTGTACTTTAACCCGCTGCGGCATCAGGCCCTTTAGGGCGCTCGGGCCTGCGGGTGCCGGTGCCGGGCACCAAAGTTGCGCGCCGGCCGCCACTCCGTCATCCTCAATACCATGTATACACAGCTCCAGCAGCGGGAATCCGAGCGGCCGCCGGTAACCCTGACCACGCTGGCGCAGATGCGCACAGCCGGCGAAAAGATCGCCTGCCTGACCGCCTATGACGCCAGTTTCGCCGCGCTCGTTGATGCGGCCGGCGTCGATGTGGTGTTGGCCGGTGATTCCCTGGGCATGGTGATTCAGGGTCACGACACCACTGTGCCCGTGACCATGGATCAGATGGTCTATCACTCCAAGGCCGTGTCACGTGGACTGCGACGCGCCATGCTGATGGCCGATCTGCCGTTCATGAGCTTTGCGACCCGCGAACAGGCGCTCATCAACAGTGTGCGTCTGATGCAGGAGGGTGGGGCGCGCATGGTCAAGCTTGAGAGCGGTGGCGCGCAGCTCGACATCGTCGAGTTCCTGGCGCGTCATGACATCGCGGTGTGCGCTCACCTCGGACTCAAGCCGCAATCGGTCCATAAGACCGGCGGCTTCCGGGTGCAGGGTCGCGATGATGAAGCCGCCAGGCGCATGCTGCTCGAAGCGCGCGCGCTCGAAAGCGCGGGCGCCGATATGTTGCTACTCGAGTGCATACCGGCGGTGCTCGGGCGCGAGATTACCCAGGGCGTGAACCTGCCGGTCATCGGTATCGGCGCCGGTGCTGACACCGACGGGCAGATTCTGGTGCTGTACGACATTCTCGATATCACCACCGGGCGCAAGCCGCGCTTCGTGCGCAATTTCATGAGCGGCGCGAGCGGCTGCAGCGATGCGATGCTGCGCTATGTCGAGGCCGTGAAAGCGCGCGCCTATCCGGCCGCCGAACACTGCTTCTGAGCTCAACGCCATGCAAACCGTCATCACGGTCGAGGCCGTGCGCGCGCAGGTTCGCGCCTGGCGCGCTGCCGGTCAGCGCATCGCCCTGGTGCCGACCATGGGCAATCTGCATGCCGGGCATATGAGCCTGCTGGCGGCAGCGCGCGCGCGCGCCGAGCGGGTGGTGGCGAGTGTGTTTGTCAATCCGCTGCAATTTGGGCCGGCCGAAGATTTCAAGTCCTACCCGCGCACGCTCGTGGAAGATGAACACCTGCTGCGCGAGGCGCAGTGTGATCTGCTGTTTGCGCCGCTGGTCGAGGAGATTTACCCGGATGGTGGTGCGCAGCCGACGGTCGTCACGGTGCGCAACCTCGCCGGCATGTTATGCGGACAGTTTCGCCCCGGTCATTTCGATGGCGTGGCGACCGTAGTGGCCAAGCTGTTTGGCATCGTGGCGCCCGACGTCGCCGTATTTGGCGAAAAAGATTACCAGCAGTTCGTCATTATCCGTCGGATGACGCGTGATCTGGCGCTACCAGTGGAAATTGTTGGTGCGCCCACGGTGCGCGCAGCGGACGGTCTGGCCCTGAGCTCGCGCAATCGATTCCTGAGCAGCGCGGAGCGCGCCCGCGCGCCAGTGGTGCATCAGGCGCTGCAGCAGAGCATTGAGCGGCTGGCAGCGGGTGGACGTGACTACAGTTCGCTGGAAAGTGCTGGTTGGCAGAAACTGGCGAGCGCGGGTTTGCGACCCGACTATTATTCGGTGCGCGATGCGCTGGATCTGCAGGCGCCGCGTGCCGATTCGCGCGAACTGGTGGTGCTGACGGCCGCGCGCCTCGGGAGTGCGCGCCTGATTGATAACCTGCGACTCGCCCTGCGACCTTAGTTACGGCGCGCCGCGTGCTGCGCCAGTGCCCAGTGCACGTGTTCGCGCACCAGCGCTGAAGGGTCTTCGCGCCGCGTTGCCAGTGCGGCCAGCGTCGCCGCGCTGCCCGGCGCATTCCCCAGAGCCACCGCAATATTGCGCAGCCAGCGCTCATGACCGATTCGGTAAATAGCGGAACCGCTCATCCGCGCCGTGAACTGCGCCGCGCTCCAGCTGAACAGGTCGCACAGGCGCGGTGCGTCCAGCGCGTGGCGCACCTTGAAATCCGGGTGCGCCGCGTCGCGCGCGTACTTATTCCACGGACACACCAGCTGGCAGTCATCACAGCCGTAGATGCGATTGCCCATGGGGGCGCGCAGCTCTTCTGGAATCGCGCCGGGTAGCTCAATGGTCAGGTAGGAGATGCAGCGACGTGCGTCCAGTTGATAGGGTGCGACGATCGCGCCGGTAGGGCAGGCGGGAATACAGGCGCTGCAGCTGCCGCAATGCGCGCTCGCCGCTGCGTCCACGGGCAGTGGCAGGTCGGTGTAGATTTCACCGAGAAAAAAATACGAACCCGCGTCGCGGGCAATCAGATTGGTGTGCTTGCCGATCCAGCCGAGGCCGGCATTGCGCGCCAGGGCTTTTTCGAGCACCGGCGCGCTGTCGCTGTAGACACGATACCCGTGGGATCTAAGCAGTGTGCCCAGCTGCGTGGCCAGCTGTTGCAAGCCGCGCCGCATGAGCTTGTGATAGTCGCGGCCGAGGGCATAACGCGAGACATAAGCGAGATTCGCATCGTCCAACACACTCTCGGGCGGGCGTGCTGCGCCGGGCCAGTAATCCATGCGAGCGCTGATCACCCGCACCGTGCCCGGCAGCAGCTCGGTGGGCCGGCTGCGTTTGTGGCCGTGGCGCGCCATGTAGCCCATTTCACCGTGCCGGCCGGCCGCCAGCCAGGCTTGCAGATGACGCTCGTCGGCTTCGAGCTGCACATCACTCACACCAATCGCGCTGAAGCCGAGTGCGCGCGCCCGCACCTCAAGCTGCGTGCGCAGCGCCGCGTAATCCGGCTCGTTGGGCGGCTCGACATTCATGCCTCGGGCGACCCCGTATACTGTGCCGATGAGTGATGCGGGCGCATTGTACAGAGTGGCGCAGGTGCGCGCGTTCGACGCGCACGCGATCACGGTGCTGGGCGTGCCCGGCTACACGCTGATGAACCGCGCGGCGGCGGCGGCGCTGGGCGTGCTGCGCGAACGTTGGCCGCAGCTGCGGCGCATTGCGATCGCCACCGGCGGTGGCAATAACGGTGGCGATGGGCTGGTGCTGGCGCGACTGGCACGGGCGTCGGGCCTGGAAGTCACTGTGCTGGCGTTAGTGGCGACCGACAAGCTGCGCGGTGATGCCCGCCGGGCTGCCGATGAGCTGGTGCGCGCGGGCGGGGAGCTATTGGCGTTCGATGGGGCGAGACTGGCTGGCGCCGAACTGCTGGTCGACGCCCTGTTGGGTACCGGTCTGCACGAGCCGGTGCAACAGGTGTATCGCGATGCCATCGAGGCGCTCAATCGTAGTGGCCGACCGATACTGGCGCTCGATCTGCCCTCGGGACTCGACGGCGATAGCGGTGCCGTGCTGGGCGCTGGCGTACGGGCGAGCTGCACGATCACCTTCGTGGCGCACAAGACAGGCTTGTTCCTGCGCGATGGGCCTGAGTACGCCGGTGCTGTGCTGCTCGATGATCTGCAGGTGGCGCCGCTTGCGGGCGAGGCGGGCAGGCCCACTATCGAACTCGCGAGCGACGCCGACATGGCGCGCGCGCTGCCACCGCGCCCGCGTTCGGCCCACAAAGGTGATTTTGGTCGGGTGCTGATCGTTGGCGGCGGTCCGGGCATGCCAGGTGCCGTGCGCCTGGCCGGGGACGCCTGTCTGCGCAGTGGCGCCGGGCTGGTAACGAGTGCGAGCGCGCCGGAAAACCTCAGCGCGATCGTCAGCGGGCGGCCGGAGCTGATCTGCATCGCAGCGCGCTCTTCGGCAGATATCCGCGAGCAGCTGGCGGCCGCAACAGTGGTGGCGGTGGGTCCGGGCCTGGGCACCGGAGAGTGGAGTCGCGAACTTTTTGCGGCGGTACTGGGCTGCGGCAGGCCGCTGGTGATTGATGCCGATGGCCTGAACCTGCTCGCGCTGAGTGGCCTGCGGCCACCCGCCGCTGCCATTTTGACTCCACACCCGGGTGAGGCGGCACGCTTGCTGGGAGTGACGAGCGCTGCGGTGCAGGTTGATCGCCTCGCTGCCCTGAATCGTCTGGTAGCAATCACCGGCGCGGTAGTCGTGCTCAAAGGCGCGGGTACCCTGGTGGGTGCGCCGGGCAAAACGCCGAAGCTATGCGTGCACGGGAATCCGGGCATGGCGGGCCCCGGCATGGGCGATGTGCTCACCGGAGCCATCGCCGGCATTCTCGCGCAGTGTGCTGACCCCTGGCTCGCTGCCTGCGCCGGTGTGCAGGCCCATGCCCGTGCCGGTGATGAGTTGGCGCGCGTTGAGGGTGCGCGCGGATTGCTGGCGCTGGATCTCGCTGCGGGTCTGCCGCGTTGGCTCAATTGCGTCGCTGCGCCCGAGTGAAAACCAGACATGAATAGCGCGGCCTTCGCGCTCAGTGATGAAGCGGTAACGCTGGCGTTGGGCGCGGCTCTGGCACGCACCGCGCCGCGCGACGCGAGCGCTGCGCTAACAGTATTCCTGCAGGGTGAGCTGGGCACTGGCAAGACCACGCTGGCGCGTGCGCTGCTGCGGGAGCTGGGGGTCGCGGGCACGGTGCGCAGCCCGACCTACACATTGCTCGAGAAATACGAGCTCGCCGACTGGCAGGCGCTGCACCTTGATCTCTACCGCCTGCGCGATGCCACAGAATTGGAGCATCTGGGGCTGCGCGACGAATTGCGCTTAGGCGTCCTGGTGTTGATTGAATGGCCCGAACGCGCGCCGCTCGGATTGCCCATTCCGGATCTGCGCATCCTGCTCATCGCAGCAGAGGTGGGTGATCCGGCAATGGGTACGGATGGCCGGAGAGCGCACATCAACGCCGAAACCCTGGCAGGCCGCCTGTGGCTTCGCGATCTGAACGCTGTTTACGCTCCAAGAAATGATCAGAATAAAGAGCTCTAGCCCGCTGATTACTATTGAATAAAGTGCCGACAAGGCCTAGAGTTCTGACGGCCATGCACAGCGCCACGCACCACAGACGAGTACCGCGACGATCGACCATGGCGCCAGGGCTGATGCTGCTGATGCTGCTGATGCTTTTTGGAACCATGGATCACGTTCGCGCCTCTGGCAATTATCGCCACGCAACCCGTTCAAACGCCAGGCTGCAAAGCGTCACTCTGCAGTGCGATTCCACATCGGCACAATTTACGCTGCTATTTTCCGCCACTGTGCACCCCAGGATCTACCAGTTGGCGGAGCCCACCCGCGTGGTCATTGATCTGCCCGCCAATGCGCGAAGCTCGCCGTTAGGGCTGCCGGAAGCGAGCGGGCTGGTCGCGACCGTGCGCGCCGCGCCGCACGCCGGGCTGTACCGCCTGGTTCTGGAACTGCGCGCGCCGCTCGAGGCGGCGCCCTCGATCATGGCGGCCTCGATAGGCGGTAGTTACCGGCTGCGCGTGGCCATGCACGCCACTGCTGCGAAGGCGGACGCGAACGCGCGCCTGACGCGCGTTGTTGCGCCAGAGGCGACAGCTGCGCCAGCAGAGCCAGCAGAGCCAGCCGCGCCAGCGGCGCCAGCCGCACCAGCCGCGCCACACAGCGTGCGGCCCGAGCACATGCCTGGCGGTCGTGACATCGTGGTGGCCGTAGACGCCGGCCACGGTGGTGACGATCCGGGCGCTTCGGGCCGGTCGGGTACGCACGAGAAAGACGTCGTGCTGGCCATTGCCCGGGCCCTGGCGGCGCGACTCAACCAGCGTCCCGGGATGCGCGCCGTGCTCACGCGCGATAGCGATCGACTCATCGATCTGCGCGAGCGTATGGAGCGGGCGCGTTCGGCGCATGCGGACCTGTTCGTGTCCATACACGCCGACGCGGTGCGTGATCGCGCCATCGCCGGCGCCTCGGTCTACACGCTGTCGTATCGTGGCGCCTCGAGTGAAGCGGCGAAACGCCTGGCGGATCACGAAAACGCGCTGGTGCTCAAGGGTGGCACCTCGCTCGCCAACGTCGATCCGGCGCTCGCCTCGGTGTTGCTCGATGTTTCTCAGGAAGCGAACATGGGCGCCAGTGTCGAGGCCGCGGATGAAGTGCTGGGCGCGCTGGATCGGGTCGGCGCGGTGCGCAAGAAAATCGTGCAGCACGCCGCTTTCGTGGTGCTCAAATCGCCTGATTTACCCTCCATGCTGGTAGAAACGGCCTACATTTCGAACCCGGCCGAAGAGCGCAAACTGCGTTCGGCCAGCTATCAGGCGCAACTCGCTGCGGCGATCGAGGCGGGCGTAGTCGCGTATTTTCACCAACATCCACCGGACTCTTCGCCATACACCGCGCGCATCCGTTAATGTCGCGCCCATGCCGATCCGTTTCCTGCCTGCCAACCTGATTGATCAGATCGCTGCCGGCGAGGTCATCGAGCGCCCGGCCTCGGTCATCAAAGAACTGATGGAGAACGCGCTGGATGCGGGCGCCCGGCGCATCGACATCGAGGTCGAGCAGGGTGGCCTGGGCCTGATGCGGGTGCGTGATGATGGCGGCGGCATCGAGGCTGGCGAGCTGCCGCTCGCCGTGCAGCGCCACGCCACCAGTAAGATCGCCACGCTGGAAGATCTCGAGTCCGTGGCCAGTCTTGGTTTTCGCGGTGAAGCGCTGCCCTCGATCGGTTCGGTGGCACGGCTGCGCGTCTGCAGCCGCACGGCGCAGGCGGACACCGCCAGTGAATTGCTGGTCGATGGCGGAGTGGTAACCGGCCCGCGACCCGCGGCACACCCGAGCGGCACCACGGTCGAGGTACGCGAACTGTTCTACAACGTTCCGGCGCGGCGCAAATTCGTGCGCACCGAGCCCACTGAATTCGGCCACATCGTGCGCACGGTCGAGCGCCTGGCGCTGGCAGCCCCGGCGGTGGCGATTCGCTTGCGCCACAACGCGCGCCTGGTTCTGGATCTGCCCGCCGCCGTGGATGCGCCCGGGCGCGATGCACGCGTGGCGCGCGTGCTGGGGGTGGAATTTCCAGCGCGCAGTCTGCGCCTCGCGCAGGACGGCGCCGTCCAGCTTTACGGCTGGCTGGGGCTGCCCACCGCCGCGCGCGCCACCACCGAGGCGCAGTTCTGGTTCGTCAATGGTCGTCCGGTACGTGATCGCCTGCTCGGCAACGCCGCCCGGCTCGGCTATCGCGACGTGCTCTATCACGGCCGGCACCCGGCTTATGTACTCGATTTGCGCATTGATCCGCGGTTGGTGGATGTCAACGCGCACCCGGCCAAGCTGGAGCTGCGTTTTCGCGACAGCCGCGCCGTGCACGATTTCGTGTTTCGCGCCATTGAGCGCGCGCTCGCCACGCCCGGCGTCGAAGCGCAGGCCGCGTCCGGCGCGCTGGCGATGCCGGCGAGTCTGTACGCCCAGCGGCCAGCGCCCGCGCCCACGCAATATGAATTGCCGGCGGCTCGCCACACTCACGCGGACACCATCAGCACCTTCAGTGTCGCCGAGCCCGGCCTCGGCGAGCCCGGCCGCAGCGAGCCGCCGGCAGATCAGCCACTGGGTACGCCCATCGCGCAGCTCCACGGTCTTTACATCGTGGCGCAGAATCGCCGCGGCCTGATCCTGGTAGACATGCACGCCGCGCACGAGCGTGTGCTGTACGAGGCCCTGAAGGTGCAGCATGCGACCCAGGCGCCGGCCTCACAGCGCCTGCTCGAGCCGCTGGCGGTGTCGGCCGCCGAACATGAACTCGATACTTTGCTGGCTGCCAACGCCGATTTCACCCGCCTGGGTTTTGAACTCGAGCGCCTGGCGCCAACGCAGCTGGCGGTGCGCGCGGTGCCGGTCCTGCTGGCCACTGCAGAGGTGGCGCAGATGCTGCGCGCGATCATCGCCGACCTGTCGGCCGAGCGCGGCGCACATCATCTTGAATCCTCCGCGCAGCGCGTGCTCGCCGCCATCGCCTGTCGTAGCGCCATCCATGCTCACCGCCGTCTCAGTCTGGCGGAGATGTCGGCACTGCTGCGGCAAATGGAACACACCGAGCGTGCCGGACAGTGCAATCACGGTCGGCCCACCTGGACGGAACTGTCGCTCGCGCAGCTCGATCGCCTCTTCTTACGGGGCCGCTGAGCGTGTCGGACACCGCCCCGCAAGCCCTGCCAAGGCGGGCGCTGGTGCTCACCGGCCCCACCGGCAGTGGCAAGAGCGCCTGGGCGATGCGCCTGGCCGCAGCGTTGCCAATCGAGATCATCAGCGTCGATTCGGCGCAGGTGTATCGCGGCATGGATATCGGTACCGCCAAACCAGGCGCGGCGGAGCGGGCGCGGGTGCCCCATCACCTGCTTGATATTCGCGACCCGACCGAGCGCTATTCGGCTGGCGATTTCGTTGCCGACGCGCGTGCGGCGCTGCAATCGATACACGCGCGCGGCAAATTGCCGGTACTGGTGGGTGGCACGATGCTCTACCTGCGAGCTTTGCTGTGTGGCATGGCCGCGTTGCCACCGGCTGAACCCGCAGTGCGCGCCCAGCTTGATCGCGAGGCGCGCGCGCGCGGCTGGCCGGCGCTGCACGCCGAACTGGCCAGCGTTGATGAGCGTGCGGCGGCCCGCATCCACCCCAACGATCCGCAACGCATCCAGCGCGCGCTGGAAGTCTATCGACTCACGGGACGCACCATCAGCCACTTTCAGACCCAGACGCGTGCACCGTTAGTGGGCGTGCAATGGTTGCGTTACGCCCTCATACCGGGCAACCGCGCGCAACACGCGCAGCAGTTGGCCCGGCGCTTCACCCAGATGCTCGAAGCGGGCCTCCTCGCCGAGGTGCGTGCGTTATACGAGCGCGGCGATCTGAACGTGCAACTTCCCGCTATCCGCGCGGTCGGATATCGGCAGTTGTGGGATTATTGTGCCGGCGCGTGCGAGCTCGAGCGCGCCACGGCACTGGCAATTTCGGCCACGACGCAGCTCGCCAAGCGCCAACTGACCTGGTTGCGCTCGGAACCGGGCTTCCAGGCTCTTGATCCAGAAGCCCATTACGGATTTGCAAGTCTGCTGGCAACACTACAGGTTGCTGATGCTAGAATGATTCCATAGTCCTGCGAACGCCGTAGAGCCACCGCTGGGCTGCGATCAGAATAAGGAGAATGGTTCATGGCCAAAGGCCAATCACTACAAGACCCCTTTTTGAACGCCCTGCGCAAAGAGCATATTCCGGTGTCCATTTATCTGGTCAACGGCATCAAGCTGCAGGGTCAGATCGACTCTTTCGATCAATTTGTCGTGTTGCTGAAAAACACGGTCAGTCAGATGGTCTACAAGCACGCGATCTCCACCGTGGTGCCAGCTCGTGCCGTCACGCTACCCAGTGCCGATGCAGCGGAGAGCGCTGCCGAGTAATGCCTGGGCGCGATCAGCTGAATGTTTGAGCGCCCGCGCAGCGGTGAGCGCGCGGTGCTGGTGCGCATCGGGCTCGGCGAGCCCGTGCGTCCTGAAGATCTCGAGGAATTTAGCGCACTGGCCCGTTCCGCCGGCGCCCTGCCGGTCGCCACAGTCACGGGGCGGCGTGAGCGGCCCGAGCCACGTTTTTTTGTGGGCACCGGCAAGGCCGAGGAAATCGGCGCGATCGCCGCCGCCGAGTCGGCCGACCTGATACTCGTCGATCATCCGCTCTCGCCCAGCCAGGAGCGCAACCTGGAAAAGCTTAGCAATCGCCGGGTGCTGGATCGCAGCGGCCTGATACTCGATATTTTCGCGCAGCGTGCGCGCAGCTTTGAGGGCAAGCTCCAGGTCGAGTTGGCGCAGCTCAAGCATCTGTCTACTCGCCTGGTACGAGGCTGGACGCACCTCGAGCGGCAGAAGGGCGGTATCGGTTTGCGCGGTCCCGGCGAAACACAGCTGGAGACCGATCGCCGCCTGCTCGCCACCCGGGTGCGTACGCTCACCAAGCGCCTGGCGAAGCTGCGCCAGCAGCGCGACACCGGGCGCAGCGCGCGCGCTGAAGTTCCCGTGCCCGCGATTGCCCTGGTGGGTTACACCAACGCCGGCAAGTCGACCCTGTTTCAGGCGCTGACCGGCGCGACCGCCTATGTGGCCAACCAGCTGTTCGCGACGCTCGATCCCACCGTGCGCCGCCTAATTCTGCCGGGTGGCGGCGCTATTGTGGTCGCCGACACCGTGGGCTTTATTCGCGAGTTGCCGCACGAGCTGGTGGTGGCGTTTCAGTCCACGCTGCAGGAAGCGCGCACCGCGAACCTGCTGATACACGTCATCGACGCTGCCGATCTGCGCCGCGATGAATACACCACGCAGGTTGACGCCGTGTTGCAGGAGATCGGTGCCGGCGAGCTTCCACAATTACTGGTCTATAACAAGATCGATCGGCTCGAACTTGAGCCACACATCGAGCGCGACGCCGAGGGCAAGGTGACTCAGGTCTGGATCAGCGCTGCGCAGGGCCTGGGCGTCGAGCTGTTGGCCAAGGCCATCGCTGAGCGGCTCAATCTCAGCGCGCAACGCGCCTGGCTGCATTTGCCGGCGGCGGCGGGTGCGGCGCGCGCCCGGCTTTTTGCCGCTGGTGCGGTACGCGAGGAGCGCACCCAGGAGGATGGCACCATGCTATTACTGGTGGAACTGCCACCCGAGGCCATGGCGGAGCTGGCACGCCAACCGGGCATGCGCCTGACCCCGGCTTGTGCGCGCGCGGTACCGTACCTAGAATCCATCGCCGCGCCGGTCGTGGCGGCTCAATCCTGAATTCATACAGCAAGGCGGCTATGGCCTGGAATCAATCTGGCGGCGATCAGGGCGCGAAGCGCCGTCCCGGCGCCGCCGCGGGCGGCGCGGCCTGGTGGCGTAGTTTGAAGCAGCGCTGGCACGGCAGCCGCGGCGCGCGCGGGCCGCTGTACGCCGCGGGCGCCACGGCCACCTTGTTAGTGTGGTTGCTGAGCGGGTTTTATCAGATCGCAGCGGGCCAGCACGCGCTCCTCGAGCGCTTTGGCGCCTATGCTGGCGAGCGTGGGGCAGGGCTGGGCTGGCACTTGCCCTGGCCGATTGAAAGCGTCACGCGCATTGATCTGGGTCGGGTGAACAGCGTTGATTTTCAGGCGCGGATGCTCAGTGCCGATACCGCGCTGCTCAACATCACCGGCAGTGTGCAATATCAGCTACGCGATGCACGCCAGGCGCTCTACGCGCTGCGCGAGCCTGAGCGCACGGTGCGTGAACTGGGCGAGGCGGCCACGCGCGAACTCGTCGCCACACAATCTTTAAGCGATGTCCTGAATGGCACCGGACGTGGGCCGCTGGTTGAGGCGCTGCGTGGCACCGTGCAGCGGCGCCTCGATGACTTAAGCGCAGGCGTGCGGGTGATGGCGGTCAATCTGACCGACGTGCAGGTGCCAGAACCGGTGCTCGAGTCGCAGCGTGGCACTGAGCAGGCGCAGCAGGAACGCAAGCAGCTGACCCTTGAGGCACAGGGCTATGCCGGCGATCTGCTGCCGCGGGCGCAGGAGCTGGCACAGCGCCAGCGCAGCGAGGCGGAAGCCTATAAATTGCAGATCATCGCCACGGCTGAAGGCGACGCAGCGCGTTTTGAACCGCTGCTCGCGGCCTATGAACGCGCACCGGAAGTGACCCGCAACCGGCTCTACATCGAAACCATCGAAACCATACTGGCACGTTCACGCAAGGTGATTATCGACGGCAAGGGCACCGGCAACACCTTCAGCATTCCACTGGAAAAGCTGCTCGATGCCAGCACCGCCCGCACTACCGGCGTTACCGGCGTCGTGGCCGCACCGCCGCCCGCGAGCGCGCCGGGCGGCAAGGTAGTGCCGGCCGGTGAGCGTGATGGGCGCGAGCGCGACCGGCCAGAACGATGATGAACCGGGCACTCATGGCGAGCGTAATGGGCACGCTGCTGCTGGTAGCGCTGGCCTCCAGTGTGTTCACGGTCAGCGAAACCGAGCTGGCGGTGCGCACCCGCTTCGGGCAGGTCACGGCAGCCGATTATCGCCCAGGCCTGCACTGGTGCTGGCCGTTCGAACGCGTGGCGCGGGTGGAGCGGCGCATCGTCACGCAGGAACTGCTGGGCGAAAGCTTCCTCAGCAGCGAGCAACAGGGCTTGCGGATCGACCTGGCGCTGGCTTGGCAGGTACGCGATGCCGCGCGATTCCTGAGCGCCAGCGGTGGCGATGAACAGGCCGCCGGCGCACGCCTCGCTGATCTGCTGCGCAGTGACCTGAAGAGCGCCTATGCGAAGCTTACCCTGGCACAGATCATCACTGCGCCGCACAGCGGGGTGGCGCCAGCGACCCTGGCGCGCCTGCAGGCTCTGGCGCAGCAGCTGGGCATCAGCGTTAACGAGGCGCGCGTGCAGCGTATCGATACGACCGAAGAGGTGACGAACGCTGTGCTAAAGCGCATGCAGGCGGTCTTCGCGGCGAAGTCCGCACAGATTCGCGCCGAGGGCGCCGCCGACGCCGGCAGAATGCGTGCCGAGGCCGAGCGCAACCGCGCCGAGATTCTCGCTGGCGCCAATCGCGATGCGCAGCGCCTGCGCGGCGAGGGCGATGGACAGGCGGCGATGATCTATGCGCGTGCCTACGGTCGCAGCCCCGAGTTCGCCACTTTTTATCGCAGCCTGCAGGCCTATCGCAGCGCACTCGGCCTCGCGGGTGACATTCTGGTCATCGAACCGGAAGGCGATTTCTACAAATACCTGCGCAGCGCCGCGCGTCATTGATCAGGAATAGTCGCTGATGGGTCGTTTCGTCATTGTGATCGGTACCCAATGGGGCGACGAAGGCAAGGGCAAACTGGTCGATCTGCTCACCGAGCGCGCCGTCGCGGTGGCGCGCTTCCAGGGTGGCCACAATGCCGGCCACACCCTGGTCATCAACGGCGAGAAGACCATCCTCTCACTGCTCCCTTCGGGCATATTGCACCGAGGAGTGCAGTGTCTGATCGGCAACGGCGTCGTGCTGTCACTCGAAGCGCTGTTCCGTGAGGCGCAGGCGCTGATCGAGCGGGGCGTACCGGTGTTCGAGCGCCTGCGCATTTCACCTTCCTGCCCGCTGATTCTGCCCTCGCATATCGCACTCGATCGGGCCCGTGAGGCGGCGCGTGGCGCCAACGCCATCGGCACGACCGGTCGTGGCATAGGGCCTGCCTACGAGGACAAAGTCGCGCGCCGGGCAGTTCGGGTGGCCGATCTTTTCCAGCGTGAGCGCTTCGCCGCCAAGCTGGGCGAGATGCTCGATTTCCACAATTTCGTGCTGCAGCGTTATTTTTCGCTGCCCGCCGTCGATTTCCAGCGCACCCTCGATGAGCAATTGGCGTTTGCCGAGCGGCTACGGCCGCTGCTGGTGGACGTTACCGGCACATTGGCGCGCCTGCGCGCCGCCGGCGCCAATGTCCTGTTCGAGGGTGCGCAGGGCGCGATGCTCGATGTCGATGTCGGCACCTACCCGTTCGTGACTTCCTCCAACACCACCGCAGGGGGTGCCGCCACCGGCACCGGTCTTGGACCACGGGTCTTCGATCACGTGCTTGGAATCGTCAAGGCCTATGCTACCCGCGTGGGCGCCGGACCCTTTCCAACCGAATTGTTCGATGAGAGCGGTGAGCATCTCTCGCGTGTCGGTCATGAGTTCGGCTCCGTCACTGGCCGCCGGCGACGCTGTGGCTGGTTCGATGCGGTAGCGCTGCGACGTTCCATCATGCATTCCAGCGTCTCGGGCCTGTGCATGACCAAGCTCGATGTGCTCGATGGCCTCGATGTCATTCGCATCTGCACTGGCTATCGCGTCGATGGCAAATTGAGCGACGAACCGCCGTTGTTCGCGGATGCCTTCGCCGAGGTCGAGCCCGCCTATGAGGAATTGCCGGGCTGGCATGAGTCGACGGCCGGGATACGCGACTACGCCGCGCTCCCGGGCACCGCCCGCCGTTACCTCGAGCGGGTGCAGGAACTGGTCGGCGTGCCACTTGACTTAATCTCGACCGGCCCGGACCGCGATCACACAATTGTCCTGCGCCACCCCTTCGACCCCCCTGTTTAGCGCCGGGGAGTCGCGCCGCTGCTCAAGATTGGTCTGTCTGGTGCGATAAATAAGGACAGACGCAGCACCCGCGTAGCCCAGGGTCCAAGAGCAGTCAATGGAAAAACGTGCGGACGCCACCGTGGCCGACCGAGGAGTCGCCGCGACCACCAAGCCGCCGGGCGAGGGCAGCCCATTGGTGCCGGCGCCGGGCGACTCGGCGCGCATGCTGGCGACCCTGATCGGCAACCTCGACGGCGTAGTCTTTCGCTGCCGTAACGACGCGAACTGGACCATGGAATTTATCAGCGCGGGTTGCCAACGCCTGACCGGTTACGCGCCTGAAGAGCTGATCGAAAATCAGAGTCTCAGTTTCAGCGCGCTGATTCATCCCGAAGACCAGGGCCTTTGGGCCGCCATTGAAACCGGTGAGCGCGATATTCCCGCGCGCTATGAGGTGGAGTATCGGGTCCGTCATCGCGACGGCTCCTGGCGCTGGGTGTGTGAGCGCGCTGCTGCGGTCTTCGATGCCAGTACCGCGAGCTGGAAACTTGAGGGTTTCATCGAGGATGTCTCCGAGCGGCGCCGCTCTGATGAGGCCCGGCGTCAGGCCGAGGAGCGCTACCACAGTATTTTCGAGCACGCGCAGGAGGGCATCTTTCACAGCACTCCGGCGGGACAGATTCTGGTCGCCAACCCGGCGCTGGCACGCATCCTGGGATTCGACTCGCCCGAACAGTTGATTGCCGAAGTGACGGATCTGTCCGCCCAGATCTACGTGGAGCCGGAGCGGCGCCGCGAGTTACTGCGGCTGCTGGCGAGCAGTGATTCAGTCAGTGCCTTCGAGTTCCAGGCGTTTCGCCGCAATGGAGAAGTGATCTGGCTGTCGCTCAACGCTTATGCGCGCCGTGACCCGGCGTGCAATCTGCTTTATACCGAAGGCACGATCGAAGACATCACCGAGCGGCGACTTTACCAGGCGCAGATCGAGCGCCAGGCCAACTACGATTCACTGACCGGCCTCGCCAATCGCACCCTGCTCAACACCCGCCTGCGCCAGTCGATCGAGCGCGCCGCCTCGAGCAGCGGCGCGGTCGCGGTGGCCTTCATCGATCTTGACCAGTTCAAATTCATCAACGATACCTTTGGCCATGAACTGGGGGACAGCCTGCTGCAGAGCATGGCTGATCGGCTGCGCTCCTGCGTGCGCGAGGTCGATCTGGTAGCGCGCCAGGGCGGTGACGAGTTTGTGTTGCTGCTCATCGACTATCGCCATGATGATCTGGCCGGTGTGATTCAACGCGTGCATGCGGCCATCGCCCAGCCCTGGAAGGCGGGACGCCGTACTTTCCACGTCTCCAGCAGTATCGGCGTGGCGGTCTATCCCGGTGATGGGCACAACCCGGATACGCTCTTGCGCAACGCCGATGCAGCGATGTACTGTGCCAAGGAAGGCGGCCGCAACGGCTACCAGTTTTTTACCGCTGAGCTCAATCGCGCCCTGGTCGAGCGCCAGGACATTGAGCAGCGCCTGCGCGGCGCGCTGGCGCGCCAGCAGTTTCTGCTGCACTACCAGCCGCGCATCGACATGAGCACTGGTCTGATCTGCGGCGCTGAAGCCCTGCTGCGCTGGCGCCTGCCCGAGCAGGGGCTGGTGTCGCCGCAGCGCTTTATTTCGGTGGCGGAGGATACCGGCCTGATCGTGCCGATCGGCCGCTGGGTCCTGCACAGCGCCTGCCAGCAGGCGCGTGCCTGGCAGGATGAGGGTCTGCCGCCGGTCGTGGTTTCGGTGAATGTCTCGCCGCGCCAGTTCCGCGACGGCAATATCGTCGAGACCATCGTCGAGGCGCTTAAGCTCAGCGGCCTGGAGTCGCGCTATCTGCAGATCGAACTGACTGAGGGCCTGGCCATGCACGGCGCCGAAAAGTACGTGCACATGCTCGAGCAGATCAAGCAGCTCGGCGTGCAGATCGCCGTCGATGATTTTGGTACCGGCTATTCCAGCCTAAGCTATCTGAAACGCTTTCCGATCGATCAGCTGAAAGTCGATCGCTCATTCGTGACCGACCTGGCGACCGATCCGAACGACGCCGTTATCGTGCAGGCCATCATTGCGCTCGGCCACAAGCTCGGGCTGCGGGTCGTGGCCGAAGGCGTCGAGACTGAAGAGCAGCTGGCGTTTCTGCAGCGCTGCAACTGCGATGAAATGCAGGGCTTCCTGTTCAGCGTGCCGATAATTGCCGCCGATTTTTCCGCGTTGCTGGGACGGCAGGATTTCACGAGCTATCGGCAGCGGCGCCAGGCCTGAAAGGCACTTTCCGGCCGGTACTTACCAAACGCAGGTATACTTGCGTTTAGTATGACTATATGAAACCATATAGGCATGTGGAATCGTCCCTACTGGATCGAACAGATCGAGCGCTTGTGGCGCAAGCGCTCGCTGATCTGGTTTCCGGGCGTGCGCCGAGCGGGCAAGACCACACTGTGTCGCGCGCTGCCTAAAGTTGAGTATTTTGACTGCGAACTGCCCAGCCATCGGCGTCTTATGGAGGATGCGCAGGGTTTTCTCGGCGCTCTCACCGGCAAGCGCGTGGTCCTGGACGAAATACATCGTCTGGGGAATCCTTCTGAACTCCTGAAAATCGCTGCCGACTATTTTCCCCAGGTAAAACTCATCGCCACCGGGTCCTCAACCTTGGGCGCCACCCGTAAGTTTCGCGATTCCCTGACGGGACGCAAAGCAGAGTTGTGGCTGACGCCCGCCATGAGCGTGGATCTGACGACTTTGCCGGCGGTCAGCTTGCTGGAGCGATTGCACCGCGGCGGCTTGCCGCCGTTTCTGCTGGCAGCGCAACTCCCAGAACGCGACTTCCAGGACTGGATGGACGCGTACTGGGCAAAAGACGTTCTGGAACTGTTTCGTCTGGAGCGTCGCCATTCATTCTTGCGCTTCGTGGAACTGATATTGGCTTCCAGCGGGGGTATTTTTGAAGCCACGCGCTTTGCGCGCCCCTGCGAAGTGAGTCGAACCACTATCGCCAGCTATCTGGCAGTGCTCGAGACTACTTTTATCGCACACATCGTGCGCCCCTATTCAACTGGCAAGACCAGCGAGATCGTTGCGGCGCCCAAAGTCTATGGTTTTGACACCGGCTTTGTCTGCTATTTTCGCGGTTGGGACCGGTTGCGTGCCGACGATTGCGGGTTGCTGTGGGAGCACTATGTGCTCAATGAGTTGCATGCGCAGCTGCAGACGCGGCGGATCCACTACTGGCGCGACAAGCAGGGCCATGAAGTGGATTTCGTGCTGGTCAGGCGCGGTAAATCGCCGCTCGCCATCGAATGCAAATGGTCCGCGAACAACGTTGACGCTACCGGTTTGAAGGCTTTCTCGCATCGCTACCCGAAGGCTGAATGCATTGTTGTCGCACAGGATGTCGAGCGCACTTACACCAGGCACTACGGTGATCTGGCGGTAGCGATTTCCAACCTGGCAAATCTGATCAAAAGACTGGGCTCCGATATGGAGTAAGCCCAACTCGATCAGGGTGCCGCGATCGCCGAGCGCTGCAAGCCAGCGACTACGCTTTGTAGCGCGCCCGGCGTGCATGGGGATTGCGCCGGGCGTCGGGCAGGGGCAGGGCGGTGGTGCGTTTGAGTACTCCCAGGCTAAAGCTGGAATTCACCGAGCGCACACCCGGCAACGGCAGCAGATGCCGGTCGATGAAGGCCGAATAGGCATCGAGCGAGGCGACCAGCACGCGCAGCAGATAGTCGTAGTTGCCGCTCAGGCGTACGCATTCAACCACCTCCGGGCGACGGCGCAGCAAACCCTCGAACTGCGCACCGGCGGCGGCGCGCTGGCTCTCCAGCGCCACGAAGGCAAAGGCTTCAACCCCGAGCCCCAGTCGCGCGGCATCGAGTAGTACCACGGTCTGGCGAATGATGCCGTCCTGCTTCAGGCGTCGCACGCGTCGCAGGCAGGGCGCGGGCGAGAGGTGCACACGGCGCGCCAGTTCCCGGTTGTCGAGCGAGGCCTCATCTTGCAGGCAGGCCAGGATGCGCAGATCCACTTCATCGAGCCGGTATGCGCCGGCAACCGCAGAGCTATTCATAAGTCAGCACTTTTATTGCTTACTGAAGCAGTATCGCTGCGACAGATTGCAACAACATTGCGCGCCCTGGCAAGCCCTGCCGGACTAGGCTGGCGTCCCGCTCCACTCAAGGTGAGAATCTGCCTATGAACGCCTCGCACAACCCGATGGGCACCGACGGCTTTGAGTTTGTCGAGTACACGGCGCCCGACCCGGCGGCGCTGCGCGCGTTGTTCGAGCGCATGGGCTTTCGCAGCGCCGCGCGCCATCGTTCCAAGGACGTTTCCCTGCATCGACAGGGCGACATCAATTTTCTCGTCAACGCCGAGCCCGACAGTTTCGCCCAGCAGTTTGCCCGCGATCATGGCGGCTCGATCTGCGCCATGGGTTTTCGGGTCAAGGATGCTGCCGCAGCCTACAAGCGCGCGCTGGAACTGGGCGCCAAGCCCGGTCCACATACGGCCGGCCCCATGGAGCTGAATATTCCCTCGATCCAGGGCATCGGCGGCAGCCTCATTTATCTCGTCGATCGCTATGGTGCGAGCACTATCTACGACGTCGATTTTCTGCCCGCGGCGAGCGCGCCCGAGGTGCCCAACCCGGGTCTGCAGCTCATTGATCATCTGACGCACAACGTGTCGCGCGGCCACATGAAGCTCTGGTGTGACTTTTACGAACGACTGTTCAACTTCCGCGAGATCCGCTTTTTTGACATCGAGGGCAAGAAAACCGGTTTGTTCTCGCGCGCCCTGACCAGTCCGTGCGGCAAAATCCGCATTCCCATCAACGAATCGCAGGACGACAAGTCGCAGATTGAGGAGTACCTGCGCGAGTATCGCGGCGAGGGTATTCAGCACATTGCGCTCGCGGCGGACGATATCTATCGCAGCGTCGATGCGCTGCGTGCCCGCGGGGTGGTGTTTCAGGACACACCCGACACCTATTACGATGGTGTTCCGGGGCGTGTTGCCGGTCACGTGGAATCACTCGATGAACTTAAACAGCGGCGCATCCTGATCGATGGCTCGGCCAGTGACGGCATCCTGCTGCAGATCTTCACCGCCAACGTCATTGGGCCGATCTTCTTCGAGATCATTCAGCGCAAGGGCAATGACGGCTTTGGCGAGGGCAATTTCAAGGCGCTGTTTGAATCCATTGAACTCGATCAGATCCGTCGCGGTGTCGTGTGAGCGTGCTGCGACTCTACAGTTACTGGCGTAGTTCGGCCTCCTACCGCGTGCGTATTGCCCTCGAACTCAAGGGCCTGGACTACGACTATCTGCCGGTGCACCTGGTGCAGGATGGCGGCGCGCAATTCAGCGCAGCCTACCGCGAGATCAATCCGCAGTCGCGTGTGCCGACGCTGGCAACCCCGGCTGGCGTGCTCACGCAGTCGATGGCGATCATGGAATGGCTCGAGGAGACCTACCCGCAGCCGGCGCTACTGCCGGGCGACGCCTACGCGCGTGCGCAGCTGCGCGGGATGGCGCAGCTGCTGGTGGCCGATATCCAGCCACTGCAGAATCTGTCGGTGACCGGGTATCTGCGCGAAACCGTGCGTGCTGATGAGGCGGCAATCAAACTCTGGCTGCACCACTGGATTTCACGCGGCCTGAGCGCCTTTGAGGCGCTGCTGACTCGCCGGCCGCAGCCTGGTGATTTCTGTCTGGGCGGCACGCCGACACTGGCGGACGTGTGCCTCGTGCCGCAGTGCTACAGTGCGCGACGCTTTGGCATCGAGCTCGCAGTGTGGCCACGAATTGCGCGTATTGAGCAGGCCTGTGCGGCGCTGAGCGCGTTCCAGCGCGCGGCGCCTGAGCAGCAGCCGGATGCCGTGAGTTAGGGAGTAATGCCGCACATGAAAAATTACATCCAGTATCCACGCGTCGCCGGCAGCGCCAGCCGCCAGGCGCATGCCGATCTGCCGGCCGGCACCTATGAGCGCGAGATGGGCAAGGAAGGTTTTTTCGGGCCGGCAAGTTTTTTCTATCATCGCCGTCCGCCCACCGGCTGGAGTAATTTTGAAGGACCGCTGCGTCCGCAGGCCTTCGACCTCGGCAAACTGGGAGCCGGTACGGTAGGCGCGACCGCTGACGATCTTGGTCCCTGGGATGCGCCCGTGGTGCTCGCCAATGCGCACACCGAGCTGCGTTACTGGCAGATCACCGGAAACATGGATCATCTGGCGCGCAACGCCGATGGTGATCAATTGTTGTTTGTACATCGTGGCGCGGGCGAGCTGTATTGCGACTTCGGCCATTTGAGTTTTGCCGCTGGCGATTACCTCGTGCTGCCGCGCGGCACGATGTGGCGTCTGGAGTGTCGCGAGGCCGCGGCGCTGCTGATGATTGAGGCGACCAACGCCACGTATATGTTGCCGGACAAGGGTTTGCTCGGGCCGCACGCGCTGTTCGATGCGGCGATGCTCGATATACCAGCTATCGACGCTGCCTTCCGCGCCCAGCAGACTGACAACGAATGGCGGGTGCGCATCAAGCGTCGCGGTGCGGTGTCGATCGCCACCTTTCCCTATAACCCACTCGATGCCACCGGCTGGCATGGCGATCTGTGCGCCTGCCGCATCAATGTCAAAGATTTCCGGCCGGTGATGAGCCATCGCTACCACCTGCCGCCCTCGGTGCACACGACCTTTGTGGCGAATCGCTTCGTGGTCTGTACCTTCACGCCGCGCCCCTTCGAAACTGATCCGGGCGCGATCAAGGTGCCGTTCTTCCACAACAACGATGATTACGATGAAGTCATTTTTTACCATGCCGGTGATTTCTTCAGCCGCGACAATATTCATCCCGGCATGCTGACGTACCATCCTTCGGGTTTTACGCACGGCCCGCATCCCAAAGCGCTCGAGCGCATGCTGGTGCAGAGCAAAGCCGCCACCGATGAAGTGGCGGTGATGATCGATTGCCGCGATGCGCTGGAGATTGGCGCAGCGGCCACCCGCGTTGAGTGGGCGGGCTACGTCGAGAGCTGGAAGGGCACCGGCAAGTGAAGCTGGCGAGCCTGAAGTCCGGGCGTGATGGGCGCCTGGTCGTGGTCAGTCGCGATCTGGCGCGCTGTATTGCCGTGCCGCAGATTGCCGCCACCATGCAGCAGGCGCTCGATCGCTGGGAGGAGTGCGCGCCCGGGTTGCAGCGCGTTGCCGATGAACTTAACAGCGGGCGGCACGGCGAGGCCTTTCCGGCCGGCTCCGGCGGCGTGGCGGCGCCGCTGCCACGGGCTTTTCACTGGGTCGATGGCTCAGCCTATGTCACGCACGTTGAACTGGTGCGCAAGGCGCGCGGCGTGGAGATGCCGCCTTCGTTCTGGACCGACCCGCTGGTGTATCAGGGCGGGTCGGATGATTTTCTCGGCCCCACCGATGAGGCGCCGTTCCTGTCTGAAGACTGGGGCATTGATCTGGAGGCCGAAGTCGCCGTCATCACCGGCGATGTGGCCATAGGCTCGAGTGCCGAGCAGGTGCGCCGGCGCCACGACATACGCCTGCTGCTGCTGGTGAATGACTGGACGCTGCGCCATATCACGCCGGCCGAGCTCGCCAAGGGCTTCGGCTTTTATCAGTCGAAACCCGCGACCGGATTTTCGCCCGTGGCCGTCACGCCCGATGAGCTGGGTGCGGCCTGGGATGGCGGCAAGCTCAATTTACCGCTGCGCAGCTACATTAACGCTGCCGTGTTCGGCGCGCCCGAAGCCGGTGTCGACATGACCTTCGATTTTCCGACGCTGATCGCGCATTGCGCCCGGACCCGGAATCTCGGCGCTGGCGCCATTGTCGGTTCCGGAACCGTCTCGAACACGGATCGGAGCAAAGGTTCCTCCTGCCTGGCCGAGACCCGCATGCTCGAGACCATTGCGAGTGGCAAGCCGCTGACGCCGTTTCTGAAGTTTGGTGATCGGGTGCGAATTGAAATGACCGATGCCGGTGGCGCCTCGATATTTGGCGCGATCGATCAGCGCGTGGTACGCGGCTGAATGTCAGCCGGCAGATCAAAGACCAATAGCTCCGCCTGCTGACCGCGCTCGATCCGCACCTGACGCTCACCGCCTAACAGCGCACCGTCGCCGGCATTCAAGGCCTGATCATTGATAGCGACGCTGCCGCCCGCCACCTGCACATAACCCAGGCGCCCGGCGTCCAACGGCAGACACGCCGCCTCGGCGCCATCGAACAGCCCGGCGTACACTCGCGCATCCTGGTGAATGCGCAGTGATCCGCCAGCGCCATCCGCGGACGCGATCAGGCATAACTGGCCGCGCCGCGCGGCGCGGTCGAAGGCACGCTGCTCATACTCGGGAGCAATGCCGACCACATCAGGCATGATCCAGATCTGCAGGAAATGAACGGCCGTAGCCGGCGAGGGGTTGAATTCACTGTGCTGCACGCCGCGCCCGGCGCTCATGCGCTGCACGTCGCCGGGGCGGATGATCGAGCCGGTGCCCATCGAATCCTTGTGCTCGAGTTCGCCCGCCAGCACGTAACTGATGATTTCCATGTCCTGATGAGCATGGGTGCCAAAGCCGCCGCGTGGCTGCACACGATCCTCGTTGATCACGCGCAGCGGCCCCCAGTGCATATGCTGCCGGTCCTGGTAGTCGGCAAAGGAAAAGCTGTGGAACGAGTCGAGCCAGCCGTGATTGGCGTGGCCGCGCTCGGCCGAGGGTCTGATGGTAATCATGGTTTATTTTAAGCCCATGCGTCACCGGCGCACCGGTCCGCTGCCGGGCCTTTGACATCAGATGTGTGATGCCATAGCATCTGATGCATGCGTACCACCCTCGATATCGCCGACGATGTTCTCCAGGCTGCCAAGGAGCGGGCTCGCCGCGAACACAAGACCGCCGGGCAGGTGCTTTCTGAATTAGCACGTCAGGCACTCGTGGCACCGCCCGGCCCAGCAAGCGTCCAGGAGCCGAAAGCGGTGTATGGCTTCAGGCCGTTTCCGTCTCGCGGCGGCATCGTCACCAATCAACTCATCAACAAGCTGCGCGAAGACGACGCCTACTGATGCGTGCCCTGCTCGACGTCAATGTGTTGATCGCGTTGCTCGATGTCGATCACGTGCTGCATCGCAGTGCCATGAGTTGGTACTCGGCTCACGCGAGCGCGGGTTGGGCGTCAACTCCAATCACTGAAAATGGTTGTGTGCGTATCATGTCGCATCCGGCTTATTCAAATGCGTACCCCGTGCAGCAGGTCATGGACCGTCTGCGGCTTGCCGCGGCCGATTCAGTCCATGAATTCTGGCCGGACAGTGTCAGTCTGCTGGACCAGCGGCTGGTCGACGCCACGCGCATTCACGGGCCGCGTCAGCTTACTGATGTTTACCTGCTGGCTCTGGCCGTGCACCACAGCGCTCGCCTGGTCACCTTTGACACTGCGATTGCGCTCGACGCGGTGAAAGGCGCGAGCGCTGCAAACCTCGTGAAAATGTAGTGGTCGGCGTTATTGCGATCGCCGGCCCGATCAGCCATTATGTGCACATTACGCCATATGGCACTAGACGCCATAATCTGCCTATGGCATCATCTGCCATATGAAGGCGGTACTCGCGTTCCACGACAAGCAGGTACTTCCAGATGGAGCGATTATTGAAATGACAATTTGGCAGCTGGCTTCGCCGGTGTTGGGAAGCTCACATTCGCTTAAATATCGTCTGCACTACGGTGTGGCTGGCAATCGAATAGTGGGGTACGACAATGAGCGCGGCAAGGGCGATCACCGACACATCGCCGGCAGGCAGGAGAGCTATTCGTTTTCGACGGTGGAGCGGCTGATGGCTGACTTCTTGGCCGACGTACGAAACTTGAGGGAAGCGCAATGAGCAGACGAATTAAAATCACTGTCGGCAGTCTTGATGACATGGGTGCGCGCTTCGTTAGCGCCTGGCACAGGCTTGAAAGCGGCGCAAAGGTGCGGGAAAGATTTCTTACGTTTCCGAACCTACCGGCAATGCTAAGTGCGCTTTCGCCGAAGCGGCTTGAGTTGTTGAGCGCCGTACGACGCCATCCCGCTCGCTCGGTGAAAGCGCTGGCTGAGCGCCTCGGTCGCGATTACAAACGGGTTCATAATGATGTCGAGACGCTGACGGCCTCCGGGCTGCTGCTGCGCGAAAATGGCGGCGTTTCAGCGCCCTATGATGCTATCGCGGCGGAAATGCGGTTGTAAGAGGGGGCTCGCGAGCCGCAGCCGCACGCGCTGGCACCAGGTTGACCGAAATGCTGAATTTGCGCGCCTCGCCCGGCTGCAGCACACCCACACCCACCACCTGGCGCGAGACCTGCTCGCCCTGTTCATTGGCGATGGCCAGCACCACGCAGAATTCGCACGGCTCCTGCGGTTGCTTGTGGCGCACCGTGCCTTCGATCTGTAGCGCGGCATAACCACTGGCCGCCGCTGCCGCCGCGGTAGCGCCGGCAACGCTCGGAGCGTTGAAACGCAGATGATGCTGGCAGGCCGGGCACACATTGGCGCTCTGGAGCACCGTGGCGCGGCAGTGCGGGCAGCTGCGGGTCGCGCCTGGTGCGGCAGGGCGCGCTGCGATCATGAAGGCAGGCCGCTGCTCTTGGGTTCGATGCGCGCGAGCACATGCTCGCTACGCGCGGCTTCGCTACGCGCCGGCGTCGTGACGGCATCGCCCCAGCCAAATTCCACGTGCCCGCGCATCCGTGAGCCCGAAGCCACGGTGATGGTGTCGGCTTTGACATCGCCAACGATCACGCCCGAGGGCATGACATCGACGTGTTTGGCGCTGATGTTCCCGGTGAGCTCGCCGCTCACGGTCACGGTTCCTGCGCGCACTTCGCCCTGATGCTTCGCGCCGGTATCAATGGTCAGATTACCCTCGACCTGCACGTCGCCCTTGAAAGTGCCGGCAATGCGTACATGGCCGGTGCCCTGAATCTTGCCTTCTATGGCAAGGCCGGCGGCAATCACGGATTCGCGTGGCAAATCGCGTGGCAAATCGCGCGGCAAATCGCGCTGCAGGTCACGGGGCGCGGTGGCCGGCGCCGGTGGCGCGCGCTCCGGGACGGCCCGGGGCAAAGAATCAGCAATCGGTCTGGGTGTATTGGTGGGTACAGGTGCGGCAGGTTCTTTCCACAACGACATGGCGTTCTCCCCGTGGCGGTTCTGGAGGGCTGGGCTTGAGGCGCTACGGTAGCTGAGATCACCCCTCGCGCGTCACTGTCTTGTAGTGACGACACCTGCGGGAATTGCATAATCAGGCAGCATGCCGCTGGTCATCCGCGCGCCGGCGTCGCAAGATACTGCCACTATGGCTGCGGCAAAGAAACGCAAATCCCGGGTCCCGGCCACCAGCAAGGTGGGGCCCAGGGTCTTTGGTGAGGCGCTCGAGCAGGCGCACTTACGTCAGGCGGCGATCGAGAAGGCCAAGCTCGAATGGGAAGGCACGGCCGATGCCATGGCCGCCCTGGTCTGCCTGCTGGGCGGCAAGGGCCAGGTGCTGCGCACAAACCGGGTGGTGGAAGACTGGTCGCTGGGCACCGTGAGCGGGGTCATCGGTACCAGCGCGCACAGCCTGTTGCACCCGGACTGCAAGAGTCCGCATTGCCCATTGCGTGGGTTCATCACTCACGCCATCACGGAAATCGAGCGTGGTCGCCGTCGGCAATTTGAATTGCAGGAGCCGCTCGGCTCTCGCCAGGTACATTTTACGCTGCGGCCGATGCGCTTACGGCGTGGTGCCAGGAGCGAGCGCGGCGATGCACTCGCGGTGTTCGTGGCCAGCGATGTCAGCGCGCTGCACCGCGCCCAGGATGCGCTCGAGCGTCTCAATTCCGGTCTGGAACTGCGGGTGCGGGCACGCACCCAGGCGCTGGCCGATGCCAATCGTGATCTGCGCAATGAAATCGTGCGCCGCGAGGGCGCTGAAGTGGCGCTGCGCGGGTCGCGCAATGAACTGGTGGCGCTCTCTGAGCAATTGATTCGCGCCCAGGAGGGCGAGCGCAAACGCATCGCCATTGAACTGCACGACTCCGTAGGGCAATCACTGAGTGCGGTGAAATACACGCTCGAGCGCGGCCTCGAGATGCTCCGCCAGCCGCGACTCGGGAGTCCGGCCAAGGTACTTGAACTGGCGGTGCGGCGTATCCAGGAAGCGGCCGAGAACATCCGCGCCATCTCCACGGATCTGCGTCCGAAAGTCCTGGATGATCTGGGCGCGGCCTCGGCGGTGCAATGGTTTTGCCGGGATTTCGCCGAGACTTATCCCGGCCTCACCATCAATACCGAGCTGACGGTGGGCGACGGCGAAGTGCCCGGCCGCCTGGCTACCGTGGTGTACCGCTGCGTTCAGGAGTTGCTCAACAACGTTGTCAAGCACGCCCGGGCGCGCGCCGTGTGGGTGCTGCTGGCCCGCGAAGACGATGTGCTCACGCTCCAGGTGCGCGACAACGGCATGGGACTCGACAAAGCCACCATCGAGTCGCGTCGACATGGTTCGGGGCTGCGCAACCTGCGTGAGCGTGCGCAGATGACGGGCGGCCAGTTTTCCTGCCTGCCGGCGCCCGGCGCCGGCACGCTGGCGCAGCTCACCTGGAAACTGGGGGATACCGAGCGCCTGTCCGTGGCCGACGGGTCTTAAGCGACGGGCGTTTCCAGATAGGTCAGCGTGTGATCGCCGATCACGATCTGATCGTGTGCCACGAGCTTGTGCAACTGGCGTCGCCGCCCGTTCACGATGATGCCATTGGTGCTGCCCAGATCCTCGACAAAGCTTTGCTCGGCGGTGGTAATGATCTGGCAGTGATGCCGGCTGACAAACTGACTGTCGAGCTGCAGTTCGCAATCGGCGCCGCGCCCGATGGTGACCCGCCCGGGCGTGAGCAGCAGCCGCTGCACGGCAACGCCGCGGTGCTGCACGTCCAGTTCTGCGCGTAGCGACTCGCGCTTTGGCTGCGCTGGCACGCTCACCGCCGTTGCCGGTGCACGCGCAGAAAATTCCACCCATTTGAGTTCATGCGCAGCGTCGCGAATTTCGCCGATCCCCACGCGTGGGCTGTTGTGCGTTTCAGCCAGGGTCATGGCGGCATCGCACATCTCGTTGATGAGCTGCGGCGTGCCGCCGGTATAGCGCTGAATTTCTGGGAAGGTGTCGGCGTCGAACAGATTGCGCGCTCCGCCGCCGGCAACGTTGAGTCGCCGACGCACGTAGCCTTCCGTGCCAGCGATATCCAGGCGTGGCAGGTGCAGCGTGCTCACCGGTGGCGCAGATGCACCGGCGGCTCCCGGGGAGGCGTCGCCGGCGAGCGCGGCCAGTTGCTCGGCCAGTTCCGGCGCACCAGCCAAAATCACCAACGGCGCCGGTTGCCGGGCGCAGAGCTTCAGCAGCTCCTTTAAGGTGGCGCTCGCCAGCCGATGGGCTTCATCGACCAGGATCACGACCGTCCGGCCCTGGCCGGCTTCCTCGGCGATGAAGTGTTTGATCGCTGTTTGGGGGTTGGCGGACGGGTCGCGGGTCGGCGGCAGCCCATACTGCTCCGTCAGGGTATCGAGCAGTTCGTTCGAGGTCAGATTGGGCTGCTGGATGCGGGCGACGCTCATCGAGCCCTGGTGCTGCTGGGCAATGGCGTGCAGCATCGTCGTCTTGCCGACTCCAGCTTCACCCATCAGGGCCATGACGCCCCGGCCGGCGGCCACCGCGGCGCGCAGGGATTCGAACACCGGCGTGGTCTCGCCGTTCAGGTACAGGAATTCGGGGTCCGGCCGCAGGCGGAAGGGCAGGCGTTTGAGCTTGAACCAGTCGGTGTACATAATCGATAGTGGGCCTTCAGGGCATCTTAACGGGCGCCGGGCCTCCTGGGTGGGGCAGTTGGCTTTATTGGTGGGACGGGTGAACTGTGATGCAGGTCGCATCTGGGCTCCCGCCTACCCTGTTTGCCTACCTTACGGGGGTGGGTGGGTCTCGTAGAGTGCCCGTGTGAACAGGCTTGCGCTCACCATCGGGATCATCGTCGCTTTCGGGTCCATGTCAATGGCGGCCCGGGCCGACATTTATGCCTTCACCGATGCCGCCGGCACCACTCATTTCAGCAACATACCGGACGATTCCCGCTACACGCTCGTCGCCCGTACGCCACCGCAGGAAGGTGCCGTGCCTAGCGCCGATGCCAGGCGCGCCACCCTGTGGCTGGCCCGTTCTGTCGACTATGACGCGGCCATCCAGCGCGCGGCCAAGGCCGCCAGCATTCACGCTGAGCTCGTGCGTGCGGTCATTGTGGTCGAATCCGGCTTTAATCCACGTGCCATTTCGCGCCGCGGGGCCATTGGTCTGATGCAATTGCTGCCCAGCACAGCGCGTCAGTACGGGGCCTTCAACGCCTTTGATCCGGAACAGAATATTCATGCCGGGGCCAGGTATCTGGCGGCCCTGCTGACCCGTTTTGGTGACAAGAACCTGGATCTGGTACTGGCGGCTTACAACGCTGGCGAGAACGCTGTGGAGCGCTATGGCCGGCGTATCCCGCCATTCCGCGAAACACGGGCCTACGTGCCCAACGTCATGAAGGTCTACCACGCCTTGCGCGCCCAGGCCGAATTGGCTGAGCAGAGCTGATACCATCGTGAATATGCTGTCGCAAGCTGTTGAAATTCAAGCCCGCAGGCGGATGAGTGGCTTCACCCTGCTCGAGCTGCTGGTCGTCATGGTGATCATCGGATTGCTGGCGGGTTTCGTGGCGCCGCGCTACTTTGCGCAAGTCGGCAAGTCGCAGGTCAAAGCCGCCCGCGCGCAGATCGATGCGCTCGATAAAGCGCTCGAGCAATACCGTATCGATGTCGGTCATCTGCCCACCAGTGAGCAGGGCCTGGCGGCACTGCAGACTCAACCTCCGGGCGAGCAGAACTGGGCTGGACCCTATCTGAAGAAAGAAGTGCCCAATGACCCCTGGGGCAACCCGTACACCTACGGTGCACCCGGCACGCACAACAACGATTACGACCTGATGTCCTTTGGCAAGGACGGTCGTCAGGGCGGCACCGGCGAGAATGCTGACCTGGGGAACTGGTAGTCATGCGCTTTCGCATCAAAGCCATGAGCGGCGGGGCGGACGTGCTCTCCTATGTGCTCGATGCCGCTGATGAGGCTGACGCGCGCCGGCAGGTAACGAGCGCTGGTCTGGCGTTCATTTCCATCGCGCGCGAGCGCACCCTGAATTTTGGCAAGCGCACCACGCGCATGCCTTTGGTTACTTTCAGCCAGGAAATGGTTGCGTTACTGGATGCCGGCCTGTCACTGGTGGAATCGATAGAGACGCTGGGGGAAAAAGAAGCGAGCCCGCTGATTCGGCGCACGCTCGATCAGGTGCTGGTACGGCTGCGCGAAGGCCAGACCTTTGGTGCGGCGCTGGCCGAACATCCGCAGAGTTTTCCGGCCCTTTATGTGGCCACGGTGCGCGCCAGCGAGCGCACCGGCGCGCTGCGCGAGGCGCTGACGCGCTACGTGGCCTACCAGCAGCAGATCGACGTATTGCGCAAGGCCCTGATCAATGCCTCGATCTATCCGGCGGTGCTATGCGGCGCGGGCCTGCTGGTGGTGGCATTTCTGATGGGCTACGTGGTGCCGCGTTTCAGTTCCATTTATGAAGACATGGGCAGCAATCTGCCGCTCGCCTCGCGCCTGCTGATGCAGTGGGGGCAATTTATCGAGGCGCATGGTTATATGGTGGCCGTTGGCACGCTGGGTATGATCGTCGGCCTGGTGTACACCTTTACGCGACCGAGTGTGCGCGCCGCCCTGGGCGCGCGCCTTGCGCGCATACCGGCGCTGGGCAGCCGCCTGCACGTCTATCAACTGGCGCGACTCTATCGCACGGTGGGCATGCTGCAGCGGGGCGGCACACCGATGGTCACGGCGATGCGCATGTCGGCCGGACTGCTGGGCGCGAATCTGCGCAGCAATTTCGCCAATGCCACGCAGGCGGTGCGCGAAGGCCGTTCGATCGCCGATGCCATGGAGCAATTCGGGCTCACCACGCCAGTGGCCACGCGCATGCTGCGGGTCGGTGAGCGCAGCGGCAACATGGGCGACATGCTGGAGCGCATCGCGGCGTTCTACGACGAAGAACTTTCACGTTGGGTCGCGCTGGTCACGCGGCTCATCGAGCCCGCGCTCATGAGCCTGATCGGTGTAGTCATCGGCGTCATCGTG
Organism: Gammaproteobacteria bacterium; assembly: GCA_031441585.1. Taxonomy (GTDB): domain Bacteria; phylum Pseudomonadota; class Gammaproteobacteria; order Steroidobacterales; family Steroidobacteraceae; genus FEN-1191. Next base: position 32,831 of record JANMWZ010000073.1, read on the forward strand.
GTGCTGATGTACTTTCCGATCTTTGAACTTGCCGGGAGCATCAAATGAGTGCGGCCCTGGACAGCTCTGGTATGTTCGGTCTCGATGAGGCCATGCTGACGGCGGCGGTCACCGAGGCGCAGGATGGCGGCGGCTCGACGCTCGATTTTCTCGAAAAGCGCTCGGGACTCGGGCCCGTCGAGCTGACCGCCGCACTGGCGCGCGCGCTGGACTATCGCGCCCTCGGGCGCTCGGATCTGGCCAAGCTCGAGCCGGCTTTTGATCTCTTGCCACATGCCGAGGCCGCACGCCGCAATTGCCTGGTAGCGCGCAGCGGCAAATCCTTATTGGCGATCGTGGCCGATCCCTTCGATGCCGCGCTGCGCTCCTGGCTCGAAGTACGCGTCCCACAGGCACTCGAATGGGTGCTGGCGCCACGCGCCGAAATCGCCGCTTATCTTTCGCGCAATGAACAATCGCTGCGCGCCCTGGATTCCGCCGTGGCGGGTAACACCAGCGCGGTCGCGGCCGGAGGCGGGGTCGATAATCTCTCGCTCGCGTCCATCAGTCTCGATTCCAGCCCGATCGTCAAACTGGTGCACTCGACGCTCTACGACGCGCTGCGCGCCGGGGCCAGCGACGTGCATCTGGAGACCGTGCCCAATGGCCTGGTGGTGCGCTATCGGATCGACGGCGTGCTGGTGCAGATGGCCGCCGTCACCGGCGCTGAAGTGTCCGAGCAGGTGGTCTCGCGCATCAAGGTCATGGCCGAGCTCGATATCGCCGAGCGCCGCGTGCCACAGGACGGTCGCTTCAAGGTCGCGATTGACGGGCGCGCCATCGATTTTCGTGTCTCGATCATTCCCAGCGTGTTCGGCGAAGACGCCGTGCTGCGGGTACTCGATAAACAGGCGCTCACCCAGAAGGTGCACGGCCTGACACTCGCCTCACTCGGCTTCGATAGCGAGATCGTCACGCAGTTACAGCGCCTGGCCAGCCTGCCCTATGGCATGTTGCTGGTCACCGGTCCTACCGGTAGCGGCAAGACGACCACGCTGTACGCGGCCATCACCGAATCGCAGACCGGGAATGACAAGATCGTCACGATTGAAGATCCGGTCGAGTATCAGCTGCCAGGGGTTTTGCAGATTCCGGTCAATGAGAAGAAAGGGCTCACCTTCGCGCGGGGTCTGCGTTCTATTTTGCGTCACGATCCGGACAAGATCATGGTGGGAGAAATCCGCGATCCGGAGACCGCGCAGATTGCCATTCAGTCGGCGCTCACCGGGCATCTGGTGTTCACCACCGTGCACGCCAACAATGTCTTCGATGTCATGGGTCGCTTCGTGCACATGGGCGTCGATACTTACAGCTTTGTCGCCGCCCTCAGCGCCATTCTCGCCCAGCGCCTGGTGCGTATCGTCTGTGAGCAGTGCGCCGATTCCTACGTGCCCTCGCGCCGTCTGCTCGAAGAATCACAGTTGGGCATTGCCGCCCATGCTTCCTACGAATTTCGCGTCGGCCGCGGCTGTAAACATTGCCGTGGCACCGGCTATCGCGGTCGTAAAGCCGTCGGCGAACTGCTGGTGCTCAACGATGAGATTCGCGAGGCCATCATCTCGCGTGCGCCGGTGCGGCAGTTGAAGGAACTGGCAGCGCGTTCCGGCGTGCGCCTGATGCGCCAGTCCGCGCTTGAGCTCGCGCGCCGCGGTGAAACCACGCTCGAAGAGGTGAATCGTGTCACCACTATGGCGTGATGAAATCGGTATCTATCTCGCGCCGCATAAGCTTAGCGTGACGCGCCTCGCACGCGGTGTGCGCCCGCAACAGGTTGCGCAGGCCGGTTGGGTCAACGACGTGGCCGGGGATAGTCACTGGACGGCGGTGCTGGCGGCACTCGATGCCCAGCTCGCACAACCCGAGTGGCAGAAAGCGGCGGTATGCATTGTGATCGCCGATCATTGGGTGCGCTATGCCACGGTGCCCTATGCGGCCGCGTTGAGCGGCGCCGCCGAGCGGCTCACCCACGCGCGTCACGTGCTCACGGGTATTTATGGCGAGATCGTCAGTCAGTGGACGGTCACGCTCAGTGACAGCCGCCCGGGAGCCGCCCAGGTGGCCTGTGCCGTGCCGGCGGCGCTCATCGAAGAATTGCAGCTCATCCTCACACGCCATCAATTGCCGCTGAAGTCCCTGCAGCCGCAACTGATCTCGGCCTACAACCATTGGCGTGCCAGTCTGCCCGATGGCGGCGCCTGGTTCGTGTCGATCGAGCAGGGCACACTGGCCGCAGCCCGGCTGGTGCCCGGTGGCTGGGATCGCGTGCACAGTGTGCGCATCGGCGCTGATTGGGCCGTTGAGCTGCGGCGGCTCCAGACCTTTGGGCGCCTGGCGAATAATTCCTCCCAGGAGGGCAGGGTGTATGTCGATGCGCCGGCTGGCCTGCGCCTTGCGGCCGGCCCGAGCGGTACCGAACTGATCTGGCTTGAGGAAGAGCGGGCCGGTGACTCGACGGCCGGCAAGCTGGAATTCCTGCGCAGGCACCAGGCATGAGCGCGCCGCGACTCGAACTTGATTTTGCCGGCAACGCTGCCCGTGGCGGCTCGGTGGGTATCGCCCTGGCAGCGGTGGGCGCCCTCGCTCTGGCACTGGTGATGCTGCAACTGCATGCGCTCAGCACTCAGCGCGCCGGGCTTGAGCTGCGCAGTGAGGCGCTGCAACGCGCGCAGCATCGCGGCTCGACACTCGATGCTGTCGCGGGCCTGGGCGCACAGAATGCCGAAAAAACCGTGCGCGAACTGGGTACGCCCTGGTCGCAGCTGCTGGCCGAACTCGAGCATGCCAGCGGCGATACCAGCGGCGATGTCGCGGTGCTGTCTATCGAACCCGATCACGCCAAACACCGGGTGCGCGTAACCGCCGAGGCCCGCACGCTCGAACTCGCGCTCGCCTATGTGCAGCGCCTGCGCAAAACCCAGGTGCTGCATTACCCGATGCTCGACAGTCATGAGATCAAGAGCGACGATAAAGATCATCCGGTGCGCTTCCAGTTGTCAGCGGACTGGAGCGACGCGTCGTGAGCGAGCTGGATCGCAAGTTGGTGCCGGCAGTGATGGCCGCGGCGCAGCCTGTGGCGACTCAGGATGAATCGCCCGACGACGAGCAACTCGCGCCGCTCGCCACCGTCACGCCCGCGAGCACTGCGCCCGTCGGCCTGCTGCTGCCCACTGTGGCCACCACGCTTGCACGGTTACAGACCTATACCAGCCGCGCACTGGCGGAATCCGCCTATCGCCTGCGCCGGGTGGGCGCAACCGGCCTTAGCGGCATAGCGCTGGTCGTTGCCGCGCTGGTGCTGTTCATCGCCAACAACCTGCCGCAAAGCACGGCGGTTGCCGCGCTCAAGGCGCAGATTCTGCACCTCGCGCCGCTCGGCCAGGCGCCCATGGTCGCCACACCGGGCGGCACGGTGCTGGCGGCGCTCCCGAAACGCGATGATGCGCCGACCGTTGTGGGCAAGGTTTTTGCGCAAGCCGCTGCGGCAGGGGTCGAGCTGTCACGCGGTCAGTATGAATTTGTGCCCTCCCGCGATGGGGTCGCGGCGCGCTACCGCATGACCTTCCCGGTGCGTACCACTTATCCAAAGCTGCGCGACTTCATGGATCGCACCCTCATCGCCCTGCCGGCGGTGGCGATTGAAGGCCTGCGTGTCGAGCGCAAGAAAGTGGGCGATGAGGAAGTCGACGCGGAACTCAAATTGTCTGCTTACGTGCGGAGCGAGCCGTGATGGTGCTCACGACACGCGTCAAGGTGCTTAGCGTCGTGGCGGCCGCGATAGCGGTATACCTACTGGTTTCCGCGCCCGACACGTCGACTGCGACGACTGGCGCGGTTGCCGGGCGCGCGAGCGTAGCGAGCAGCGATTCGCGCAGCACTGCTGCGGGTGTCGCCGTGCGGCGCAACGTCTCGAGCACCAGCGGCCCGGACGCCAGCAGCCTGCTGGCGCGCCTGTCACGCCGGGTGAGCGATGGCAAAGCCGCGCCCGCGCTGTTTCACACTCAATCGTGGTATGTCGCGCCGCCCCCGCCGCCACCGGCGCCTTATGTTGAGCCGCCACCGCCGCCTGCGCCTACCGCACCGCCGCTGCCCTTTACTGTGATGGGCAGCTACGCCCGTCCTGGCGATGTCACCGTATACTTTCTGACGCGCGGCGATCGCGTCTTCGATGTGCGCGTCGGCGACACGATCGATCATATATACAGCGTGGACAGCGCGGCCAATGGTCAGTTAATGCTCACGTACATACCTTTGAAGATTCAACAGGCGTTGGCCCTGGGAGGCTCGCAGTGAACCGGATTATTGGCAGGCTGCTGATCACGATAGCCAGCGCTGTGCTGGTGGCTTCATGCGCAAGCTCTCGCCTGCATCAACAGGGGCTTGATGATTTCGACCAGGGGCGCTATGAAGTGGCCCTGCAGAAGCTCGATCAGGCGGTGAGCACTGATCCGGCCAACCTCTCCTTCAAGCTCGATCTGAAGAGCCGGCACGACGAGGCGGTGCAAAAGCTCATCGCCGAGGGCGATCGCGCCCGCGCTGGCGGCCAGACCGATGCTGCCGATGCAACCTACAAACGCGTACTTGCGATCGAGAGCGGCAATGATCGTGCCCGCCGCGGCATTGAAGGCGTCGAGGGTGACCGGCGCCATGCGCAGCTCGTGGCGCAGGCGCAGCAGGATCTGAAAAATAGCGATTTCGAGCAGGCCAATGCCCGCCTGCGCAGCGTGCTGGCCGAGGATCCGGGCTACGCCGCAGCGACCGCATTGCGCGCCAGGATCGATTCGGCCCGCGGACCAGTGACGGCGACACCGCATCTGCGCACCCGTGACAACCGTCCGGTGACGCTGCAGTTTCGCGATGCCGCCACCAAAATGGTTTTTGAAGTGCTCTCGCGCCAGACCGGCATCAATTTTATCTTCGATAAAGATGTCAGGAGCGACGGCAAGACCACGATCTATGTGCAGGATGTGCCAATCGAACAGGCTATTGACCTGGTGATCGGCCAGAACCAGCTGGCGCGACAGGTGCTCTCGGACAACATGGTGTTGATCTACCCCAATACCACGGCCAAGCAGAAGGACTACCAGGATCAGATCGTGAAGACCTTCTATCTGAACACCGCGGCTCCGAAGGATGTCGAAAGCCTGATCAAGACCGTGCTCGATGCCAAGACCCTGGTCGTCAACGAGCGCGCCAATGCCGTTATCATGCGTGACACGCCGGAAAACGTGCGCATGGCCGAAAAACTGGTGGCTTCGGTAGATATCGCTGAAGCAGAAGTCATGATGGAAGTGGAAGTGCTCGAGATCACGCGCAGCCGCCTGCAGCAACTGGGTATTTCTTATCCATCGTCAGTGAAACTGAGCACCCCATCGAAACTGGTACTCAACGACCTGAAAAATCAGAACGGCAATACGATTTCAGTGTCCTCGTTGTCGGTGACGCTCGATGCTCTCAAGACCACTGGCGTTTCAAACGTACTGGCCAGCCCGCGTATCCGGGCCCGCAACAAGGAAAAGGCCAAGGTGCTGATCGGCAGCCGCGTGCCGGTGATCACCACGGCTGCCAGCTCCTCGGGGAACGGTGGCATCGTCAGCAATACCCAGGTGCAGTATCTCGACGTCGGTTTGACGCTCGATGTTGAGCCGACGATCTACGCCGACAATGACGTCGCCATCAAGGTAAATCTCGAGGTCAGCTCGATCACCAACCGAGTTACTGTGGGCGAGACCATTGCCTACGAGATCGGCACCCGTAACGTGAGCACCCTGCTGCAGTTGAAAGACGGCGAGACGCAGATTCTGGCTGGCCTCATCAAAGACAGTGACACGCGCAGTGCCTCGAAGATTCCGGGCCTGGGTGATATTCCGATCGTCGGTCGCTTGTTCAGCGATCACAACACCAGCCGCGACAAGACCGAGGTGGTGTTGTCAATTACGCCGCGCATCATCCGCGCCAAGCCGCGACCCTCAAGTGACACCACAGAATTCTGGTTTGGCACCGAATCGCGCAGCGGCCTATCGCCCCTGGGCTCGAGTGCCGGCGCGATGGCCCGCACTCCCGGCGCTGCAGCCCTGAGCGGCACTACGATGCCGGCTGGCATTGCGGTCTCGAGCGCGCCAACCGATAGGGCGCCAATGGATGTCAGTACGCAGGACTCTGCGGCAACCGTGGTTGGCGTCCCGGTCAGCGGCGCCGCCAGCGGGCCGGCGGGTGTGCCTTCGCCGCGCATCGCGGCACTCCAGGGCATTACCGAGGTGCCTTCTGGTCGGCCGACCGAGAGTGACGGCCCGGTACCCCATCCGACCGCCACCCTGGCCGGTCCGGCGGCGCTCAAGGTCGGCGATGAATTTACGGTGACACTGCAGCTGCAGACCGATCAGAACATTGCCAAGCTTCGCTCGCAGGTGCGTTTCGATGGCGCGGCGTTCCAACTGCTCAGCGGCGACGCGGGCGGGCTGGTGCCCGGTTCCATCGGTGCCAAGGTAAGTGGTCGATCGGGCGGAGCACAACTGGACATCACAGCGCCCTCTGATGCGCCCATTTCAGGCTCTGGCGAGCTGATGGTGCTCAAATTCAAAGCGCTGCAGGCCCGGCCGCAGACGGCCTTCGCCGCGCAGGTTTCGGTCCTGGGCGCGAGCGGTGCCATCATGGCCTCGAGCACGCCGACGCCTTTAACGGTGTCCGTGACCAATTGAAGATCGCGCGGCCGGCCGTGCTTACCCGCCATCGACATGCCGGATTTACGCTGATCGAGCTGGTGATCACGGTGGCCATCATTGGCCTGCTCGCCAGCGCGGCGTTGCCGCTGGTGAGCATGGCCATCCAGCGCGCGAAGGAAAGTGAGCTGCGCGCAGCGCTGCGCGACATCCGCGGCGCGATCGATGCCTACAAGGAAGCCGCGGAGCAGGGCCGCGTGATGGTCGATGCGGACAAGAGCGGGTATCCGCCCGATCTTAAACTGCTTTACGAAGGCGTGGACGACGCCACCAACCCGGAGAAGGCCAAGATCTACTTCATGCGCCGCCTGCCGCGTGACCCGTTCTTCCCGGATGGCGCCGCCGCTCCCGAGGACACCTGGGGCCTGCGCAGCTATGTCAGTCCGCCCGAGGATCCGCAGCCGGGCGAGGACGTGTTCGATGTCTATTCGCTCAACAAGGGCAAGGGCCTGAACGGAGTGCCTTATCATGACTGGTAGCGCGCGCTGGCGGGGATTTACGTTGATCGAGCTGCTGGTGGTGATGAGCATCATCGCTGTGCTGCTCACTATCGCCGTGCCGCGCTATTTCCGCACGCTCGAGCGCTCGCGCGAAACGGTGCTGCGCCAGGACCTGAGCGTCATGCGCGAGGCGATCGACAAACATTTCGGCGACTATGGCCAGTACCCGGATTCCCTGCTCGCGCTCGTCGAGCGCCACTATATCCGCGCGGTGCCCGTCGACCCCATTACCAAATCCGCCGACGCCTGGCAGATGGTGGTCTCCGAAGACACCGACCATCCGGGCATCCGCGACCTGCACAGCGCTGCCGAGGGCAACGCCAGCGATGGCTCGCCCTTCAAGGAATGGTAGCGCGATGAACCGGGCGCAACGGCGGCGCAGCGCAGTGGCGCGCAACGCCGGTTTCACCTATCTCGGTCTGCTGTTCGCAATCGCGATTCTCGGCATCACACTCGCCACGGTCGGCGTGGTGTGGAGCACGCAGATCCGGCGCGACCGGGAAGCCGAGCTCCTGTACATCGGCGACCAATACCGCGCGGCGATCGGCCGCTATCTCAGCAGCGGCGGCCAGTATCCGCTGGAGCTCGCGGACCTGGCCACAGACAAGCGCTATCCGCTCGCGCGCCGTTACCTGCGCCGCGTCTACCCGGATCCAATGACCAACAAAGCCGATTGGGTCCTCATCAGCGCGCCCCAGGGCGGTATTATGGGCGTGGCAAGCCGCTCGCAGGGTAAGCCGATCAAGGTTGCGGGTTTTCCTGAGGCTGACAGACTCTTTGAAAAGACAGAGTGCTATTGTGACTGGAAGTTTGTCTACTTTCAGCGCACCAGGGGTAACCGCCGCGCGCACGGGGCAGTGCTGCAGTCGCTCCCCCAGTCCATTCTTAAGTCTCTACCCCAGTCCGCGCTTCAGCCCCACCCCTAAGGCGCCCACACTTTTTTTACCGATAAGGAGTCCCCATGAATCATCGCCTGTATCAATCGCTGCGGCGCATGCTCGCGCTGGCAACGCTGGTCGTATTTGCCCCGCTGGCTGAGGCGCAGGCTCCGGCGCCGGCCAATGCCGCGGCGCCGGCCAATGCCGCGGCGCCGGCCAATGCCGCGGCGGTGGCCAGTGCTCCGGATGAAGCCTCGAGTTACAGCGTTGGCCTGGTTTTTGGCAATCAGTTGCGCGGCGCGGGACTGGGTGGGGCCTTGTCGATCGATGCCGTCGTGCGCGGTCTGAAGGAAGGCCTGGCGGGTAAAGCCCTGAGCCCCGAGGACAAGGAACATGCGCTGCAGCTGGTGCGCTCTGGTCGCGATACCCTGGCGGCGCGCAACCACGCGACGGCTCGGGAATACCTGGCGCAGAACGGCAAAGCACCCGGCGTCACGGAGACCGTCTCGGGCCTGCAGTACCAGGTGATCGAAGCGGGCGAGGCCAAGAGCGCCTCACCTCTGCCGGGCGATCGGGTCACGGTGCACTACCGAGGTCGGTTGATCGACGGCACGGAGTTCGACAGTTCCGATTCCCACGCCCAGGCGGCCACGTTCAACGTGAATTCTGTTATCAAGGGATGGCGCGAGGCGCTGTTACTGATGAAGCCCAACGCCAAGTGGCGATTGTTCATTCCGCCAGAGCTCGGTTACGACCTGAATTCGCCGCCGACCATCCCGCCGGGTTCCATGCTGATTTTTGACGTCGAATTGCTCAAGATCGAGCCGGCTCCAGTAATGACCCCCCAGACGCCCAAAGCGCACAAGGGCATCAAACCATCGGTGGTCAAGCCGCCTGCGAACCCCATTACACGTCCGTAGCGCTATGGGTGTGACTATGGGCCACGTAGGGTTTGGCAGTATTGCCAGCTGCGAGGTTCAAGGGTATTTCAGATAGGAGGGAAAATCAGCCGATTCAACCGTATATCAACTTTAAGTGAGAAATCCTATGAAGACGCCGTTGCCGCGCAAGGCCGTTTGGCTGGGCGCCGCTATTGCTGCGTTTGCAGCGCTTGCCGTTTGGGCCGATGGCGAGCTGGATCTCACATTTGGCTCCACCGGTGTGGCAAAAATTGCCTTTACGAACGCCCCGCGTGCTTACCTGCACGCCGTGCAGACCCTGGCCAACGGGACCATCGAAGCGGCCGGATTTGTGGAGCCGAATGGCCTGCCAACCGCCTCGACGCCGGCTCCCGATATCCTCATCGCCAAACTGTCGACCACCGGTGCGCCTTTGAGCGCGCTGTCCATCAGGCAGGTGGACAATAATGCCGCGATCAACGGTCCCGCAGGGGTCGTCATCACGTCGCGGACCGGTGACCTGTTCGTTGTCGGCAGCCACGCCGGCAGCAACGGTCTGCTCAATGCAACGGTCTACTGGCTGGACTCTGCGGGCAAGGTGCTCGCTTCCTACACCAGGCCTGCAAGCAACTCTGCTGACCAGTCTGCCTGTCTGGGTTTCCACCCGATTCTCGACAGCCAGAGCCGTCTGGTTGCAGCTTGTGTTTATGGGAACACGAACGGAACGCTGCAGCTGGCTGCACTGCGGCTGACCCCGCGAACCACGAACTACAAGGGGATCACAACCCATAAACTGGACCCGGACACGGCCTTTGGCCCCAATGGTTTCTCGAACTTCGCGACATTTCCCGCCAGCTACAACTTTGCCGGCGGCACGGCGATCACTCAGGATTCGAATTCCGGCGCTTACTACCTTGGCGGGTTCGCATGCACCGGAAACTGCCTGACCACGAAAGCCAATCAGCCAATGGCGCAATTCGTGGCCCGCCTGAATGGCGCCACGGGTACCCTGGATACGAGTTACGGCACGGGCGGCTTCGCGGTGGCGTTCGCGCCCTCGGCGACGGGCGGCAACCCGGAGGGCATCACACTGGATAACACCGGCAATGTGGTGATCGGCGGAAATTTCTTAACAGCTGGATCGCCCAACGGTACGGGCTATGTGGCACGACTGACCTCCGGCGGAATACCTGACAGCAGCTTCG
>JANMWZ010000074.1:0-6869 GCA_031441585.1 Gammaproteobacteria bacterium
CACCTCGTCGAATATCAGCACCACGCCCAACTTGAGCGTCTCCTCGCGCAGCATCGTCAGAAACCCGGCGCTGGCCGGAATGGCGCCACCCGAACCGAGCATGGGCTCGACGATTACCGCCGCAATGTCGGTGGCGTTGGAACGTAATGTGGCGCGCGTGCCCTCGATGTTATTGAAGGTGGCCTTGACCAGTGAGAACGGCACGCTCAATGCCGGATCGGTCGAGCCGTAAATCATGAAGCCGCCGTGATAACAACCGTTAAACACCAGCAGCTTCCTGCGCTGCGTGATATGTCGGGCGAGCAACGAGGCAAACAGGCAGGCTTCTGAGCCGGAATTACAGAACCGCACCTGCTCAATCGAAGGTATGCGGCGCGCGATGAGCTCAGCCAGCTCCAGCTCACGCAGATTGAGCCCGCTCAGCGAGACCCCGGCCTGCATCGCTGCGATGACCGCCTGCTGAATCGGCTCACAGCTATGACCAAATACACCGGCCGCGTAGTCGCCAACCAGATTCAGATATTCGTGACCATCGAGGTCGGTATTGCGAGCACCACGGCCGCTCACGATGGTCAGTGGGAACGGCGGGTAGTAGAGCGTCTGTCGCGAGTGTCCTGCCGGCAGTGTGTTACACGCTCGTTCATGGCGTGCTTTGCTATGCGGATTGGCCGCGGCAAAGCGGCCTTCAGCCTGGACAAGCGCCTCGCCAAGACTTAGCGCGGCAACCGCCGGCGCCTTCATGGTGCGACCCCCGGTTGTGCTGCCAGGCCAAGCAACTGGCGCGCTTCAGCCGGTGTTGCAATCTTGCGGTTGAGTTCAGCGGCGATGCGCACCACACGGCGCACCGCTTCGGCGTTGTCGACGAACTTGCGACCGCGTCCATAGTAAAGGTTGTCCTCGAGTCCGACCCGTGCGTGCCCGCCCATCAGCAGCGCCAGCGTGGTCAGGGGCAGCTGGAAAGGCCCGATGCCGGAACACAACCATACGGTCTGATCCGGAAGCTCTCTGAGCAGCTGGATGACATTTTCTGGTGTTGGGTAGCTCGCGGTTTGCGAACCCATGACGGTCTGCACGAGGTAAGGCGGCTCAACCAGCTTACGCTCGATCAGATCGCGTATCACCCAGCTGCCACCGCTATGGTAAGTCTCCATCTCCGGCTTGATGCCACGCTTCTTCATCTCGGTCGCGAACTGCTCGACGATTCCATAGGTAAAGGGAATGCAGGCGTCGATCTCGGTTTCGGGGCGCGGGTGCAGGAGCGGCGGGAGCCGCGCCTTCATCTTGAACCGGCTCATATCGGGGGTGAGATTCAGCGAGGCGATCTCCGGGCCGGCATCAAGGCATGAGAGGCGCTCCGCCATGCTCATTTGCAGGTCGCCACCGGTCGTGTTGTTGATGATGATATCGGGGCAGCGGGCCCGAATGCGGCTGTTGACCTCGTGCCATTCGTCGGCGCGCCGCGCACCACGGGTAAAGTCACGGGCATCGCGCGCGTGCACATGCACCATGCTGGCGCCGGCTTCATAGGCGGCCTGCACGGAATCAGCGATCTCGTCGGGCGTTTCCGGCAGACCGTCGTGGGTTTCTTTGCCCTGGATCCCGCCATTGCACGCCACGCAGATCATCGCCGGCGGCAACCCGACACGGGTGTGTTCCATGTATTCATAACTGTCGGCATACCGCCAGACAGGGCTCGGCACAGTGCTTTTCGTGGCTTTCATATTTATGATCACATCACGTAACTTTGATCACGTCAAGCATGATTCGTCGGCGCTCCGCAGCGCTGATGCGGCGGCGCGCGGCGGCTGAGTACACCCACAACACCCAACCGGAGACCACGAGGCCGAGCAACAGCAGCCATTCAGCCGGCACCCGGCCACCCGCATCCATGCGTTGCTGAATCAACGACAGGACGAAGAGGTAGACGGCGGTCGTCACCGCTCCCCATACCAATACGCGCCCGCCCGGCACACGGTAGGCGCCAGGCACGGAGTCCGCCGTGCGTCGGTGGCGGAGCACACCAATGCTCACAATCGCGTACATTGCGGCAAACAGGGTTGAGGTGACGTTGACAACCGGCAGCAGGACACCCTTGCCGAGAAACAGGCCGGCCACACTGAGCGCCGTGACGAACACGATTGCGCGAGTCGGCGCGTTGCCACTGGCCGCCAGGCGCCCGAGCGCCGGATGCACCAGATGGCTGCGACCCAGGGCATACAGCACGCGCGTGGCCGCAAAAAACAGCGCGTTCCACACGGCGATAAGCCCGAGCACTCCGGCGATCAGCACCAGGTCGCTGATCAGGGTCGAAGCAAAGGCCTCGCGAAACGCCTGTGCGACCGGCAACTGGTAGGACAGCAGCTGCGCACGTGGCAGCACCATGGAAACCGCGGCCAGCACCAGACAATAAAAGAGCAACGAAGTCAGAATGCAACCCGCCAGCACACCGGCGATGCGCAGCCGGTCGCGCTCGCTCTCGAGTTCGGACACGGCCTGCGGAATAGTGTTGAAGCCACCAAAGAAATACGGGGTTACCGCCAGCGCCGAAAACACTCCGCCGTAACCCCACGCCCACCCGGAAGGCGCGATCAACGGTCGCAGATTAGCCGCATGGCCACGGCCAATACCAATGGCAACGAATACGCAGGTGGCGACGAGCAGCGTGTAGGTCGCGATATCCTGCAGGCGCACGGCCTCCCGCGCACCGCGCCAGTGCGCGCCGAGCAAGGCCAGCGAGACCACAACACCGATCACGATATCGCCAAGGTGCACCGCAGCGCCGAGCACCGTGTACAGCCTTGGGCCTTCGATCCCCGGTGCCAGCTCGTTCAGCAGCCAACCCACTGATACGGCAAAAAACACGCAATTGATAATGTAGATGAAGGCCAGACACACTCCGGTGACATACGCCCAGCGAACACCGAACAACTGATAGGCGTAGACCACCTCGCCGCCCACATGGGGCATGGCGCCCGACAGCTCCGCATAACACATGCCGATTGGAATCATCGCGGCGGCGCCCACCACGAAACCGATTGCGGCGCCGAGCGGCCCGGCCGATGCAAGCACTGAGCCCAGCACCATCAGCCAGGCGACACCGACAATGGTGCCGACACCGAGCGTATACAGATGACGTCGTTTGAGCGTGCGTTTAAGCGCACGCGGCGCTGCGGAATCAGCCATGCTTCGGGCTCCTAAGCAAGAGCGCGCGCCTTGGCAGTACTGGCGGCGAGGTCACTGCGCAACGAGGCCGTTGCCGCTGCATCAACCATCAGGCCAAGCTCATCGCGAATGCCGGTGAGCACGACTCCATAAGTCGTGCGTGCGTGTACTGCGCTCACCCAGCCTTCAAGCACGTCGTGCCGAACCCGCTCTGGATCTCGCTGCAGTGGATCGCCGTAGCCGCCGCCACCGCACTCGAGACCGCGTATGCACTCACCCGGCTGCAGTTCCACCAGCCCTATCGGCGGCAGCGGCTCCTCGCGCCCATCGCGCGTGAGCTTCGACACGGCTGAGCGACAGCCGCTGCCGCCACCACGTGCGCCCTGTGGTGGGTCCTCATGCATCTCTGCGAAGTACGCCACGGTCATCGGATCATGCAGCGGTCCGTAGACAATCTCGCCGGCGGGCCCGCCCCGGTAACGGCCGGCGCCTCCCGTGTCGGTGACCAGACGGAGCGAACGAATCACGAGCGGATATTTCTGCTCGATGATCTCCGCGGAGTCGACCATGACCGAGGCGGCTGCGTCAGGCATGCAGTAGGTGATCCAGCCGTCACAACCCGGGGTGCCGGGACCACCGTTGTTACCGATGACGAGCTGGTTGACGTAGGCGGCGCCACCGCGGCGCCGATCTATTCCGGAAACCACGCCGAAACCCACGCCCATTGAAGCTGCGCCCTCGGCCAGCCCGTAGCCCTCGCCGAGCATGCTGAAGGCGCGCTGCGTGGCGTTGATCAATCGATTGGTGACGTTCGATGTCGCCATGGAGGTCGAGGCGGGGAAGCGTGGAATGCCGACCACCGAGTTCTCGCGCAGCAGAATGCGGATGCGCCGAAAACTCCCCTCGTTGCGCGGCACGGTCGGATCAATGCAGTTGAGTACACCGATCAGCGCACCGGCCGTTGCGCAGGTCTGGGAAAGATTCACCCCAACCGGCACGCAATCGATGTTGTCGCGCAGATCGACCTCGACGATTCCTTCGCCTGGATCAACGGTGACGATGACCTTGACCGGAATGCCATCGGGTAGCCCGGGCAGTGCATCGTGCCGCCCGGTGGCGATCAAGCGCCCCGCCGGCAAAGAGCTGATGGCGTGCTTCATTCGTCGCTCGGAATAGTCGAGCCACTCCTGAATGAACCTGGCGATCATGTCAGCGCCGTAACGCTCAACCAGCCCCTTCAGTCGACGCTCGCCAATGCGCGCGGCGCCGAGGGCCGCCAGATAGTCGCCATACCACACTTCCGGCACGCGGATGCGGCGGCGGCACATGCGAATGATGTCATCGACATCTTTGTAGCCACGCTGTATGCGTACACAGGGGAAATTGAGCCCACCTTCCTGATAGATGTCCTTCGCAAACGGCATGTAGGTTGATGGATCCGAATTGCCGCAATCGGCCTGGTGCGCCTTGGCGGCGAGTGTGAACAGATGCTGGCCGTCGACGAACACCGGCACCAGAATCGTATGATCAGCGGTGTGCGTGTTACCGAGATACGGATCGTTATGGAGGAAGGCATCGCCCTCCGCCAGATCAGGATGAAATTCGCGCACCGACTCGGTTTGGCGGCCGCCACCTAGTACGTGAATCGGCAGACCGTCTGCCGACGAGAGCAATTGGTTGTCGGCAGTAATGATGGAGCAGGAAAAATCTTTCGCGGTATTCAGGATCGCCGAGCGGCCGGTGCGAAACAGCGTATTGGTCATCTCGCGAACAATGGAATCGAGTCGATTGGCGAGCACCGCAATGACCACCGGGTCAAGCGCTTTGCTCAGCGGTGCAGTAGCAAGCTTGTCGGAGCTGGACATGAATGGCATCCCGGTAGCCGTCGCCCCTCAGGTCGCGACGTCCACCATGTAGTTGTTGAATGGCGTAACAGTGGCAGCGCTGCCCGGATACAACACGATCGTCGTGGTCGGCTCGACAATCAGTGCGGGTCCGGCAATTCGAGCGCCCGGACCCAGTGTCTCACCCCGGTAAAGTGGAATGTCGACGGCTCCAGTCGCCTGGAAATAAGCGGGCGCACTGCGCACTGCTGAGGGCGCGGGCGCGAGCCCGGACCCAGCAGCAACCGGCGTCAGTGGCGGCCGATCCAGCGCGCCGGTCACGCGACCCTTCCATTGAATGAATTCAATTTCCTGCTCGGCCTCGGAGACCGCGAAGATGGCTTCGTGTGAGGCATGGAACGCGGCGACGATAACTGCAATATCATCCGGGCCATTCAATTGCGGACCGGACAGCGGCACCTCGAGCTCCCAGACCTGATAGAGATAGCGTGCCTCAACGAAATACTCGGCGCGAAACCGTTCGATGCCACGGGCGCGAAGATTTTCCGAAAATGCCTTGATGGAGGCCTGCAACCCGGCGAGCGCCTGGTTCACGCCAGCGAAGTCGAAGTCACGCGACTGCGTAACCTGGCTGATGCCAAACTCCGTCACGATATCGGTATATTGGGCGCCGCACGCGCTCAACGCGCCCGCCATGCGCGGCAGCAGCACACGTGCGCAGCCGAGCTCGCGCGCAATCGGCACGATATTCAGACCGGCGGCGCCACCGCCAGCTATCAGCAGGCTGTCACGCGGATCGACGCCTTCGTTGATGGTAATTTCCTTGATCGCAGCGACCATATGCTCACTGGCGACCGTTACAATGCCGGACGCGGCATCTTCAATGCTCTTGCCCAGCCCCGCGGCGATCTGCCCGACGACCCGTTTCGCGGCCGCGAGATCCAGGCGCATCCGGCCGCCGTTGAAGTACTCCGCATCCAGAAACCCGAGGACCAGCGCCGCATCGGTGACGGTCGCGTGCAGACCTCCCTGGCCGTAACAGGCAGGCCCCGGGTTGGCGCCAGCGCTCTCCGGGCCCACACACAGCAAGCCGCCGGAATCAATTCGCGCGATCGATCCGCCTCCCGAGCCAATGCTGCGCGCGTCAACTGAGGAAAGCCCCGTGAGGTGACCCACGTAGCGGGCCCCAAGCCAGGTGTCGCGACCAAAAACCGGCCGACCGTCGCGCACCAGGCTGACGTCAAAACTCGTGCCGCCGGTGTCGCACACAATGACATCGGTCGCGCCCACTTCCGCGGCGCCGACGACCTGCCCAAGAATGGGCGCCAACGATGGGCCGGAGCGCACCATATGGATGGGTCGGGCGATAACTCCGTCTATGTGCATCACGCCGCCCAGAGAGATCGCGGGCAGAAGTTCGCCCTCGAGACCGGCGGCGCGCAGATCTGATTCCATCTCGCGCAGGTGCTGCTGCATCAACGGCTTGAGCGAAGCGTCGATAGCGGCGGAAGATGCGCGCCGATACTCGCGCACGATCGGGTTGACCTGATGAGAGAGGGTATAGGGAATACCGGGCAGCTCCCACTCGATCAGCCGACCCACGCTAAGCTCATGCTCGGGATTGACAATGGACCACAGGAAGCACACCGCCACGGCCTCGACACGCGTTTCGCGTAGCTGCACCAGTAACGCGCGGGTGGCCACCTCGTCGAGCGGAATCAGGACCTGCCCCTCGGAGGTCATTCGCTCGCGCACTTCGAAGGTCAGGCGCCTCGGTACGTAGGGTTCCGGGTAGTCCTTGGAATAATCCCAGGGATTGGTCTTGCCGCCCTCGCGTCGAACCAGCGTGTCAGGGAAGCCGTC
>JANMWZ010000075.1:0-38823 GCA_031441585.1 Gammaproteobacteria bacterium
CCGTTGTAGTCGATCCACAGAGGATCGATGCGGCAGCCAAACGGCGCGGGTGTCCACGAAGTCATTGGATTAGCGCAGCCGCAGGCGCTCGCGGGTCTCGGCGGCAGTCAGCAATCGCGCCCCCATGGCCTCGATGATGCCGCGCGCCTTCAATACCAGCTGCTCGTTGCTGGCGTAGACCCCTTTGCTCAGATAGAGATTGTCTTCCAGACCCACACGCACGTTGCCGCCGAGCAGGATCGACTGCGCCACCCACGGCATCTGCATGCGGCTGATGGCAAATGAACTGAACACGCAGTCAGCGGGCAGTGCATTGACCATGGCCAGCAGGTGGCCGACATCGGCGGGCACGCCGTAGGGGATGCCGGTGCACAGTTGCACCAGCGTGGGTGCATCGAGCAGACCTTCCTTGACCATCTGCTTGACGAAGGAGAGATTGCCAGTATCGAAGATCTCGAGTTCCGGTTTCACGCCCAGATCGCGGGCGATCTTCGCGCCCTGGCGCAGGTAGTTGGGGGTCGAGATATAGGCGCGATTGCCGTCGCCGAAATTGAGGCTGCCGCAATCGAGCGTGGCAATGTCGGGCCGGTACTTGCCTTCCTCGCACAGCTCGATCACGTGCCGCATCCGTTCTTCCTGGGTCACGAAATCACTGCCCGCTGCCGGTGTATCCGCCAGGCCATGCTCGCCGATGACGATGTAGCCACCCATGCCGCAGGTGAGATTGACGATGACATCGACTTTACTCTCACGGATGCACTTGACGACCTCACGGTAGTGACGGGTTGCCATGCTGAAAACGCCGGTCTCCGGATCGCGCACGTGAATATGGACGATGGCCGCGCCGGCGCGGGCGGCGGCAATGGCCGAGGCCGCGATCTGCTCCGGCGTGACCGGGCAATGTGGGCTGCGGGTTACTTTGCTGTCATCGCCGGTGATGGCACAGGTGATGAATACTTCAGGATTCATGCGATGAGTCTCCCAATAGTCTGGCCCGGGCAGGTCAGATTATATTATAACGTCGATAATAATAAGGCCAAGGCACCAGTGGCGCCATTTGAGTACAATCCGGGAACCAGGGGCGGGGGCTGGCAGGCCAGCCGCGGGGGAGGGTGGCGAATGCTGCAGTTGGAAAAGCGCTCGATCGACTACGTGCCGCTGGCCGAACGCCACGGCAAGGTCTGGCACCTGTGGCCGGTCTGGTTCAGCGGTGATGCGCATCTGGCCACGCTCGCAGTTGGGGTGCTGGGCATTGGCCTCGGCGGCAACCTGCTGTGGAGCGCGATAGCGGTCATCACCGGTTGTGCGCTGGGCACGTTCTTCATGTCCTTCCATTCGACCCAGGGGCCGCAACTGGGCCTGCCGCAACTCATCCAGTCGCGACCGCAGTTCGGCTACATGGGAGCGCTGCTGGTCTGGGTGGTCGCGCTGGTCGCCTATATTGGCTACAACGCTTTCAATGAAGTACTGGTCGCGCAGACCGTCCGGCAATTATCGGGTGCGTCGCGGGAAATTGATTCACCGGTCATCATCATCTTTACGCTGCTGGCGGCGGCTATTGCCGCTGTTGGCTACGACTGGATCCACCGCACGCAACGCTGGCTCGCCTACCTGATGCTCGCGGTGCTGTCCTGCTTTTCGGTTGCTGCAGCGTTCACCCTGCGCTTTCCGGCGCATCACTGGGACCTGCACGAGTTTCGCGCCATTGCGTTCATGGTCCAGTTCTTTGCCGCGGCGGCCTACCAGCTCAGCTGGTCAATCTACGTCTCCGACTACTCGCGTTACCTGCCCCGGCAGGTCTCGGTGCGCGCCTCCTTCTGGTGGACTTATCTGGGCGCCTTTGTGGGCGGCATATGGATGATGCTGCTCGGTACCCTGGCGGCGGCGCTCAACCCGCACTTCGAGGTCGCCGCGGCCGTGCAGGCGGCGGCGGACAGCGTCATGCCGGGACTGGGGCGACCGTTGCTGGCCACCGGCCTGTTGGGGCTGGTAACCATATCGAGTCTCAATTTTTACGGCGCGACCCTGGCGCTATTGTCGGTGGCCGATTCAGTGCGGCCGGCACCGCCATCCACGGCCAGGCGCATGGTGGCTCTGGCCTTCGCGACTGTGACCTCGATCGGCCTGGCGCTGGTGGCATCGAAAGATTTCGTCAACCGCTTTGGCGATCTGCTGGCCGTGCTGCTCTATCTGTTCACACCGTGGACGGCGATCAACCTCATCGATTTCTACGTGGTCCGCAAAAGCCATTATTCCATCCGCGAGATATTCAATCCGCGTGGCATGTACGGGCGCTGGAACTGGCGCGGCCTGCTGTCCTACTTTGTTGGCTTCACCGTCATGATTCCATTCTTCAGCTCCGGCCTGTATCACGGGCCGATTGCCCGCCTGTTCGGTGGTGCGGACCTGGCCATGCTGGTGGGCCTGCCGGTTGCGGCAATTCTCTACTGGGCACTGTGCCGCAATATCGATCTGGCCAGCGAATTGCGCGCCATCGAAACGGCTGATGCGGGGCTCGATCCCTAACCCGAGATTGCGCTGAGGCGGTTGGCCCGTTCCAGGTCCGCGGGCGTGTCGATGTCGAGCGCTGCGTTCGGCATGGGCACGGTCAGCAGCGTTACCGTGCACTGGCGCAGTATTGAGCGCGCGCCGTGGGCGCCGCGCAGTGCCAGCAGCTGCGGAAACTGGTCACGCGGAAAGATCGCCGGAACCCCGCAGCCCTCATTGTATTGCGCAGCAACCACCGCCTGCGGATTGCCACGCCAGGTTTCAACCAGGCGCCGTAGGTCGGCGCTGGTCACCGCGACCTGATCGGCGAGCAGCAGCAGCGCAGCATCGCAGTGACCTGGGAGCCGGCCGATACCGGTGCGTATCGATGCGGCCATGCCCTCGCTCCAGTCCTGACAGATCGCGATTGTGACCGGCAAGTGGCTCAGTGTTGCGGCGATGGTCTGTGCCTGTGCACCGAGTACCACGCTCACCGATTGATCGACAACCGCCAAGGCGCGCGCTACTACCCGCTGCAACATCGGCACGCCGGCAATGGCTGCCAACTGTTTTGCCGATCCAAAGCGAGTGCTCGCTCCGGCCGCCAGCACAATGACGCCCAGAGTCTGTGCGCTCATCGACTTTCCGCTTGCGAGCGTTCGGCACGCTGCTGCAGCCAGCTGTGTATTTCGGCAACGATTGCCAGGGCGATGGCCGCACTCGAGCGCCCGCCCAGGGGCAATCCGACTGGCGCGTGCAGGCGTTGCTGCAGCAAGGCGAAGTCTGCCCCTACGTCCGCGCGCAATCGCTCACGCCGCGGTGCCGGACCCAGCAGCCCAACATAGCCGATGGTGCTGTGCGCCAGGACGCGCAGATAGGCGGCGTCGGAATGCAGATGATGGCTCATGACCACGGCGGCATCGAAGCTGTTGAGCGCCAGCCGCTCCGTCAGCGATTCTGGCCGGCCGAGCAACACCTGCTCGGCGCCCGGCAATCGTTCAGGCGTCGCCAGCGCAGCCCGATGATCATAGACCGTCACCTGCCATCCCATGTGCACGGCGAATTCCAGCACCGGGCGGGAATCTGGGCCGGCGCCCAGCAGCAGGATGCGGGGCGGCAGCGTCAGCGGCAACGCGAATACGCGCAGTTGCGGAGTCTTTGACAACCAGGCTGGTGTGCCGGCACGCGCCACCGCGGCGAGGCCCGCTTCGAAAGCTGCCGCAGAACCGGGTAACAGGACTTCGCCGCTGAGTGGGCTCGCAGCGGTGGACTCGATAACCAGGCCAACTGCCATGGGATGCTGCGCCGTCAGCGCGGCCTCAAAGGCGCACAGCGGTTGCCAGCCATTGCTGGGACCGACTCGCATCATGAAAATATTCATGGCGCCTTCGCAACCCGCCCCCAGGCCATACAAAGTATCGTCGGGACCACGCATGTCGTAGCTCAACAGACGTGCGCTACCGTCCGCGACTACCTGCTGTGCGTGTTCGAGCAGATCGCCTTCGAGGCAGCCACCGGAAAGCAGGCCCGCGTAGTCGCCGCTTTGAGCCAGCAGTAGTGGCGTACCCCACTTGCTGTAAGTTGAGCCGGCCGTGTTGACGACCACTGCCAGCGCCAACGGCCGACCGGCTGCACGTTCGCGCGCATACAGCGGCAACAATGAACTGATCAGGGAATCCATGGGCAAGGGCCCTTGCGGTCAGGCTTGCTTCAATAGCGAGGTATCTATCTGCAGTGAGTGCAGGCGCTTGCCGGTCGACAGGGCCGAGGGGGCGTGGGCAGCTGTGCCTGATTTCTTCACGACTTCGCTCCCTGGCCAAGAGCCGTCGACGCATCCTTGATGGCCGCACATTGTGGCTGACGAAACCGGGTCGCCGTTCACTGTGAGTTGGGTCATGGGGGCTCCGGCACCCGGCAATCGGGGGTTCCTGGGTTCAAGCGTACCGTAACTTCTCCGCCATTGTCTAAGCTTGAACCTGATTAGCTGATGCCCGCTACCGGTACTATGATGGGCGGGCACTCAGGCAATGGGAGAGTTGTATGCAGAAAGTAGTGCGCCGATACCTGACGGCCCTTGAAGCGGGCGACGCCAACAAGGCCGCAGCACTTTTCGTTCCCGACGGTTGGGTCCAGTCACCGTTTCTGGGGCAGCTGCCAGTGCGGGATTTCTTCGCCAAGGTCGCTGGTGCATCGAGCGGCGCCAAGCTCACGGTGCATGATGTTCTGGTCAGCGCCGAGGGCCACCTGCGGGCGGTCGCCTACTATCTCTACGACTGGTCGCTGAAGGACGGTACGCGGGTATCATTCGACTGCGCCGACGTATTCAATTTCGACGCGGACACCGGACACATCGCCTCGATTGTGCTGGTTTACGACACGCACCCGGTGCGCGGCGTGGTCAAACAGAAATATTCCTGAACGGCTCCTGGTGCCCAGAGCATCAGGGCCGCGCACGCCGGCCGATACGGCCGCGCCCGGCGGCCGGGGCCGCCTGTGGTGGCGGCAGCGGTGGCAGCTCCGGCAACTGGGTCTGCTGTTGCAGGCCAGAGATAACCAGGCGGCGCATCTCGGCCTCGATTGCCGGATCGGTTTCGATGGGTTGGTAGGCAGCGAGGCGCCTGTCGACCTGTTCGCAGGCACGCTGGTAGGCATCCTTCGAGCCGCTCCTGGCCCAGTCTTCGCGGCTGCCACGATCGATCACCGGGTCGGTCAGGTAGAGTTCCCGCGGCCAGTGCTTGAGCGTATGCGGCGCCGTGATCAGGTGATCGTTCGCACGCAGATAGCTGACCAGATCGTGTGCCGGGAGGTCTTCAATCACGCTGATTTCGCGCACAAAGTGCAGGCATTGCCCGCAGACTTCGTTGTCGAACACGAGCTTCGCCAGGCTGAAGGTGAGCACAAAGTCCAGCATGCCCGGGCCTGAGACCGAGTTGACCCCGGCGAGTGCCGCGAGCATTGCGCTCGTCATGGTTTCTGCGCCCGCCTGGGCATCGAGTAGCTTGGCGTCGCTGAGCGCCATGTAGGCCTGTGTCGGCAGCCCCAGTGACTTGGCGATGGCGACATAGCCGATGTTCAGGTGCTGCGCTTCAATGGCTGCCATCGGCGAGCTCGCCGCCTTCATGTGGAACGTGGCCGGCGCGCCGCCGAACAGCACTGGCGCGCCGGGTCTGATGATCTGCGCCATCGTGATGCCGGCCAGTGTGTCGACGCAGTGAAACACCAGCGCCCCCACCAGCGTCACCGGCGCGATTAGGCCCATCAGCGTGACCGGGACGATTTCCACGGCGATGCCGGCTTCGACGCAGTCGATCAGGTTCTGGCAGGAGTCCTCGCCGAAACGGAAATTGCCAGTGGCCGTTACCGTGAAGATGGACATCGGTTTCGCCACCAGTTCGGCATGGTCGCGGCGGAACAACTGCATCATCTGCACCATGCGCGGCACGCCGTGCTCGCCGAAGGCGCCCGACACCACGGGTTTCTTCGAGTTGGTCAGCACCAGATACAGTCGCCAGGCGTCGGAGACCTGCGATTCGATGTCATCGTTGGTGGAAAAGGCGGTGGCCAGATAGGCGATATGCTCCAGGCCGTCGCACAACCGCGCGTACTCAACAAAGTCGGTCGAGTTGGCAAGCCGCGTTTCACCGCTGCGGTGATCCATGATCTTGAGGCCACTCGAGCCCGGCACGTAGTGCACGTTGTTGCCGCCGATCTCGGCGTGGGGCTGCCCGTCGCGATTGTAGAGGGTGAAGGACTTGGGTGCGCTGGCGATGGCGCGCTCGACAACATCCGGCGAGAACAGGATGCGTAGGCCATCCTGGTCGGTCTTCAGGCCGTGCTCCAGCAGGCGCTGGCGCATCAGCGGACCGCGAATCTCCAGGCCGATTTCGGCGAGGATCCGCTTCGCCTCGCCAAGGATCGAGGCGATCATGTCGGGACGGAGGGCGTTGAGTGTCGGTCGCAAGGAGCTTCTCCGTTGTATCCCGCTCAGCGGGCCGCCGTGGACTAACTTTGCGTTGTGGGCGGGAGTCTGCGCAGAATGCAGGTATCATTCAAGGGCACTATTGTACCAATCGCATCAATCCAGGCGCAGCGCCGGGGCTCTCGACGACAACTAGCAGTTCGAGCTGAGCTGGATCCGCAAATCCCTGCGCGACCATGCGCTTCAGCGTGATGGCCTTGAGCGCTTCGTCAAGCGTGCCAGTGCCGCCCGCCTGAATCGCGCCGTCCACACCGTATCAAAATTCCGCACGGTGATCTTTCCGGTAAACCGGGGTGCCGATCGGAGGCCCTCGGCAATGGCCCTCACAAGTCCGTTTGCCGTCGACCGCGCCTGACCCGTTGCTCTACGCTCGGGCGACCCGCACGCGGCGGGCGACCCGCTTCGCTCGATCTTCGTGGGCCAGCGCGCCTGTCCTGGTGATGCAGGTAGCGGCACGGACAGGTCTCTGGCCGGTCGCAGGCCGGCAGCGGCAGGCGCGGCGTCTGGGCCGACAGGAAGCGTTTGCCACGGCACCCAGTGGCCGCCGCACAGTATTCGGTCGGGCTGACAATCTCGACCGCATGCCAGGTATTCGACGACACCCGAGTGGTGCGAGGTGGTGTCTGGCCTTTCATGATTTTCCCATTCACTGGTGCAACAGGTGGTCGCCGATGGCGATGTAATCAACGGGCTTGCCGCGCGTCACTTTCAGTTTGTCGATCGCGGGCAATCGTTGCACGATCATGGCGCGCGCGTCTGAACCGTGGCAGCACACCACACGGAAAGCCTGGGGCACGTGGTGGAGCGTCCCCTCGACGGTATATAGATAGAAGCGCAGGTGGGTGAGACGCTGCGGGTGAAGTTGCACTTTCCCCGCATTGCCCGCGGTGGCCAACTTGAGCAAGCCCCTGGCGGTACTGTTGCCGGGTTTGCGCCGGGTTATGGTTGGCATGGGTTCGCCTTTTTTCCCTTTTTAGGGGAGCAAGTATACCCTCGCGGCAACGCTTGCTTGTTCAGTGCGGTTGGCTATGCTGGTTTAACGGTGGACGGCCGCCGCTGAGTCCGGCTTCATACCTTTTTTAGGAGCACTCGCATGAAACGTCCCATGTTGGCGGCCATCCCGGCAATCCTTAGTGCCTTGCCGACCTTTGCCGCGCTGAATACCGGCGCTAGCGCGCCAGATTTTTCAGCTCAGGCATCCCTGGCCGGCAAAACCTTCGCATTTTCACTCGCCGAGGCACGCCGCACCGGGCCCGTCGTAGTGTACTTCTATCCGTCGGCGTTCACCGAAGGCTGCAACGTGCAGGCGCATGAGTTCGCGGTCAAAATCGACAAGTTCAAGGCTGCGGGCGCGACAGTGATCGGCGTGTCACTGGATAACATCACCCGCCTTAACGCGTTCTCCGTGGATCCCAAGTACTGCGCGGGCAAGGTGCCCGTGGCATCCGACGCCGACGGCAAGATCGCGAAATCCTACGATCTGAAGATCGCTCCTGAGGCGCAGGGGTTCAAGGACACCCGCGGCATCGAAATAGGGCACGGATTCGCTGAACGCACCACCTTCATCGTCACTCGGGACGGCAAAGTTGCCGCGACTATCGGCGGTCTCGCCCCAAACCTGAACGTCGATCAAGCACTCGTCGAGGTGCAGCGACTCACCGCTGCAGGCAAACCAGGGAGCTAGCGACCAACGCCGTCATTGTGCGTTCGTCAATGCAGCCGGTGTGACTGGAACGGGCCGCAATCAATTGGCTGGGGTGAGGCGGTTGGCGCTGTCGCTGCAGTGCCCATAAACGTGTGCGGGCAGTGCAAATCGTGGATCGATCGGCAGGTCCGGGCCCTGATGAATCGAGATTAGCCGGAAAACGATCGTGTGCGGCTAAGATACCGGCACTTGGCTCTTGTCATCCGCCGCACACAGGTGGAACATGGTCCCACAGCGGGTCACTCAATAACGCCAGGCAAGACGCGCGCGTATCACTTCGGCGCGTCGCTGTCGCTAACCAGAAAGACAGGGAGTCGTCATGAACAATGGAATCATCAGGGCTGCCGGATCGTCGCTGGCCGCCAGGGCAATCCTGATCGGAGCATTGCTCGGCATCAGTGGTACGGCGATGGCCGGATCGCCGGATGAGGGCGGGCGTAATGCGCCAGACGGGGAGGGCCGCTATGGGATCGGCCATACGACGCTCGTCGTCACCGATGCCTCGCGCAATCTGGATGGCAGCACGCCTGCAACGGGATCGGGCCGGCCGCTGTACGTGCATATCTGGTATCCGACGAACGTGAGGACCAGCCAGCACGTGCTCTATTCCTGGAATAACCCGGTGTACAACCAGAATCCCGGCGGCGCGGTCTACCCGGGCCTGCCGGATCTTCCGGCGCTGACCTTCACCGGCAGCACCTCGCTCAATCCGGTGGCGGACCATGCGCCGTTGGCGAGGGAGACATTCCCACTGCTGGTCGCCTCGCATGGCAACGAAACGGCTGCGACAAAAGTCGCTCCGGATACGCTCGAGACTCTGGCCAGTCATGGCTATATCGTGGCCTCGGTCGAGCATACCGGCGACGACGATGCGTGGTACCAGGCCTATTTCCTTGAGACCTACGTCGGGCTGCCGCTCGGGCCCAATACCAGCATCTTTGGGCCAAAGCTGATCTACCAGCGCTCGAAGGACGTCCGGTTCGTGATCGATGCCGTCCTGAACGGCGTCGTGGACCAGCAGTCCGGCATGCAGTTTTCGCGACATGTCGATGCCGACAAGATCGGCGTGCTCGGGCACTCGCTGGGTGGACAGACGAGCCTCTCGACCGTAACGGGCATCAGCGCGCAGGGGCTGCCTGCGGATGCGCGCGTCAAGGCCGCCTTCATGATCGAGGGAACCAATTATGGCTTGCTGCTCAATTCGACCGATTATGCGAATGCCAGGGTGCCGCTGCTGTTCTTCGGTAACGACATGGGCATCGCCTATGACAACTTCAATTCGTTCACGCATAGCCGTTCGAAATACCTGGTGGACGTCAGTGGTATGAGCCATCACACGGGTGGCTATCAGTCGAGTTGGTGCCAAGACATCCACAACTCGCTACTTGCCGTCAATCCAGCGGTATTCCCGCAGGCCTTTATCAATCCGTCGACGTTGAGCCCCTCGGATATTGCCAACTTTGTTTTCGATGCCACGTTCTACTTCACCTATACCGGCGCACGCCAATCGGGAATCTACGATTACTGCGATGCGTCGGTCTTCAACGGCATCAGCGACGCGCAGCTGGTGGTCTCCCTGTTCGGCAACCCCGGGATACTGGCGGTCCGAGATGAGCTGAAACCGCTGATGCCGATGAGGCCCGAAGTCTCGATCGCCGAGACGACGCGGCTGACGAACCTGTACGCGGTGTCGTTCTTCGACCAGGCTCTGAAGCATGACGAGGATGCCGCGCGGTATCTGACGGATTCCGACGCCAACCAGCGCGCGAACCCACTGGTTGACATTGTCGCTGACTGCGAGAAAGTGACCGCGCATCCGATCGATCTTCGGTCGGGCGACAAGATCACGTTCACGCCCGTGAGCGGCACCGGCTATGAGCTCGCCGTCGTTTCTGGCACGACGCTTCTGGATCCGGGCATAACCAAGCTCAAGGTGGGCGCGGGCGGCAGTGTCTACCTCAGTTATCCCGGGTTTTCTTTCACGGTGCCAGGCCTTGCGGATCCCGTCAGCACCCTCATCGTCAATGAGGACGGTGCCATCACGGCCAGAACGTCGTCGGATATCGGCAAGATCGATGACAACGGTTCGCCCTGGTACACAAGAGGGCAGTTGTTGCTGAGCGGACGCTTCACGATCGGCGCGTTGATGAAGAATCTCGATAGTACGGCGGCGGCATCGGGCGGAGGAGTGTTCGGGTACTTCGATGCGGCAAATCACCGTGTCGTCGTGACCTACCTCGGAGTGCCGGCGATCGGCACGACCCAGCCCAATACGTTGCAGGTCGCGATCTATGACAGCGGCAAGATCGAAATGATCGTCGGTGGGTTGGCCGCCACCGGCGCCAACTTTTCGCCCGGCATCCTGGGTACGATCGGCATCGCAGCCGGGCATACGAAAGCTAGCGACCTCAGGCGTACCCGCCCCGTCAACTTCAGCGCCCTGCGCAATGCGGGGCCTGTCTTCGTTCCGTTTGGCAGCGACGGTGCGATCTACGAACAGTACTACATGGGCAAGGGCGCGTCCTGTCGTCGTGAGTAACGTTGCCCGCGGGGCTCCCGGACGCTGGCGGGGCGGAACCCTGTTCCACCTCTGTGATCAGCCTATCAGCAGGCTGACGGGTTCCTCGGTGGCTAACCGCTGCCTGAAGTGCAAGCCCTGGTTTTGATCGCAGCCGACGGCCACGGATTGTGCCTCCGGCGTGCTTCCGTAGAGGGGCGGAGCCAGGGCTGCGGCGCAGTTCAGTATCCAAGCTGCTCACTGGTCGGGGTGACAGGATTTGAACCTGCGACTTCTACGTCCCGAACGTAGCAAGAAATAAGTCCAATGTTCTCAGCATAGTGAACTCGCAAGCGGGGGAGGGTAATCGGCATTATCGCTGAATGCAGTATCGCTGAATTATTCCTCGAAACTCGCCGTCATCTCATGAGCCCCGCCGCTCGCGCGAGGCGCGCTATTTCGTTCATTTGATGCGCAGCGG
This sequence comes from Gammaproteobacteria bacterium, assembly GCA_031441585.1. Lineage (GTDB taxonomy): Bacteria > Pseudomonadota > Gammaproteobacteria > Steroidobacterales > Steroidobacteraceae > FEN-1191. The sequence continues at coordinate 11,150 of JANMWZ010000075.1, forward strand.
TCTGCTTGCAACCGCCTTTTCCGTGAATCACGCGCTAACCTCCTCTGCAATCCATCCGACAGAATTCGATGTGATCTGGATTCGCATTGGCAAGGCGCCTTCTTTCTGCAATTCGTAGTGCTTGGTTTTCCCTAGGCCCGTCTGCTGCATGACCTGCTTCAGCCGTAATAGGCGCATTGGCCCTACGCGGGGTGTGTGTTCATCGCCTCCAGGCCGATTCGGCGGTGCGTCATTCTCCCTTTGGTTCGGTGAGGCGCAATCTGGTGGTGGGGTGGAATCAGGCGTCAAGTCTATGCGCATTAAGTTATTCCTCTGACTGTCGGTGACGCGCGAGTTTTCAAACTTCTATCGTGGGAGCATGGATGGCGCGTCACGGTTTGTGGAATCAATTGGCGCGACTGCCTGGAAGATAGCCGACAGCACATTGACCCAACCGAGACCAACGTTTGGATAATGATGTAAGCGGGCGACTGGATCCGTCATTCGACAAATGTTGAGCTCATGTGCAGGAACGCCGACACCTCTCGCCATTGGGTGTAACTCCCGCGTATGCCTAGGGAACGCTAGCCGACAATTCGAATCCCGGGTAATTGAAGGCGGGTGCGATCCGCTCGCAGTCGGATTCGCTAACGCCAGTTGCCCGCAGGAGTGGATGCCAGCGCGCGCTGATGACGGCCTGAATCCTGTCGATGATCACACCCGCGTCCTGGCGGGGAAGCAGGAAGCGGGCGCACTCGGAAAGTAGGTTTTCGCGGTTGGCGTAGCGGTTGAAGCGGCCCACGGTCATCGCAAGGTCCCGTCTCTCAAGGCTTGTCAGCGGACTTGGAGTAAGGTCATAGGCGGGAGCCAGCTCCCAGTCCTCACTCGGGGCGATCAGGCCGTGGTTGCGCGGATGATCGTCAATGTTGGAGATGAGCGCATTAAACACCATGCGCTGGAAGAGCTCGAGCAGGTCAACTGACGGACGGTGGCTGCGTCGCCTTAATTCGTCGGCCAGTAGCAGGTAGCTCCACTTGTTGCGGTCCTCAAGCGTGTCGCCGGCGTCGAGCACGGTCAGCGCGCTCACGAAGCGATGCCGGTAGTAGCCGCCAGGAACTCTTGCACGGTCGAAGCGACGAACGAGGATCACATCCCGGTCTCCGACGGTCACAACCTTTGCATCCGACGCGCGAAGGCCACACTCTCCTGCGAGTCTTAACATCGAAGCCTCTACGCGTGTGTTGTTCCAGCGATCGGAGGGGTCCGGAAACTTGGCGATCCACAAGCCCTCATCGTCCTCGACGACATTCTTGGGGCGGGCACCCCCGATCGAAGTGCCCGGGTTAACGAGTTCGGCCATCTGCGCAGGGGGCGGGGAATTATCTTGGTCGCCGGGATCGTCGCGCGTCATTGCGTCAGCGAAGTCAAGCAAGGCCTGAAGGTGGACGACGCGGTTGAACGTGGCCGCCGGTGGCGGAGGGACCTTACCGCGCCCAAATGAGAGCGCGCCCACCCGGTCCTCGGGCGAGTGCAGCAAATAGTCGACTTCACTCAGGTCTAGGCGCCCTAGATGACGCTCAATGATTCTCCGACCCCAAGAATCCGGGGACGCGTCACGTAAGCAACCGAAGATGCCGCGCAATTTGACGGTCTCGGCGCGGCCAGGTCTCATTGGTAGCTCGAAGGGTTCGAGCGCCACGGCGTCGCGATGCTCAAGGTACCGCGGGCTGTACACGAACATGCCCAGGTCGACGCCGGAGCGCCTTTCCTGTTCGTAGTAGCCGGCGGTCACAGTCTCAAGCGAGTTCGGCATCTGCAGGTAGACGTATGCCCGATTGCTAGAAGTCGCCATCGCGTGCCCCCTTCGGCGCATGGGCGCGCTGAGGCACGCGTGTGAGCTCGAGCTGTTTGCCTTCAAGATCGCGATCGGGGTCGAGGAACACTGCCAGCTCGCGCTCAAGTCCAAGCGCCCAGATGAGGGCGAGGTAAGCCCCTAATCCCGTCATGAGGTTGCCAGTCTCAACCGCGCGGGCCGTGTCATAGGCGACGCCGGCCTTGGCTGCCAGCTGGCGGAGCGTGAGGCGGCGACGGACGCGTGCGAGCCGCACACGCGTCCCGATCATGCGGGCAGCATCCACGACGGCGGCCGGTGCTGAGGCATTGAACATAAGAGGGCGTGGCATTCTGAAACCATCCTTAAACACATTTAAAACGGTTTCAGTATGCTATTGATTGCTCCTGGTGTCAACAATAAGACGACTGAAACCAACTGTATATCCTTTAGGAACGGTTTCAGACCGTAGGATAGAACAAGGCGAGCTTGCAAACAGGCGTTGCAGTTTGATCAGGATCTTGACCTAGCCGGCGTCGAAGACTAACCAAGGTGTCACAGAGAATTTCTCGATGAGAATCGTGAGGTTGATTCATCCTCGCTTGGTCAATGTTGGACGCCGGACACTGCTCAACAGGCGTCGCCGGTTAACAGTGTTACCTATGTCTCCGGTATAAAACGTCACCCATATGACCGGAATAGACCGCTGCTCAATGGTCGGGGTGACAGGATTTGAACCTGCGACCTATACGTCCCGAACGTGCCGGATTTAAAAGTATAATAAAAACAATTACTTAAGAATTTCTGTACAGTAAGACAACTTCAGCAGACCGGCAGGATTCGATCGGGCTGGGCAGGATCACCTCGAGCCGATTTCGCGAGACTAAGGGCTGGTTATCAACTCAAGTATGGCATATACTAATGTATATGCCATGGTTTTTGGAGACAACCGATGCAACGCACAGCCAAGATATTCATGAATAACCGCAGCCAGGCGGTTCGGTTGCCGAAGGAGTTTCAGTTCAATACCTCCGAGGTGTTTATTCGTAAGCAAGGGGAGGACGTGATTCTTTCCGCCCGCCCGACGGACTGGTCTGGCTATCTCGCCTCAGGACCCGTTGCCTCGAAGGAATTCATGGAAGGGGTTGAAGATTTGCCGGCCCAGGAGCGCGAATCCTGATGGCAGAGTACATGCTCGACACGGATATATCGTCCTACATCATGAAGCGTTCTCATGACTCCGTTCTGAGAAAACTGCAGACGGTTCAGATCGGTGTCGTCTGCATCTCCGTCATCACCAAGTCGGAGCTGCTGTTCGGGGTTGAAGTGTCGCCTCGACAACAGCAGGATCGTGCCGCCCTCAATGAGTATCTGCGGCACGTCGAGGTTCTGGACTTTCCTGACGAAGCAGCCCTCCACTATGCCCAGATCCGCGCGTCGCTGAAGGTGCGTGGAACGATGATCGGCGCGAACGATCTCTTCATTGCGGCGCATGCCCGTTCTCTGGATCTCACGCTCGTGACCAACAATACCGGCGAGTTCGGTCGCGTCCAGGATCTCAAAATTGAAAACTGGGCCCTGTAGATTGTGCGAGAACCAGCGACATTTAAACTGAAATGCCCCAACAATCGGACGCTGTCAATCCCGAAACCGATGCGCTGGCTAACGCTGCCGACGGATGATTGAGTGAACGCGGCGCGAGTTCCGGCACTTACGCCGCAGGGGCATTTGGTGCTTGCCCCGGCGTCCGCGAAAGATACGCATGCGCTGCCGGGCGCGCTGCAGGCGCGCTTTGAGGCCGCGTTCGCGCGTGGAGTCGGGCACGCGCTTCTCGATCTCGGCGCCCGCGAGGCTGGAACAGCGCTACCGCCGGGGTTTGCTTACTGGCGCGACTTTGCGGGGCAATTCGTCACGGCTCTTTGCACCTCGGCGGAGCCGCTCACCACGGAGGCTGCTACCGACGCCAGCGCTTTCGCTGCGCCGACAGCGGCGGCGTTCGCTGATCTGGTTAATGCTGCACCGCCCATGCCGGGTGGGGAGTACCTCACTGCGGAAGTTCTCCGGGCGCTGTGGGAGCAGACCGACGCGGCGTATCACGTCGAGCGCGCGCTCGCGAAACAGTCTTTGCAGGAATTCCTAACGGAGCGCAATCCGGCCTGGCATCTCGTCGGTCGCGTGCATTTCAATCTGGCCGAGAACCGGACCGACGAGGAGGCACCGTTCGCGTTTATTGCGACCTACACGACGCGACTGTCCGCGCGAGGGAGTGCGCAGCATCTGCCACTCGCAGAGGCGCTGCGCGAGTACGCTGGCGCCAAGAACAAGGCTCGCCTGCTCTCACTCCTCAAACCGGTGCAGGAGGGCGCGGCGCAATGTGCGTGGCTGCATGCGATGGTCGAATCCGGGGAGATCTATCACCCGTTGCGCTGGGCGGCAGCCGAAGCGTTTCAGTTACTCACCGACGTGCCAAAGCTTGAAGGCGCTGGGATTGTCGTGCGAACGCCAAGTGCGTGGAAAAGTGGGAAGCCGCCGCGGCCAATAATCAGAGCGACCGTCGGCGGCCGGGTCCCCTCGGTACTCGGCAAAGATGCGCTACTTGATTTTCAGGTCGAGCTGACGCTCGGGGACGAGCGGCTCACGGCCGCCGAGATTCGCGCGCTGCTCAAAGGGACTGACGGGCTGCAGTTTCTGCGCGGACACTGGGTAGAGGTGGATCGGACGAAGCTCACGCAGCTCCTCGAGCGATTCCGCCAGGTCGAAGCCGCTGCCTCGGCTGGCGGATTGCCCTTCGCTGCCGCAATGCGGCTCATCGCCGGTGTCAGATTGGAGGAGGAGGCAGTCGAGACGCAGGATCCTGACTGGTCCACGGTGAGCGCGGGTCCGTGGCTCGCCGAGACGCTTAAGGGTCTGCGTAGCCCCGAGGGGCTTGCCCGCATCGATCCCGGCACGGCACTCCAAGCGACCTTGCGGCCCTACCAGCAGGCGGGGGTTCGCTGGCTCTACCTGTTGCATCGCCTGGGGCTCGGGGCCTGTCTCGCCGATGACATGGGATTGGGCAAGACGATTCAAGTGTTGTCACTCCTCCTGGTGCTTAAGCAGGAGCGCGCGCTACAAACCGGGGAGCAGCGGCAGAACCCGAGCGTGCTCGTGGCACCGGCCTCGCTGCTCGGGAATTGGGCCGCAGAAGTTGAACGCTTCGCGCCGACGTTGAGGATTCTGATCGCCCATCCCTCGGTAGTGAGCCCGGTGGACCTGAAGGTAGTCGCGCGGGAATCGCTTGCAGACGTCGATCTCGTGATCACGAGCTACGGTGCGTTGCAGCGCTATCCTTGGCTGTCGAGTATGCACTGGCAAATCGCGGTCATCGATGAGGCGCAGGCGATCAAGAATCCCGGCACCAAACAGACGCGCGCAGTCAAGAAGCTCGTCGCCAGGACCCGGATCGCGCTCACCGGAACACCGGTCGAGAACCGGCTATCGGACCTGTGGTCGATCCTCGATTTCACGCATCCGGGTCTGCTGGGCTCGGGTCAGGCATTCGGGCGTTACGTTCGACGCCTCGCCGAGTCCAAGAGCTACGCGTCGCTGCGCGACCTTGTGCGCCCCTATATTTTGAGACGCCTGAAGACCGACAAGGCGGTGATCGCCGACCTGCCCGACAAGACGGAGATGAAGGCGTTCTGTCATTTGAGCCCTGCCCAGGCGGCGCTCTACCAGCAAGCGGTCAAAGAACTCGCCGCTGCACTCGATGGGGCAGAGGGCATGGGACGCAAGGGGATCGTGCTTGCGTTCCTGATGCGCTTCAAGCAGATCTGCAATCATCCCTCACAGTGGCTGGGCGACGGCGCGTGGACCGAAACCGATAGTGGAAAATTCGCTCGCCTGCGTGAACTCGCCGAGGTGATCGCCGCCAAGCAGGAGAAGATGCTCGTGTTTACCCAGTTTCGGGAGGCGACGCAGCCGGTCGCCGCGTTCCTGGGCAATGTATTCGGGCGCGCGGGACTGGTGCTGCACGGTGGGACGCCGGTTGGCAAGCGCAAGCAACTGGTGCGCCAGTTCCAGGAGGATGAATTGACGCCGTTCTTCGTGCTGTCGCTCAAGGCGGGTGGCGCGGGCCTCAACCTGACGGCTGCCTCGCACGTAGTGCATTTCGATCGCTGGTGGAATCCGGCTGTCGAGAATCAGGCCACGGATCGAGCATTTCGGATCGGCCAATTGCGCAATGTGCTGGTCCACAAGTTTGTCTGCCGCGGAACCGTCGAGGATAAGATCGATCAGTTGATCGAATCCAAGCAAACGCTCGTCAATGATTTGCTCGAGGGTGGTGCGGAGCTGCAACTCACTGAACTTGGCGATCGAGAGTTGCTAAGTTTGGTAGCACTTGATATTCATTCGGCGCAAGCGGACGCCTGAACTGCTCGATCGCCTGAGAGGTCCCGATGTATTTTCGCTGGAAGCCCTATGTTCCCGTCGCTGCGCGCCGCAAGAAGACCGAGCGCACAGTCGCGAAGCTGTTGCAGAAAGGCCACAGGCTCGCGCCGGTGAGCGCGAGCCGTGGCGCGATTGCCAAGTCGTTTTGGGGTAAGGCGTGGTGCAAGAATCTGGAGCGCTACAGTGATTACTCGAACCGCTTGCCCCGCGGACGCACCTACTTGCGCAATGGATCGGTAATCGATCTGCAGATTGGTGCCGGCGAGGTGAGCGCTCAGGTGATGGGATCGAGCCTCTATCGAATTTCAATGCTAATTACTGAAGTGACGGTGACACACTGGAAAGATATTGCACGCGACTGCGCACGGTCCATCGACTCACTGGTAGAGCTGTTGCAGGGGCAGATATCGACGGCCGTGATGGAGCGCATTACCCGTCCTGGAACCGGTCTCTTTCCGTCGCCCAAGGAGATTACTTTCAGCTGCAGCTGCCCGGATTCCGCCGCGATGTGCAAGCACGTCGCGGCGACGCTCTACGGAATCGGCGCCCGACTCGATGCGGAGCCTGAACTACTGTTTGGTTTACGAAGGGTCGATGCGAACGAGCTGATCGCGCGCGCCGGGAATGGCGCTGCGCCAGTACACAAGGCGCCGGGTGCCGGGCGCATTCTGGACTCTTCGAAGCTGGCGGATGTGTTCGGCATCGATCTGGCGGGCGCAAATCCGGCACCGTTGAATAAGAGCGCTGCCGAGAGCCGGAAGACGCCGGCCCGCCGCAAGGCCAAGGCCGCGACCCGTGTCGGTGCGCAACCGGCGAGAAGGAAATCGAGCAAAGCAAGATGAACCAGAGCATCCGGACATAGTGACTGTCGGCATGTCATCAGGACTGTGCTCTTGAAACTCGCACCTAATCTGACACCAAGGCACCAGCGAACCTGACACCTGACGGCAATGCGACTGGAGAAAGGCTATTAGAATCAATGGTCGGGGTGACAGGATTTGAACCTGCGACTTCTACGTCCCGAACGTCCCTCAAAATAAAGCTAATAAAAACAAATACTTAATATTGATCGTGTCATGGCGCCATATTGCATTCAATGACATCATTGATTACAATGAAATCATAAACGATGGAGGAAAACATGGCGAGCATGACCATTCGCGATATTGATGATCGCCTCAAGGCGAGATTGCGCCTGCGGGCGGCCCACCATGGCCACTCGATGGAGGAGGAAGCGCGCGAAATCCTGCGGACGGCGCTATCAACGCTGCGTTCGCCGAATGGGTCTCTGGTGGATTGCATCCGCGCTCGAATAGAGCCGCTGGGCGGCATCGAATTGAAGATTGCGCCTCGCGAGCCCATCCGTGAGCCGGTCAACCTGGACACATGATTGTTCTCGATACCAACGTGCTTTCAGAAGCACTGCGTCCCCTGCCAGAACCCGCCGTCCTGGAGTGGCTGGTGAAACAACCTCGCGCCTCTTTATTCACGACCACCGTAACTCAGGGCGAGGTTCTCTATGGGATTCGCCTGCTCGCCGACGGTAAGCGTCGACGCGGTCTGTGGGATGCCGCGAAGAGGATTTTTTCTGAGGATTTCGCCGGTCAGGTGCTGAGTTTCGACAGCGACGCCGCGGACATGTTCGCTGAGATCGCTGCATCTCGACGTATGGCGGGTAAGCCGATAAGTCAGTTCGACGCCATGATTGCCGCCATGGCTCGTTCGAGAGGGGCAATTCTCGCCACACGTAACGTGAAGGATTTCGAAGATTGTAGGATTGACATTGTAGATCCGTGGACGGCATAGGCATGGCGCTGCCGGAGTTCGAGCGGTGTTTTCGGCTAACTGGGTTTGAGCGCTGACCTGGCATTCGTCGCCGGTTCTTCAGCATTACCTGAACCGGCATTCGCCTATGATGACGGAGCGGCGGTGCACAGTGTTCGTCGCTCTGCCCCGGCTGGGCTGGCTTGCCGCAAGACCCAATGTTCGCTGGAGTGTCGCAAAGGACGCGGCGTGCGACGGCGGACCGGCCGCTTCCGGGAGGATCATCGGGCGCATAACGGCCCGTAGCGGGCGCTTATGGTCACCTTAGAATTCTCTCCAAAGCGGACGAAGTGAGCGCCGCTAGCCTATGCAGGGGGCTGCGGTGCCGCATTGTTTGGCGTTGATGTTGCATAATAAGAAGTTAGGCCTCTTCGGTTACGCAGTGGGGATAGGGTCGCGGGCGTGGTCCTGTGTGAATCCAGCGCGGCCATCTTCAAATGGCGTGGTTCCGGCGGGGCTCCGACATTTCACCTACATCAGAGACACTCATGGACCATGTCAATAAGTCGAGCTTGTTGATCGCGACGCTGTTGTTCGCCTCCAGCACATTGATCCAAACGTCCCGCGCGGGCGATAGCGTCGGCGCTGCGCAAGTCGATGCGATCTATTCGGATATCGAAAAACTCTACATCGATCTGCACCGCAATCCGGAACTTGCGTTTCACGAGCACCGCACGGCGGCGACGCTCGCGGCGCGCGTCAAGGCATTGGGGTATGAGGTAACGACCGGCGTCGGCGGCACCGGTGTCGTCGCGATCCTCAAGAACGGCCCTGGCCCGGTCGTGATGCTGCGCACCGAACTCGATGCTTTGCCGATCGAGGAGAAGACGGGCTTGCCGTTCGCAAGTACGGTGAGGACGAAGAACGATGCCGGCGAAGTCGTGCCGGTGGCGCACATGTGCGGACACGATTTGCACATGTCGGCGTGGGTTGGCACAGCCGAACTCATGGCGAACAACCGCGAGCGTTGGCATGGCACGCTGATGCTGGTTGGGCAGCCGGCCGAGGAAATCGTCGCTGGCGCGACCGCGATGCTGCGCGATGGCCTGTTTACGCGCTTCCCGAAACCCGATTACGCGCTGGGCATGCACGACGAGCCTGCGTTGCCGGCCGGCGTGATTGGGTTCCACCCAGGTTATTTCCGCGCTAACTCGACCGGTCTCGACATGACGGTGTACGGCAAGGGCGGCCATGGCGCGTTTCCTCAGAGCGCGATCGATCCGGTTGTGATCGCCGCGCGCATCGTGCTTGGCCTGCAGACCATCGTGTCGCGCGAGAACAATCCGCTCGATCCCGCCGTGATCACGGTCGGCAGCATTCATGGCGGCAACGCCTCCAACATCATCCCCGACCAGGTGAAGCTCCAGATTACCGTGCGCTCGCTTGACCCCGCGGTCCACAAGCGCCTGCTTGCCGCAATCGAGCGCCAAGCGAAAGGCGAAGCCCTCGCCGCGAACTCACCGAAGGAACCGCTGATCGAAACCAAGTCCAACACCGACGCCGTTTACAACGACCCCGAGCTGACCCAGCGCATGGTCGCCGCCGCGCGCGCCGCGCTGGGCGCCAACCAGGTGGTCGAGATGCCTGCACAGATGGGCGGAGAAGACTTTTCACAATTCGGACTGGCAGGTGTGCGCGCCGTGCTGCTGCACGTCGGCGCGGTCGATGCGGCGAAGCTGGAAGCCTCGCACAAATCCGGCGCGCCAGTCCCTGGGCTCCACTCGCCCATATGGGCGCCGGAGCGCGAGCCCACGATCAAGGCAGCGATCAGCGCGGAGAGAGCGATCTTGATGGACTTGCTGAATGGTAAATCGGACAGATGAGGCCTAACAATTCATTCAAGCCGAAGCCGCTTCGCGGCTCGGCTTAATTCAGGCGTTAAAGCCCCGACTGCAAATGTCGGCTTTGCCAGTTTTGAACGTCAGCTTTCGGGCGCATCACATGTCGGCTCCGGGTCGAGGCTGTGTGAAAACGTCCGCCGGCCGAGAATGACCGCTAGTGATGGGCTACTTTCAGGCATCTGGGTTCGATGCTTTTGATTTTTCTCCTTCAAAAGCGAAAATTTCGCACCTACGCAAAATCAGTTTTGCGTTTTAACACAGCCTCGGTCAGGACCGGTCAATGGTCGCCCAATGATTTGGAGTCGCAGTCCGTGTTAGTTCGATGTGAGTGAGGTCGAACAGAACGCGGAATATTCAGCGAATACTTTGGAGATCAGTCACTGTGCTCAACAGAGCTTGCGAGTCGGTGCCTAATGCGCCTGAGGCGCTGGCCAATCTGACACCTAAAACAACACCTAGCCGCCAATCAAACTGACACCTGGCGTCCGCCAACGGGATAAAACTCAATGGATTCAATGGTCGGGGTGACAGGATTTGAACCTGCGACTTCTACGTCCCGAACGTAGCGCTCTACCAGGCTGAGCTACACCCCGAAATTCAATGCTGGCGTTCGACGGCGAAGCGGGCCAGGGCCGTGAGGCCAGCGCGAAAGGGCGTTTCGGGTAGTTGCTGCAGGGCGGCAACGGCCTGATCGGCTTCGGCTTGCGCGAGCCGAGCAGTGTACTGAAGGCCTCCCGTTGATTCAATTGCAGTGAGTATTTCACCTAATCGCTCGCGGCCGTCGCCGGCGATGGCGCGGCGGATCAGGGCGGCGGTGGCGGCATCACCGCTCCGTAGGGCGTGAATCAGCGGCAGGGTGGGTTTGCCCTCAGCCAGATCGTCGCCGAGGTTCTTGCCGCGTGTTTCGGGATCCGATTGGTAATCAAGCACGTCATCGACAAGCTGATAGGCAATGCCGAGGTGGCGGCCGTAGCTGGCGAGCGCCTGTTGCACCGGGAGCGGGCCGCCGCTTACGACCGCTGCGACTTCGGCGCCGGCCTGAAACAGTTGCGCGGTCTTGCGCTGGATCACCTCGAAATACCGTTGTTCGGTGGTTTCCGGGTCGCGGGCGTTCATGAGTTGCAGCACCTCGCCCTCGGCGATCACGTTGGTGGCCTCGGCCATGATCTCGATCACGCGTTGCGAGCGCACCGCTGCCATCATCTGGAAGGCGCGCGAATACACAAAATCGCCCACCAGCACGCTGGCCTGGTTGCCGAACACCTCGTTCGCCGTGTTGCGGCCGCGTCGTAGGGCGGACATATCGACCACGTCGTCGTGCAGCAGGGTGGCGGTGTGGATGAACTCGATGAAGGCGGCAGCCTGAATTGGCGCAGCATTGGCGTCAGCCGCCGCGCCGCCCGCAGCACCACAGGCTCGCCCGGCGAGCACCACCAGGAGCGGCCGCAGGCGTTTGCCGCCACCGGCAATAATGTGCTCGGCGATCTGGTCCACCAGGGGCACAATGCTCTTGAGACCGCTGCGGATGGCGGCATCCACAGCCTCCAGATCGGGTCGCACCAGGACGCGAATCTCATCCAGCGCGGCGGCTGAGCCAGGCTGCAGGCCTTCGAGGGGCTTGAGTACGCTATTCAACTGCCTGTTTCTCCAAGGAAAACGCGGTTTGACCGGCGAGGCAGCGCTTGAGTAGAATGCGCGGCCTTTTCCGCTTCCCGCCGCCCTTAGGCGGGCAGCGAATCACACGGAGCCATAGAGACAATGTACGCGGTCATCGCCACAGGCGGCAAACAGTATCGGGTAGAAAAGGGCGGCGTGCTCCGCGTGGAATTGCTCAAGGCCGAGGCGGGCGCCACGGTCGAGTTCGATCAGGTGCTGCTGATCGCGGATGGCGAGAAGATCACCGTCGGCAAGCCGATGCTCAAGGGCAGCAAGGTCAGCGCCACGGTCGAATCGCACGGCAAGGGCGATAAAGTAACGATCGTGAAGTTCCGTCGCCGCAAGCATTACCTGCGCATGAAGGGACATCGCCAGAATTACACCCAGGTGCGCATCAACGAGATCAGCGCGGCCTGATTCAGCAGCAGATTTGGAGTTAAGCTCACATGGCACATAAGAAAGCAGGCGGTAGTACCCGCAACGGTCGCGATTCGCACAGCAAAAGGCTGGGCGTCAAGGTGTTCGGCGGCGAAGCGGTGCTGGCCGGCAACATCATCATCCGTCAGCGCGGCACCAAGGTGCGTGCCGGCAGCAACGTGGGTATCGGCACCGATCACACGCTGTTTGCCCTGAAGAGCGGGCACGTGCTGTTTGGTCGCAAGGGCGCCGACCAGCGGATGTACGTCAACGTGCTGCCGGCAGAGGCGAGCACGAGTAGTTAGCGCACTCGGTTGCTGCGAATTGATTAAAACCCCGGCCCAGTGCCGGGGTTTTTTTGTTTTGCGCACCGCGTTCCCCGGATAAAGGTAAGCTGGCCGGATGAAATTTGTCGATGAGGCAACGCTGCGGGTACAGGCCGGTAACGGCGGGCGCGGTGCCTTGAGTTTTCGCCGTGAGAAATCCTTGCCGTTCGGCGGGCCGGACGGGGGCGATGGCGGCTTCGGCGGCAGCGTCTGGCTGCGCTCGGCCGAGGGCATCAATACGCTGGCCGACTTCCGTAACGAGCGTCTGTACAAAGCCAAGTCAGGCGAGGGCGGATCCGGCAACGATTGCTTCGGCAAAGGCGGTGAAGAGCTGTATGTGAAAGTGCCGGTGGGCACGCTGGTACGCGATGCAGAGACCGGCGAAGAGCTGTGCGATATGAAGCTAGCGGGCCAGGAGTTCAGGGTCGCACAGGGCGGCAAGGGCGGTTGGGGCAACACGCGCTTCAAGAGCAGCACCAACCGCGCGCCCAGGCAGTTTGGCTCCGGGCTGCCGGGCGAGAAGCGTACGCTTTCACTCGAACTCAAAGTCATCGCCGATGTGGGTTTGCTGGGCCTGCCCAACGCCGGCAAATCAACGCTGATTCGTGCGCTCTCGGCCGCCAAGCCCAAAGTGGCCGACTATCCCTTCACCACCCTCTACCCAAATCTTGGCGTGGTGTATTGCGGTGAGCATCGTAGCTTCGTGATGGCCGATATTCCCGGGCTCATCGAGGGCGCGGCGGAAGGCGCGGGGCTGGGACATCGGTTCTTAAAGCACTTGCAGCGCACTGGTGTGCTATTGCACCTGATCGACATGGCACCGGCCGATCCCGGCGCCGATCCGGTGCGCGATGCGCGCGCCATTGTCCAGGAGCTGAAAAATTTCAGTAAGGATCTGGGCACCAAGCCGCGCTGGCTGGTTATCAACAAGCGCGATCTCCTGCCTGATAAGGAAGCCGAAGCACTGGCGAAGGATATTGCGCGCCGGCTCCGCTACAAAGGCCCGCTGCACCTGATTTCGGGCGCCACCGGGCGCGGCACGCGCGAGCTGGCCGAGTCCATCATGAGTTTTCTGGAACAGCAGAAAAAAAATGCGCAACAGTAAAGTGCGCCAGCGGATTGCAGCCGGCAAGCTGAAGCTGCGCATTCGCGATCTGCGCAATCTGGGGGTGAAATCCGAACAGGTACTGGGCGCGCTGGGCATCTACACGGCCGATGGCCTGCGCAAGCAAGGGGCGGTACGGGTCTATGCAGAGTTGAAGCGCTCGGGCGCGGCACCGTCGCTCAATCTGCTCTGGGCACTGGCCGGCGCCCTCGATCCGTGGCCGGAAGGCACGCATTGGCGCGAGATTGCACGCGGGGATACGCGTACCTCGCTGCTGCTGGCGGTCGAGGACATGGAGGCCAGCGCGGCGTCGGCGCACCGCCTGAAGCTCATCTCGGCGGTGAAGCCGGCCCGACCCAGGTCCTAGCCGAGGGCGTTGACCCGCGCCGCCAGACGGCTTTTGTGCCGGTCGGCCTGGTTGCGGTGAATGATCTTCTTGTTGACCAGGGTGTCGATCAACGGGACCGCTGCTTTAAAGCTGGCCCGGGCCTCGTCTTTATTGCCGGTGGCGGTGGTATCGATCACTTTGCGGATGGCGGTGCGCATGCGCGAGCGCAAGGCGACATTGCGTACCCGGTGCTGCCCTGCCTGCCGTGCCGCTTTTTCCGCTGATTTGGTATTCGCCAAGTGCCTGACTCCGCCGTGCTGAAAAGTGGTGCCCCTTTGGGGCCGCGTAGTGTGCGCAGCCGCCCGGGCCTTGTCAATGCGCCTCCGGTATAGTGAGGGGCCGCGTTGCCCTTGGGTTCCATGAGCCGCCCCATACTCAAGAATACTGCCGTCACGGGCGTAACGACCTTTCTCTCGCGCCTGACCGGCATGGGACGGGATATGGCCATTACGGCCGCCATGGGCGTTGGCGCGGTTTCCGACACCTTCTTCGCGGTTTACGCGATTCCCAACTTTCTGCGCCGCCTGTTCGCCGAGGGTGCGTTCTCCCAGTCCTTCGTACCGGTGCTGTCGGAATACCGGCAGCAACGAGCGGAGTCCGAGGTTCGGGCCCTGGTGGCCGACACCGCCGGTACGCTGGGTGCGGTGCTGCTACTCGTAACCCTGCTCGGCGTGGTGGCCGCGCCGGTCATTGTCTATCTCTTTCTCCCCGGGTTTGCTCACGCCGGCGGCGATCGCATGGTGGTGGCGGTGGAACTGTTCCGCTGGGTGTTCCCGTATCTGCTCTTCATTTCGCTGACTTCGCTCTACGCCGGTGTGCTCAACAGCTACCAGCGATTTGCGCTGCCGGCGTTTACGCAGGTGATCCAGAACGTGGTGATGATCGTCGCGGCGGTCTGGCTGGCTGCGGGCAGCGAGCAGCCGGGCCTGGTGCTGGCGATCGGTGTGTTCATTTCCGGCATCCTGCAGGTGCTGACGCTGCTGCCATCGGTGGCGCGCCTGCGGCTGCTATCGTGGCCGCGTTGGCGGCCCGCTGCCGAAGGCGTACGCCGCATCATGAAACTCATGGGCCCCGGCATCATCGGTTCGTCGATGTCGCAGGTCAGTCTGCTGCTCAACTCGGCCATTGCCACTTTCCTGGCGGTCGGCAGCATCAGTGCGCTTTATCTGGCTGATCGCCTGATGGAGTTTCCGCTCGGCGTATTCAGCATTGCGCTGGGCACGGTGATCCTGCCGAGTCTGTCGGCACAGCACGCGAAGCAGGCCGGCGCCGAGTTCTCGGCTACGCTGGACTGGGCGCTGCGCATCACGGTGCTGCTGGTGGCGCCGGCAATGATCGGCATGATGTTCTTCTCGGGGCCGATCGTCACGGCGGTATTTGGCTTCAGGAAGGTATCGGCCACCGGCATGCAGATGGCCAGTTGGGCGCTGATCACCTATTCCTGGGGTGTAATGACTTTCAGCCTGGTGAAAGTGCTGGCGCCGGGCTACTACGCGCGGCAGGACACCCGCACACCGGTGCGGGCAGCGATGATCGCGCTGGCCGTCAACATGGGGCTGAACCTGTGCATCGTGGTGCCGGCGGTAAAGTTGAAGTTCGGCGCACCTTATCTGTTGCTTGCGACCACGACCTGCATCTCCTCGGCGGTGAATGCCGTGCTGCTGTGGCGCGGCCTGCGGCGCAGCGGCGTGTATCAACCCTCGCGACTCTGGAGCGGTCTGCTGGTGCGCGTGGCCGTGGCTTGCGTGGCGATGGCGGCGTTGCTGTGGTGGCTGGCATCGAGCCTGGATGCCTGGCTCGCCTACCGTCAGCTGGAACGCCTGGGGCGTTGCCTCGGCGGCATCGCGCTGGCCGCGCTGCTGTATTTCCTGGTGCTGTACGCACTGGGTGTGCGCCGTCGCGACCTGCAAACGCGCGTGGCGCCATGAAACTGGTGCGCTTGTCGAGTGTGCGCGGTTCGTGGCCCGGCGCCCGCGCGCTGACCATTGGCGGCTTCGACGGTCTGCACTTTGGACACCAGGAACTCATCCGTTGCGCGTGCAGCGCCGCACAGCGCTTGGGGCTGCCCGTGTCCCTGCTCAGCTTCGAGCCCCTGCCGCGTGAGTTCTTTCAGCGCGAGCGCGCGCCAGCGCGTCTGACCAATTTTCGCGAGCGCTGGCGCCTGCTGCAGTCGCTGGGGCTGGATGAATTCCTGCTCATACGCTTCGACGCGGGTATGGCGCAGATGAGTGCCGCGGACTTCATGCAGCTGCTCTCACGCGTCGGCGCGCGGCACATCACCGTGGGCCACGATTTTCGATTCGGTCACGGCGGCCAAGGCGACGCGGCCATGCTGCTGCAATACGGGCCGCCGCTGGGTTTCGCAGTCGAGATCGTCGCGCCGGTGTTGCTGGCCGGTGAGCGCGTGGGTTCGCGCATGGTGCGCGAGGCGCTGGCGAGCGCTGATCTGGCCGGCGCGCAGCGCATGCTGCGCCGGGCCTATTCCATGCGCGGCCGCGTGCGGCGCGGCGCGCAGCTGGGGCGCACGCTGGGATTTCCGACCGCCAACCTGGCGATGCATCGGCGCGCGCTGCCGTTTTCAGGTATTTTTGCGGTGCGCGTGCATGCACCGGCGGCCAGCGTCGCGGCCCAGCCGGTCGCGGCGCTCAATGGCTGGCCGGGCGTTGCCAGCCTCGGTACGCGCCCGCAGGTGAATGGCGTAGAGCCGCTGCTCGAAGTGCACCTGTTCGACTTCAGCGCTGACCTGTATGGCCGCGAGATCGAGGTGGAGTTCGTTGCCAGGCTGCGCGACGAACAGCGTTTTGAATCGCTGGCTGCGCTGACGGCGCAAATGCATCGTGATGCCGCTGCCGCGCGGCAACTGTTGTCCTGAAGTGGAATCGTTGTGACCGACTACAAAAACACTGTCAACCTGCCGCGCACCGACTTTCCCATGAAGGCCGATCTGGCGCAGCGTGAGCCCGCGCAGCTGGAACGCTGGGCTGCGCTGGATATCTACGCGCGCATGCGTGAGCAGGCTCGTGGGCGCCCGGCCTTCGTGCTGCACGACGGGCCGCCCTACGCCAATGGCGCCATCCACCTCGGCCACGCGGTCAACAAGGTGCTCAAGGACATCGTCGTCAAGTCGCACGGCTTCGATGGCAAGGATGCGCCCTACGTACCGGGCTGGGATTGCCACGGTCTGCCGATCGAGCTGGCGGTCGAGAAAAAGCATGGCCGACCCGGCCATAAGCTCGATGCGGCGGCGTTTCGCGCCGCGTGCCGTGAGTTTGCCGCGAAGCAGATCGACAACCAGCGCGCTGATTTCAAGCGCCTGGGCGTGTTCGGCGACTGGGAGCGGCCTTATCTCACGATGGATCCGCACTACGAAGCCCAGCAGATCCGGGCCTTGGGCAAGATCATCGCCAACGGGCATCTCTATCGCGGGCTCAAGCCCGTGCACTGGTGCCTCGATTGCCGCTCGGCGCTCGCGGAAGCGGAAGTCGAGTATGAGAATCGCACCTCGACCGCCATCGACGTGGCCTTCCGTTGTGTAGCCGTGGCCGATTTCGCACAGCGTACCGGCATTGCTGCCACAGCGCTGAATGCCGCCGGGGCGGCGGGCGTGTCGATCGTGATCTGGACCACCACGACCTGGACCTTGCCCGCCAACGAGGCCGTGGCGCTGCGCGCTGATTTTGACTATGCCGCTTACGCCGTCGGGCGCGAAGTGCTGGTGCTCGCTGAGTTGCTGGCCGAGGCCTGCCTCGCGCGCTATGGCCTCAAGGGCACCTTGCTGGGCCGCTTCAAGGGTGCAGCGCTCGAAGGCATGCAGCTGGAGCACCCGTGGCTTGCGCGCCAGGTACCGGTGATTCTCGGCGATCACGTCACGCTTGAAGCGGGCACGGGTGCCGTGCACACGGCGCCGGCGCATGGTCAGGACGATTTCATTATCGGTAAGCGCTATGGGCTGCCGGTCGTGAACCCGGTTGGCGCCGACGGACGTTTTGCGCCGGGCACTGAGTTGGTGGCGGGCCTGCAGGTCGATGCCGCAACCCCGGTCATCGTCGAGCGCCTGATCGCTGCCGGTCGCCTGCTGCACCAGGAACCGTACCCGCATTCCTATCCGCATTGCTGGCGTCACAAGAGCCCGCTGATCTTCCGCGCCACCTCGCAGTGGTTCATCAGCATGGATAACCAGGGGCTGCGCGCCGGCACGCTGCGCGACATCAAGGCCGTGCGCTGGACGCCCGGGTGGGGCCAGTCGCGCATCACCGGCATGATCGAGAATCGCCCCGACTGGTGCCTCTCGCGCCAGCGCACCTGGGGCGTGCCGATTACGCTGTTTACCCACCGCAGCAGCGGCGAGCTGCATCCGCGCACCCAGGAGCTGATCCTCGAGATCGCTACGCTGGTCGATCGCGGTGGCATCGATGCCTGGTTTGCGCTCGATGCGGCCACGCTCCTTGGGGGCGAGGCTGAGCACTACGAAAAAGCCACCGATGTCATGGATGTCTGGGCCGACTCCGGGCTCTCCTTCGAGTGCGTTGCAGCCATGCGCGCTGACTTTCATGCGCCGGTTGATCTTTATCTTGAAGGTTCTGATCAGCATCGCGGCTGGTTTCACAGCTCGCTGCTGATGTCCGAGGCGCTCTATGACCGCGCGCCCTATCGCGGCGTGCTCACGCACGGCTTCACCGTCGATGAGCAGGGTCGCAAGATGTCCAAGTCTATGGGCAACGGCATCGAGCCGCAGGACATCACCCGCACGCTCGGCGCCGACATGCTGCGCCTGTGGATCGCGGCGACCGACTACTCCAACGAGATGAGCCTGTCGCAGGAAATCCTCCGGCGCACCAGCGACTCCTACCGGCGCATGCGCAATACGGTACGTTTTCTGCTGGGCAATCTCGATGGCTTCCAACCGGCCCAGGCAGTGCCGCTCAGTGAGCTGCTGCCGCTCGATGCCTACGCCCTGACGCGGGCGCGCGAGCTGCACACGGAAATCACCAGTGCGTACCGTGACTACCAGTTTCACCTCATCTACCAGAAGATCCACAACTTCTGCGTGGTTGACCTGGGTGGCTTTTACCTCGATATCGTCAAAGACCGGCTCTACACCACGCCGGTGAATTCGCTGCCGCGCCGCTCGGCGCAGACTGTGCTGTGGCATATCGCCGAGGCCATGGCGCGCTGGCTGGCACCGATCATCTCCTTCACTGCCGAGGAGATCTGGCGCTTTCTGCCCGGTGCGCGTGCCGAGTCGGTGTTTCTTTCCACCTGGTATGAGCTGCCGGTTGCTGAGTCGAGCGCCACAGCCGCTACCGCCATCGCCATCGACTGGCCGCTGCTGCTGGGCCTGCGCGCTTCAGTGGTGCACGAACTCGAGGCCCTCCGGGTTGCCGGCCGCATCGGCGCGCCGCTGCAGGCGGAAGTCGATATCTATTGCAGTGACGCCCTGTATCCGCGCCTCAATGCCCTGGGCGATGAGCTGCGTTTTCTCCTGATTACTTCCGCGGCGCGCGTGCAGCGCGTGGCTGCGGCGCCAGAGGGCGCGACGCCGGCGAGCGAAATGGCGGGCGCTGGCGTGTGGTTGCGCGTGCAGCCGAGCGAACACAAGAAGTGCGTGCGCTGCTGGCATCACTGCGCCGACGTCGGCAGCCATGCCGGGCACCCTGAGATCTGTGGTCGCTGCATCAGCAACCTGGCGGAGCCCGGCGCAACCCGCCGGTTTGCCTGATGGCGCGCGCGGACGCCGTACTTGGCAAACGCGTCGGCGGTCCGCCACGCGGGCAGTGGCGCTGGCTGGCCTTGAGCGCCGCCGTCATCGTGCTCGATCAGCTCAGCAAGCGCTGGATCGAGTCGCATCTGCAGAGCTTCGAGACCCGGGTCATCCTGCCGGTGTTCAATCTGGTGCGCGCCCACAATCGCGGCGCGGCCTTCAGCATGTTCAATGATGCCGGTGGCTGGCAGCGCTGGGCCTTCAGTGCTTTGGCGCTGGGCGTCAGCCTCGCCCTGATCACCTGGCTGCTGCGTCTTGAACGGCAGGCACAATTGCAGGCCGCCGCACTGGCGCTGATTCTCGCTGGCGCACTCGGTAATCTCTGCGATCGGCTGCGCCTGGGCGTAGTGGTCGATTTTCTGCAGCTGCATTGGCACGATCATTATTTCCCGGCCTTCAACGTGGCTGATTCGGCCATTACGCTTGGCGCCTGCGGTTTGCTGCTCGATGCGCTGCTGAGCTCGCGTCGCACGGCTGGTCACTGAGGCGTGCGCATCCTGCTCGCCAATCCACGCGGCTTTTGCGCAGGCGTTGATCGTGCCATCGAGATTGTCGAGCGTGCGCTGCAGATGTTCGGCGCGCCGATCCACGTGCGTCATGAAGTGGTGCACAATCGCAGCGTGGTCGAGCGACTGCGCGCGCTGGGCGCCGTGTTCGTCGAAGAACTGGACCAGGTGCCCGATAACGCCACGGTTATATTCTCGGCGCACGGCGTTTCCACAGCCGTCGAGAGCGAAGCGCAGCGGCGCGGACTGCAGGTCTTTGACGCCACCTGTCCGCTGGTGACCAAGGTGCATATGGAAGTCGCCCGCTTTGCCCGCGAAGCACGCGAAGTCATCCTGATCGGCCACGCCGGTCATCCGGAAGTGGAAGGCACGATGGGACGTTTCGATGCCGCGCACGGTGGGCGCATTCTACTGGTCGAGAACGTGACCGACGTGGCGCGCCTTGAAGTGCATGACCCGACCCGACTGGCCTTCGTGACCCAGACCACGCTTTCGGTCGACGACACGGCGGCTATTGTCGAGGCCCTGCGTGCGCGCTTTCCAGCACTGCAGGCGCCGCGCAAGGAAGACATCTGCTACGCCACGCAGAACCGCCAGGACGCCGTCAAGCAATTGCTGCAGGAATGTGAGGTGCTGGTGGTGGTCGGCTCGCGCAGCAGCTCCAATTCCAACCGGCTGCGCGAACTTGCTGATCGCGCGGGGGTGCCCGGCTTTCTGGTCGACGATGCTGAAGATCTGCGCCGCGAGTGGTTTACGGGTTGCAGCGTCGTGGGTCTCACGGCGGGTGCCTCCGCACCTGAAGCGCTGGTGCAGCAGGTGGTCGAGCGGCTCCGTGAATGGGGTGGGGCGCTGCCGGCCGAAACGGCCGGAAAGCCCGAGCATGTGGTCTTTGCCCTGCCGCGCGCCCTGCGGCGCACCTTTAACTAAAGCCGGCGAAATTGGCGGTTTTGCGCCCGGTGCGGTACAAATAGCCGGCTATGAAAGCGAATTTGCCCATGCAACACCACGAGCAGGACGTGCTCGCCAGTGCCAGTGCACCCGCTGCCGCCGCAGCGGTTGCACGCCTGCAGGTTTGCGGCATACGCGTGACGGCGCAGCGCCGTCAGATCGCCGAATTGTTGCTCACCGCGCCCCAGCACCTGTCGGCGGACCAGGTGGCCGAGTCTCTGCAGCAATCCGGATTGCGGGTTTCGAAGGCCACGGTCTACAACACCCTGAACCTGTTTGCTGCCCGCGGCCTGATACGCCAGCTCAGCGTCGATGCGCAGCGCAACTGGTTCGACTCCAACGTGCAGGCGCATTACCACTTTCACGATGAAGTCTCGGGCGCGCTCACCGACGTCGCCCTGCCCGAGGTGCAGTTCAGCAAGCTGCCCGCACCCCCCAGCGGCATGGAGGTCGCGGGCATCGACATGGTGATTCGGCTGCGGCCGCAGGCCTGAAGGCCCGAAACTGGGCTGAAATCGCATTGCCTGTCGCTGACGGCATCTCTTAGAATGCCGCGCCCTGACCAGGCAAGGGTCTGGTTTGGCATCTCGGGTCCAGGAATTGCCGGAGTAGCTCAGTTGGTAGAGCGGCGCATTCGTAATGCGTAGGTCGTAGGTTCGATTCCTATCTCCGGCACCAGTTTATTTATTTGCTCCACCAGCGGCAGTCACTGATGCGGCGACATCAGCCATGGACCGGAAGAGCACCAGAGGATTGTCCTTTGAGGGGATGAACCCCCGGCGCGTCCAGAAGGCCGCAGCGCTCTCATCCAGAGCGTTGACAACCAAAGCGCGGCCACCGACCAGGCGCGCGGCATCCACGCATCGAATGAGAGCGTGTTTCAATAGTGCCGTCCCGACGCCGCGCCCAACCCAAGAGGTATCGGTCGCGAGTTGGCCGAGCAGCAGACAGGGCACCGGAGTGGGCGGTTGCCCGGTTCGAATCGAGCGGGGCAGGCTGGTGGGCATAATGGCGCTGGGCGCAAGACCATAGAAACCGGCGACGCGGCCAGCATCGTGCACCACCATCACTACGGTGAAGCCTTTTTCCTGATTCGAGAGCGCGCGGGTCTTCAACCAGTGGTCGAGCGCCGTCCGTCCGCAGGAGAACTGCGACACGTCATGATGGGCGGCCAGAGGTTCGGGAGCCGACAGCGCCATGTGTCGACGCAGCTGCTAACCGCGCGCGGGGCTTTCATCCCAGGGCGCTGCGCGCTTGAGCACCGCCAGGAATTCCGGTACGGCGGTTGCCGGGCGCGTGATGACGGCCATGAACGCCGCAAACCCGCTCGGACTCATGCGCAGCAGCGTGTCTTCCAGCAGTACTTCCTCCGCAGCCCGGACAGCAGCGTCGCGCACAAAGTCGGTTCGCGAACGGCCACGCAGTTCGGCAGCGCGGTCAATGATCGCGATGTCGCCCTGCGGCAGGCGCATGGAGAGCGGATGTTCCTTGCGTTGCTTGGTCGTCGAGGTCGGCATAACGATTCCCAGAGTTCAATGATTCCGCATATTAGCGAATTGTAGTGCTATTTGCAATACGCAACTTCCGATCCAGTAACTACGCGCGCCCGATCCGCTGCCGTTGAAGCGATTGCCGGACCGGTTGATCCGACCAAAGCCCATGATGTTGCTAAAAATAGGTAGTATCTCGGCGGCCATTAAACCGGCCATATATGTGGCCATGATCTGTGATTGGTTGGATGTAACTAGTTGATTTACAATTACGTATGTCTTCAAGTAAAGCGGACATGAGAGCGGCCGTAGAAGCGGCCGCGGATCGCCATGAATCAGTGGGTCTGATGGAGCCGCTGTTGATCAGCGATGGTTCGCGTCATCGTGCGGGCCTGACGGACATGGCTTTGGAACTTGCTCAAAGATGCGCTGGATTCCGCCGCTCGTTGCCCTCAGGCCTGACGACCGCACTGGCCCATCTGGTGCGGGCCACGAACTGCTATTACAGCAACCTGATCGAAGGGCGCGATACCCATCCGGTCGATATCGAGCGCGCGCTCAAGGGCGACTACAGCAAGGACGCCAGGAAGCGCGATTTGCAACTTGAGGCGGCCGCGCACATCGCCGTTCAGCAGTGGATCGACGCCGGTGGTGTGACTGGCCGCAGCCTCACGACGGTTGGCATTCGCGAAATTCACCGACGGTTCTACCAGGCGCTGCCTGACGACCTTTTGTGGGTCGAAGTGCCCGGCTCAAAACAAAGACTCAAGGTAATCCCCGGTGAATTCCGGGGCCACGACGTAGCGGTGGGACGTCACGTGCCAGTCAGCGCTCCCGCCGTGCCGCGGTTCCTTACGCGCTTCGGGGAAGTGTATGGCCGTCTCGGTAAGACTGAGACGATCATCGCAGCGGCGGCGGCACATCACCGATTCGCCTGGATTCACCCGTTTCTGGATGGCAATGGCCGTGTTGCGCGGCTCATGTCGCATGCGACGCTGCTGGAAGCGCTCGACACGGGCGGCATTTGGTCACTCGCACGCGGTCTGGCCCACAACGTCGATGCCTATAAGAGGCACCTTGCCGCCTGCGATCAGGCCAGGCGTAATGATCTCGACGGCCGCGGCAACCTGAGCGAAGAAAATCTGGCCGAATTCACGCACTTCTTTCTGACTGTCTGCCTCGACCAGGTTCGCTTCATGGAAGACTTGATGCAGCCCGACCAGTTGCGCGCGCGCGTTCTGATTTGGGTGGAGGAGGAAGTCCGGCTCGACAGGCTCCTGCCAAAATCGGGCTCAATTCTCGAAGCCGTGCTCTATCGGGGCGAACTGCCACGCGGTGATGCCGCTGCTACTGTTGGCGCAAGTGTTCGCCAGGCGCGTCGGGTAGTCTCCGCGCTCCTGGAGCGCGGCGTGTTGCAATCCGATAGCATGCGTGCGCCGCTCAGACTGGCTGTTCCAGCCGCACTCGCCTCTCGCTGGATGCCGGGACTGTTTCCGGACAGAGTAGCCTGATATGCGAGCACCAACTTGTTGACGTACGACTAGAAAAGCACGGTCCCCGTGCAGTACAGCCGGCCGAGTGAACTATCCCGACAATCCAAATGAAATCAGAGAGCCTGTCCAATGTCAGAACTAATCACGATCCGTGACGAGTTACGTACATTCGCGGCGGAGCGGGACTGGGATCAGTTCCACTCGCCGAAGAATCTGGCCTCTGCCCTCGCCGTGGAGGCGGCAGAACTGCTGGAGCCTTTTCAGTGGCTGACGGAAGAGCAAAGCAGAAATTTGAGCGAGAAGCAGCTGGCGGAAGTGAAGGATGAACTGGCCGACGTACAGATCTACCTGATCCGCCTAGCGGACAAGCTGAATGTCGATCTTCTGGAAGCAGTGCGCAAAAAGATCGTTCGCAACACTGAGAAATACCCCGCGAGTGTGTTCAAGGGGTCGGCCCGCAAGTACTCGGAGACCTGACTCGCTCACCACCCGATGATCATCTATCAATCTACCAAGGCGGGATTTCTCGATGACACCTTTGGTCACGACATCGAGACCGTTGTGCTCGGTGCATACCAGGATCGGACTGGGCGGCGCGACGCAATGGCCGAAATCCGCGCTTGGAAGGAATCCCTGATTGCAATGGCAAAGGTTCTGCGCCACGAGTCCATTCCCGACGATTGTGGGATCGCCATCGAGTATGTCATTCCCCAGACGGCCAAGCGCATCGACCTGCTGATGTCGGGACACGACGACCTGAACCGCAGCAAGCTGATCATCATCGAGCTGAAGCAGTGGGAGACCGCTGCCCGAACCGATAAGGATGGCCTGGTTAGGACCCGATTCGCCGGCGGCGAGGCGGATACGAGCCACCCCTCTTACCAGGCCTGGTCGTACGCGGAGCTGCTGCGAAATTTCAACGAAGAGGTGTACTCCCGGGACGTTCCGCTACAGCCGTGTGCCTACCTCCACAACTTCGTCGATGGCGCTGTATTGAATGATCCCGTTTACCTGCCTTATGTCGAAAAGGCACCTATATTCCTGTCAGGACAGGGCGAGCGTGAGCGCCTGCGCGCCTTCATTGCGCAGCATATTTGCCGTGGTGATCGCGGTGAGTTGATCGTTCAAATTGAAAATGGACGCATCCGACCCTCCCGCAGACTGATCGATGCATTGATTGGAATGTTGCAAGGCAAGCGCGAGTTCGTGCTGATCGATGACCAGAAGGTGGCCTACGAAACTATCGTCGCCGAAGCCGTTCAGGCGTCCGACGGAATGAGGCGGGTGATCATCGTCGACGGCGGCCCCGGAACCGGAAAGTCTGTCGTCGCGATCAATCTTCTGGCGACCCTGACGGCCAAGAGATTGCTGGCAAAATACGTGACCAAGAATCGGGCACCCCGTGCGGTCTTCGAACAGACACTATCCGGTGCTTACAGGCGTTCGCAGATCGCCAGTCTCTTCGCCGGATCCGGGGAATTTATCGAAACGCAAGCTGATACATTTGACGCCTTGATCGTCGATGAGGCTCATCGACTGAACGAAAAGTCCGGCCTATACGCCAATCTGGGGAGCAACCAGATCGAAGAAATCATCCGCGCCGCAAAATGCGCGATCTTCTTCATCGACGAGGATCAGCGGGTCACCTGGAAAGACATTGGCAGGACGTCGGAGATCGAGGCGTGGGCGCGGCAGGCTGGGGCAGCTGTGACCCATCTGAAGCTGGAGTCCCAGTTTCGATGCGCTGGGTCCGACGGCTATCTTGCGTGGCTCGATCAGGTGCTTGGGATTCGTGACACCGCCAACCCGGTCCTGGATGCCGAGGAGTTTGATTTCCGCGTATTGGCCTCGCCGACCGAAGTGCGCCGATTGATCGAAGAGAAGAATCGAACGGCCAATCGGGCTCGCATGGTGGCTGGCTATTGCTGGGACTGGAAGAGCAAGAAGGATCCGGACGCCTTTGACGTCGTCATTCCCGATCACGATTTCTCCATGCAGTGGAACCTGGCACAGGACGGGGGCCTGTGGATCACGGCCGAGCGCTCTGTTGAACAGATCGGATGTATACACACCTGCCAGGGGTTGGAGGTGGACTACATTGGCGTCATCGTCGGGCCCGACCTGATCACTCGCGACGGCGAGATCGTGACCCGGCCGGAAAGGCGATCCCGACAGGACCAGTCCATCAAGGGTTACAAGAAGGCCTTGAAAACGGAACCTGCGGAGACACGCGCCAAGGCCGATGCAATCATCAAGAATACGTACCGTACGCTGATGACCCGCGGCATGAAGGGCTGCTTCGTCTACTTCACCGATCCAGAGACGGCCGCTCACTTCCGCGCAAGAATCGCGTATAACCGCCACAAGCCCCAACTCCTTCCTGAGTTACGGATGGTGGCCGACAAGGCAAAGGATCAGCAGTAATCAATGCGCTACTGGTGGGTCAACCAGAACCAGACCTTCCGCCAGGAGATCGACGGCGGCTATCTGTGGTCGCCCAAGCGCCACAAGAACGGCAACCGTAACCCCTTCTACGAGTTCATGCGCGAGGTCGCGCCGGGGGACATCGTGTTCTCGTTCTGCGACACACGCATCGCGGCGCTCGGCATTGTCAGCGGCTTTTGCAGAGAGAGCCCGAAGCCGGAGGAATTCGGAAACGCCGGCATGAACTGGAGTCAGATTGGCTGGCGGGTCGGAGTCCGGTGGCAGCGGCTCGACAATGCCATCCGTCCCAAGGATCACATCGCCCAGCTGCGCCCGGGCCTGGCCAGCAAGTACGCCCCGCTGACCCCGGATGGCAACGGGTTGCAAAGTGTCTACCTGACGCAAGTCGGCTCGGCACTCGCATCGATACTCTTTGGGTTGATCGGCAAGGAGGCGACGAGCGTGGCCGATGTCGGTCATGAGATCAGCAAGATTGAACGCGACTCGCCAGCACCCGAACGGGACATCGAGGAATGGGAGCGACGGGTCGAAGTTGCAATTACCACCGACGCGGCTATCCGGGAGACCGAGAGAACCGCTCTCGTCCAGGCACGCCGCGGTCAAGGCCTCTTTCGGGACAACGTGCGTTCCATCGAGCGCGCTTGCCGCATCACCAAGGTTGAGCGCATGGAGCACCTGATCGCCAGTCACGTCCGGCCTTGGCGCGACAGCAGCAACGAGCAGCGGCTCGATGGCGAGAACGGGCTGCTGCTGACGCCGACCGTGGATCATTTGTTCGACAAGGGATTCATTTCCTTCGAGGACTCCGGGCAACTGATCGTGTCGCCCGTCGCCGATCCCAAGTCCCTAATGCGCATGGGCGTCGACCCCGAAGGCCGCGTGAATGTCGGTGCGTTCTCGGAGGGCCAGCGGCGCCATCTCGATTTTCACCGAGAGAATGTGCTGCGCATGGCGCGCGGCGTCGCCGCCCGATAGGCCCGCCAATTCCGTGCCTATCTCCGGCACCATCAAGCGGCTGCTTGCGGCCTGAACCCCTTCGCTACCAGGTAAACCTCGCGCGATTCCTTGCGCGACGCCGCGGGCTTGCGAATCAGCACCTTTTCGAAGTGCGCCCGCAATTCCTTCAGATACTGATCTGAGCCCGACCCCTGGAACAGCTTGGCGGCAAAGCTGGCGCCGGGCTTCAGGGTCTTGCATACGGTGTCGAGCGCCAGCTCGAGAAAGTAGATCGAT
>JANMWZ010000076.1:0-83407 GCA_031441585.1 Gammaproteobacteria bacterium
GCGGCATCCTCGAGCCCGCCATCGACATTTTCCAGGGCGAGCCGGATGCTGCGCACCATCAGCGGAAATGCCATCACGGCCGTGGCCAGCGCCGCGCCGTTAATTGTGAAGGCCAGCCGGATGCCAAACTGCGCCACGAGCCAGTGACCCAGCGGGCCGCGCACGCCCAGCAACAGCAGCAACACGTAGCCGATCATCACCGGCGGCAGCACCATCGGCAGGTGCACGAAGGTGTCGAGCAACGTGCGGCCCGGGAAACGCCGCCGCGTCAGCAACCAGGCGACACTCACTGCCAGCGGCAGACTGCACAGTACGCTGCGCAGCGCCACCGCCAGACTGATTTGCAGGGCCTCGATTTCAGAACTGGAGAACAGCATGGTGCGCATTATGGGCAGGTCGGTGGCGTGTAATATAGGGGCTATCCCCCGAGGAGCTCGCTGATGCGCGATAACGCCGCACAAAATCGCTTCGAACTTGATCTGGGTGGCACGCTCGCGGTGCTCGACTACCAGCGCCGTGGTCAGGTGCTCGCGCTCAATCATGCCGAAGTGCCCGCAGGCCTGGCGGGGCGGGGTGCTGGCAGCCGACTGGTGCGCGAGGCGCTCGAACTGGTGCGCAGACGTGGCGAGCGGGTGGTGCCGCACTGTTCTTTTGTGGTTGCCTATATGCAGCGCCACCCCGAGTTTGATGATTTGCGCGCGCCGCCGAATGCCGCCGACGAGTGACAACCTGTACCAGCGTTTCGCGCCGCTGAACGACGCGGTCGCGCGGCCCTTCATTCGTTTGCCCGATGGCAGCGGCTATACCTACGGCCAGATGCAGCAGCGCAGTGCGCAACTGGCCAACGCCCTGCTTGATCTTGATGTGCAGCCCGGTGATCGGGTGGTGGTTCAGGTCGATAAAAGCGCGGCGGCCATTTTTCTTTATCTGGCCTGTCTGCGTGCCGGTGCGGTGTATGTGCCGCTCAATACCGCCTATACCCTGGCAGAGCTCGAGTATTTTATCTTTGACGCGCAGCCGCGGGTGCTGGTGTGTACGCCCGCCAGGCTGGCCGCGCTCCTGCCGCTGGCGCAGCGATTGGGTGTGCAGCAGGTCGTGACGCTGGCTGCCTCCGGGCGTAGCTCACTCGCTGAGCGCGCCGACGCTCAGGTCACCGACAGTTTCGATGTGGCACGCGCCAGTGACGATGCCGCCGCGATTCTGTACACCTCGGGCACCACCGGCCGCTCCAAGGGTGCTGTGCTCACCCATGGCAATCTGGCCAGCAATGCCTTCGCGCTCAAGGCCTGCTGGCGCTATACCGAGCACGATGTCCTGCTGCATGCCTTGCCCCTCTTTCATATTCACGGCCTGTTCGTGGCCATCAATGTCACGCTGGCTGCCGGCGCATCGCTGCGGTTGCTGCCGGGTTTCGATCCCGAGTCGGTGCTGGCGCAGCTGCCCTTCAGCACGGTCATGATGGGTGTGCCTACCTATTACCTGCGCCTGCTGGCCGATGCGCGCCTCGATGCCAGGCATACGGCTCACATGCGGCTGTTCATCTCCGGGTCGGCCCCCTTGCTCATCGATACGCACCACGCCTGGCGCGAGCGTACCCATCACGCCATTCTCGAGCGCTACGGCATGACGGAAACCGGCATCAACACCTCGAACCCCTGCGAGGGCGAGCGCCGGCCTGGCACTGTGGGCGTGCCGTTGCCCGGCATCAGTGTGCGCATCGTCGATGCCGACAGCGGCGCTGCGCTGCCGAGCGGGCAGCTGGGCATGATTGAGGTGGCGGGTCCCAATGTGTTTGCCGGCTACTGGCGCATGCCCGATAAAACGCGCGCCGAATTTCGCGCTGACGGCTATTTTGTCACCGGCGATGTGGGGCGATTCGATGCGCAGGGTTATCTGCAGATCGTCGGCCGTGGCAAGGATCTGATCATTACCGGTGGCTTCAATGTCTATCCGCGCGAGGTAGAGAGCGAAATTGATGCGCTGCCCGGGATGCTCGAATCGGCCGTCGTGGGCCTGCCACACCTAGATTTTGGTGAAGGCGTGACGGCCCTGGTCGTGCGCCGCGAGTCCGGTCCGGACGACGCGCCGGGCTCGAGGCTTGGCGAAGCTGCGGTGCTGGTGCGCCTGAAAGAGCGACTGGCTGGCTATAAGTGTCCCAAACGTGTGCTGTTTCTTTCCGAGCTGCCGCGCAATACCATGGGCAAGGTGCAAAAGAACATGCTGCGCGACACTTACCGTGATCTCTACGCCCCCGGGCGCGCTGACCCGCCATGAAGCTGGTGAGCGTTGAGCTGCAGGGCCGTGTGCTCATCGGTCTGTGGCTGGAGCAGCAGGGGCGCCAACCCGAGGTGCTCGATCTGGCCGGCGCCGCGCGTGCGGTCGGTGAGAGCGCCGATCTCTCCTCGATGCTGGCCCTCATCAGGGGCGGCGAGGCGGCGCTGGCCGCAGTGCGAGGGCTGTACGAGCAACGTGCAACCCTGGGCTCAACCCTGATGCCGGCCGCGAGTGTGACGCTACTCGCGCCGATTCCTGTTCCGGTGCGCAACATATTCTGCGTCGGCCGCAACTACCTCGAGCATGTCAAGGAAGGTTATGCCAAGGCTGGCGTCGATCTGAAGCTGCCCAAGGCGCCGCAGTTTTTTACCAAAGCGACTCATGCACTCAACTCACCGCTCGGTGACGTGCGGCTCGATCCGCAGGTCACGAAGCTGCTCGATTATGAAGTGGAGCTGGCCGTCATCATCGGGCGCGGCGGCCGCGATATCCCGCCGCAGCAGGTTTTCGACCATGTTTTCGGTTATTCGGTGGCCAATGATTTTACCGCGCGCGACCTGCAGCGCCATCATGAGCAATGGTTCAAAGGCAAATCTCTCGACACCACCTGTCCGCTGGGCCCCTGCATCGTCGAGCGCGCGAGCATTGGCGACCTGGCCACGCTGGAATTGACGCTCTCGGTGAATGGTGAGGAACGGCAACGCGCCCGCGTCGGGCAGATGATCTTCGACATCCCGACCATTGTCGCCTCGCTGTCGGCCGGCATGACGCTCGAGCCGGGGGATATCATTGCCACGGGTACGCCGGCAGGCGTCGGTTTTGCGATGAACCCCAGCCGCGCCCTGGCAGCGGGCGACCTGGTGATCGCCCGCATTGACAGGATTGGCGAGCTGCGTAATCGCATCGTCGCGGCCTGATCCGGCCCGTGCGACTCGACCCGCGCAGCCCGACTAATTGTTCTGAATATTCGAGCGTGACTTGCCTATCTTCGCCGCAGCGGCATCGACCGCTGCGCTGCTCACGCCGATAACCAGCTGCGCACCCGTTTCATCGATCGCAATGGTGTTCGCCGTGGCTGCCGTACGGCCGAGTTCCTTCGTAATGGTGAAGGGCTTGTGCATGCGCTTGCCGGTAGCCAGACCGCTGGCCGCATCCCGCGGGCTGACGATCATGTAGTCGAGCACCATATTACTGGGCACTACCTTGCCTTGCGCATCACATACCAGTGCAGAGTATTGTCCGGTGAGGAGGCCGTCGACCACGCAGGCACCGGCCGCACAGGCCACGACTCGTGTTTCGCCCTTGGCGTCCTTGATCTGCAGAAACATGTCTGACGATGCTGATGCCATGACTGGCAGCAACAGGGCAGCACACAGTGCCGCGCTACGCGCTAAAAAGTGATTCATTGAAGCTTCCTGTAGAGCACACACCGGTTCGTGCGCAGGTTAAATATAGGCTCAAAGCCGCTGCGCCGCATGGCCGGTCCCGTACTGCACTGCAATAATCAGGAACATGGCTATGATGCCTGCTGATTTAGCCGTTCGCACCTGGCGTGGCGTGGTTAGAATTCAATGGCATTACAGCAGGAGAGTCGACGATGGAAGAGGTGGTCATTGTTGCGGCCCTACGTACCGCAGTAGGCAAGTTCGGCGGCACTATTGCCACGGTGCCGGCTGTCGAACTGGGCGCTCAGGTTATCAAGGCGCTGTTGGCGCAGACCGGCGTCGCTCCCGCTCAGGTATCCGAAGTGTTGATGGGTCAGGTTCTCACCGCCGGTTGCGGCCAAAACCCGGCGCGCCAGGCTGCTATGCGTGCCGGCCTCCCCGCTACGGTTCCGGCCATGACCGTCGGCAAGGTCTGTGGCAGCGGCCTGAAAGCCACTCATCTGGCGGCACAAGCCATTCGCTGCGGCGATGCCGAGATCGTCATTGCCGGCGGGCAGGAAAATATGAGCGCCTCGCCGCATGTCCTCAACGGCTCACGCGATGGCTTTCGCATGGGCGATGCCAAGCTCATTGACAGCATGGTCGTCGATGGTCTGTGGGACGTCTATAACAACTATCACATGGGCATCACGGCCGAGAACGTTGCCAGGGAATTTGGCGTTTCGCGCACGGAACAGGATGAGTTTGCCGCCGCCTCGCAGCAAAAAGCCGCGGCTGCGCAGCAAGCCGGGCGCTTCAAAGCTGAGATCACCCGCGTGGAAATCGCCACCAGGAAGGGCACGACATTCTTTGACCTGGATGAATACATTCGACCTGGCGCCACCGCCGCAGCACTCGGCGAGTTGAAGCCGGCGTTCAGCAAGGATGGCACCGTGACCGCCGGCAATGCCTCAGGCATCAACGACGGCGCGGCGGCGGTACTGATGATGTCGGCGAGCAAAGCGCGCGAGCTGAAGCTCACGCCGCTGGCGCGCGTGAGCGCCTATTCCTCGGCCGGGGTCGATCCGAAAATCATGGGCATGGGGCCAGTGCCGGCGAGCGAGCTGTGCCTGCGCAAGGCGGGCTGGAGCGCGCAGGATCTGGACCTGATGGAAATCAACGAAGCGTTTGCCGCGCAGGCCATTGCCGTCAACAAGAAAATGGCCTGGGATACCTCGAAGATCAATGTGAACGGTGGCGCGATCGCCATCGGGCACCCCATCGGCGCTTCCGGGTGCCGCATACTGGTGACGCTGCTGCACGAGATGGTGCGTCGCGATGCGCATCGCGGGCTCGCCAGCCTGTGCATAGGCGGTGGCATGGGTGTTGCGTTGGCGGTGGAGCGCTGAGTATGGGGATGATGTCAAAAACAGCCGGGTTTCATTGAAGGGGAAAACATGTCAGCGGAGCAACGGGTAGCACTGGTCACGGGTGGCATGGGCGGATTGGGCGAGGCCATTTGCATCAAGCTGGCGATACTCGGCCATACCGTGGTGAGCACGCATTCGCCGGGCAAGCCTAAGGTGGAGGAATGGCTCGCGCAGATGCGCGCCGCAGGCTACAACTTTAAAGCCTTTGCCTGTGACGTCGCTGACTACGATTCCTGTGTTGCCTGCGTGTCCAAAGTCATGGCCGAGATCGGCCCGGTCGACGTGCTGGTCAACAATGCCGGCATCACGCGCGACATGACCTTCAGGAAAATGGATCGCGTCAACTGGGATGCTGTCATACATGCCAATCTTGACTCCTGCTTCAATATGACCAAGCAGGTGGCCGACGGGATGGTTGATCGCGGCTGGGGCCGCATCATCAATATTTCTTCGGTCAACGGTCAGAAGGGCGCCTTTGGCCAGACCAACTACTCGGCGGCCAAGGCCGGCATGCACGGTTTCACCAAGGCGCTGTCACTCGAAGTCGCGCGCAAAGGCGTTACGGTCAATACCATTTCACCCGGTTATATTGGCACCAAAATGGTCATGGCGATTCCAAAAGAAGTGCTGGATTCCAAGATCATTCCGCAGATTCCGATGGGGCGGCTGGGCAAGCCGGAGGAAGTCGCGGGTCTGGTCGCGTACCTGGCAAGTGAAGAAGCAGCGTTTGTAACCGGGGCGAATATCGCCATCAATGGCGGGCAGCATATGCAGTGAGCAGCGCAGCATCGCCCAAACTTGCCATGATTGGCCGCGGCTGCCTGGATTGTGGAA
Organism: Gammaproteobacteria bacterium; assembly: GCA_031441585.1. GTDB lineage: Bacteria > Pseudomonadota > Gammaproteobacteria > Steroidobacterales > Steroidobacteraceae > FEN-1191. The sequence goes on from JANMWZ010000076.1 coordinate 5,903, forward strand.
CCTTTGTGGTTACCGAGGGTCCTAGCACTATCATTACCTGGGTGATTGCCATTTTGCGGAGGTGGGCCATGACTGATTCCGGTGCTTTGTGCTCGCGTATGGGTGCGCTGATCCTGGCACTCAGTTGGGGTCTGTTTTCGGGCCCAAGCCTGGCGGCGGCGGTTGCACCGTCTGGCGGTAGCGTCAGCGCGCAGTGGCAGGCTCGAACCCTTAATTTCAGCTACACCGGTATCACATCGCTTTATACCTGTGATGGGCTGGAAGGTAAGGTGCGTGACATCCTGTTGGTACTCGGCGCGCGTAAAGATGCCAAGGTGCGTGCCACGGGTTGTGACGTTGGCAGAAACGCGCCCAGTCGCTTTGCGTGGGTGGAAGCCAAGTTCAGTTCACTGGCGCTCGGCAGTGATGCCAGCGCTGCTGATGCTGCCAGCGCTGCTGATGCTGTCAAGAGCGTGTGGTCGACGGTCGAGATTTCGCCCAATCGACCCTCTTTCATGGGTGCCGGCGACTGCGAGCTGATGGAACAGATGCGCGACGCATTGCCCAAGGGTTTCAGCATGCGCAATGTGCAGTATCGAACCTCCTGCACGCCCCACCAGGTGTCATTGGGCGCATTTGCAGTGAAGGTGGAAGTGCTCAAGGCCGAGCCGCACGCGCAGTAATTCAAGACCAGCCTCACTCCGGGACACGGGCCTGCTGGGCGCGTGCAGCTTACTTTAGCGTGAACCCGTACTTGCGGAAGACCTGCGCTGCCGCCGCGCCGCAGAGAAAATCGAGCAACGCTCGCGCATCCGCCTGCGCCCCGGTGGTGAGCGCGAGCGGATAGACGATGGGTGCGTGCAGGCTCGCGGGAAAAATATCGATGATGCGCACGCGCGGGTCGCTGCGTGCGTCGGTCAGGTAGACGATGCCCAGGGGTGCTTCGCCACGAGCCACAAAGACCAGCGCCGAACGTACATTGTCGGTCAGCGCCAGCTGCCCGCTGAGATCGGGCCAGACGCCGAGCCGCTCGAGCGCCGTGCGCGCATAGCGCCCGGCAGGTACGGAGTCAGGATCGCCCATGGCGAGTCTGCCGCCGGCAAGCGCCAGCGCCAATGAAAAATGCGGCGCAATGGCCAGGCGCAAGGGGCTATCGGCAGGCGCAATCAATACCAGCGTGTTGCCCAGCAGATCGCGGCGACTGGCGTCATCTATCAGGTGTCGCGATTGCAGGTAGTTCATCCACTCGGTGTCTGCGCAAATGTAGAGATCGGCGTGCGCCCCCGCCTCGATCTGTCGGGCCAGCACGGCGCTTGAGGCGTAGGAAAATACGACGCGCCTGCCGCCGGCGCTTTGGTAGGCGGTCCCGAGTTCATCCAGGGCATTGGCCAGCGAAGCCGCCGCGTACACGGTCAATGGCTGCGTCGGGTGCCCGTCCGCGAGCAGTGGTCGCACTGCCGCCAGCAACAGCAGGGCAAGCCGCGTCCAGAATCGCCACGGCAATCGAGCTATTGGCACGCGCGCCGCCGTCGCCGCCTCAGCGCAGCTCTTGCTCGCGAAAACGCCTGGCACCGCGATACCCGACCAGCTGCTTGCCGCGGTCGTCCCACAGTCGCAGCGACAGGGATTTCAGGCTGGCGAACAGGGTCAGCGGCTTGACACGCTGGAAGTAAGGCTCGGCGTTGTGGCAACGCTGCAGGTTGTAGTTGGGTATGCGCGGGCTCAAATGGTGGATATGGTGAAAGCCGATATTTCCGGAGAACCACTGCAGAATGCGCGGCAACTTGTAGAAGGAACTGCCCTGCATGGCGGCTGTCGCATAGTCCCAGTTTTCGCCGCGCTCCCAATAGACACCCTCGAACTGGTGTTGCACGTAGAACAGCCAGACGCCGGCAGCGCCTGAGAAGACCATCACCGTAAACTGCATGAGGAAATACGCGCGCCAGCCAAAAATGGCTGACATGCCCGTGGCCCAGATCAACAAGGCCAGGTTGGTCCAGTAGACCGAGCGGCGCTCACGCGGCGGGGCAGCGCTGGAGGGAAAGCGCAGTATCACCACAAACAGGAACAGCGGCGCGATCACGAACAGCACCAGCGGATTGCGGCTCAGGCGATAGGCCAGACGCTGCCAGCGTGAGCTTTCCACGTATTCCTGCACGGTCAGCGTCCAGACATCACCGTAACCACGGCGATCCAGATCGCCAGAAGTACCGTGATGCACGGCATGCTGCCAGCGCCAGAAATAGTAGGGCGTAAAAGTCAGCAGCCCGGTGACGAAACCGACCAGGTCATTGGCGCGCCGCGATTTCACAAACGAGGCGTGACCGCAGTCGTGAAAAATAATGAAAATACGCACCAGGAAACCGGCCGCCAGTGCCGCCACCGGCAGTAGCAGCCAATAGGATACCGACAGGCACAGGGGCATCAGGCACCACAGCAGCGCGTAAGGCAGCAGCGTATTGGTCAGCTGCCATAGGGCGCGCCACGCCGAGGGTTCGCGATACTTGGCTACTATCTGCTGCCAACCATCGTTGCTATCGATGAATGGCGAGGAATTCAAACCGCTTTTTCCGCGCTGGCCACGAGCCGGAATTTGACGGCGATGGGGCAGGGACGGCTGCTGACGTGATTGCGCAGGCGCACGCCTTCGCAGATAAGATTGTCGGAAACGCTGCGGTTGCTGTTGCGCTTGCTGCTGGGTGCGTCATTGACCAGGGCCGAGACCACCGGACTCAGGTCGAACTCGCCGTCGCACTCGGAGCACGGACAGGCAAAGCGGAAAAACGCCCGTGCCGGTGGAAACAGGATGTGCATCTGTGGCGAGGGCGAGCGGCCAGTGCGATCGTTGAAATTGAGTTCGATGCGCAGCTGCTCGACCTGCGGAAAGGCGCTGCGCATGGGCGGCGAGCGATCACGATCGGTCTGGCGCTGATTGCGCTTGATTTCGCTGATGGATGCGGTCTTTCGGGCTTGAAGCTTCACGGTGTCACCTTGGGCGCAATGCCGGGTTCTGGCGCGGGTACAGTGGCGCTCAGCTCTGTGGGGCCGAGGATCGTAACGTCGGTGCCCTCAGCGCCGCTGCCTTCTGGGTTCGTGTCCTCGCCTTCGAGCTTGCTCGTGCGGCGTTGCAGTCGCTCGGCCTGGCGTGACTTGCGCGAGAGTTCCTTCTGGCGTTTTTGCTGACGGTAATTCGGTTTTGCCAAGGCGGGTCTTCCTTCAGACGGCCGGCTGAACAACAACAGCAGGCGCAATACGCAAACGCTGCTCATCCAGGACTTCGTCCATGGTAAGACCGGTATTGGCGGCAATAATTCCCAACAATCGGTGATTCGGATCGCGCGGCAGACCAAGCTGATGCAGGCGCTCCCAGATGCGAATTCGGGCCGTGGGGGTATTGAGGGTCGAGGCCTGCTCCAGCAGTTCACGCTGACGCTGCTCGAGCATGTCGGCCTGGTGATGCGCGATGCGCGCGCGATAATCGTTGTTGGTTTCGCCGGCAAAGGGCACCGGTGCATACGATGCATGGCTCGACGATTTGTCGCGGTCAATCATGAAAATTCTCCAGGCGCGTAAATCAGAAGGCCCGAATTACTCCGGGCCTTCCGTTGTGGTCACAGTGTTGCTGTTACCAGCGGCCACCGCCGCCGCCGCCACCGCCACCACCGCCACCGCCGCCACCGCCGCGATAGCCACCACCGCCGCCGCCGCCCGGACGGCCACCACCACCGCCGCCGCCGCCAGTGCGGGGCTTGTCCTGCGCTTCATTGACGCGCAACGGACGACCGCCCATGTCCTGACCGTTCAGGCTCTGAATGGCACGGGCTGCATCAGCCTGGCTCATCTCGACAAAGCCGAAACCGCGCGGCCGACCGGTCTCACGATCGGTGGGCAGTGACACGGACTCGACGGTGCCGTGCTGCGAGAACAGCGTGCGGATATCCGCATCTGTTGCCGTGAACGGCAGGTTACCAACATATATCTTCGCCATGATCTTGACTCACTCCAGAATAGACTTAAATGCCGGCCGGGGAACTTGGGGTTCGCCCGGTACGGCTCCTTACAAGGCAGGCACACAGCGTGAAGTCAGGGAGAGAGTGTCTCGCGAGCCATCCAACCGTAGATCCTGTCACCTGATCGCAGGCGGCACGGCGCAGGGTCTTTTGCGCTGATGAGACGCATCGGATGACACTCGGACGTTCGCGATCTGCCACCGAGTCTATCACAACTGCCGATTCCCAGCCCCTAAATTGCGCCGCCGGCCTGCCGGCCCGGCCGGGCCCGGCCCGGCCCGGGGTACGGCAATGGCCGATCTCGCCTATTATCAAGGCATGAAATTCAGGGTGGCCGGGGTGGTTTGGGTCTTGTGGTGTGGGCAGGGTGTGCCGGCACTCGCGGCTGGCTCGGGGCGCCTCTATATATCAGACGAGGGTAGCGGCGCCGTGGTGATTCTCGAGGCCGCTACGGGCGTGATCACGACGCGTGTAGCGGTAGGCAAGCGACCGCGTGGCATGCAGCTCTCGCCCGATGGCAAGCGCCTGTATGTGGCACTCTCGGGTTCCGCCATGGCAGGTCCGGGAGTCGACGAATCGAGGTTGCCACCGCCCGATCGGCGCTTCGATGGCATTGGCGTCATCGACGTGAAGTCGGGCAGGTTGCTCAAGACTCTGCCTGGCGGTACGGATCCTGAAACCCTGGCGCTCGCCCCGGACGGGCGCACAGTCTATGTGGCGAACGAAGATGCCATGCAGCTCTCGGCCATCGATGCGCTGAGCGGCAGGTTGCGCGCCAGTGTCAGGATTGGCGTGGAGCCTGAAGGCGTCGCCGTGCGGCCCGATGGCAAGCTCGTCTATGTCGCCTGCGAGGGGAGCGGTGTGGTGTACGCCATCGATGCGATGACGCTGGCGGTGGTGGCGAAAATTCCAACCGGTTCGCGACCACGTGGCATTGCCATAGCGCGTGATGGCAACAGTGGTTTCATCAGTGACGAGATGGGCGGCGCCATCACGGTCTTTGATACCCGCACTCAGCAGGTGTTGCGCACCATCACGCTCCCCGCCACAGCCGGCACGCTCACACGTCCGATGGGTCTGGCCACTTCACCCGATGGCAGGAGCCTGTACGTCACCACTGGTCGCGGCGGCGCACTGATTGAGATAGATCTGCTCACGGCGGGTATTAAACGCAACATCGCCGCGGTCGGCCGAAGGCCCTGGGGTCTGGCACTCGATACCCAGGGCAATAGGGCATTTACAGCCAACGGGCCCTCCGGTGATATCAGCATGATCGATCTGGCGAGTGGCCGCGTCGTCAGACGCGTGCCGGTGGGGAAAAGTCCCTGGGGGATTGTCTTCAGCCCATAGCGGGTCGCCTGATGGAACGGGAGAGCTCGAGGATGGCGCCACTATTGAGCTGCTGCTGCACGTTCTGCCAGAAGTGTGCCGTCAATAATTCACCGTGATCTTTCATGAAAACCGCCTGCTGCGCACCAGAGAAGGGCAGAAAGGCCCCAAAGGTTTCCGGGAAAACGTCGGCATCGTCGACAGCGAACCAGGGTTCGGCGCTCATTTCTTCTTCGTGATGATGCGCCTCGGGCAGGTCGCGAAACCGGCAATTCTGCAGCGGCACTACCTCGTCATAGTCGTAAAACACCACGCGGCCATGCTGGGTGACGCCAAAGTTCTTGGCCAGCAGGTCGCCGGCGAAAATGTTGGTATAGGCCAGATCGCGCAGCGCGCCGCCGTAATCGAGCGCCGCCTGAGTGGCCAGCGGTGGCGAGGCGTTGTGCAGATAGATATCGAGCGGTGTGACCCGGCGCTCCATGTAGAGATGCTCGAAGACCAGATCACCCGCTTCAGTGCGCACCGTGTCGCCGGCCTCGGCCTGCAGCTCCTCGAGCACGGCGGCAGAGAAGCGCGCACGCGGAAAACGCGTGCGCCGAAACTCCTGGGCATCCACCAGTCGGCCGGCACGATCATGCTTGAAGACAAAGTTGTAGCGTGCCTGGACTTCGTCCCGGCTGAGATTCTTCTGCACCGGGATGCGATCACGGATTACCTTGAACACCACATCCAGTGACGGCATGGTAAAGCAGATCATGACCAGGCCGCGTTGTCCGGGCGCCAGTTCAAACAGATCGCTGGAATGCTGCAGGTGCTGCATGAGGCTGCGATGCCGCTCGGTCTTGCCCTGCTTGGCGCGACCGAGCACCGTGAACAGCTCGCCGACCGGCGCCTGCGGCAACAGCTGGCGCAGATAGCGCACCGCGTCGGCCACATGCTCGAGATCGACGTGCAGATAAGAGCGCGCATAGCCGAACAGCGTGCTGAGCTCTGCCTCGCTCAGCATCACGCTGTCGATGACTACGCCCTGCTCGCCATGCTGCAGGGCCAACGCCATGGGTAGCTGAAAGCCCTGGCCCATGACGCGGCCGACCACATAGGCACGCGTAAAATGGTAGAACACTTCATCAATGACTTCGATGGCGAGCACAGCACCGCGCTCGCCAGTGCTCTCCAGCTGTAGTTGAATCTGAATCGCCAACTCAGTAGCGCTGGCTGGCAGCTCGCTCCACGGCGCCGGCAGGGTGACGTGTTGCAGTAGCGCGCTGGCAAGCGCTGGCAGCGAGCCGGCATTGCGATGTACCACCAGCGGCAGCCGGGTACCCGCGCGCGCCAGCGGATCAAGATCAGTCGCCACGAATTCAATCGCGGGTGCGACGCCCACCGTCTTGAAGATGCGCCGCGTTACCGAGCTGAAATAAGTCTTGCAGAACTCAGCGTCGGGCAGGCCTTCGATGAGATTGGCGAAATGCCGCTTGGCGTCCGGCCAGAACGCGGGTTCATGAGTGGCCGCGCCGATCGTGCGCTCGAGCTCTTCGATCGTGTGCTGCACGAAGCGGTCATAGAGCTCGATGCGCTCGACGGCATCCTGCTGACTGCCGTGCCAGTCCCGGCTCCTGAAGCGCTGCGCTGCGCGCTGGGTGAGGCTGCGAAAGCTGGCGTTGTATGCCAGGAAGCCCTCAACGATACGCTGCGCGCATTGGCCGGCGCGCAATGCCTGGGCGAAGGCCAGGCTGACGGCCCCGGAGTGGCGCTCGCTGGCGGGATTGGCGCCAGTAGTCGCAGTAGTCGCAGTCGCCGCAGTGGCCGCAGTGGCCGCAGTGGCCGCAGTGGCCATGGTGGCGGCAGGGCCCGCACCAGCGCAGGTGGTGGCCCCGGCTGTCAATGCGCCGCCTGTCTAAACTGCTCTTCTTCAGTGCTGCCGGTCAGCGCGGCCAGACGGGTGGGACCTGTGACAATGGTCTGCGTTACGGCGTCGAAATAGCCGGCGCCCACTTCGCGCTGATGGCGGGTGGCGGTATAGCCGAGTTTTTCGGCGCGAAATTCCGCTTCCTGCAGTGTCACATAAGCCGACATCTGGGTTTCGCGATAGCCGCTGGCCAGTTCAAACATCGAGTAATTCAGGGCGTGGAAACCGGCCAGCGTGATGAACTGGAATTTATAGCCCATGGCGGCGAGCTCGCGCTGAAAGCGCGCAATGGTCGCATCATCAAGTTTGCGCTTCCAGTTGAACGAGGGTGAGCAGTTATAGGCGAGCAGCTTGCCCGGGAACTGCTTATGCACGGCCTCGGCAAAGCGCCTGGCATCTTCGAGGTCGGGGGTGCCGGTTTCACACCACAACAGATCGGCGTAGGGCGCGTAGGCCAGGGCGCGATTGACAGCCTGATCGAGCCCGGCGCGGACTTCGAAAAATCCTTCCACCGTGCGGGTCGTGGAGCTGATGAAGGCACGATCGCGCTCGTCGATGTCGGAGGTGAGGAGTGAGGCCGCTTCGGCGTCGGTGCGCGCCACCAGCAGGGTCGCGGTGCCGCTGACATCGGCAGCCAGGCGCGCGGCTACCAGTTTGTTGATGGCCTCCTGGGTCGGCACCAGTACTTTGCCGCCCATGTGCCCGCATTTCTTGGCCGAGGAGAGCTGGTCTTCAAAATGCACGCCGGCTGCTCCCGCCTCGATCATCTGCTTCATCAGTTCAAAGGCGTTGAGCACACCGCCGAAGCCGGCTTCGGCATCAGCGACGATGGGTTTGAGCCAGTCGATACTGGCATCGCCCTCGGCATGCTGAATCTCATCGGCGCGCCGCAGGCAGTTATTGATGCGGCGGACGGCAGAGGGCACCGAATCGGCCGGGTACAGCGACTGATCGGGGTACATCTGGCCGGCCAGATTGGCATCGCCGGCGACCTGCCAGCCGGAAAGATAGATGGCGTCCAGGCCCGCCTTGACCTGCTGCATGGCCTGGTTGCCGGTCAGCGCGCCCAGCGCATTCACATAGGGTTTCTGCTGCAGGTAGTTCCACAATTTGACCGCGGTCAGGCGCGCGATGGTGTGATCGACACCAAACGTGCCGCGCAGCCGGACCACATCCTCGGCCGTGTAGGCCCGGGTTATGCCCGCCCAGCGCGCGTTGCTGTGCCAATCATGGCGCAGGGCGGCGGCCGGGTTGTCGAAGCGGGCAGATTTGCTCATGGCGGTGGCTCGCAGCGTGGCAGTGGGGATGAAATGCTCAGCTCATGGTGCCACCATAGCAATTGCCCTGAGCGGAAGTTGACTACCGAAACTTCACAATGTTAATTTCACAACATAGATGGCTACCCTGGCACGCAAAAGTCACCTGCTCGGCGCCAAGCTGCGCACCGTACGCAAGCGCAACGGCCTGACACTCGAGGAACTCTCCACCCGTTGTATCCAGCTCGACGCCGAGGCCGCGCCCTCGGTGTCCTACCTCAGCATGATCGAAAGCGGCAAGCGCATTCCCTCGGCCGGCGTGCTCGAGCTGCTGGCGCGCATTTTTCAGCGCCAGCCAGCCTGGTTTCTGGACGATAACCCCGAACCGCTGAGCCTCGACAACGGCGCCGCCGGGCCGCGCGCTGCGCGCCTGGCGCGTACCCATGGCGGGGCCATGCCGTTGGAGCCGGCGTTTCTGTTTTCCAGGGACCTGCTGCAGGCAGCGATTCCGGAGTTACTGGCGCAGACCGGGACCACGGGGCGGCAATTCGCGCATCTGCTGATCCGCTCGCACCAGGAGTTGTCGCGCAACGATTTTCCGGACCTGGAGCGCGCTGCCGAGAGTATTGGCGCCCGGCAGTTTCCGCTCACGGTCGATGAGCTGCAGCGGCTGTGCCGGAAGCAGGGGCTGAAGCTGCGCTGGTTTGATCGACCGCCAGTGCTGGTGCGTGACAAGGATCGCGAGGTGCGCAGCATGGTGCGCTCCTTCTATGAGGCGCCGCATACCATCTACCTGAATCGCGAACTGCAGGGCGATGCAGCACGCCTGAAGTTCGACCTGGCCTCGCACCTGGGTCACAAGGTGCTGCATGGCGGTGATGGTCTGAAGACCGTGCACGCCACTGGCGGCGAAATGGGTGGCAGTCCGGAGAGCGGCGTCAGCACTCCGGCCGGGCTCAATGATCAGGACGTGCTGCACGCCTGGCGCGATTTTGAGTGCAGTTTTTTTGCCGGCGCGCTGTTATGCCCGAAGATTCCGTTTCGGCGCTTTCTCTCGAGCGAACGCTATCGGGTGGAAGCGGGTAAGAAGATCGATCTGACACCGGCGGTGATCATGCGACGCATGACCAAGGTTTCACCGTATCCCTACTGGCATTTTTTCGACGCCTATCCACCCGGTTATCTGCGCGCCGTCTATCGCGGCAATGATATTCCGCTGCCCTGGGGCAATATGGCCCAGGTCACCGATCCGTGCCCGCATTGGGCTGTATTTCGCATGCTCAATGAACGCCGGGAGCGCAGCTCGCAGATCTCGGTGCTGCGCGATGGGCAGCGTTCACTGCTTTATTGCTGTCATACACTGCGCACCCATGACATGGCGCGCAATCCACATGTACTGTCGGTCGGCATTGATCTGCTGCCCGCCATGCGCGCCAACGGTATCGATGCCGACGAGCAGGTGCGCGCAGTGGCTGAGGCCTGTCTCAACAATCGGGGTCAGGCTCCCATTCCGGTTGGGGCTGCCCAGGCGATCCAGACCATTGCCAAAGTCCTCAATATCGCCTGGCTGGAGGATGCGGCGCACAGTCCAGCGAGTATCATCTGTCCGCGCAGCACCAATTGTCAGCGCAGCGAGGCGTGCACCGGCAGCAGCTTCTCGCGGGCCAGAGAGATTGCCGACGTGCGCAATGAGATCATGAGCCGCCCGGCAAAGCGTTAGTCGGCTCGGTCATTGCGGGTAAGTAGTGAGGGGGTGGTGATGGCAACAGACATTGCGGTCGACTGGGATGCGATCATTCGCGATCAGCGCTTTCAGGAACTGCATCGGCGCAAGAGCCGCTTCCTGTGGGGGCTGATGGCGCTTTCGGTCGGCTACTATTTCCTGTTGCCGATTGGCGCGGCCTGGTTTCAGCCGCTGTTCAGGGTGCGCGTATGGGGCGTCATCAATGTCGGGCTGCTGTTCGCGCTCAGCGAATTTGCCGTCGCTTGGGCGATCGCCTGGTATTACTCGCGGCGCGCCGGCCGCGAGTTTGACCCGTTGGCGGCGCAGATCGTGGCTGACCATGCCGGCCCGGCCTCACCCGGCGGTAGGCATAGCGCATGAATATCACCACCGGATATCACTGGGTCACGCTGCTCACCTTCGCGTTCGTGATTGTGCTCACCATGATCGTTACCTGGTTCGCCGCCCAACGGGTGCGCTCGGCCAGCGATTTCTATACGGCCGGGGGTGGCGTGAGCGGCTGGCAGAACGGCTGGGCGATAGCGGGCGATTATCTTTCGGCTGCTTCGTTCCTGGGCATCGCCGGGTTGATCTCGCTCTACGGCTACGACGGTTTCATGTACTCGGTCGGTTGGCTCGTGGCCTACGTCGCCGTGTTGCTGCTGATCGCCGAGCCGTGCCGCAACATTGGCCGCTATACGCTCTCGGATATCCTCTGTTATCGCAATGACCCGCGCAAAACCCGCATTGTTGGTGCGCTCTCGACGCTCACGGTATCGACCTTTTATCTCACCGCGCAGATGGTTGGCGGCGGCGTGCTGGTGAAGACCCTGATCGGCATCCCTTATGAAATCTCGGTAGTGTGCGTCGGTGTGCTGATGTTGAGCTACGTACTGTTCGGCGGCATGGTGGCCACTACCTGGGTGCAGATCATCAAAGCCTTCCTGCTGGTGAGCGCCTCGCTGCTCATCGTGATGCTGGTGTGGGCGCCCTATGGATTTTCGCTGCCGGCATTTCTGGCCGACGTGGTGGCCGATCCCAAAGTGCAGGCTCGTGTCACCACCGTGCTGGGCGATGCCGCAAATTCGCTGACTCCAGCAGAATTGGGGCAGCGGTTTCTTGAGCCTGGTCTTTATTTCAAGGCGCCGGTCGATCAGATCAGCCTCGGCATGGCGTTGGTGTTTGGCACCGCGGGTCTGCCGCATATTCTGATGCGCTTCTTCACCGTGCGCACCGCGCAGCAGGCGCGCCGCTCGGTGGTGTGGGCCATGGTGATTATCGGTGGTTTCTATGTGCTGACGCTGTTCCTGGGGTTTGGCGCTGCCCTGCACGTCGGTCCTGCCAATATCGCCGCAGTCGATGCGGGTGGCAATATGGCCGGACCCTTGCTGGCGCAGTACATCGGCGGCGGAGCGGAATCATTTTTAGGCAACTTCATGCTGGCCTTGGTCTCGGCCGTTGCCTTTGCCACTATCGTTGCGGTCGTGGCGGGACTGGTGCTGGCAGCCGCCTCGGCGATGGCTCACGATCTGTATGTAGGCGTAGTGCGTGCCGGCAGGGAAACGACGCCGCGAAACCAGGTCAGGGCGGCCCGCATTGCCACGGTTGTCGTGGGCGCCATGTCGATTGCCATTGGTATTGCGGCCAAGGGGCAGAACGTGGCGGTGTTGGTCGGGCTCGCCTTCGCGGTGGCGGCCAGCGCTAACTTCCCGTGTGTGCTGCTGACGCTGCACTGGAAGCGCTGCAATACCGGTGGCATTGTCGCCGGCATGCTGGTGGGCACGGTTGCCGCCGTGGGTCTGACCCTGGTGTCACCGAACCTGAGCTATCCGCTGGCGATCCGCGCGGCCGCCCACAAGGTTCTCGATACCGAGGCCGCCAAGCGGGCGGCGGCGCACAGCCCGCAGGAGCTGCTCGCGCTCGACAAGGCCGTGGGCAAGGCCAGGGCGGATATCGCCAGGTGCGGGACCGCGACCACGTCGTTCATGGGTCTGGAGAGACCCCTGATTGAGCTGAAGAACCCCGGCATCATTTCCATACCACTGGGATTCCTGGCCGTGCTGGTCGGATCGCTGCTGTTTCGCGATAAGCGCGCGGAAGGTATGTGGAATGAGGTGTACGCGCGTCAGAACACCGGATTGCTGGTATCCAAGGGATCGCCTCACTAGCTGCGGCTCGCGGGCGTAGCCATGTTGATCGTGAGCAGATTGATGAACAGCAACAGCACTGTCGGCCTCAATATGTTGGCAACAGCACTGCTGTGTTGCCCGTGGGCTTACGCTGATAGCTCCTCTAACGGTGACAATGTGCTGCCCGATCTGGGCACCGTGGTGGTCACGGCCACGCGCAATCCCCAGAGCAGCCATGATTTGCCAATCGCCATCAATCGCGTGGAGCGCGAGAGCATTCAGCGCGGCAAGCTGCAGGTAAATCTGTCTGAATCGCTGGTCGAAGTGCCGGGTACGTCCGTGCAAAATCGCCAGAACTACGCCCAGGATCTGCAGCTCTCGGTGCGCGGGTTCGGAGCCAGATCAGGCTTTGGGGTGCGCGGTGTGCGGCTGTATGCCGACGGCATTCCGGGCACCATGCCTGATGGCCAGGGTCAGTTTTCACAATTCGATCTGGCTTCAGCCGATCACATCGAAGTATTGCGCGGGCCCTTTTCCGCGCTCTATGGCAATTCCTCGGGCGGTGTGATCGCCATCTTTACCGAGCCGCCGCCGCCGGGCCTGCAGTGGCAGGCCTCGCTGACAGCGGGAAGTTTCGGCACGCGTCGGGCGGGGCTCAAAGTGAGTGGTGGGCGCGAAGAGCGGAACTTCCTCGTCGATATTGCGCATTTTGAGACCCATGGGTATCGCGATCACAGCGCCGCTCAACGCAACAATTTTAATTCGCGAGTGGCACTCGAGCTGTCAGGAAATTCCAGCCTGACCCTGATCGCCAACCTCGTGCACACGCCCAGCGCGCAGGATCCGCTCGGACTCACGCAGGCGCAGCTGTCGAGGCCTGAGCAGGCGGGTACCAATGCGATCAGCTATAACACCCGCAAATCATTGCAACAGGAGCAGGCGGGCGTCACTTATGACCTGCATGCCGGCGCTGGGCTCGACCTGGCCGCGTTGGTCTACGGCGGACATCGCGCCACGACCCAGTATCAGGCCATCCCTAAAGCGGCGCAGGGCCCGCCAACGCACCCGGGCGGTGTCATCGATCTGGGCCGCAGCTTCTGGGGTACTGATGTCCATGTGAGCCGCGAGCGCGAGGTGGGAGCCAGAGCACTGCGGCTGACTGCCGGCGTCGCCTTTGACACCCTGGACGAGGCACGCCGTGGCACCCTGAATTTCGTGGGCTCTACATTGGGCGTCAGCGGGGCATTGCGGCGCGATTTGAGCAACCGGGTTTACGATCTCGACGAATATCTGCAGGCGCAGTGGGACCCGGCTACGAAGTGGCGGGTGCTGGCAGGTCTGCGCCATAGCCTCGTTGAGGTGCGCTCCATCGATCATCTGGTGGCGCCGGGTGTAGCGGTTCAATCGGACGTGCGTTACCAGGCCACCAATCCGGTCGCGGGCCTGACCTGGCGCGCGACACGCGCCGTGTCGGTCTATGGCGCGTTCGGCCGCGGCTTTGAAACGCCGACGCTCAACGATATGGCCTACGTTTCGGTGGATGGCAGCGTGCCCGGATTGAATCTGACGCTGCGCCCTGCCCGCAGCAACCACTATGAGCTGGGACTGAAGACCACCGGGGTGCGAGCGGCGCTGGAACTGAGCGTCTATCACATTGATACGCGTGACGAGCTGGCGGTCCTGCAAAACAGCGGTGGACGGTCAGTTTTTCAGAACATCGCGGCGACCACCCGGCGTGGTATTGAGCTCGGCGCGCGCGAGTCTCTCAACGCGTCGTGGAGCGCCCGACTCGCCTATACCTGGATGCGTGCCGTGGTGGCCGAACCTTATCAAACCTGCACGGCAGTGCCGTGTCTGCAGGCGACGACGAGCATTGCAGCCGGCAGTCGCTTGCCGGCGCTACCGCAGCACTCATTCTATTCAGCGCTCAGCTGGCAGCCCACGAAGTGGGGACTGACGCTCACCGCCGAGCTTATCGGGCGCGCGCAGATCTATGCGAATGATACCAACCTGGCTGCTGCCAGCGGCTATTGGCTGGGTAATCTCAGCCTGGGGCTGGAACAGTCGCCGACTGCCTGGCACTGCAGTGAATTTGTTCGCATCGACAATGTCGCCGCCCGTCGCTATGTCGGCTCGGTGATCGTCAACGAAAGCAACGGCCGGTATTTCGAACCTGAGCCGGGACGCGCGTTCTATCTCATGTTTACTGTCGCGCACAAATAGGCGCCTGCGGGCGATCAATGGCCAAGCTGTCAGTGGGTCTGGTGGGTTTTGGTCTGGCAGGGCGCTACCTGCACAGGCCGTTGATCGCGGCTGCCGGCATGGACATCGTCGCGGTTGTGTCGCGGCAGACCGAACTGCTACACGCCGAGCTACCGGCGGCACGGGTCGTCAGCAGTATCGAGGCACTGCTTGAAATCACACCCCTTGACCTGGTGGTGATCGCTAGTCCCAATCGCTGGCACTATTCGCAGGCCATGCAGGCGCTCAACGCCGGCAAGCACGTAGTGGTCGACAAACCGCTGGCAGCGAGCAGCGCCGAAGCCCGCGAGCTCGACGAGCTGGCCAATCGCCTGAAACGCAAGCTCGCCGTATTTCACAATCGACGTTGGGACAGTGATTTTCTCACGCTGCAGAAGCTGGTTGCCGAGGGCGTGTTGGGCGAGCCGCTGTCGTACCGGGCTCAATGGGATCGCTATCGCCCTGAAGTGGCGGTGCGCTGGCGCGAGCGCAATGAAGCCGGCGCTGGCATCCTGTATGACCTCGGCTCACATCTGATCGATCAGGTCCTGTGCCTGTTCGGTGCACCGGAGTGGCTGCAGGCGAAGCTCTATACGCAGCGAGCTGGCGCCGTGGTCGACGATGGCTTTGAAATACTCATGGGCAGGGAGAACCTGCGCATTTCGCTGGGCGCCAGCTCGGTGGCCGCCGATCATGCGTTTCGCTATCAGCTCGATGGTGCCGACGGTTCATTCAGGAAATCCGGACTCGACCCGCAAGAGCCGCAGCTCAAGTCAGGGATGCCCGTGTCGGATCCAAAGTTTGGTGTCGAGCCACACGCCCAGTGGGGCACTGTGACGGTTGGCGCCACTGGGGTGCGCACTCACCTTGAGCCGCAACGCGGCACCTGGCCGGTCTTTTACCAACAAATGCGCCGGGCCATCGAGACTGACGCAGCCGTGCCGGTCGCCGCCGCCGCTGCCGGGCGGGTATTGCGGATCATCGAAGCAGCACGCCTCAGCAGCGCTGAGCGTCGTGGCATCCGTCTGCAGTTAACGTGAAAATCGGTGTACAAACCATCAACCTTGTCGATGCGCAACCGGGTAAAGTGCCCGCTTCGCAGGCAACCGCCTGCCAACTGAAACTGGAATCGACATGCTTCAGGTGGCCGTGGGCGCGCAGGGCAGCGCCGATTCGCTTTATCTGCTCGAGGCGCCAGCACCCCTCGCTGGTGCCGGCGAGCTGCTGATCGAAGTGGCGTACGCGGGAATCAATCGTCCCGATATTCTGCAACGCCAGGGCGCCTATCCGCCGCCGCCCGGCGCCTCGCCAGTGCTGGGCCTGGAAGTGTCGGGCCGAGTGGCCGCACTCGGTGCCGGGGTCAGCGGTTGGCAGGTTGGCGATGCCGTGTGCGCGCTGGTGCCAGGCGGTGGCTATGCCCAGTGGTGTACCACGCCGGCGGGCCAGGCCTTGCCGGTGCCGGCCAATCTGTCGATGGCCGAAGCGGCTGCTCTGCCCGAAAACTGGTTCACGGTCTGGGTCAATCTGCTTGAACACGGCCGGCTTACCGCGGCGGATCGCCTATTGGTGCATGGCGGATCCAGCGGTATCGGTGTCGCGGCGAGTCAGTTGGCCAAATTACAGGGCGTGGAGTGCATCGTTACCGTTGGCAGCGATGACAAGGCGCGCTTCTGCCAGGAATTCTCAGGCGTTACTGCGATCAACTATAAGACCGGGGATTTCGTCGCACGAGTGCGCGAGCTGACCAACGGGGCGGGCGTCGATGTGGTGCTTGACATGGTGGGTGGCGACTACGTCCCGCGCAATCTCAGCGTGCTGCGGCAGAACGGGCGCCTGGTGCTCATCGGCCTGCAGCGCGGCAACCGGGCGGAAATTGATCTAGCCGCTGTCATGCGCAATCGCCTGGTGGTCACTGGCTCGACGATGCGGCCGCGTAGTGTCGCGGAAAAAACCGCCATTCGTGATGCGCTGCTACCCACAGTGTGGCCGGCGCTGACAACCGGACAGGCGCGCACTCACGTGCATGCGGTGTTTCCGCTCGCCGAAGTTGCCGCCGCACACCGGCTGATGGAAAGTGGCAAATTCGTGGGCAAGATCCTGCTGCAGGTCCGCTAACGGCCTGCCTGCGCTTTGACGCACTGCCGGAACCTGTGCAGCGAGGGTTCCGTATAACCATTGGGTTGCCGCACCCCTTCGAACACCAGCGTACGCGCGGCCTGATAGGCGAGGCTGATGTCCTCGTTGCCCGCCATCCGGCGATAGAGCGGGTCACCGGCATTCTGCGCATCAACCTTGATAGCCATGCGCTGCAAGGCCGCTTCGATGTCTTCAGCCTTGACGACGCCATGGAGCAGCCAGTTCGCCATATGCTGAGATGAAATGCGCAGGGTGGCGCGGTCTTCCATCAGGCCGATTTCATGAATATCGGGCACCTTGGAGCAACCCACGCCCTGATCCACCCAGCGCACCACATAGCCGAGTATTCCCTGGGCATTGTTATTCAGTTCATCGAGTATTTCCTGTGCGCTCCAGTTCCCACCGACGGCCAACGGCAGTTCCAGCAAGCGCTCGAGCGCTGGCACAGCCTCGTGCTGTATCTGCGCCTGGCGGGCCAGGACATCGACTGCGTGGTAATGCAGGGCGTGCAGCGTGGCGGCGGTGGGCGAGGGCACCCAGGCCGTGTTGGCGCCCGAGCGCGGATGAGCAATTTTCTGCTCCAGCATGTCGGCCATGCGATCCGGGGCCGCCCACATGCCCTTGCCGATCTGTGCCTTGCCAGACATGCCACAAGCGAGACCGATGCGCACATTGCGATCTTCATAGGCGGAAATCCATGGTGATGACTTCATCTCGCCCTTGCGTACCATCGCGCCCGCGTGCATGGAAGTGTGTATCTCATCGCCGGTGCGATCCAGAAACCCGGTGTTGATGAACACGATTCGATTCCGGACGGCGTGGATGCAGGCCGCGAGATTGGCCGAAGTGCGGCGTTCTTCATCCATAACGCCAATCTTGATCGTGTAGCGTTCGAGGCCCAGCAGGTCTTCAATTGCGTCGAACAGCCGATTGGTGAAATCGGCTTCCTCCGGGCCATGCATCTTGGGCTTGACGATGTAGATGGAGCCGCGACGGCTATTGCGCCAGCGCCCCTGTGCTTTCAGATCGTGCAGTGCGATCAGGCTGCTGACGATGCCATCGAGAATGCCCTCCGGCGCTTCCGAGCCGTCGCTGAGCAGCACCGCCGGCGTGCTCATCAGGTGGCCCACGTTGCGCACCAGCAGCAGACTGCGGCCGTGGAGCGTCAGTGCTTTGCCGTCGGGTGCCAGGTAATGTCGATCGCTTGCGAGCGCGCGCGTCATCACGCGACCGCTCTTGTCGAAGCGGGCCGTGAGATCGCCCTTCATCAGCCCCAGCCAGTTGCGGTAAGCGGCTACCTTGTCCTCGGCATCAACCGCCGCGATCGAATCCTCCAGATCGACGATGGTTGAGAGCGCGGATTCCAGTATCACATCGGCCAGGCCGGCCGGATCCTGGCGACCAATACGGTGCGCGCGATCAATCACCAGTTCGATGTGAATGTCATGGTGGCGCAGCAGGATGCTGCTCGGCGCTGCCGCCTCGCCCGTGTAACCTGCCAGCGCCCTGGGGTCGGCGAGCGGCGGAATCAGTGCGCCACGTACCACACGATAGTCCGTCACCTCCGTATGGCTGCCCGACGCCAGGGGAACTGCCGCATCCAGAAACGCTTTGGCGCGGACGATCACCGCCGCGCCACGCGCGGCGTCATAGCCCTTACCGGGCGGTGCGCCGGGAATCGCATCGGTTCCGTAGAGCGCGTCATATAAACTGCCCCAGCGCGCGTTCGCTGCATTGAGTGCAAAGCGTGCATTGAGTATCGGCACGACCAGCTGTGGCCCGGCGAGCAGGGCGATTTCCTCGTCGACCCGCGTAGGCCCCACGCTAAAGGCCACCGGCTCTGCGACCAGATAACCGATGTCGCGCAGGAACGAGTGATAGGCAGCGTAGTCAGGTGGCACGCCCGGTCGCTGTTGATGCCAGGCGTCGATTTGTGCCTGCAGCGCATCGCGCTTGTGGAGCAGGGCGCGATTCTCTGCTGTGAACCTGGCGTATAGGTCCGCCACACCAGACCAGAACGCGCTGGCTTCGATCCCAGTACCAGGCAGTACCTGCTCGACGATAAACTGATCAAGCACCCTTGCAATCTTCAGGCCGGCGCGCTCCAGCATGCTCATGGCAAATGTCCCTGATTAAAATGGCTGACCATGGATCAGTCAGCGTGTCTCGATGCGGGCATTATGCACATAGCGGCGCCACGATTTCGTATGAGCGCAATCGCGCTGCATGGTCGAAGATCTGCGAGGCGATGATCAATTCGTCGGCTCCCGTGCGTTCAATGAATGCGGCCAGTGTGGCGCGCACCTCCGCCGGCGCGCCGATGGCCGCGCAGGCCATCACCTGATCGAGCAGCGCGCGTTCTCCCGGGCCAATGCGCTCGAAGTAGTTCTCGACCGGCGGTGCCAGTGTTGAGGGCCGGCCACTGCGCAAATTTACAAAGGCCTGCTGCATTGAGGTGGCGAGCAACCTGGCTGCTGCGCCCGTGTCGGCGGCATAGACCTGAAAGCCCAGCATCACATAGGGCTTACTCAGCTGCGGTGACGGTTGAAATCGTGCCCGGTAAATGGCAATGGCCTCCATCAGTTGCGCTGGTGCGAAGTGTGAGGCGAAGGCGTACGGCAAGCCCAGCATCGCGGCCAGTTGCGCGCCGTAAAGGCTGGAACCCAGAATCCATAGCGGCACGTTGAGGCCAGTGCCCGGTACGGCGCGGACAGTCTGTCGTGGCGTGTTCGAGAAATAGTCGGCCAGTTCCTGCACATCCTGGGGAAACTCGTCCGTCTCAGAGGCCAGATTGCGTCGCAGAGCACGCGCGGTGATCTGATCGGACCCGGGTGCGCGGCCCAAACCCAGATCAATGCGTCCGGGATAGAGCGACTCGAGCGTGCCAAACTGCTCGGCGATTACCAGTGGCGAATGATTGGGCAGCATGATACCGCCGGCGCCAACGCGAATCGTGCTGGTGCCACCGGCAACGAAACCCATCAATACCGCCGTCGCGGCGCTGGCAATGCCGGGCATGCCGTGATGCTCGGCCAACCAGAAACGCCGATAGCCCCAGCGTTCCGCGTGGCGCGCCAGGTCAAGCGTATGCTTGAACGACTGCGCGGCGCTGCTGCCCTCGGTAATGGGCGCGAGGTCAAGAACTGAGTAGGGGATAGGCATGGCAGCCGCTGATTTTATAACCTATTGCCGCATTGATACACTGCTGCGAGCAGCCGCCGGGCTGCGAGAATGAAGGCGCTTCCTGAGTGATGAATCTGCTACTCATCTACGGCGGTCACAACGGCGGCCGGACTGCGGCCATGGTGCAGGCTGTTCTCGAGGGTGTTACCCGGGCCGGCGAGGGCGTTGAGTGCCGTGCCAGGCCGGCCTTGCAGGCCGGCATTGACGATCTGCTCTGGGCGCAGGGTCTGCTCATCGGCACGCCTGAGCATTTTGGCTATATGTCGGGCGCCGTCAAGGATTTCATGGATCGGACTTACTACCCGGCCGAAGGCAAGGTGAACAGCCTGCCGTATGCGCTGTTCGTGAGCGCTGGCAACGACGGCAGCGGCGCAGTGAGTTCGATCGAACGTATTGCCCAGGGTTTCAACTGGAAGCGCGTCGCGCAACCGCTCATCGCGCGCGGTGCGCTGAGCGCGGTTGATCTTGAGAGCTGCCGCGAATTGGGCGAGACTTTCGCCGCCGGACTCATCTACAGCATATTCTGAGTTAGAGATGCGACATTGAATCGCCGGTGATATGGGCGACGATACGCTCAGCCGCCTGCTCAGGAGTGAGCACCGTGGTATCGATGTGAATCTCCGGATTGGCCGGCGGCTCGTAGGGCGAGTCGATGCCGGTGAAATTTGTCAGCTGCCCGGCGCGGGCCTTTTTATACAGACCCTTGACATCGCGCGCTTCGGCGACGGCAATCGGCGTGTCGATGTGAATCTCAACGAACTGCCCCGGCGGCAACATGGCACGCACCATGTCGCGCTCGGCGCGGAATGGACTGATAAAGGCGGTCAGCACAATCAGGCCTGACTCACTCATCAGTTTGCCGACTTCGCCGACGCGGCGAATGTTCTCGACGCGATCGGCAGCGGTGAAGCCCAGGTCGCGGTTGAGGCCGTGGCGGATATTGTCGCCATCGAGCAGGAAGCTGTGATGTCCCAGCGCATAGAGCTTTTTCTCAACCAGGTTGGCGATGGTTGATTTGCCAGCACCGGACAGGCCTGTGAACCACAGTAGCCTGGGTTGCTGGTGTTTCTGCCGGGCGTGAGCAGCCGCTGTGACCTCAACCGATTGCCAGTGAATGTTGTGCGCACGGCGCAGCGCGAACTGGAACATGCCGGCCCCCACGGTGGCGTTGCTGAGCCGGTCAATCAGGATAAAGCCACCCAGGTCGTGATTCTCCGCATAGGGCGTGAAGGGAATGGCGCGATCGAGTGACAGATCGCACACGCCGATGGCGTTGAGATCCAGGGTGGACCCCGCCAGATGCTCCATGGTGTTGACACTGATCTGGTACTTCACGTGGGTGACCGTGGCGGTCACCGTGGTGGCGCCGGTTTTCAGCCAGTACGGCCGGCCCGGTAGCATGGCGGCGTCAGCCATCCACACAATGGTGGCTTCAAACTGATCGGCAACTTCCACCGGGCTGGCAGCCGCCGCGATGACATCGCCGCGCGAGCAATCGATCTCGTCGGCAAGAGTAATAGTCACGGACTGGCCGGCAATCGCCTGGTCCAGATCGCCATCCAGGGTGACGATGCGTTTGACGGTTGAAGTCCTGCCGGAGGGCAGCACCCGGATCGCATCGCCGGGCCTGACGGCGCCGCTGGCGATCAGCCCGGAAAAGCCGCGGAAATCGAGGCCCGGTCGATTGACCCACTGCACCGCCATGCGAAACGGCTCGCTGATCAAGCGCGTTTCAGCCAGCGGCACGCTTTCCAGGTATTCGAGCAGTGCCGGTCCCGTATACCAGGGCATGGCCGCGCTCCTGGTAACGATGTTATCGCCCCGGAGGCCCGAGATCGGGAGCGCATGGAATTCACTGATGCCCAACGATGCGGCGAAGGTCCGATAGTCGGCGAGGATTTCCTCGAAGCGGCTCTGGCTGTAGTTGACCAGATCCATCTTGTTGATGGCTAGCACGTATTTGCGGATGCCGAGCAGCTGTGCGAGGTAGCTGTGCCTTCGGGTCTGGGTCAGCACCCCCTTACGGGCATCGATCAGGATGACGGCCAGGTCTGCGGTGGAAGCACCCGTGACCATGTTGCGCGTATATTGCTCGTGGCCGGGTGTGTCGGCGACGATGAACTTGCGCCGTCCGGTGGCAAAAAATCGATATGCCACGTCGATGGTGATGCCCTGCTCGCGCTCGGCGGCCAGGCCATCGACCAGCAACGCGAAATCGATATCCTGCCCCTGGGTGCCCACGCGCCTGGAATCCTCCTCGAGCGCCGCGAGTTGGTCCGCGAAAATCAACTTGCTGTCATAGAGCAGGCGGCCAATCAGGGTTGACTTGCCATCATCGACACTGCCGCAGGTAATGAAGCGCAGCAACGACTTGTGCTGGTGCTGCTGCAGATAGGCGTTGATATCCCCGGCAATGAGCTCCGCGACCTGCTGGCTGCCTGCCCCGGAGTGCATCAGAAATATCCTTCCTGTTTCTTCTTTTCCATCGATGCCGCCTGATCATTGTCAATGGCACGGCCCTGGCGCTCGGAGGTGGCAGTCAGCAGCATTTCCCTGATGAGCTCCGGCATCGTGGTCGCCGTGCTGTCGATGGCGCCAGTGAGCGGATAGCACCCCAGGGTGCGAAAGCGGATGGAACGCTGAACCGGCAGCTCGCCGGGGTGCAACGGGAAGCGCTCGTCATCGACCATGATGAGCAGGCCGTCGCGCATCACCGTGGGGCGCAACGCCGCGAAATACAGCGGCACGACCGGAATATTTTCCATATGAATGTATTGCCAGACGTCAAGCTCGGTCCAGTTGGAAATCGGAAACACCCGCACGCTCTCGCCCCTGGCTTTGCGCGCGTTGTAGAGGCGCCAGAGTTCCGGGCGCTGATTCTTCGGATCCCAACGATGGGCGCTCGAGCGGAAGGAGAAAATGCGCTCCTTGGCCCGGCTCTTTTCTTCATCGCGCCGCGCGCCAGCAAAGGCGGCGTCAAAACCGTGGTGATCGAGCGCCCGCTTCAGGCCCTGAGTCTTCCACAGGTCGGTATGCAGCGCCGAGCCATGCTCGAAGGGGTTGATGTTGCGCTCAATCGCTTCCGGGTTCTTGTAGACCAGCAGCGGCATGCCACTCGCGCGCGCCATGCGATCGCGCAGTTCGTACATGGCACGGAACTTCCAGGTGGTGTCGATGTGCAGGAGTGGCAAGGGTGGCGGCGAGGGAAAAAAAGCCTTGCGCGCCAGATGCAGCATCACGGCGGAATCCTTACCCACTGAATAGAGCATGACCGGCCGCTCGGTCTCGGCCACAACTTCGCGCATGATGTGGATCGATTCCGCTTCCAGTCGCTGTAGGTGAGTGAGCATGAGGGTAGGGGGCTAGAGATCGCTCAGGGATTCCGGCAGTTTTTTGGGTTGCAGTCCGCACTCGCGCGACTCCGGGCTTTCCCACCACCAGCGCCCGGCGCGGCTGTCTTCGCCGGCGGCAATGGCGCGCGTGCAGGGCGCACAGCCAATGCTCGCGTATCCCTGATCATGCATCGGGTTGTAGGGAAGCTTTTTGTCGCGCACGTACGCCCAGACTTCCTCCTGCGTCCACTGCAACAGTGGGCTGATCTTGTGCAGCCGGTAGCGTTCATCCCATTCGATCGGCCTGGCGCTGGCGCGCGCTTCCGACTGCTCATGGCGCACGCCAGTCACCCAGGCATTGTAGCCGGCAATCGCGCGCTTGAAGGGTTCGAGCTTGCGGATCTCGCAGCAGCCCAGGCGTTGCTCGAGTCCGCGGTAGAAACCGTTGATGCCGTGGCTGGCTACAAAATTCTGCACGGCCGGCGCTTGCGGAAACACCAGGCGGATCGAGCGTCCATAGTGCTTGGTGATGCGTTCGAGCAGCTCGAGCGTCGGCTCTGGAAGCCGGCCGGTATCGACCGTAAAAACGTCGATCTGCGGCGCGTGTTCGAAAATCAGATCTATCAGCACGCTGGCCTCAACACCCAGGCTGCTGGCATAGGTCACGCGCCGGTACTGCCTGAGCGCCTGCTGCAGCAGCGCCACCGATTCACTGAGCTTCTCGGGACCAACCGGCAGTGCGACACGGAGGGAATTTACCTGGGGCATGGCGATATTCTCTGCCAGAGGCTCATTACTTGTTGTTATGAGCATGCATGCGGTGTTTCACCGCCGCTATGATCCGCGCGGCTGATCGGGTGGCGCAGAGCCGCGCGTTGTATGACAATCGTGACTGTGCTCCGAAACTGCGAGCGCCCATTCAGGGATCAACCATGCATCGTGGACGGATCAAACCGGTCTACATGGCGGCATTTTGCTGCATCGGCATAGCCGCAGTTGCCGCGCTGGCCGGTGCGCCGCAGCCCGCAGATTCCGCCCAGAACTGGCTTGCGGGCGGCCGCGATAGCGACGGAACCTACTACAGTCCGCTGACCGCTATTGGTGCGGCCAATGTCGAGCAGCTCGGCTTCGCGTGGCAATACGATCTGGGTACACACCGCGGCCAGGAGGCCACACCGATCGTGATCGACGGCGTCATGGTTACCTCTGGAACCTGGGGTTACGTTTACGCCGTGGATGCTGCCAGCGGCCGGGAACTCTGGCGCTTTGATCCCAAGGCGGACTACGCCGCGGCGCGCAATCCGTGTTGCGATCTGGTCAATCGCGGTGTGGCAGTGTGGAAGGGCCGCGTGTATGTCGCCGCGGTGGATGGTCGGTTGCACGCACTGGATGCTGCGAGCGGCGCCGAGCTCTGGAACGTCGATACGATTGCCGATCATTCATTGCCCTATTCGAGCTCTGGAGCACCGCAGATTGCCGGCAACGTGGTGGTGATCGGCAACAGCGGTGCGGATCTGAACCGCGGCGGCGTACGCGGCTATGTTTCCGCGTACCAGCTGGAAACCGGCAAACTCTTGTGGCGCTTCTACACCGTGCCGCCGGCGCGCGGACAGCCGTATGAGAACCCGGAGCTGGCACTCGCCGATCAGAGCTGGGATGCGACGCGCCAGCCCGAGTACCCAGGCGGCGGCACGGTCTGGGATGGCTTCGGCTACGATGCCAGGCTCAACCTGGTCTATTTCGGCACCGCCAACGCGGCCCCCTACGATCAGCGGCTGGTGGGTCCTTCACGTCTCGATCTGCTCTACACGGCAAGCATCCTGGCGGTGCACGCTGATACTGGCCGGCTGGCGTGGCATTATCAGACGACGCCGCATGACATCTGGGACTATGACTCGGTGCAGAAACTGGTGCTTGCGGACCTGCGCATCAAGGGTCGAACCCGGCACACGATCATGCAGGCCTGCAAGAACGGTTTCTTTTACGTACTGGATCGCGAGTCGGGCGAGTTGCTGTCTGCGGCCAACTATACCTATATCAATTGGGCGTCCGGCGTCGATCCGAAGAGCGGGCGACCGGTGCTGACGCCACAATCCGATTGGTATTCGGGGCCGAAGAACGTCTATCCCTCCTGGGCCGGTGGTCACACCTGGAACCCGATGTCCTATAGCCGCAAGACCCGCCTGATGTACATTCCAGTACTCGATGTACCCAATGTGTGGGTGGACTTGCTTCACAACGGTGGCACGGTCAAATACGTCAATGGATTCTTTACCGCCAATGCCATCATGCCGGATGACACTTACGATCCGGAAAGCCTGAAGCGACTGTTCGGACCTTTACCAGATCTGAAAACCATTGAAAGCGAGCGTCGCGGCAAGCGCGTGCGTGAACTCATCCGGGCCTGGGATCCGGTGGCACAGCGCAGCGTCTGGGAGCATGAAACTTCCTTCGGCATGCGCGGCTACGATGGTGGCATCATGAGCACCGCTGGCAACCTGGTATTTCAGGGCCGCGGTAACGGTGAATTGTGGATTTACGCTGCCGACTCGGGAAAAGTGCTGAAGATCATCCAGACCGGCAGCCACATCATGGCGGCGCCGATGACCTACGCCATCAATGGTGTGCAGTTTGTTGCCGTGCAGGTGGGTTACGGTGGTGCGGCGATCACAGTAGGGCCGATTCCTGCCAGCAGCGCCGCCCATCGTTACGAGAACACCAACCGCATCATAGCCTTCAAGCTCGGCGGTGGCCCGGTGCCCACGCCGCCACCGCGTGTCGATGAGCCCTTTCCGAAGCCGCCCGAGCAGAGCGCGGATGAGCAGAGTATCCGGGCTGGTGAAGTGAAATTTATCCAGGAGTGTTCGCGCTGCCACGTGCTGGGCCCAAGCATTACTCCGGACCTGCGCAAGCTCAACCCGGGGTTCCAGTCGGCGTTCAAGGACATCGTGCTGCGCGGCCTGGTAGCGCCGACCGGCATGGAGCGCTTCGACGATGTGCTGAGTGAAAAGGACGTCGATAATATCCAGGCCTATCTCATCGACGAGAGCTGGAAGGCCTACCGGGCGCAAGAGTCGGCGTCTGGCCACCCGCAATAAACCCGCCCGCAATAATAAGAGGTTTCAATGACCACCGACTCACCCGCCAACGAACTCGCTCATACGCTGCAACCGCGCCATGTCGCCATGATTGCCCTCGGCGGCATCATTGGCGCAGGCCTGTTCGTCGGCAGCAGCGCCGCCATCAGAATGGCGGGCCCGTCGGTCGTCATCAGTTATGCCTTATCGGGTTTTCTGGTGTTTCTGATCATGCGCATGCTGGGTGAGATGGCGATAGCCCGACCGGGCATCGGCTCGTTTGCCGAGTACGCCGCACTGGGCCTGGGGCCCTGGGCGGGATTTACGACTGGCTGGCTGTACTGGTATTTCTGGGTCATTACCGTCGGTGTCGAAACCATCGCCGGGGCGGCGCTGCTGCAGCAGTGGATCGCGGCGCCGGTCTGGATCATTGGCTTGATATTGATCATCGTCATGACCATCACCAATCTGCTCTCGGTGCGCACCTATGCCGAGACCGAGTTCTGGTTCGCCTCGCTCAAGGTGGTGGCGATTGCGGCCTTCATCGTGATTGGTGTCGTCTATCTGCTGGGCTTTGGTCACCCGCACCCCTCGGCATACCAGAACATCGTCGGCTACGGTGGCCTGTTTCCGCAGGGTCTCATGGCGCCGATCGCGGCCATTCCGGTTGCCATTTTTTCCATGATGGGCAGTGAAGTGGCGACCATCGCGGCAGCCGAAACCAAATCGCCGGCCGAAAACGTGGTGCGGGCGGCGCGCAGCGTATCCTTGCGGATCCTGGTGTTTTACATCGCCTCGATATCGATCATCGTCAGTGTCTCGCCCTGGAGTAGCGCCCAGGTCGGCGTATCGCCATTCACCGCAACGCTCAAGGTGATCAACGTGCCTGGCGCAGCCCTGGTGATGTCGATCATCGCCGTGACGGCAGTACTCTCATGCCTAAACTCCGGCATCTACATCACCTCGCGCATGCTCTACGAGCTTGCCAGGCGCGGCGATGCACCGAAAAGGTTTGCCGCGACCTCCGCCAACCGTGTGCCCCGGCTCGGCATCCTGATCAGCACGGTGGCGGGGTTGCTGGCGGCCCTGGCATCCATCCTCTCGCCGAACGGCGTGTTCCTGTTCCTGATCAATACCTCAGGAGCCATCATTCTCTTCATCTACATGATCATCGCTTGCGGACAGATACGCCTGCGCCAGCGACTGGAGCGGGCGGGCGAAAAACTGGCGCTCAAAATGTGGCTGTTTCCCTGGCTGAGCTATGCCGTGGTTGGCGGCATTGTGATCGTGCTGGTGGTCATGGCGTTTACGCCCGGCCAGCTGGTGCAGCTCTTGCTGAGTGGCGTCAGCGTCGTGGTGACCCTGGGCGCCTTCGCCCTGCGGCGACGAAAGTCCTCAAACTGAGTTGTGAGCGCAGCACTCAGCGGCATTCGCGTTTTGGATCTGTCCCGGGTACTTGCCGGCCCGTGGGCGACGCAGACGCTGGGGGATCTGGGCGCCGAGATCATCAAGATCGAGCGGCCGGGCAGGGGTGATGACACGCGCGCCTGGGGGCCGCCTTACCTCAAGGACGCGGGCTATTCTGCTTATTACGCTAGCACCAATCGCAATAAACGCTCTGTTGCCGTCGATATGGCAATGCCCGAGGGTCGGGAACTGCTGCTCGCACTAGCGCAGAAATCAGACGTGCTCGTCGAGAATTTCAAAGTCGGTGGCGCGGCCCGTCACGGGCTCGACTACGCCACGCTCAGCCCGCTTAACCCGCGCCTGATCTACTGCTCGATCACCGGCTTCGGCCAGACCGGTCCCTATGCCCGGCGTGCCGGCTACGACGCGATGATCCAGGGCATGGGTGGGCTGATGAGCATTACCGGCAAGCGCAACGACGAGCCCGGCAGCAGCCCGCAGAAAGTGGGCGTGGCCATGGTTGATCTGACGACCGGTTTATACGCCACGATCGCCATTCTCGCGGCGCTGGGTCAACGTGCACAGACTGGCCGCGGGCAGTACATCGACCTGTCACTGCTCGATGTGGCGGTGGCCCTGCTGGCCTACCAGGGCATGAATTTTCTCACCACCGGCGTGGCGCCCCAGCGTCCGGGTAACGCGCATCCGAGCATTGTGCCCTACCAGGATTTTGCTACACAGGATGGCTGGATTATCCTGGCCATCGGCAATGACGGCCAGTTCGCGCATTTCTGCCGCTGCGCTGAGCGCGAGATCTGGTCCAGCGACCCGCGCTTCGCGACCAATCAGCAACGCGTGATCAACCGAGCGCTGCTGGTGCCGCTGATTGCGGAAGTCATGAAGACGCGCAGCACGCGCGCCTGGCTGGGCGTGCTGGAAACCGCAGGAGTGCCCTGCGGACCGATCAACACTATTGCCGAAGTATTCGCCGACCCGCAGGTGGCCGCACGCGGCCTGCACGTCGAGATTCCCGTCGCGCCCGGCGACGCCACTGCCTCCGGGCGGACGGTGCCGAGCATTGCCAGCCCGCTGCGACTATCCGCATCGCCGGTGAATTATCGCCTGCCGCCGCCGGCACTCGGCGCGCATACGCGCGAAGTGCTGGGTGAGATTCTCGGACTGGGTGCCGCGCAGCTGGATGCGCTGGCGCAGCAGGGCGCGATCGCCTAGCGTTGCGTCAGCCGGTTGCCGGCCTTTTCCCGGGGCGCGGCCTCAGTACCTGTCCCGGGTGCTTGCCGGTGGGTTCGTCGGCCTCGATCACCCACTCGCCGGAGACCATGACCGCAGCAATGCCCAGCGGCGGCTGCTCGGGATGTTCGATGCTCGACTGATCGATGACCGTGGTCGGGTCGAACAGCACAAGATCAGCCACGAAACCAGGGGCGATGCGGCCGCGGTCCTTGAGACCCATGCGCTGCGCCGACAGCCCGGTCATTTTATACACCGCGAGTTCCAGCGACAGCACTTTCTGCTCGCGCACGTAGTGGCCCAGGATGCGCGGGAAAGTACCGGCACCGCGTGGATGCGCGCCATGCAGCTCGCCATCACTGCAGAAGCTGATCCACGGTTGTGCGACGAACCAGCGCACATCGTCCTCGCTCATCGAGGTGCCGATGATGTCCTCCATCTCCAGATCAGAATTAACCTCGGCCATGGTGGCCCTGACGATACGCATGTAGGTGTCCACTTCGCTCAAGTGCCAGATCGTGGCGAGCTCGGCGAGTGTCTTGCCGGCCACGGCGGGCTCGGGGGTGTAATGCGCGAGGCGGATGGCGGCAGCGCCGCCATTGTCGGCCAGCGCCTTGACCACCTTGGCCGGATTGAAGAAATCCCGATCAGTGATCAGTACGCGGATGCCCGAATGCCAATAGGTGTAAGGGTAAACATCGGCCCGCAGGTCGATGTGGTCGCGCCGCGCGGTCTGCAGATACGCCGGCATGCGCCTGGCCGCCAGATGCCACATCGGCGTGGACCCCAATTTGATATGGGTGATTTCCACAGGAATCCTGGCCTCGCGCCCGATGCGCAGGAGTTCATCGTAGGATTTGAAAACATCGTTGCCCTCATCGCGCACGTGCGAGATATAAAAGCCACCGGCGCTGGCCGCGACCTTCGCGAGTTCCACCACTTCCTCGGTGGTCGCGAAATGGCCCTGCTCGTACTCGAGCCCCGTGGACAAGCCGAATGCGCCGGCCTGCAGCTCGGCTGCGAGCACGCTTTTCATCTGCGCCAGTTCCGCCGGCGTGGACGGACGGAACAGATCCTTGCCCATAGCCTGGGCGCGCACCGTGGCATGGCCCACCATGCTCGCCACGTTGAGGGCGGGCGGCGTGGATTCGAGCTTGCTGAAATAGTCGCGCAGCGGAAAACTGGATTCACCATCCTGGCCGACGACTATGGTGGTCACGCCCTGGCGGGTCTGGGTAGCGGCATCCAGATCCTGCAGCAGCCCGCGGTCGGCGTGGCTGTGCATGTCGATGAATCCGGGTGCCAGCGCCAGCCCGTGCGCATCGCGGACTGCCTCGCCGGCTTGCGGCCGCAAGTGCGCCGCCACTGCTACGATCTTGTTGCCCTGAATGCGCACGTCGCCGATGAATCCGGCGCGCCCGGTGCCATCAATGACGCGCGCGTGCTGCAGCAGCAGGTCGGCGGCATGCAGCGGGGCTGCAAGGCCGAGCAGGCCAATGGAGATCAGACGAAGTGGCTGGCGCATACGCTGTACCCTTTGGTGTTCGGGAAGATTCTGACACACTTGCCCAGCAAAGAATGCAGGCCTGGCTGCGCTGGCCCTCGCACGCAAGTGCGCAAGCTCGCCGACTATTGCGCTCATTGACGATGAGCGCTACGTTAGGTTCTGCGGATACCAAAAGGGACGTCATGAACGTGATCAACAGACGCGCCAGCAATTGCACCCGCCTGACAAGAACGATTGCGACCGGCCTGCTCGGAATTGGTATTGGCATCGGTATTAGCGGCGTGGCACTGGCGCAAGAGGCGCCCAAGCCCGTCTACCCGCAGTATCCGAGCGAGACGCCTGACAATTTCGTGCCGGTTACAGACAGCTACGACTACAGCCTGCGCGACGTCATGATTCCGATGCGCGATGGCGCCCGGCTGCACACCGTCATCCTGGTGCCCAAAGGCGCCGCTCACGCCGGCATGCTGCTGACGCGCACCCCGTACGATGCCAAGGAGCTGACCAGCCACACCCACAGCGGCAACCTGGGTTCGATGCTGGAGGGCTATGACAACGCGACCGATGTGATCCTGGAGGATGGCTATATCCGCGTCGTGCAGGACGTGCGTGGCAAGTATGGCTCGGAGGGCGACTACGTGATGAATCGCCCGGTCCACGGCCCGCAGAATCCGACACCGGTCGATGATGCCACCGACACCTATGACACCATCGACTGGCTGGTGAAGAACGTTGCCGAGAGCAACGGCAAGGTGGGCACGCTCGGCATTTCCTATGACGGGTTCGAGCCATTGATGGCGCTGGTGAACCCGCACCCGGCGCTCAAGGTGTCGGTGCCCATGAACCCCATGGTAGATGGCTGGATGGGCGATGACTGGTTTCACAATGGCGCGTTTCGCCAGCAGGGCGCGTCGTACATCTACGAGCAGGTTGCCAGCCGCGACAACACCATCAAGTGGTGGTCCAGCTACCACGATGACTTCGATCTGTTCATGCACGTGGGCTCGGCCGGTGAACTGGGTCGCCTCTACGGCATGCAACAGCTCGGCTTCTGGAACAAGCTGCTCGCGCATCCCGATTACGATGCATTCTGGAGCGATCAGGCCGTGGACAAGGTGCTCGCTGCATTGCCGCTGAAAGTCCCGGTGATGCTGGTGCACAGCCTGTGGGACCAGGAAGACAGTTATGGTGCACTGGCGGTGTATCGGGCCATCAAGCCCAAGGATGTGCAGGGCGACAAGGTCAAGCTGGTGCTCGGCCCCTGGTATCACGGTCAGGAAATTCAGGAGGGCAGCGCGCTTGGCAACATCCGCTTCGGCAGCGATACCGCGCGCTACTTTCGTGAAGTCGTGCTGCGGCCGTTCCTGGCGCAGTACCTGAAGGACGGTGCGCCGCCGGCCGACGTTGCGGCGGTGACGGCTTTCGAGACCGGCACGAATGAATGGCGCCACCTCGATCGCTGGCCGCAGAGCTGCAATCAGGGCTGCCGCCATGAGAGCCGTGCGCTCTATCTGCAACCCGGCAACAGGCTGGATTTCAAGGTGCCCGTCGCTGGCGACGAATTTTCGGAATACGTTGCCGATCCCGCGCGTCCCGTGCCGTTTCGTGCCCGGCCCATCCAGTCGATCGGCTATTCCTCCACGCAGAGCTGGTCACAATGGTTGACTGACGATCAGCGCGAGGCTTCCGGCCGCACCGACGTGCTCGCATTCACGTCCCCGGTGCTGACTGCGCCCCTGAAGATCAGCGGCAATCCGCGCGTGCATCTGGTCGCTGCCACCAGTGGCACCGACAGCGATTGGGTCGTCAAGCTGATCGACGTGTATCCGGATGAAGTGCCCGCACAACCCGAGATGGGCGGCTACCAGCTCGCGGTGGGCATGGACATCCTGCGCGGCCGCTACCGCGAAGGCTTCGTCACGCCGAAGCCGATCAAGGCCAACCTGCCGCTGGCCTATGAATTTGATCTGCCGGCTAACAATCACGTGTTCCTGCCGGGCCACCGCATCATGGTGCAGGTGCAGTCGAGCTGGTTTCCGCTCTACGATCGAAACCCGCAGACTTTCGTGCCCAATATCTTCCTGGCCAAACCGGCCGATTATCGTAAGGCTACGCAGCGCATCTACCACTCATCGAAGCAGGCTTCGTACCTGTCACTACCGGTGGTGGAGAATTAGGGCCTGTTAACGCTTAGGGGGCGTCGATCACATCGACCCAGATCGGGTCCGAGTAGGCCTTGCCGCCCAGGCGGTCTTCGACGATCAGTTCATACCAGCCCGCGCCGTTGGCGGTCAGCGGAATGTCCCAGCGCGCTGTGTGTGCCTGGTCCGCGAAGGACCGAGTACTGACCGTCTCGCCGCGCCCTATAAGGCTGGCCTGCTTCAGACCGCTGACCGATTCCAGATCAAAGCCCAGGTTGAAGTGCTCGCCGGACCGGAGTTTGAGCTCTGAGCCGAACATCACTGAAGGATAGAGCAGCGGCCCAAAGCTCACATAGGCGTGCCCGGCGCTGACGGCTTCGGCATAAGCCATGGCGCTGGGCTTGCCGGCCAGGTGGGCAAACAAACGCACGCGACCGGATTCATCCGTCCATACGTCGTGCGTATCAGTGCCCGCGCCAAGATAGTAATGATGCCGCTCGTTCCATAGCGCCCACGCCGCGTGCAGCACTTTGTCGTGATTCTCCGGTTCACTGGCGTTGATCTCGATGAGTTCGAACTGTGGATTGAAGCCACCGGGCACTTCGCCGCGCGCCAGGCTCGAAAAATAACCGTAGGGGTTGTAGGGATGATTGGCCTGCACGACGCGTGCGCCCTGGCGACGTGCCTCGGCGAATAATTGATCGATGCTGGCGGTTCCGGTATCGATCTGCAGCGGCTGGCCGGGCCGCAGTGGGTAGGCATTGAAATGACCCCAGGAGGCCGAGAGTTCCATCGATGGAATGAGAGGCACGGCACGCCGGTCGGCAAGTTGCTGCAGGGGCCGATGGTTGACAGTCGAATCATGATCGCTGACGAACAGCAGGTCGAGTCCGGCGGCGAGCTGCGAACGCGCCAGATCCATAGGCGGTGTCACGGCCTCAGCCTGATCGGCGTGATGATGGGTGTCGGCCGAATACCAGCCGCGCGTCCGCGGGTTGAATTGCGGTGTGATGGCGACCTCAAGCGCCAGCGTGTGACTGGAGGCCACCTGCACAGCGAGTTCGCGATCGGGCGCCAGAAAGCCCCCGCCGGCGGAAACCTTGAACAGATACTCACCCGGTGCCAACGACACAT
Organism: Gammaproteobacteria bacterium; assembly: GCA_031441585.1. Classification (GTDB taxonomy): domain Bacteria; phylum Pseudomonadota; class Gammaproteobacteria; order Steroidobacterales; family Steroidobacteraceae; genus FEN-1191. The sequence continues at coordinate 39,644 of JANMWZ010000076.1, forward strand.
CGAGTTCACCTCGGCGATCGAATTCGGTAAAGAAGGTCTGTCGACCCAGAAACTGCGGCAGCGGCTTCTGTCCCTTCACGATCGTGATGCGCGCGTCCAGCGGCTGGCCGTTGCCCGCAGCGTGGACGCTGAAGTGCAAACGCCCGGGTGGTGCCAGATCCGGAAAATCGAGCCGCTCGCTGCTACCGGCCCTGACCGAGACGGGCACGCCACGGCTCTGCGAGTAGCCCTTGCCGGTGGCGTGGAGCAGATAGTCGCCGACCGGCAGCGTGAGCTGGTAGCGATCCCTGTGACCCAGCACCCAGGCGTAGGGCTGGCCCTGCTTTTCGATCACCACCACCGGTTGATCGACCGGCTTGCCGTCGCGAGCGCTGATGCGACCCTCAAGCGTGCCGGCAGCCAGATGCTTGCGATTGATTTCAGCCTGGACGACGGCTCCAAGATCGCCGCTCGATCCGACCTGCAGCCAGCCCTCGAAGACCTGGCTCGCGCCGGGTGCCAGCGTGTGCAGCCGCAGCATATCCATGGAACCCGAATCAACATGATCGAAGTAGGGCGCATGCAGCGCGATATTCCAGTCGGCATCGTAGGCGACCACCCGATCACTGAGCGCGCCCTCGGCCTTGCCATTCCTTTGGTCTGCCAGTCCGGGCACGCTGAACAGGTAGCCACTGTTGAGCCACAGCGTCAGTCCCGAGAGCAGATCGGACAAAGGCTCGCTGCCTCCATTTTTCAGGGTGGTCCTGATCTCGACAGCATCGCTATCGTCCTGCAAGGTATACAGCGTGGTCACGGTGGCCTGGCCCCAATCGCGCGTACTGCGGATCACGGCGCGTTGCGCGCTCTGCTCGAGTATTTCCACCCGATGGTAGCTATTGGGCCAGGCTGACCAGTCGTTGGGAATGAAATCGGCGAACACCACGTGATCGCGCCCGATGCGGCCGTTGCTGACTGGCGCCACGTCGATGATGGCACCGCGTGGCACGCCGTACGGAACCGCAGTGCCCACCGCGATGGCAAAGGCCAGTCTGCCATTGAAGACAGTGATATCGGTACTGGCGCGCGCCGCGCCATTCACAATGGGCGTCGGTCCGATAAACACCTGTACCGCGGCCCGTGTGAAACCCGGCAGCGCCAGGGCGAGCAGCGTGGTCAGCAGGGCAGCGATCCGGTTTTTCATTTCAATGCCAGGCGCGGCGAGTGAACGGTGAGTGTAGCCCGGTGAGTGTAGCTCCTTGGTAAGGCCCTGAATATGCGCTAAGGTGCTTGCAGGCGGAGTCAGCAGCATGACGACAACAGAAGCCGACGGATCAAGCGACGGTATCGCGGCGCTCCTGCCGGTCGAGATTGCCCGGCGGGCCGAGCAGATTGGCGCGCAGAAAGTGCGCGAGCCGGCGAGCAGGATGTTCATGCTCTCGATACTCGGTGGCGCATTCATCGCGCTGGGCGCCATGTTCGCAACCACGGTGCTGGCGGGGTCCGTCGGGGTATTGCCCTTTGGCGTCAGCCGACTGATCGCGGGAATTGTTTTCTGCCTCGGGCTCATTTTGGTCATTGTCGGTGGAGCTGAGCTCTTCACGGGTAACGCCCTGATGGTGATGGCGGTAGCCGCGGGTCACGTGCGACTGCGCGAACTGCTGAGAGTGTGGGGCGTTGTGTATACGGGCAACTTCGTTGGTGCGATCGGAACGGCCATGCTGGTCTGTCTCTCGGGTCAACCCAGTGGTGGCAACGGTGCGGTCGCGGCAGTCGCCATCAAGCTGGCGCTCGATAAATCCAGTTTGTCATTCGTGCACGCCTTTTTTCTGGGCATCCTCTGCAATGTTCTGGTTTGCCTCGCAGTCTGGCTGGCGATCGGCGCCCGGACTATTACCGACAAGGTCCTGGCAGTGCTGTTCCCGGTCTCGGCGTTCGTAGCCGCCGGTTTTGAGCACTCGGTGGCGAACATGTACCTGATCCCGCTCGGGCTGTTCCTGAAAGCCTGGACGCCTGCGGCATCATGGATGTCATCGAGCGCGAATGCGCCGGATCTGGCAGCGCTCACCTGGCCCGCTTTCTTCATCAGCCTGGTGCCGGTCACGATCGGCAACATCATTGGTGGTGGCCTGCTGGTCGGAGGCGTGTACTGGTTCATTTACCTGCGGCCGTCACGTGCGCCGGGCCGGCGGATCTAGCCGGATCGCGAATGGCAGCTCGATCATCAGGCCAGCTACCGGCCGCGTTGCTTTTCGCGGCTGAATGACTATAATGACCATGTTGACTATAAAAACGGTTTGGTCGCATGGACGAGCATATCTGGACAGTCGCTGAAGCCAAGGCCAAGTTCAGCGCAGTCATCGATCAGGCTCAGACCAAGGGTCCGCAGACCATTACGCGCAATGGCCGGCAAGCCGTGGTAGTGGTGGCCGCAGCGGAGTGGGAACGCAAGAGCAGGCGTAATGGAAGTCTGGTGGATTTCTTCGCTGCATCGCCACTGCGCGGCTCGAAACTGGAGCTGAAGCGCTCAAGGCAGTCACTGCGTAAGACCGGGTTGTGAGTTTCCTGCTGGATACCAATGTCGTTTCAGAGTGGACCAAGCCTCGTCCGAATCCCGGATTGTTGGCGTGGTTGGCCGCAATCGATGAAGATCGTGTGTTCCTGAGTGTGGTGACTATCGCGGAACTACGCCGCGGTGTCGAAGGTCTGGCGTCCGGTGAGCGCCGCAGGCGTTTGGATGACTGGCTGCAGCAGGATCTATCGTCACGATTTGAGAGTAGGATTTTACCCATCGATGCCCAGATCGCCAACGTCTGGGGCAAGATCGTTGCTCGGTGCGAAAGTAGTGGGCGTCCAATCCACGCCATGGATGCCATGCTCGCAGCAACGGCCGAAGTGCATGCGCTCGCGCTGATAACGCGGAATGAGGCCGATTTTCACCCTACCTTGAAATCTGTTATCAATCCCTGGTCCTGACCGGTTTGATTGCCTGTATGTTTCCAGCCCATTAGACTGATCCAGAAGGCGTTGCGGCCCGTGCCTCGCCAGCGAAGCGAGTCCACCTCAATTGTCAGACCAGCAACCGAAAACATTTGCGTTTTTCCCCGAGGCCGCGTTCGGGCCGGCGCTCAATTCTGTCGCGATTGCACAGGCCGTAATCGAGCGCGGCCAGCGGGCCGTGTTCATCTCCGATCCCGGATTCCTTGAAGTCTATCGCGGTTATGGATTCGAGGCGTACCCGGTCAATCTATCCGCGCCGCTGCCGCCTAGGCAGATGGCGAAGTTCTGGGAAGACTTCATCAACGGGCATATTCCCAATTTTTACAAGTCGCCGTACGAGCAGGTCGATAGCTACGTAAAGGACTGCTGGGCGGCTATCGTCGAGAGCGCCCGCTATGCGCAACAGGATCTGCCGCAGGTGTTGGCGAAGGTCGATCCGGATCTGATCTGCGTGGACAACGTCATCCTGTTTCCGGCCATCAAGCAGCATGGGGCGCCCTGGGTACGCATCGTCTCGTGCTCGGAAAACGAAATCGAGGACCCGGCGATTCCCCCGCATCTGTCAGGCTGCGGCGCCCGCGACCATGCCTGTCATGCGCGTTTTCGCGAGCGCTTCAACGAAGTGATAGGGCCGCTGCATGCGGTTTTCAACGAATTTCTCGTCTCGGAGGGTGAACGTCCCTATCCGCTGGGCCAGTTCTTTGAAACCTCGCCGTTCCTGAACCTGCTGCTTTACCCTGAGGCGGTGAAGTTCGAGCGCTCGCGGCCGCTGCCGCCCGAAAGATTTCAGTATCTCGAGGGCTGCGTGCGCCGCGAGGCCTCCTACGTGGTGCCGCATTTTGCCGCGCACCAGGATGCGCCGCTCCTGTATCTCTCTTTTGGCAGCCTGGGCGCTGGCGATGTCACGCTGCTCAAGCGCCTGATCGCGGCCCTCGGCCGCATGCCCTATCGCGCCCTGGTCAACGTCGGCGATCACAAGGATCAGTACACCGAGCTGCCGCCCAACGTCATCATCGACAGCTGGTTTCCACAGCCCGCAGTCATTCCGCAGATCGACGTCGCGATCCATCACGGCGGAAATAATTCTTTCACCGAGTGCCTGTTGTTCGGCAAGCCCGCCATCATCATGCCCTTCGCCTGGGACGGTCACGACAATGCCACCCGGGTCCAGGAGACCGGCCACGGTTTCGCAATGGGCCGTGCCACCTGGACCGAAGCCGAACTCGCCGCGCGTATCGATGCCTGCCTGCACGATGCCAAGTTGCACGCCAGGCTGGCAGCGACCAGTGCGCACATGCACGCGCAGAATGGGCCGGCCAAGGCCGCGCGCCTCCTGACGGGTCTGCTGCAGCCGGGGCAGGGCGATGGTTGAACCCGGCAGCTCTGCGCCACATCTGACGAGCGCCTCGACCCGCAGCGATCTGGTTTCCTGGGGCGTGCAGTCCGATGCCATCGAAGGTGTCTCGCAATCCTCGGGGCGCCTGCTGTTCAAGGGTCCGAACAATCAGCCGGAGAGCGGGCTGTGGGTCTGCACGCCGGGTCGTTGGCGCCTGACTATTCCGCGCGATGAGCTCTGCTATTTCGTCGCGGGCGAGGCCACCTACCGGCACAGTACTGGCGAGGCGATCGAGGTGACGGCCGGGACACTGGTGCTGTTTCAGGCCGGTTGGAGCGGGGACTGCACGGTTCACGCCGCGCTGCGCAACACCTACATGCTCTCGTGCGAACATGCCGATCTTCAGGAAGGAGCGCCGTCCAGGGTCACGCCCCTACTCAGAAATCCGTTGTCCATTACTGACCTCGTCGACTGGGGCGTGATCCCCACGATGCTGGAGGGCACCTCTCATACCAGCGGCAAGCTGCTGCACAAGGGGCCGGACGGCCGCTCAGAATGCGGGATCTGGCGTTGCACGCCCGGCAAGTGGTTCTGCCATGTGACCCGCGATGAGTTCTGTCATTTCCTGGCGGGCCGTTGCACCTATGTTCATGAGAGCGGCGAGATCATCGAGATTTCGCCAGACACCGCCGCGTTCTTCCCAGAGAACTGGCGCGGTGTCTGTACGGTTCATGAAGCCGTGACCAAGGTCTACATGATTCGTTGAACGAGCATCGCCATGAGCTTCGACCCGCACACTCCCTGCTACTTCATCAACCCGGCCTATCGTCCCGCCGCTGGAACGGTGCAGCGTGTCGCCGACCCCGCCACGCTTGAGCCGGTCGGAGTTTTCGCCGAAAGTCAGCCGGCTGACATCGAAGCGGCGATCGCTGCGGTGACGCATGCACAGCGCCTGTGGATGCGCTGCGATGCGAAGACTCGGGCCAGGACGCTGCATGCGCTCGCCAACACGATCGAGATCGCCGATCTGCGCCGTTGCGCTGAACTGATGACGCGCGAGATGGGCAAGCCTTACCCTGAGGCCATTGGGGAGTTGGCGAACTGCGCCTCGAGCTTCCGGTATTTTGCCGAGTTGGCGCGCGACGAGGCGGGCAAGGTGGCAGGCACGACGCAGGCCGGCTCGTTTCAGTACGCCCGCTATGAGCCACTCGGTGTGAGTGTGCACATCATTCCCTTCAATTTTCCTGTTCTGATTGCCTGCTGGACGGTCGCTGCTTCGCTCGCCTGCGGCAACGGCTGCATCATCAAGCCGGCGCCGGCCACTACGCTGTGCACGCTGGAGTTCATGCGGGTATTTGCGGCACTGCCGGAAGGATTGGTGGCCTGCCTGCCAGGCGGAGCGGCGGTGGCCGCGGCACTGGTGGAATCGGAACGGACTCACGCGGTAGCCTTTACCGGCTCCGTCACTGCGGCCAGATCGGTGGCCATGGCGGCGGCGTCGCGCCTGAAGCCCGCGCTCATCGAGGCCGGAGGGAGCGATCCGATGATCATCAGCGCATCTGCACCCATCGAGGTGGCCGCCGCCGGTTCGGTGACTGCAGCGTTTCACTTAAGCGGCCAGGTATGCACGTCGGCGGAGCGCTTCTACGTGGTCGATGCCGTGCATGACCGCTTCGTCGAGGCGTTCGCCAAACGTACGCGTCAGCTCCGCATCGGGCACGGACTCGCACACTCGGAGATCGGGCCGCTGGTCAGTGAAGCGGCGCGTGTCAAGGTGATGCGCCTGGTCGAGGACGCGCTGAGCAAAGGCGCCACCGCTGTCACCGGTGCGCGTATACCGCCCGAACTGCCGCGCGGCTGGTTTTACGAACCGACGATCCTGACCGGCGCGACTCATGAAATGGCCATCATGCGTGAGGAGTGTTTCGGACCCGTCGCCAGCATCTGCCGCGTGGCGGATTTCGGCGAAGCTATCGCGCGGGCCAATGACAGCCCCTTCGGTCTTGGCGCTTCGATTTTTACCACCAGCCTGGATGAGGCCATGGAAGCAGCGGAGCGTCTCGAGGCGGGCATGGTCTGGGTCAACAATCCGCTGATCGACAACGACGCGTTGCCGTTTGGTGGCTGGAAGATGTCGGGCGTTGGCCGCGAACTGTCGCGGCTGGGGCTGGACCTGTTTCGACGCTCGAAGATGGTGATCATCGATCATCAGCCCGTCATCCATGAGTGGTGGTATCCGTACCCCGACGCGTGGTTCTACGATGCCGGTGGCCGGCAGCGCAGCTGACCTGCAACTTATAAAATAAATGCCGCCTCACAGGAATAGCCGTCATCGTTAACTCAAATCCCGCGACCAGTCCTGTTAAAACCGTATGGTCCGCGACCGTTGTGGCGTGCCTGGCGGCAACCTGGTTCGTCTGGGGCTCGATGTACCTGGCCATCAAGTGGGCCCTGGTCAGCTTTCCTCCCTTCTTCCAGATGGGCAGTCAATTCCTGGCAGCGGGCGTGCTGCTGGCTGTAGTGGCCCGCGTGCGGGGTGCGGCGTGGCCGAACCGTCGGGAGTGGCTGGGTGGGGCGGTATTGGGATGCCTGCTGCTGGGCGTCGGTTACGGATTCACGGCGATCGCTGAAACCAGCATCAGTTCAGGGCTGGTCGTGGCATTTAACGCCGTGGTCCCAACGCTGCTGGTGCTTGCCGAATGGCCCTATGGCGTGCGTCCCGTGCCCAGGCAGATTGCCGGTGTGGCCATCGGACTTGGCGGTGTCGTGATGCTGACGCAGGGGCAGGGTTTCAGCGCCTCGCTCACCGGTTTGCTGGCGATCAGTTGCGCGTGCATCGCCTGGGTGCTGGGCAGTGTGTGGGCGGTTCACGGACTCCCAGGTGGTGCCAAATTGAGCACCGCCCCGGGCTCCATGGGTCATGCCAGTCAGATGTTGATCGGCGGCGTGCTGTTGCTCATCCTTTCCTGGGTGGTGGGCGAAGTACCCAGCTGGCCACCTCAGCCGCGCGCACTCGCCTCATGGATCTACCTGGCATTCGCCGGTTCGCTGATCAGTTACACCGCCTACATGATATTGCTGCAACGCACGACACCTTCGCTGGCCGCCAGCTATACCTACGTCAACCCGATCGTCGCCCTGGTCTTGGGGATCACGCTCGGCAATGAGACGGTCACGGGCTTTGAATGGCTGGCCGTGAGTATCGTGCTGGTCGGCGTCGTGTTGCTGCTGTGGCGTAGAAATTAAGGCTGGCGCGTTCGCCAACAGCCACCAATTACTTCGGCTTACGAAAGCGATACAGGATCTGGTCCGTCTTGTGGCGGATCGCCGGATCGAACACCAGTTTGCTGTGATCATCCGCCGGGTTTCCGAAGGTCCCGTCCTGGGCCTCGAGCTTGTAGCCGGCCTGCTCAAAGGTGCGCTTGACAACACTGGGGTCAATTCGATGCAGCTTGTTCACCGAATCCGCAGGAGCGCTGCCCGCACCCGCCACGTGATCCTGCACAACGACGATGCCGCCGGGCTTCAGGGCTGTGTACAGATTGGCGACCATACTCGAAGCATCGCCCATCGGTCCTGCGGCGCCTTGCGGTGCAAAATAGACATCGTGATAGGACATGACGAACAGCGCGGCATCGAGCGAATTTGGCGGCAATTTCAGGGTGGCAATTTCGGTAACTTTGAGCAGCGTATTGGGTACGCGCTTGCCGGCAAAGCGCTTGGCAAGCTCTTGCCCGATATAGCTCGCGTAACCGCCATTGTTAAAGACGATTACCCGACCCTTCGCTCCGACGATACGCGCCAGCAACTCGCTGTAATAGCCATCGCCGGCGAGATAATCGATAACTTGCATACCCGGCCGCGCTTCAAGAAAGCTGAGTACGACCTGCGGCTTAGCCCAGGCATCGCGCTCGCGGTCCGCGGCTGGGCGATCGGGGTTCGCGATGGACGCGGCGATGGCCGCGGCGTCCGCCTTGGGCGGATGAGCCGGTGCGTTGCTCCAGGCGATGGCAAGAATGGCGGTACTGAGGGTAACGAACATTGCGCGTGGATACATATATACACTCCAATGGCAACCAGGCAATTCTCCGGAATCGGTACTGTCCGGACTCAGGTGCTGGTGCTGGCGGACAGCCTGGGAGTTATATGACAATTTGGGATCAAAATCCATGCTGCTGAAGAAAGCTTGAGGATACGGTATGGCGGTCATTACCAGCATTGAGGACCTGCGATTACTCGCGCAGCGGCGCATCCCGCGTGCCATCTTCGACTATGCGGACGGTGGCGCATATGACGAACTCACGCTGCGGCGCAATCGCGCCGATCTCGAGGCGCTGGAGTTTCGCCAGCGCGTGATGGTGGATGTTTCGGGTGTCTCCACCGCGACGACCCTGCTCGGCCTACCGGTCGCTATGCCCCTGGCCATCGCGCCCACCGGGCTGGCCGGGTTCTTTCATGCCGATGGTGAGATCCTGGGAGCGCGCGCTGCGGCCGCCTTTGGCGTTCCATTTTGCCTGAGCACGATGTCGATCTGCTCGATTGAGGACGTGCGCTCGGCAACGACTCAACCCTTCTGGTTTCAGCAGTACCTGATGAAAGACCGTGGATTCAATCAGGAGTTGATCAATCGGGCACAGAACGCGGGCTGCTCGGCGCTCATGCTGACCCTGGATCTTCAAGTACTGGGCGAGCGGCGCCGGGACGCCAGGAGCGGGCTGAGCATACCGCCACGATTAACGTTCAGGAACGCTCTGGAGGTCGCAACTAAACCGGCATGGGCGCTCAAGGTGCTGTTCGGCAAGCGCCGCAGCTTTGGCAATCTCGAAGGCCGCATTGGCGGTGCTTCCGGCATCCGTACGCTGGCAGAATGGACGGCGACGCAGTTTGACCCAAGCGCGAACTGGCAGGATGTGGAATGGGTGCGCAGCCGCTGGCCAGGGAAACTCATTTTAAAAGGCGTGCTCGATGCCGAGGATGCAAAACTCGCGCTCGCCAGTGGCGCCGACGCGATCGTGGTGTCGAACCACGGCGGGCGGCAACTGGATGGCGCGCCTTCCACGATTGCCGTCCTGCCGGAGATTGCGGCCGCGGTCGATGGACGTTGTGAAGTGTTGTTCGATGGCGGTATCCGCTCGGGCCAGGATGTCCTCAAGGCCGTGGCGCAGGGCGCGCAGGGTGTGCTCATCGGCAAGTCCTTTTTGTACGCGCTCGCTGCCATGGGCGAGGCGGGTGTGACCCGGGCGCTTGAAATCATTCAGCGAGAACTAAAGGTCACCACGGCGCTGGTGGGCAGGACGAGCATGCGCAGCATCGATGCCGGGGTACTGCGCTTGTGAGGTGTGGAATGAGCTATAAGAAGCAAACCAGTCTCTAAGGAACGCACGAAATGAACCTGCAGCGCTTTCCGCGCCATTCGCTGACTTTCGGCCCGACGCCCATCCAGCCTCTGAAGCGCCTGAGCGCTCATCTGGGCGGCAAGGTTGAGCTCTACGCCAAGCGCGAGGACTGCAACAGCGGGCTGGCCTTTGGCGGCAACAAGACCCGCAAGCTCGAATACCTGATTCCCGAGGCGCTGGCCCTGGGCTGCGATACGCTGGTGTCCATCGGCGGCATTCAGTCGAACCAGACGCGGCAGGTCGCCGCGGTGGCGGCACACCTGGGACTCAAGTGTGTGCTCGTGCAGGAGAACTGGGTCAATTACTCAGATGCCGTCTACGATCGCGTTGGCAACATCCAGATGTCGCGCATCATGGGCGCCGAGGTTCGACTCGACGCGGCGGGCTTCGACATTGGCATCCGCCCGAGCTGGGAACAGGCCATGGAGGATGTGCGCAAGGCAGGGGGCAAGCCCTACCCGATTCCCGCGGGCTGCTCCGAGCACCCGCTGGGTGGCTTAGGCTTCGTCGGCTTTGCCGAAGAAGTGCGGGCGCAGGAAGCCGCGCTTGGCATCCGGTTCGACTACATCGTGGTGTGCTCGGTCACCGGCAGCACCCAGGCCGGCATGGTGGTTGGCTTTGCCGCGGACGGCCGGGCCGATCGCGTCATCGGCATCGATGCCTCGGCCACACCCGAGAAGACCCGGGCGCAGATCCTGCGCATCGCCCAGAACACTGCGCAGCTGGTCGAACTGGGCCGGGAGATCAGTGAGCGGGACGTGGTGCTCGATACCCGCTACGCTGGCCCCGCCTATGGTTTGCCGAACGAGGGCACGCTGGAGGCCATCCGGCTGTGCGCGCGGCAGGAAGGCATGCTCACAGATCCTGTATACGAGGGTAAGTCCATGCAGGGAATGATCGATTGGGTGCGCCGCGGCCAGTTCCCGGCCGGATCCAGAGTGCTCTACGCACACCTCGGCGGCGTGCCGGCGCTTAATGCCTACAGTTTTCTGTTTAGAAATGGCTGAGACCACCAACGTCCTGATCCTCTGCACGCACAACTCGGCGCGCAGCGTCCTTGGTGAAGCCATGCTGAACCACCTGGCGCAGCGACTGGGCCGTGAGGTGCGGGCCTTCAGCGCAGGCAGCGCACCCAGCGGGCGCATTCATGCCTTGGCGTTGGAAGTTCTTAAAAGCGCCGGAATCGATACCCGTGGGTATCGCAGCAAGAGCTGGGATGAATTCGCGGCGCCTGACGCGCCGCCCATGCGCATTGTCATTACGGTATGCGACAACGCCGCGAAGGAAACCTGCCCCTATTGGCCCGGCGGCCCGGTGCAAGTGCATTGGAGTTATCCCGACCCCGCCAATGCGCCCGGCAGCGACGCGGACAAACGCAGCGCGTTTGAGCTAATCCGGCAAGCCATGGGTTACCGTATGCTGCAGCTGCTGCAGTTGCCGTTGGCAACCATGGACAACGCAGCGCTGCAGGCGGCCCTGCGAGACATCGCTTCAAAGTGAACATCAGACCATGACTACCGTCGCCAAGGGCATGGGCACGCCTTCTGCCAGCGCACCGCTGAACCTATTCGAGCGCTATCTGACGGTGTGGGTGTTGCTGTGCATCGTGGTCGGCATAGCGTTGGGGCAGTGGCTGCCGAAGGCTTTTCAGCTCATCGGTCATCTGGAGGTGGCGCGCGTCAACCTGCCAGTGGGTCTGCTGATCTGGGTGATGATCATCCCGATGTTGTTGAAGGTGGATTTCAGCGCCTTGCACCAGGTGCGCCAATACTGGCGCGGCATCTGCATCACGCTGTTCGTGAACTGGGCCGTCAAACCATTTTCAATGGCACTGCTGGGTTACGTCTTCATCCGCCATGTTTTCGCCCCCTATCTACCCGCGCAGCAACTGGACAGCTACGTCGCTGGCCTGATCCTGCTGGCCGCGGCGCCCTGCACGGCCATGGTGTTCGTGTGGAGTCGGCTGACCGGAGGCAACCCGCTGTTCACGCTGTCACAAGTGGCACTCAACGACACCATTATGGTCTTTGCCTTTGCGCCAATCGTGGCCCTGCTGTTAGGCATTTCATCAATCAAGGTACCGTGGAGCACGCTGATCACATCGGTCGTGCTCTACATCGTCATACCGGTGGTGCTGGCGCAATTGTGGCGCCGGGCGTTGCTCAAACGTGGGCAGACGGCGTTCGCTGCCGCATTGGCGAAGCTCGGGCCTTGGTCCATCTGCGCGCTGCTGGCCACACTCGTGCTGTTGTTCGCGTTCCAGGGCGAGGCGATCCTGCAGCAACCGCTGGTAATCGCCATGCTGGCAGTCCCGATTCTGCTCCAGGTGTTCTTCAACTCGGCGCTCGCGTACTGGCTGAACCGGCGTGCCGGAGAGTCCCACAGTGTGGCTTGCCCTTCGGCGCTGATTGGCGCATCCAATTTCTTCGAGCTGGCTGTGGCTGCCGCCATCAGTCTGTTCGGGTTCACCTCGGGTGCCGCACTTGCGACCGTGGTCGGTGTACTGATTGAAGTGCCAGTGATGCTGCTGGTGGTCAAGGTTGTTAACTCGAGCAAGGGCTGGTACGAATACAGGAGCTGAGCAATGAAGGGACGTATAGCACTGGTGACGGGCGGAGGACGGGGAATCGGCCGTGAGGCCGCGTTGCTGCTCGCGGCAGCGGGAGCGCGCGTGATGGTCGTGTCGCGCAGCGAGACGGAACTGGCATCCGTTGGTCTTGATTTCGTCGCGACCGACCTCGGCACCACCGAGGGCTGCGCCCTGGCGGTTGCCGAGACCGAGCGGCGACTGGGGCCGATTGACCTGCTGGTCGTGAACCACGGCATCGGTTCAGCTCACGAGCAACTCGTGTGGGAGCAGGATCCGGCGGTCTGGCGCGAGACGATGCGCATCAACCTCGATGCTCCATTTGAGCTCGCGCGGTTGACGGTCGGCGGCATGTGCAAGCGCGGCTTCGGCCGGCTCGTATTCACCAGTTCGACCGCCGGTGAGAAAGCGGAGCGATCGGGGAGCGCCTACACCGCCTCCAAGCACGGAGTGATCGGGCTCGCACGCGCCGTCGCCCAGGATGCGGGGCCGTTTGGAGTCACTTCCAACGCGGTGCTGCCCGGCTGGGTGCGAACGGCAATGGCCGAGCGCTCGGCGACGACGGCGGCCGAACGGCGCGGCATCAGTGTCGAAGAGGTATGGCGCGAGCGCGCTGCCATCTATCCACAGAACCGGGTGTTGGAGCCGCGCGAGGTTGCCGAAGTGATCGCGTTCCTGTGCACCGAGGCGGCCGGCGGAGTGAACGGGGAGGCGATCACGGTGGCGCTGGGCGGCATCTGGTAGGTGTCCGCAGAGTTCTGGTACGGCGCCGCCAAACGGATCAAGGCGACGCACAAGTGGATCGCCACCGATGCGAAGGTGTTCATGCGGGGCGCCGGCGTGGGTGGTGGCCAGGCCTGAGCGCTACTGCTCGCCGTAGATCTTCATCAATCGGTACAGGTAGTCGCGGCAGTCATAGACCACCTTGACCCGGAGATATTCGTTGAGGCCGTGCGCTCCGTTGCCATCGGGATCGCTGAAATCTCCGGAAATGCCATAGGTAGGAATGCCAACGGGTGTCAGGAACGCACCGTCAGTCGCACCGGCCGACATGAGTCGCAGCTGGGGCGTGCCGGGCCACATTTCGCTGGCCAGTTTTTCGGCAGGAGCGAGCACTTTGGGATCGAGCGGCGGCGGCGGGGCGGGCTCGTTGCGTACCTCGCGCAGCGACACGCGCACGCTCGCATCGGCAATGACCTGCTCCAGCGCCTGACGGATGGTCTCGGCGCTGGTCCCCGGGAAGATGCGGCAGTTGACGTTTGCGCTCGCGCGCTGCGGCAGGGCATTGGTGGCGTGGCCCGCGTTCAGCAGCGTCGCGACGCAGTTGGTATGCAGGATGGAGTTGATATCGGGATCGTGTTCGAGCAACGCGCGCGCGGGCTCATTGCCTGGGTCCTTGAGCAGTTCGGCCAGGGCCGCCTGCTCCTCGGGCGTCCGTGTCGGAGCCAGTCGCGTGAAATAATCGCGCGTCGTGTCGTTGAAGGCCACCGGAAACTGATGGGCCTGAATGCGCACCAGCGCATTCGCCAAATGGTAGATGGCGTTGTCCGGTAAGGGCCGGGAGCTGTGGCCGCCGCGATTGGTGACTTCCAGGGTATAGTTTTGCGACAACTTTTCGCCGACCTGGATGCCCTGGAATATCGGCTTGCCAGTGGCGTCCAACTGACCGCCTCCGCCCTCATTCAGCGCGAATGCGGCGTCGATCAGCCCGCGTTCATGGGTAGCCAGGTACTGTGCGCCGTTGAACGCCCCGCTGGTCTCTTCGCCACAGGTCAGCGCCATCTTCAAGGTGTGTTTCGGTCGGTAGCCTTCTGTTTTATAGCGCACCAGGGTGTCCACCCAGATTGCCGCCATCGCTTTGTCATCGGCAACCCCACGCGCAAAGAAAAACCCGTTTTCCTCGACCAGCACGAACGGATCGCGGGTCCAGTCTTCGCGCTTCGCCTCGACCACGTCGAGGTGCGCCAGCATGAGCACGGCCCTGGCTTTCGGATCGCGCCCCGGCAGTACTGCCACGAGTCCTCCCTCCTTGGGATGATCCGGGGCGATAAACAGGTGCAGCTCGGCATCGCTGTAACCCGCCGCCTTCAGATGGGCGGCCATCCGCTCGGCCGCGAGCGTGCAACTGCCCGCGGAGAGCGTGGTGTTGGTTTCGACCAGCTCCTTATAGAGCGCCCGGAAAGCTGTCTGCTCGGGGGAAAGTGCCGTGGCGTCGGCGAGCGCTGTGGCAGAGAAGCCAAACAATGCTACGGTAGTGATGGTCAAACACTTGTTCATGTTCATCTCTGGTTTGATTCGCTATGAGTCGAGAATACGGGAATCGTGGGCGAGCCTCACGGGAAAATGGCTTCGCTTCCACCGCAGGTTCGAATTACGATCGAGCTGGTCTTGGCAATTGTCGAGCCGCCGGTTGACAGGGGGAGCTGTGCCGACCACTACGGCTACTGCCGAGTCGGATTTCTCTGCGCGCGATTTGACGGCGGCGCACGCAGTTTTCCCTGGGGCTGCCGGCCATGATGCTGGGCGGCAGGTGCTGTGCGCCATTCCTGCACCGGCTCGTCGATCGGGTCGGCGCTCTTCGACTCCGTAACGCCGATTGACGAGTGCGATCAAAGTGACCCGCATACCTACCCGCTGGTTTTCTCGCTGCAATGGGATATCAGGGCGTTTCAGGCCGTTTCTTCGGTGCGTATTCCGCACTGGCACCTGTTCAGCTCGTGTCAGCGCACGCCACCGCAGCCCAGCTGGCTCTAAGCGGGCTGTGCCAACACGGCGATAGTTACGCGATTGTAAACAGGCCTCCAAGGTTGACCAGTATTTTGGCCGAACCAGCACTGAGGGCTGACCAGGGAGCATCGTGCGGAATTCTCCACGGGGATCCAAGGGGTTGCGGGAACAGTCGCTGATCAAAATTCGACGCTGGAGGCGGCTCAATCCACGACGCCGGTTAACTTTCCAGGCCAAACTCACGCACACCGGGAGTTCCCCCGGCTGTAAGCAGGCCCACGGCCGGGCGCGCCGCTCAGATCCACGCGCGCCGCAGCAGCCACATCTTCACTCCCTGCGTCAATAGCACGTAGCACAGTAAGGTCGCTGCAAGGAGCGGCCAGTAGAGCGTCGGCAGCTTCGTGAACCCCAGATACGAACCGAGCGGTGAGAACGGGATAGCGATTCCGATCATCATGATAACCAGGCTCATCATCAATACCGGCCAGGATGAATGGCTCTGTAGAAATGGAAGCTTGTTGGTTCGGATAACATGAATGATGAGTGACTGCGTCAACAAGCTTTCGACAAACCAGCCCGTCTGGAACAGGCTCGCGCTGTGCGCGGCGGCCTGCGGTGTCGAAACATCCCCGCAGTGGAATACGTACCGCATCATGAAGTAGGTGGTGTAATCAAAGATCGACAAACACGGGCCGATAAACAGCACTTCGCGCATGGGGGCAGGCATCGGAGGAATCCTTAAGCCTAGCGTAGGCGGGGATAGCAGCGTGGCGTTCAAATTCGCTGCCAAGTGTATTTCTCCACTGCAACCCGACGCGGCGATTAATCAGTCCTTGCACCCTGGCTGCGTAATTTCTTCACATACGGTATCTAGCGATGCAGCCGCGGCAAGCGCTCAATGACCCTTGTCCTCCACGACGCTGTTGCCGCCATCGATGACGATGAGTTGCCCAGTCAGGTACGATGCGTCGGGCGAACACAGGTACGCTACGCAGCTCGCGACCTCCTCCGGCCTACCGGAGCGACCGATAGGCGTTGCAAATCCCGCGCGCGCCCCGGACTCGGCTTGGGACCCAGTCGCAATCCACCCCGGCGCGACAGCGTTCACGGTAATACCGTCGCGAGCAACTTCTAGACACAGCGCCCGCGTCAAGCCCAGAATCCCTGCCTTCGATGCAGCGTAGGCCGCATCGTACGCGATGCCAGTAATGGGCCCCGTGGTCGACGCCACGCTGACGATGCGGCCTGATTTACGCGTTTTCATACCACGCAAGCAGGCGCGCGTGACGTAAAAAGCCGTCGTCAGATTGCGCTCCAGGGTGATCGCCCACGTCGTCGTTGCCATATCCTCGAGCGGGCCGGTCGGGTCAGAGACACCGAGCGCTGCCATACCAGCGTTGTTGACCAGTATCTCGACATCGCCAACCTCAGCAACCAGTGTAGACACTCGCTCGGGATCGGTAAGATCCGCCGCGAATCCAACCGCATCGATGCCATCCGCCCTGAGTTCACGGGCGCGATCCTCGATACGCGCGCTCGTAGAGGTGATCGCAATGCGGTGACCCGCGTGCCCAAGCGCCCTGGCGATGGCAAAACCGATGCCTGTTGGGCTGCCCGCTCCCGTTACCAGGGCAATAGACTGTCGTCTCGAATCGCTCATTTTATTTCACTCAGGTTGCAAAGGAATGGCCCGCGATCGAGCCGTCAAGTAGCACGTAGTTTTCGTATACGCCCAAATGAGCGACTTTTCGTGACGGCTCCCGGCTCCAGGCGCCGAGAATACCGCAAAGAGCTGCAAAGGCAGTTACCAGTATATTTGACAACTGGGCACCTAACGTCTCACTTCGAACAGCCATGTCTAAGACCGCTCTGCGACAGCAATGCTATCCGGTTGCATGCACGCCAGCGACCAGGGTCGCATGACCCGCAGCAGGCTATTGCGAATGTCTGCTTCATGGCATCCGCAATATCCACGACGTCGACGTCGGCGGCGCTCCTGCATCGCCAGCGGTTCGGACCGGCGTATGCCTATCGCACCGTAAATTTGGATGCGTGAATATGTGCGATTAGCCATGATTCTCGTTGCCTGTTGAACACAATTGTTCGCCTACCAATGGAGTGTTCGGATCGCTGGAATTCAAAGGTAATGATGGCAGTGTCAGCGAATTGCTGGAGGCGCACGCGCTCAGGACGGATATCAGTCTCGGCGGTAATCGCCAGCGTCATCAGTGCCCGGGCCATGGGCCTGCACGCGATGTTCTGTCACGATAGCGTCGCGGATGGAACGGCGAGCGCACCTCCGGCATCCAATGACTAACTCACGGAGCCTGCTATGTCCTCACGACCGATGATTTCCGACCCTTGGATGGATGACGCCGAACTCGCCCGCCGCATCGCGGGCCATGATGAAGCTGCGTTCGAAAGCGTGATGCGACGCCACAACGGCGCCCTCTATCGGGTCGCCCGCGCAATTCTCAAGAACAATGCGGACGCCGAGGACGTCTTGCAGGAATCCTACCTCGCGGCCTATCGGCACATGGCCGAGTTTCGCGCCGAGGCGAAGCTCTCGACCTGGCTGACGCGTATCGTGGTCAATCAAGCCCTGGCGAGACGCCGCAGCCTACAGCGCGCGCGGATTGTCGTGCCGTTTCGCCCTCCGCACGCCGAGGAGCGAGTCGCGGAGCAACCCATCGAGGGGACCGACTCGGCCGAGTCGCCTGAGAATTCCACATCGCGCGCCGAGATCCGCAGCCTCTTGGAGCGGAAAATCGAGGATCTCCCGGTGGCGTTTCGGGTCGTGTTCGTCTTGCGCGAAGTCGATGAGCTCTCCGGTGCCGAGACGGCGGAGTGTCTGTCGATCACGGAAGCTACCGTGAGGTCTCGATTGTTTAGAGCACGAGGGCTGCTACGCGAGTCACTGTCGCGCGAGCTTGACATGGCCACGGCCGATGTCTTTCACTTCGGCGGTGAGCATTGCGATCGAATTGTGGCGGGCGTGCTGGCGCACTTTCGTGACGCGGTGGCCTCCGCAATCCAGGAGCACGGGGGGCCAGACTAGCGGGCCGGAGGGGTAGCGGCCCAATGGGGAACGCCGCGAACCATCCGTGCATCTAATCTGATATCGACCAGGCGTGCATCCAGGTCGAAGTGTCGGACGTACGAGTGAGTTGAACTTGTTCTACTTAAGGAGATTTCCATGAGAATGATCGGATTTGCCTTGGCGATAAGCTTGGGCCTCGCAGCAGCCACGGTGGCGCAGGCGGCAGGGCCCACAGACCCCCAGATTGCCGCCATTGTGGTCACCGCCAATCAGGTCGATATCGACGCCGGCAAGCTCGCCACCAAGAAGTCGCACAAGAAGGAGGTCCAGGAGTTTGCTAAACGCATGATCACGGACCACACCGGGGTCAACAAGTCGGCCGTGGATCTGGTGACCAAGCTCAAGGTTACCCCGGAGGACAACCCGACCAGCCAGAGTCTGAAGGCGGGCGGCGAAGAGAATCTCAAGAATCTCAAAACGCTTAAAGGCGCTGCGTTCGACAAGGCCTATGTGGACCACGAGGTGGCCTACCACGAGCAGGTTCTGGACGCCGTCGACAAGGTGTTGATCCCGAATGCCACGAACGCCGAATTAAAGGCCTTGTTAGTCCAGGTCCGGCCGGCCTTCGTTGCGCACCTGGAGCATGCCAAGCGGATCCAGGCCTCACTCGGCGGGAAGAGCTAATTGTGGTGTTGAGGACTAACACGGGATGGCTCTTGAGCGTTATCGCGGCCGTGTCGGCAACGGGGTCGGCACCCGTTCTTGCCGGCACGGCCGCCCACCTGAAGCCGGCCGCGCACCAGGTGGTGATTGAAGCCGTGCGGTTCGATCCGCAGGAACTGACGGTCAAGGTCGGCGACACGATCGTGTGGATCAATCACGATCCGTTCCCGCACACTGTTACCGCGGTGGGCAAGCAGTTTGATTCGCACGAGATTGCAGCGAGGCATTCGTGGAAATACACCGCGAGAAAGGCCGGCGTATTCGCCTACGCGTGCACGCTGCACCCCACCATGCTGGGGACACTGCGCGTAGAGTAGGATACTGAGGACAGTAACTACTGGCGTTCACAGCTTGCTCAGGCTATGAGCCTAGTGACTTTGGAGCTCTGCTTTGATCCTGCCTCGCGATAGTGACGTTGATGACGACGCTGGAGGCGCGCCCCCATGCATCCTGCATGAAATTGGCCCGAACGGTGTCATCGGCTCGGACCCTCACCAGGCAAGGGATGTCGCCCATTGGCGCAAGGCGGAGCGCGAGCGTTTGATCAGCGCAAGGCTCAAGCTGTCGGCAAACTATCGTGCTGCGCAGACTTCAGCCATTGCCCGCGACCTGAACCCACTGGTTCCCACTGACCCAGGCACAATCGTCAGCGTGTACTGGCCCATCAAGGCCGAGCCGGATCTTCGTCCGTGGATGCATGCCCTGTCGGCAGGTGGGGCGCACATTGCCTTGCCCGTCGCGATCGCCCTGGGTCAACCCCTTATGTTCCGCCTGTGGCGACCCAACGCCCGAATGGCACCAGGGCTGTGGAAGATCCCTTACCCCGCTGACGGCGCTGAGGTCGTGCCGACCGTGATGATCGCCCCGGTGGTGGGTTTCGACAACGATTGCTTCCGCCTCGGCTACGGTGGAGGCTTTTTTGACCGGACTCTGGCCGGCTTCCCCGCGAATCCGCGAGTGATCGGTGTTGGGTACCCCGGCGCATTGATTTCCACGATCTTTCCGCAACCCCATGACGTACCCATGGATTGGATCGTCACCGGCGCGGCGTCGCCGTTGCGGCGTCGTGTCGGACCATCGCGGACCATGAGAGCATAAGGAACTTTAGGGGGTGCGCGTGAGGTATGCCGGGGACCGTCAGTAAGCCATCGCGACGGCGCAATCGCGCAAAGGCGCTCATCGCACGCGGTCGCCTGAATCAGGGGCGAACAAACGGCCGAGCGGAACATCCGCCAACACCATGAACACAATCAAACCTGCGGTCGACGCCGAACTGGAAGCGCTTCAGCAGGACACTTTCAGCTACTTTCAGCTACTTTCTGCATGAAACCAATCCGCGCAACGGACTGGTACGCGATAAGACCGCGGCCGATTGGCCGGCCAGTATTGCCGCGACCGGCCTGGGTTTGGCGGGCTATCCCGTCGTGGTCGAGCGCGGCTTCATCACCCGAACGTTCGCGATCGAGCGAATTCTCGCCACGTTGCGATTCTTCTGGGCCAGCCCGCAAGGGCCCGAACCCGATGCGACGGGCTCTCATGGGTTCTACTATCATTTTCTCGACATGCAGACGGGTCGACGCGCCCGGAACTGCGAACTGTCAACGGTGGACAGCACCATTCTGCTCATCGGTGCGCTGACTGTCGCCGCGTATTTTGACGCCAATACGGCTGAAGAAGAGCAAATCCGCACCCTTGCCGATGCGCTTTATCGCCGCGCCGACTGGCAATGGGCGCAAAACGGTGGGTTGACCGTCACTCACGGTTGGAAGCCCGAATGCGGATTTCTCGAATGGCGCTGGCAGGGTTACGATGAGGCGCTCGTGCTGTATGTCCTCGGACTGGGCTCACCCACTCATCCGTTGCCCTGTGAAAGCTACGCGGCGTGGGCATCGACCTATGAGTGGAAAAGCAGTTACGGATACGACTACCTGTACGCTGGACCGCTATTCACGCACCAGATTTCGCATGTTTGCATCGATTATCGCGGTATCCGAGATGCCTTCATGCGCGATAAAGGAATCGACTATTTTGAAAACAGCCGGCGCGCGACCTATGTGCAGCAACGCTACGCCATTGAGAATCCTCGCAAGTTTGCGGGTTATAGCAAAGAGTGCTGGGGCGCGCGGGGTACCGTACGGTCCTGACGACGGGACAATAGGGCCATGGGCCGTTGTGGCGTCGCTTCCGTTCGCACCGGAGATCGTCCTGCCGGCCATCGATTATCTGGTGCATCAGGTCGACCTGAAAAAGAGTAACCCGTATGGTTTCAAGGCGACGTTCAATCCAAGCTACCCGGACAAGTCCGGCAATCCTTATGGCTGGGTATCACCGTGGCACTACGGCATCAACCAGGGACCGATCAATCCGATGATCGAAAACCATCGAACCGGCTTATGGTGGCGGTTAATGCGAGACTGCCCCTACGTCGTCACCGGATTGCGGCGCGCGGGATTTACTGGCGGTTGGTTAAGACCGGATTCCTCATGAACCTCAACCGACACGGTCCAGCGCTTAGATGACACACCTGCTGACGCTAGCAGACTTGATGGTTCCAGCAGGTTCAGCTGATCAATAAATGTCCGAAGCATCGATTGGTCTGAAGATCGACCCGCAGGTCAGCGCCCCATCCGTCGCATCGACCGGCGTGGAACCCAGAATGGCCTTGGGCTGCGATGACAATGGGTGCAACCCCAGGTCAAAAAATATCCCAATCCCCACGCGGACTTGGAAAACTGGTACTGTGCGCGCCCTAAAAAGCAGGGACTCGAAGATTCGATTTTATACTGGAAGTTTCGTTTGTAATGTTTTGATTTTTAAGGACTTTTAGTGGTGCCCAGGAGAGGACCAATCCAAGTCTGATTTCAGTAAGAGAATCAAATGCTTGCCGGCATGGCGCACAAAGTTACCCACGTTCCTACCCAGGACTCGTCGCGCTGCTTGGCGGTGTCAGCGCGCTCCACGTCGTTCCAGCATTAAGCTTCTCGCTTGTTCACTGCTTCACGCGATTTCAGGCCGATGCACCGCAGCGCGGGCGGCGTCATGGGTTATAGGCATATGATTGAGGTGCCAAATTCACTTGGCGGGAACCAGACGCTCAAGTATTTCGATCAATTGCGGCACATCCTCGGTGGCGGTCTTAAACAGCAGTTCATAGTCGATTTAGCCGTACTCATGCGCCAGAATATTTCGCTGCCCGATTAGGTCTGACCAGGGAATGTCGATGTGGGATAGCTGTGCAGTTTTTGAGACGCGTCGCGCGGCTTCACCAATGATTTCAATGCAGCGCTCGGTGGCGCGCATGACAGTCAACTCGGATTCAAACTGCTCGAGCGATATGCCGTGCAACATTCCCTGTACTTCTCGAGCGGCGGACAGCATATCCCAGAGGTAAGCAGCATCGCGCTCCTCAAGCGGCATAGATTTGCTTCAGATCCATCAAAATGGATCGGCGCCGATAGGGGTTGCGCAAGATGCTCGGCGTTGCGAGATCCACCGTGGCAACCCCGAGGACCAGGGCAAATTCGCGCTTCAAGCGCGCGAACCCTGCCAGTGACGGCGCTTTACCCGGCTGGAACTCCACCAGCAAATCAACATCGCTATTGGTTTGGGTTTCGCCGCGTGCAGCAGAACCAAATATCGAAAGTGCCCGAACCTGGTGCTGGCGGCACAGCGCGGCGAGCGACGATCCTACTTGCGGCAAACCGGGTTCCATGCATCAATCTTAGCGTCGAACCTGAAAAAGGCAACGACACACGTCCTGGACACATGTGACCGTCCCAAAGTATCAACTGGCCAGAAAATTGACCCGCGGGTCACGTCTGATTGGACTTTACGGGCTCAAATGGCGCGAGCGATCAGACAGCATGGGATTGAGTCAGGTTTATTTTGCCAACTGCTCAGATCCGAGCGTTGCATTCACCAGATCTCGAAGGATGAGGCGTGCGGTCTCTGGCTCGTCGCTGAGAAACAGTGTTGCCGCCTCATCCAGGAGCGCTTTGGCAAATGTAGGGTCGCGCACTACGCGCACTACGCGCACTACGCGCGCTACTGCGGTTTTCTTGAAATCTCGAATGAGTGCCATGACTATCACCTATTCGATTTTGCTACCTTGCTAGCGGCGGTGCGGCACGCTGTGCGGAGTTTGTATTCCGAGAGCAGTTTCTTGGCCCGATCGATGTCGGCCTGTTGCCGATGTTTTGTGCCACCACCAAACAAAGCGATGAGCGACTCTCCGTCTTTGGCGAGATAAATGCGGTATCCAGGCCCCCAGTCGATAACATATTCACCGAGGCCCGAGAACCATTTGATGGTTGAGGTATTGCCCGTCGTCCTTGGATCATTTCAGAGTGCAAAAGGTGCTGCTGCGATAAACCCCGAGGGTGCTTCGCGGCCATCATCAAGCGTGCGCCCATGGGTCGAAGGACTGAATGCCATGATGCGAAAAATCGCGGGCATTTCGGGTCGCGATGGTCAAATCGTGATGAAGCGCCGTAGCGGCCAGTAGCCCGTCGATAACCGGTAATGGTTCACCCTGGCGGTGCGCGTGACCGGCCAGTTGTCCCCAGCGATCGGCGATGGCGGAATCGATGTCTAACAATCGGCCCGCGAATCGGGTCGGGAGGTCTGTCAAGAGCCACGCCTCGAGGTGCGCGCGCCGCGGACTCGATCCCAGCATGCTCAAGCCCTTGCGGACTTCCCCCAGCGTGAGGACGCTCAAGTACAGCATCGCCTAGTCGATCGAATCCAGCCATTCGCTTACACGGGCCTCGGGCTTGGCGCGCGTCATCTCCGAGATGACGTTGGTGCCGAGTAGAAAGCCCCTCATAGGTCAACGTCGCGCCCACGGTCCGGATCGCGCTCGAGTTTAAGATCGAGTCCCGCCAGCGGCGAGCGCCTGAAGAACTCCACCAGACTCTTGGGTTGCTGGGATCGAGCCACGAGCGCATCGAATTGGGCGACCGGCAGGACGACGACTGCCTCCCGGCCGGCGCGGGTAATGAGTTGCCGGCCGCTCGTGAGCGCCAGCCGAAAGACTTCGCTGAAGCGAGCCTTGGCGGTTTGCAGTTGTATAGTAGTTCCATACTTGGATCTGATCAATGAACTATAGCGGTGATTTCCCTTACATAAACTTCTTTAGAATTAATGGGTTACCACATGGCTGTGCCGCGAACGTGTACCATGACACCTCACGCTACCGAGGCCCGATTGGACACCACCCATCTTAAACGCAGGCGCCAGACCTGGTACGCGCGGCATACCATTCCGCCCTCCCTGCAGGGAGTGCTGGGTCGCAGTGAATTTGTACGGAGCCTGAAGACTCGGGACCTGCGGGAGGCCAACCACCGCAAGCACGCCGTGCTCGCCGAAATGCAGCGCGAGATCACCCAGGCGGCGTTTCGGGCTACATTGCCTGACGGCTCTGTGGAGTATGTGTTGGGTGTGGCGAAGCGTCAGCGGATCGCGGTGGAGCGTGGGCGCATCAGCGAGTCGGCGGCACAGGCCAAGTTGGATGCCCTGGTGACTCGTCATCTTCGAACTCGGCAGGGCACTCCCGTGCCTCGGACTCCCACGCCAAACGCGCCGGCCCCTGAGGCGCGAGAACGCGCGTTGCGCTTGGCGCATCGGGTGTTGCATGGGGAGGAGGTGGCACCGCTTCGCAAAATGGTCAGCACCTACCTGTCAGAGCTCAATTCCCATGTGCGCAAACAAACTCACCGCGAGAAGGAACGCCATCTGGGGGCGCTGGCCGGATGGCTCAAGACGGACTGTGAGGTGACGGTGATCACCAAGCGGATCGCGGGTCGGTATATGACCGAAGCGCTCACCCAGCGCGGTCACGCGCCGAAGACCATCAAGGACACGCTCTCAAACCTATCGGCCTTCTGGGCATGGCTGGAGGGCCGGGGATTTGTGGACGATAACCCGTGGCCCGGTATGTCACGGACAATCAAGTCTCCGACGCGCGGTACTGTGCCGTCGCGGCGGGCCTGGACCAACGCTGAACTGCTCCAGCTCCATCAGCATCTACCCAAGCACGATCCGCTGTTTGCGCTCACGGCATTGGCGACCTACACGGGCATGCGCCGGGAGGAGATTGCGCAGCTTCGGGTGACGGATGTCGAGCACAACGTGGT
The DNA here is from genome assembly GCA_031441585.1 of Gammaproteobacteria bacterium. Classification (GTDB taxonomy): domain Bacteria; phylum Pseudomonadota; class Gammaproteobacteria; order Steroidobacterales; family Steroidobacteraceae; genus FEN-1191. The sequence continues at coordinate 64,563 of JANMWZ010000076.1, forward strand.
AGTCGTGCGCGAGGGCAAGACCTCTGCAGCGCGGCGCGCTGTCCCACTCCATCGCGTGATACGGCCGCTGGTCGAGTGCTTGATAAAGAGCTCCACGGATGGGTATCTGCTCCCCGGTTTGCTGACTGGCGGCGCGGATGAAAAGCGTGGCCATTACCTGGGCAAGCGCTTTGGGGGCATGATACGCAGCGCCGGATTCACCGATCCGAGTCTGGTGTTTCATACGTTGCGCAATTCATTCATTCAGCGCTGCGAAGAAGGCGGTGTACCGGAATTTTCGGCGAAGTTGCTGGTTGGACATTCGCGCTGGTCGTCCATCACCTATGGCAACGCCGGCGCGGCCTACAGCCCGGGCGTGCAGCTGGAAACGCTACACAAGGAGATCGAGAAAGTGAGCTTTGGAGTGTTGGATGAATATGTGCAGACGATCGGCAGTCAAGTTGAAATCGAGCATGAATCGCGACGAAGAGCACGCTGAGTGGGCAGGTGCGTTAGGATGCCGCTACAGGGCACTGAGCGTGTACCAGTGGAGTGTACCATAGTGAATGATTTGATGTATATAAATTATTGATTATTATAGTTATTTATGAGGTGGTGCCCAGGAGAGGACTCGAACCTCCACGGTGTTACCCGCTAGTACCTGAAACTAGTGCGTCTACCAATTCCGCCACCTGGGCATAGATGGGCGGCGCAATGTACGTAAGGGCCGGGGAGCTGTCAATTGAAGGGTAAAAAGAAAACTCATCGTCCGGCGCGCCATCCCGCCCGCAAGGATGCGCGTCATCAGCGACACAAGCCTGCGCGCGGCGAGCCGGAAGTCGCCGAAGGCATCGTTTCTCCCAACCGGGCAGGCTTCGGTTTTGCGCGCGTGGCCGGGATCGAAGGCGGCGTGTTTCTGCCGCCGCGCGAAATGGCAGGGCTGGTGCAGGGCGATCGCGTCAGCCTGTCCCTGCACAAGGATGCGCAGAACCGCTGGGTGGGCAGTGTCACCGGCATTATCGAGCGCGGACTCACTGCATTCCTGGGCGTGATCGAGGCGCAGGGCCGTGAGCTCGCGGTGCGCGCGGCCGATCGACGCCTGGCAGTGGTGTGCACCATTCCCAGCGGCAGTACCCTGGGAGCGAAACCTGGCGACTGGGTCATCGCGGATATCAAGCGCTATCCGTCGGCCGACGCTGGCGGCGAGGCCTGGGTGCGCAAGCGCCTCGATCCCGAGCGGCCGGTGGAGATGGCGACCGAAGCGGCGATCGCGCGCTTCGGGCTGGCGGTGGAATTTGGCGAGCTGGCGCAGCGTGAGGCGCAGCGCTGGGGTCAGCACGTCGACGCGACCGAAGCCGCACGGCGCGTCGATCTGCGCGGGCTGCCTCTGGTTACCATCGATGGTGAAGATGCGCGCGACTTTGACGACGCGGTCTATGCCGAAGCGCACGGCGATGGTTTCCGCTTGCTGGTCGCCATTGCCGATGTGAGTCATTACGTGCGCGTGGGCACAGTGCTGGATACCGAAGCGATGGCCCGCGGCACCTCGGTGTATTTCCCGACCCGCGTATTGCCGATGTTGCCGACCGCACTCTCCGATCATCTGTGTTCACTGCAGCCGCATGTTGATCGTTTGTGCATGGTGGCCGACATGCAGGTGAGCGAGCGTGGCTCGCTGCGCGGCTGCAAGGTATATCCGGCGGTAATGCGCTCGGCCGCGCGACTCACCTATGCACAAGCCTACGAAGTGCTGTTCAAGCGCGATGCGGCCGCGCGGGCGCAGCTGGGGCACTTAAGCGATCAGCTCGAGCCGCTGGTCGGTGTCTATCGCGCGCTGCTCAAGGCGCGCAGCCGGCGTGGCGCGCTCGATTTTGATGCACCCGAGGCGAAGTTTGTCATTACCGATGCCGAGCGCATTCATAGCATCGAATTCAAGCAGCGCAACGAGGCGCACAAGCTGATCGAAGAGTGCATGGTGCTGGCCAACGTCGCCGTGGCCAAGGAGCTGCAGCGTCTGCACGTGCCGGGGCTCTACCGGGTGCATCAGCCGCCCGAGCAGCGCAAACTCGATCTGCTGCGCGCCACGCTGCATATTCTCAATATCGAATTGCAGCTGTCGGAGGAGGGCGTACGCACCCGTGATCTGGCCGCCATAGCGCCCCGCGTGCGTGATACGGCACTGCGGCCCTTCGTCGAATCCCTGGTGGTGCGATCGCTCGCCCAGGCGGTCTATCAACCTGAGAACATTGGCCACTTTGGCCTGGCGCTGCCGGACTACGCGCATTTCACCTCACCCATCCGCCGCTATCCGGATCTGCTGGTGCATCGGGCGTTGCGCGCCGGCCTGGGTCTCGCGCCGCGCGATTCTTCTGCCGATCAGGTCTCACTCGCTGGCATCGGCGCCGAGCTCTCGCGTCTCGAGAAGCGCGCCGATGAAGCCGATCGCTATGTGAATAATTTTCTCAAATGTGCTTACCTGCGCGATCGCGTCGGTCAGACTTTCGAGGGCCTGATCACCACGGTGGTCGAGTTCGGGTGTTTCGTGCAACTGCTCGAGATCAACGTCGATGGGCTGCTGCACATGAACGCCATGAGCGATGACGATTACGTAATGACACGCGACGGCGGCCAGTGGCACGGCAAGCGCACCGGCCGGCGCTTTGCGCCGGGCATGCGGCTGCGCGTCCAGGTGATCTCGGTCAATCCGGTGGAAGGCCTGGTGGATCTGGAGCTGGCGGCCAGTTGAGCGCAGCCATGGAGCGGGTCTACGGCATACATACGGTGAGTGCCCTGCTGGCGCGCGCGCCCCAGCGGGTGCTGCGTGTCTATCTGCAGCGTGGGCGCGATGATCAGCGCGCGGCGACGCTGGCGGCGCTCGCCGCTACGGCGCATCGACCGCTGGAGCGCATCGACGCTGCGCGCATGAAGTCCCTGGTCGGCGAGGTGGCGCATCAGGGCGTGGTGGCCGAGATCGAGCCGCTCGCCGCGCTCAGTGAAGACGGCTTATACGCGCTGTTGGCCGCTGCGAAAAATCCGCTGGTGCTGGCGCTCGATGGCGTACAGGACCCACACAATCTGGGCGCTTGCCTGCGCACGGCCGATGCCTGCGGCGTGCTGGCGGTCATCGTGCCGCGCGATCGCGCGGCAACGCTCAATGCCACGGCACGCAAGGTGGCTGCGGGCGCGGCGGAGAGCACGCCCGTGGTCACGGTCACCAACCTGTCGCGTTGCCTGCAGCTCATCAAGGATGCCGGCCTGTGGATCGTCGGGGCCGACGCTCTGGCCGCGCAGCCCGCCGCCGCCATTGATCTGACCGGCCCGCGCTGCCTGGTAATGGGGGCGGAGGGCGCGGGTCTGCGCGAGCTGACCCGGCGCCAGTGCGACTGGCTGGCAAGCCTGCCGGCGCTGGGGGCTGTTGAGAGCCTCAATGTCTCGGTGGCCGCTGGCATGCTGCTTTATGAGGCGGTGCGGCAGCGCGGCTAATATGACACCAGCGGGCGCGGACATAACGCTGCTGCCTGCTGCTGTGTGCTTGCTTTGATGTGCAACTTGTAGCACAATATTGCCATGCGCAAGGCAGGCATACGCGAAGCACGGCAAAACCTCTCCGTGTTAATTGCAGAGGTGAGCAAGGGCAGGCGGATTGCGATCACTGATCGCGGCCGCCCGGTGGCCATGCTGGTGCCGCCGACCACGACTGCCACGGCTGGCTTGCCGGATCTGGCAATCCTGCGCCGGCGCAACCCCAGCTTGACGCCGCCACTGTCGGTGACCGTACAAGATGAGCGCGCCGATCGTTTCTGATGCGCTCCCATCTGCTGAGCTGACCGGTCCGATCTACGTAGACGCCAGCGCTCTGGCCAAGCTCTACTTCCCGGAGCCCGACAGCGACGAATTGAACAGTCTCCTGAAAGGAAGGCGTGATTTGGTCGCCTCGGACCTTGCAATAACAGAAGTGGTGTCCTCGCTGGCGCGCCGCGTACGCGACGGCTCGCTCAGTGTGATCGTTGTGCAGCGCTCGCAGCGAGCTCTGCTCGCCAATCTCGATGACGGGGTTTTCCGGCGCGCGGAGCTCACGGCTAACTGCCATCGCGTGGCCGAACGCCTGCTCCTGCAGCTGACGCAAGTGTCATTGCGCGCCGCCGACGCGCTGCACCTGTCGCTGTCCTCAGCAAGCGATTGTGCCACGATGCTCACTTACGACGTGCGCCTCGCCAAAGCTGCACAATGCATTGGGCTCGCTGTTTGGCCGCCAATCCCCGGCCGGCAATAGACGCACAGACAACAATCAGCATTAGCCGGCGAAAGTACGTTGCTTATCGGCGCGCCTTTCGAGTATCCTTGCCGGCCTTTTTTGGCAGTCTGGCCCGCCCGCAAAGGTGAATTCCAGGCTTCTCCTTGCCGCACTGCCTGATGCCTCAGGCGGGTGGCCTTACCTACCCAAAGGGAGTTAATCATGAGGCATTATGAGGTCCTATTTCTGGTCCACCCGGATCAGAGCGAGCAGGTTCCAGCGATGGTCGAGCGCTACCGCGGCATGATTGCCGCCGGCAGTGGCCAGGTGCACCGCTTCGAAGACTGGGGTCGCCGCCAGCTGGCATTCCCGATCAGCAAGGTGCACAAGGCGCACTACGTGCTGATGAACGTCGAATGCGATCAGAAAACCCTGAGTGAACTGACCGGCGCGTTCCGCTTCAGCGACGCGGTGTTGCGTCATCTGGTGGTCGGCATGGATGCGGCCGTGACCGAGCCTTCACCCATGGCGCGTGGTGAAGATGAAAACGCAGCGCGTCGCGATCGCGACGACATGGGCGATGAGGATGATTCGCTCAACCTCAATGCTTGAGCCCGGCTCGCACCGCCCAGCAATTCATCCAGGAATAAATCAATGAATACCTCACGCTTCGTACGCCGCAAAAAATTCTGTCGTTTCACGGCTGATAAAGTCACCTCGATCGATTACAAGGATCTCGGCACCCTTAAGAACTACATCACCGAGACCGGCAAGATCGTGCCCAGCCGCATCACCGGCACCAAGAGCTTCTATCAGCGTCAGCTGGCCACCGCCATCAAGCGTGCGCGCTTTCTGGCGCTGCTGCCCTACACCGATCAACATTGAGGTTGCGCCATGGACGTCATTCTTCTGCAGAAAGTAGCCAACCTCGGCACCATCGGTGATCGGGTCAGCGTCAAGAGCGGTTACGGCCGCAATTTCCTGTTGCCGGCCGGTAAGGCAACGCTGGCGACCGCAGCCAATGTGGCGCGCTTCGAAGTGCGCCGCGCCGAGCTGGAAAAGGCCGCGGGCGACGAGCTCGGTGGCGCGCAGCGCCGCGCCGCCTCGCTGGCCGAATTCCGGCTGAACATCACCGCCAAGGCGGGCAGTGAAGGCAAGCTGTTCGGATCGGTCGGCACCACGGATATCGCTGAAGCCTGCACCGCTGCGGGTTTCGCGCTGACTCGCAGTGAAGTGCGCTTACCGGCTGGCCCGTTGCGCTCCGTGGGCGAGCATCAGGTCACGCTGCACCTGCATACCGACGTTGAAGTCATGCTGGCAGTGACCATCGTCGCCGAAGAACAGGCCTAGACGGCAGGGCCGGCGGCAGGGCGGGCGGTGGCGGGCTTCAAGCACGATTAAAGCTGATGACCGAACCGCTCACGCCACCGCATTCCGTCGAAGCCGAGCAGGCGGTGCTCGGTGGCCTGCTCATCGACCCGCCCGCCTGGGATCAGGTCGGCGACATGGTGGTGGCCGATGATTTCTACCGGCCCGACCATCGACTGATCTTCACCGCCTTCGCTGAACTGGTCACGCAGAGCAAACCTGCCGATGTAGTCACCACCGCCGAGCAACTCGAGCGCCAGGGGCGTCTCGCCGATGCCGGTGGCCTCGCTTATCTTGGCAGCCTGGCGCGCGATACGCCCACTGCCGCCAACGTGCGCGCCTACGCGCAGATCGTGCGCGAGCGCTCGCTGCTGCGCAAACTCATTCATGCTGGCCGGGAAATCACCAGCGCCGCCCTGGCCAGCGATGGCCGTTCGGCGCGCGATCTGGTGGACGAAGCCGAGCGGCAGGTATTTGCCATTGCCGAACAGAGCACCGGCCGGCGTGAAGGCGCGGTACGCGTCAACGTGCTGCTGCCACCGCTGATCGATCGCATCGATGAATGGCACACCAATCCGAATGCGCTGCGTGGCCTGGCGACCGGCTTCACCGATTTTGACAGGAAGACCGGCGGTCTGCGGCCCGGCGATCTGGTGATCGTCGCCGGCCGACCCTCGATGGGCAAGACCACATTGGCGATGAACATTGCCGAATATGCCGCCGTGCATCCGGGCACCAAAGCTTCGGTGGCCATCTTCAGCATGGAAATGCCCTCCGAGCAGTTACTGACCCGCATGCTCAGCTCCATCGGCGGCGTGCCGCTCAACGGGATTCGCAGTGGGCAGATATCGGATGAAGACTGGGTGCGGGTCACGGCCGCGACCAGTCAATTGTCCGAAGCGCGCATTTTTATCGATGAGTCGCCAGGTTTGACGCCGACCGAACTGCGGGCCCGGGCGCGGCGCGTGAAGCGCGAACATGGCCTCGACCTGGTGGTGGTCGATTACCTGCAGCTCATGCAGGTGCCGGGCACCAAGGAAAATCGCGCCACCGAGATCGCCGAGATTTCGCGCGGCCTCAAGGCGCTGGCCAAGGAGCTGGCCATACCGGTCATCGCGCTCTCGCAGCTCAATCGCGGCGTCGAGCAACGCACCGAAAAGAAACCGGTGATGTCGGATCTGCGCGAATGTGTCACCGGGGGCACGCTGGTGTGTTTGACTGACGGCCGTCGCGTGCCGATTCACGATCTGGTGGGCAGCCAACCGGAAGTCTGGTCGGTCGATGGGCGGCAACGCATCGTGGCCGCGCGTTCCGACAAGGTTTGGCTTGTGGGCCGTAAACCGGTGTTCAAGGTGCAACTCGCGAGCGGCCGCAGCATTCGTGCCACGGCCGAGCACCGGTTGCTGGCAGGCGAAGGTTGGACGACCGTATCCGATCTGAAGCTGGGCGACCGTTTGGCGTCGGCGCGCCGGATTCCGCAGCCGCAGACCGTCACGCACTGGTCCGAGCACTGGCTCATTCTGCTCGGACACCTGGTGGGCAATGGCAGTTACCTCAGCCACCAGCCCTTGCGTTACACGACCGCATCGCAGGCCAACAGTGAAGCGGTGCGCGGCGCGGCCGAGGCATTTGGGGCGCGCGTCACCAGGCATGAGGGTCGTGGCGCGTGGCATCAACTGGTCATCAGCGGCAACGGCAATCGCTGGCATCCGGCGGCAGTCGGGGCATGGCTGCGGCAGCTGGGCATCTGGGGGCAGCGTTCGCATGAGAAGCATCTGCCGGCCGAAGTATTTGCCCTGAGCGACGAGCAGATCGCGCTGTTGCTGAAACATCTTTGGGCAACCGACGGCTGTGTGGCCTTGCGTAAACCCGGTCAACGCGGCATGCCGCGTGTCTATTTCTCCACCTGCAGCCAGCGATTGGCCGAGGACGTCAGCGCCCTGCTGCTGCGCCTGGGAGTGGTCGCACGGTTGCGGACCGTACACGTCGCTAACTATCGGCCGGTATTCACGGTTGACGTGAGCGGCATGGCATCGCAAATGCGTTTTGCGTTGCTGGTCGGTGGGTTTGGCCCCAGAGCGGCACCCATCGAGGCATTGATCGCCCATCACGCAGCGCACCTGGCGGATGCCAATACCAACGTCGATACCTTACCGCTCGCGATCTTTTCGCGAGTGCGTACGCTCATGCGCGAGCAGGGTGTGACGACCCGTCGAATGGCCCAGCTGCGCGGCACCTCATACGGCGGATCGAGTCATTTCAGCTTCGCTCCGAGCCGCACGATGCTGTTGGACTATGCCGGACTGCTCAAAAGTGAAGAGCTGGAAGCCTGGGCCAGTTCGGATCTTTATTGGGATCGCGTTGTAGCGATAGTGCCTGAGGGAGAAGCAGACGTCTTCGATCTGACCGTGCCCGGTCTCGCCAATTGGCTGGCGGATGGTCTGGTAACGCATAACAGCGGGGCGATTGAACAGGATGCTGACATGATCCTGCTGATCTACCGTGAGGAGGTGTACGACAAGAACACCACCAAGCGCGGCATCGCCGAGATCGACATGGCCAAGCACCGCAATGGCGAGATTGGCACCTTTCTGCTGACCTTCCAGGGGCAGTACAGCCGCTTCTCGAACTACGCCGCCGACGCCTACGCCGAGGGCGTACTGCGCTAGGCGGCGCCGGCCGCGGGCCTCAGCCCTCAGCCCTCAGCCCTCGAAGAAGCCCATCTTTACGCCGGCGAGCTGGATCACATCGTTGTCGACCAGCTTGCGGGCATGAGCGCCAATCTGGACGCCATTGACCTGCGGGAAGTTTTCAGCCGTGTCGGCATCGACGTGCACCAGGAAATAACCTTCCGAGCGACGCGTGATCGCAGCCACCTGGACGCCCGGGCGCCCGAGTGTGGTCAGGGTCTTGGTGAGTTCCAGTTCGCGGCCGGCAAAGGCGCCTGAGAGCACCTGCAAGCGCGCTTTCTTGAGCGCCGGCACGCCGTTGCCCAGGGTGCGGCGCGTGGCGGTCGGTTCTTCGCCGGCGACCGCAGCCCGCAGTTTCTCGACCGGGCGGGCCGAGGGCTGGATGACCATGGTCTTTTCAAATTCGTCCTGTTGTGCGCTATCGTCTTCGACGAAGCGCAACTGATGGTGCCCGCAGGTGATGACATCGCCGTGCTGCAGGGCATGCTTCTTGATCAGCTTGCCATTGACGTAGGTGCCGTTGGTGCTGTTGAGATCCTCGAGGAAGGAGTCGTTCAGGATGTTGATGATCAGCGAGTGGTGGCCGCTGACCGCAGGATTATCGATACGGATGTCATTATCCGGGAGGCGCCCGATCGTGTAGCGCTCCTTGTTCATGTTGTACTCAGCCATTACCTGGCCGTCGAGACTTAGAATCAGCCGTGCCATATTAATTTCGCCTTAAGGTCAGCTAAACCAACCCAACATCCTGTCCATTACACTTCGACGCGCCGGGAATGAGTCTAAGACCTGCGCCAGCAGAACAGAAATGTTGTCCTTGCCGCCGTTGTCGTTGCCCAGCTGAACGAGCTGCTTCGCTACCGTGTCAAGGTTAGCACCAAAGGTGTTGATCGTTAAGTGAATATCATCATCCTCAACCATATCTGAAAGTCCGTCCGAACACAGCATGTAGACATCGCCACGCTGGGCCGGGTGTTCCTGGATCTCCACATCGACATTGAGTTCGACGCCCAGGGCGCGGGTCACATAGTTCTTGTTGGCCGCGCGCTGCGCTTCCTCGGGTGAATAAAAGCCGCGATCGACCAGCTCCTGCAGCAGTGAATGATCGAGCGTCACCTGCTCAAAACCCGGGCCGCGCAGGCGGTAGAGGCGCGAATCGCCCACGTGGGCAATGGTGATGCGATTGTCGTGGAACAGAGCACCCACCACGGTGGTGCCCATGCCCTCACAATTGGGCTGGGTGCGTGCGGTCTGGAAAATGATCTTGTTGGCGCGGGTAATGGCATCGCGCAGGATGATGGCCGGGCGCGACAGGCCGGCGGCGGGGTCGGCGGCCTGCAGGTCTTCGCGCTCGAGCGCCTCACGCACCAGGTTGACGATGGTCTTGACGGCGATGCCGCTGGCCACTTCGCCGGCGTTGTAGCCCCCCATGCCATCGGCCAGCACCAACAACCCGAGATTGGCATCCCAGGAGATCGTGTCTTCATTGTGCTCACGAACGCGGCCGGTGTCCGTCAGGCCCACGCATTGCAGCTTGCCCTTCAGATTCATCGCGTGGCCCCGGCGGCCAGCGCATTCGTGGTGCTATTAAACGTGATCTGCATCACACAAACTGACCCAATCTGGTTCCTTGTGGCGGCGCGTACCTGGCCAATTTCAAACGCTACCATCTGGCCATCGTCTCAGGCGCGTCTGCGGTCACAGATGTGCCTTATGATATCCCCGGCCATGCTGTTAGCGCGGCATCGTACTGGAGTTTGGCTTGCGCCGCGATGGGCCGGATTCTCAAGCTGGGCAAGTGGGGCGCTCTAGCCTAGGATCGCCCCGCGGGTGCACCCGCTACACACAGCTCGGGCGGACAGGTGGCCATGGCGCGCAATCAGACGGTTTACGTGTGCAGTTCCTGCGGCGGCGAAGCGCCGAAATGGCAAGGACAGTGCCCGCATTGCCAGCAATGGAACAGCATGGGCCGATTGACGGGCGTCCGACCCGCTGAGACGCGGACGGCTGCCAACGAGTCGATCGCGGTGGCGCTTGAGGCCGGGCCGGTGAATGAACAGCGGCTGAGTCTGGGCATCGATGAGCTTGATCGGGTGTTTGGCGGTGGCCTGAGTCTGGGCTCGGTATGCCTGCTGGGCGGCGAGCCAGGCATCGGCAAATCAACGCTGCTGCTGCAAGTGGCCGCAACGCTGGCGGCGGCGCGAGCGGTGGTCTACGCCTCGGGTGAGGAATCTACCGAGCAGATCGCGCACCGGGCGCGGCGCCTCGGGTTACGCGGCGAACAACTGGCCCTGCTCAGTGACAATTCGCTCGAGTCGATTCTGGCTGTGAGCGCGCAGCGGCGCGCGGCCCTGCTGGTGATCGATTCCATCCAGACCATGCAGACGAGTGAGGCTGAGTCCAGTCCGGGCTCGGCGCAGCAGCTGCGCGAATGCACGGCCGCCCTGGTGCGCTACGCCAAGCGCAGCGGCACGGCTGTCATGATCGTCGGCCACGTGACCAAGGATGGTGCCATCGCCGGGCCGAAACTGTTGGAGCATCTGGTCGATACGGTGCTGTATTTCGACGCTGATGCCGGTAGCCGCTATCGCATGCTGCGCGCTACCAAGAATCGCTTCGGCCCGGTCAATGAACTGGGTTTCTTCGCCATGTCGGAAGCCGGGCTGCGCGAAGTGAAAAACCCCTCGGCCATTTTCCTGTCGCGTAATCCTCAACCGGTGCCGGGGAGCCTGGTGATGGTGGCGCGCGATGGCGGCCGACCGCTGCTTATCGAAGTGCAGGCGCTGGTCGATCGCACGCGCTTTGCTGCGCCGCGCCGCGTCGCCCAGGGCGTGGATGCCAATCGCGTGGCAATGTTGCTCGCCGTCATGAGTCGGCACGCGGAAATTGCCTTGAGCGAGCATGATGTCTACGTCAATCTGGTCGGTGGCCTCGAGATTGGCGAAACCGCTACCGATCTGCCCCTGGCCCTGGCATTGGTCTCGAGCCTGCGCAACGTGGCTCTGCCCGCGACCCTGGTGGCGTTTGGCGAACTGGGCCTGACCGGCGAAGTGCGCCCGGTCCCCTATGGCGAAGAGCGACTGCGCGAGCTGTACAAACAAGGTTATCGGCGCGCTGTCGTGCCGCGTGCCAACGCGCCGCGCGGCGGCGTCGAGGGTCTGGAATTGTTGCCGGTGGCGACGCTGGCCGAGGCGATCAGCGCGGCCTTTCGATCGCCATCCTGACCAGGCCGTCCTGACCTAAGCGCGTTGCCGGTCAAGCGCTGGCAGGGCGCTGTGGTATCGGGCGCACCCGCACGGTGCGAATGGTGTTGTCAATGATCTGCAGCACTTCAAATTCGAGCTGACCGATGCGCAGCGAGGTGCCGGCCTCAGGGATGTTTTCAAACTTTTCGAGTAGCAGGCCGTTGAGCGTCTTGGGTCCGAGATCCGGCAACTGCCATCCCAGGGCGCGATTGAGGGCGCGAATAGTCGCGCTGGCGTTGATCAGCCAGGCGCCGTTGGCGTCGCGCTGCACATCTTTGTGACTCACACCACTCGGATCGTTGTTGAATTCGCCCACAATCTCTTCGAGCAGATCTTCGAGCGTGACCAGCCCTTCGACATCGCCGTATTCATTGACGACAAAGGCGTGGCGGCGGCGGGTGCGCTGAAACTGCGCCAGCTGCTGCATCAGGGAAGTGCCGTCCGGCACGAAGTAGGGCTCGCGCGCGGCCGCCAGTTCGATCAGTCGCTCGCGGGTCAATGTGCCGCGGGCAAATTCCTGCGCGGTGCGCTTCATATGCAGAATGCCGATGAGATTGTCGAGCTCCCCGTCGTACACCGGCAGGCGCGTGTGCGGTGTCTGGCGCAGGCGTTCGAGTACATCCTCCCAGTCACCGGAAATGTCCACGCCGGCGATGTCCTGGCGCGGAATCATGATGTCGTTGACCGTTACCCGCTCCAGATCAAGGATCGAGAGCAGCATCTGGCGGTGGCGCGCGGGCACCAGCGGGCTCGCCTCGGCGACCACGGTACGCAGTTCATCGGTGCTCAGGGCATTGCTGCCCCGGGCGCCGCCGTGGACACCGAACAAGCGCAGGAATGCATAGGCCGCGCGATTGGTGAACCACAGCACCGGGGAGGTCATCCACAGCAGGCCGCGATAGATAAAGGTCGAACCCAGGGCCACCGATTCGTTATGCAGTGCCGCGTAAATCTTTGGTGCCAGCTCGCAGAAGATGATGATCACGACGGTGAGCGCGCTCATCATGGCGGGCAGGGCATAGCGATGCCCGGCACGCAGCGCCAGCAGGGTCGCGACCGTGGATGCGGCCACGCTGGCCAGCGCCAGGATGACCAGGTTGGCGCCCAGCCACTGGTCGGGTTTGGCGAGCAGGCGCTCGAGCATGCGCGCGCGGCGCTCGCCGGCGGCGGCCCGGGTGCGGATGCGATAGCGGTTGACCGAGAGCATCGCCACTTCAGTCCCTGAGGAAAAGGCGATGACCACCAACAGGCTCAGCAGTGTGACAACCAGTACGGCCGTGGGTGCGGTATTCAAGCAATCACCAGGAGTAGGGCAGACGGCTCCTAGCATAGGGCCTGCGCGGCCCGTTGATGAAGGTGCCGTATAATCAACGCATGTTTGACCAACTATCCGGGCGCCTGGGGAAGGCGGTCGCTGCGCTGCGTGGCCGCGGCCGGCTGACCGAAGAGAATATTGCCGAGACGCTGCGCGAGGTGCGCATCGCCCTGCTCGAGGCGGATGTCGCCTTGCCGGTCGTCAAGGGCTTCATCGAAGCGGCGCGGGCACGCGCCGTGGGCGCCGAAGTCGCCGCCAGCTTGAGTCCTGGCCAGGCCCTGATTGGCATCCTGCACCGCGAGCTCAAGCGTGTGCTGGGCGGCAGCGCGGCGGGTTTTGCGCTCAATGTGACCCCGCCGCTGGTGGTGCTACTGGCAGGTTTGCAGGGCGCGGGCAAGACCACCACGGCCGCTAAGCTGGCGCGCTGGCTGATCGAAACCCATCGCAAGCGCGTGCTGCTGGTGAGTACCGATGTGCGCCGGCCGGCGGCTATTCTGCAGCTTGAACGCCTGGCCGCGCAGGTCAAGGCGGATTTCTTCGCGCTACCGCCCGGGGTGGCGCCTGAGGCGATCGCCAGCGCCGCGCTCGAGCAGGCGCGGCGCGGTGTCTACGACGCGCTCATCGTCGACACCGCCGGACGCCTGCACGTGGATGCTGAATTGATGGCCGAAGCGCAGGCGATTGACGCCGCGATCGGCGCCCACCAGCGTTTGTTCGTGGTCGATGCCATGGCCGGCCAGGATGCGCTCAATGCCGCGCGCGCCTTCAGTGCGGCGCTCGAGCTCACCGGCATCATTCTCACCAAGGCCGATGGCGATGCGCGCGGTGGTGTGGCGCTCTCGGTGCGTGAACTGACTGGCAAACCCATCGTGTTCCTGGGGGTAGGCGAGAAGAGCGAGGCGCTGGAAGCCTTTGACCCCGAGCGCATGGCACAACGCATCCTGGGCATGGGTGATGTGGTCGCGCTGGTGGAATCGGTGCAGCGCAACATCGACGTCGGCGAGGCCGAGCGCCTGGCCCGCAAAGTAGCCAGCGGTAAAAAGTTTGATTTCGGCGACCTGCGCTCACAGCTGGAGCAGGTGCGGCGTATGGGTGGTATGAGCGCGGTCATGGACAAGCTCCCCGCCCAGCTGGCAGGCAAGCCGCTGGCGGGCAAGGGGATGGCTCCCGAGCAGGCCGATGTGCAGGTGCGCCGCCAGATCGCCATGATCGATTCCATGACCCTGGGTGAGCGGCGGGTACCCGCCATCATTGACGGCTCGCGCCGCCGCCGCATCGCCCGGGGGGCGGGCGTACAAGTCCAGGACGTCAACCGACTGCTGAAGCAGTTTCTGGACATGCAGCGCATGATGAAGCAGCTCAAGGGCGGGCCGCTGCGGCGGCTCCTGGGCGGCCTGAAAACAGGGCTTTAAGTCTGGCGGCGCTTTGCGTAGAATCCGCGCTGTTTTTTCGGCCCGGAATCCCCAGCAATTATGGTCACTATTCGTCTGACGCGCCGCGGCGCCAAGAACCAGCCCTTCTACCACGTGGTCGTCACGGACAGCCGTAAACGCCAGGGCGGTTCCAGCCTCGAGCAGGTTGGGTATTTCAACCCCGTTTCGCGTGGCAAGGAAGTGCGCCTGAAGCTGGAAATCGGCCGTATCGATCACTGGCTCGGCAAAGGCGCGCAGCAGTCGGCTCGGGTGCGCACGCTGGTGGACGGGTATCGCAAGCTGGCAGCGGCCTAAGGGTCCGACCGGGTAGCGACCAGGCAATGGCCGCGGGCGAGCCGCACCCGGTGGTACTCGGGCGTATTCTGGGCGCCCACGGAGTGCGCGGCTGGCTCAAGGTGGTTTCCTACACTGAACCGGCTGACAATCTGTTGCAGTATCGCTCCTGGATGTTGGCCGCGGAGGGCGCCCCCGGGCGCGAATTCGTACTGCGCGATGCCGAATTTGATGGTCGGTGGGTGCGCGTTGCCTTCGAGGGCGTCACCGATCGTGATGCCGCTGAAGCGCTGCGTGGTCTGAATATCGAGGTGGCGCGTGCGGCGCTGCCCCCCACGGGAAAGCGGGAGCATTACCGCGAGGATCTGTTGGGGCTCAAGGTGTGCAATCTGGCCGGCAGCGTGCTCGGACAGGTGAATCACTTTCTGGATGCGCCTGCCGCCCCGGTCATGGTGGTGCGAGGCGAGCGCGAGCACTGGATACCCGCCGCGCCCCCGCATCTGGTGAGGGTGAAGCTGGAGCAGGGCGAGATTGTGGTGGATTGGCCGGATGAGATTTAGCCAGCCATGCACATAGAAGTGGTCACTCTGTTCCCGGAAATGATCCGGGATGCGCTGCGCCACGGTGTACTCGGGCGTGCGTTGCAACGCGGGCTGCTGCAGGTGGGCACCGAGGATCCGCGTGCCCATACCAGCGACGTGCACCGCACGGTGGACGATCGGCCCTATGGCGGTGGCCCGGGCATGGTGATGAAGCCCGAGCCGCTGTGTGCCGCGATTGGTGCCGCGCGCGCGCGCCTGCCGACCGGCAGCGTGACGATCGCGCTGTCCGCGCAGGGCGCGCTGTTGACGCAGGAGCGGCTGCGCGGTTGGTGCGCAGTGCCTGGCCTGTTGCTGGTCGCCGGGCGCTATGAGGGAATAGACGAGCGGGTGCTGATAAGCGAGGTCGATCTCGAGCTCTCAATCGGCGATTATGTGCTCTCGGGTGGTGAGCTCCCGGTACTGGTGTTGATCGACGCGCTGGCGCGCCTGCTCCCCGGGGTACTGGGTGATGAGCGATCTGCGTTACAAGAGTCTTTCAGCGCCGGGTTGCTCGATTGGCCGCATTACACGCGGCCGGAAGAATATGCTGGCCTGCACGTGCCGGCGGTGCTGCTCTCGGGCGATCATGCGGCCATTGACCGCTGGCGTCTCAAGCAGGCACTGGGCCGCAGCTGGCAACGCCGGCCAGAGTTGCTGGCCGGCAAAGAGTTGGATGCGCAGCGCGCGGCGTTGTTGCAGGAATTTATGAGCGAAGCAGGAAACGAGCCATGAGCAATATTATTCAGACCCTGGAAGCCGAGCGCATCACGCGCAAGGTGCCCGATTTTAATCCCGGCGACACCGTGGTCGTGCAGGTCAAGGTGGTTGAAGGTGATCGCGAGCGTGTCCAGGCCTTCGAAGGCGTGGTGATCGCCATCTCCAATCGTGGCTTCAATTCCTCCTTCACGGTGCGCAAGATCTCGCACGGCGAAGGCGTGGAGCGTACCTTCCAGACCCACAGCCCGACCATCAGCGACATCAGCATCAAGCGGCGCGGCAATGTGCGTCGCGCCAAGCTCTATTACCTGCGCGATCGCGCCGGTAAGTCAGCGCGCATCGAAGAAAAGGTCTAAGTACGCTGGTCGGGTTTTTCCGCGGGGTATGGCACGGGCTCGATCTGCTGCGCCGGGTGCTGCACCTGTTGCTGCTGCTGCTGATCCTAGTGCTGCTGATCGCGGTGCTGCGCCAGGCGCTGCCGCGCCTGCCTGAGCGCGGTGCGCTCATCATCCATCCCAGTGGTGAGTTGACCGAGCAGCTGGCAGGCGAGCCGGTGGAGCGGGCCATCAGTGAGGCGCAGGGCCAGGGCGCGCCGCAGACTCTGCTGTGGGATCTGACCCGGGCGATTCGCGCCGCCGCCCACGATAAGCGCATTCAGGCGCTGCTCATCGAGACCGATGATCTGTCCGCTGCCGGGCAGGTGAAGCTCGAAGAGCTGTCCTCGGCCATCGCCGAGTTTCGTGGTGCCGGCAAGAAAGTAGTTGCTCACGGCAGTTATTTTCTTCAGAACCAGTATTACCTCGCGGCGCAGGCTGACGAGCTTTACCTGGATCCCTTCGGATTTGTACTGCTCGATGGCTACGGGCGCTATCGGATGTTTTATAAAGGTGCGCTCGACAAGCTCGCCATCGACGTGCACCTGATTCGCGCCGGCAAGTTCAAGAGTGCCGACGAGCCCTTCGTGCGTAGCGACATGTCGGCCGAAGATAAACAGGAAAGCGGCGTTTATCTGCAGGCCCTGTGGCAGGGCTATCGAAACAGCGTCGGGGCTGCACGTCACCTGGACCCCGAGGCACTGAACCGCTACGCCAATGACTATGCGGCGGCGCTCAGTGGTGCCGGCGGCGACACGGCGCAGGTGGCGCTGCAGGCGCACCTGGTCACGGGCCTGCGTACCGGGGCCGAGGTTGAAGAGCGGCTGGTTGAGCTGGTCGGCAGCGATAAATCGCGGCACAGTTTTCGCGCCGTAGAGCTCAATGATTATCTGCGCGTCCTGGGAGTGAGCGAGCGACGCGCTCGCCACGCCGCCGGAGCGATCGGCGTGGTGCTTGCCAGCGGCGAGATTCTGGATGGCGATCAACCGCCCGGCACGGTCGGGGGTGAATCCACTGCCGCGTTGCTGCGCCGTGCGCGCGATGATGAGGACATCAAGGCCGTGGTGCTGCGGGTCGATAGCCCGGGCGGCAGTGTGCTGGCCTCAGAACAGATCTATCGCGAAGTGCGTGCGCTGCGCGCAGCCGGCAAACCGGTGGTGGCGTCGATGGGTGACGTGGCGGCATCGGGCGGCTATTACATCGCAGCCCCAGCCGATGAAATCCTGGCGAGCGCCAATACCATCACCGGTTCCATCGGCGTGTTCGCCACCGTGCCCACCTTTGATCGCACGCTGGCAAAACTTGGGGTGCAGGTCGATGGCGTGGGCACGACCGCGCTCTCAGGTGTCATGCGTCTCGATCGCCCGCTGCAACCGCAAACCGAGGCGATGCTGCAAGCCACGATCGATCATACCTATGGGCAATTCCTGCAGCGAGTCGCCGATGGCCGGCACAAAACCAGCGCTGCAGTAGACGCCATGGGGCAGGGCCGCGTGTGGGTTGGCACTGATGCTCTGCGCCTGGGCCTGGTCGATGGCATCGGCAATTACCAGGATGCCCTGCGGGCCGCGGCGCGGCGAGCGCGGCTGGGTAGCGACTACGAAGTGCGACTGATCGAGCCCGATCTGTCGCTGACGCAGCAGTTGCTGCTCAACATGCGCAGTTCCCTGGTCAAGGTGCTACGTGCTGTGGGTCTGCACTCGGCCCTGAACCCGCTGCTGCCCGGCATGCAGCTGGCGGCACCGCTCAAACCCCTGCAACGTGAATTACAACGCTGGCAGCACTTCGCCGCTGCCCAGCGCAGTTACGCCTACTGTTTCTGCACCGTGGAGTGAGTCGTGCGGCGCGCGGGGCGCTTAAGGCCCGAGCTGCACGCTGAGCATACTGATCGCTCCAAGATCCATGCCGTCGATCGGGATCGACACCGCATCGTCGCCCTTCTGCAGGCCCAGCACGTACAGCAACGGCAGATAGTGTTCCGCGGTGGGCACGCTCAGTCGCGCGGCGCTGCCCATGGCCTGATAGTCGATCAGGGTGTCATGGTTGCCTGCCAGCACGGCGGCGCATACCGCGTCGTTGAACTCAGCCGCCCACGCCAACGCCGGCGCTGAAGCGCTGGCTTGCAGGGCGCGCAGGTTGTGTACCACATTACCGCTGCCGAGTATCAGCACGCCCTCATCACGCAGCGCACCCAGGTGGCGACCCAGCTGATAGTGCGCGCGCGGCGTGAGGTTGGCGTCGATCGAAAGTTGCAGGGTCGGGATATCGGCGGCCGGATACATATACCGAAGCACTGACCAGCTGCCGTGATCCAGGCCCCGCTCGGTAGCGGCGCGCACCGGGATGGGTGCGAGCAGGCCCTGCACCTGCGCGGCAAGCAGCGCGTCGCCATGTGCCGGGTACTGCAGTTGGTACAGCGCCGCCGGGAAGCCATGAAAATCGTGGATGGTCGCCGGCAGCGTGGCAGTCGTCACCGCCGTGCCGTTCGTAACCCAATGCGCTGACACGACCACAATGGCGCGCGGGCGCGGCAAGCTGCGCCCGAGCTGTTCCCAGGCCGCCGTGTAACGACTGGGCTCGATCGCCTGCAGGGGCGAGCCGTGACCGATGAACAGCGCCGGGTGCCTGCGGTTCAT
>JANMWZ010000077.1:0-1958 GCA_031441585.1 Gammaproteobacteria bacterium
GATGGGTTGCACTAGCTGCGCGGCCACGCGTTCGTAATGCGCCCAGGTGTAGCTGATGGGCAGCATGGTGCCAGGCCAGCGCTTGGCCACCGATGCGAGCGCAATGACGAGTTGCGGCAATACGGAAATGAAGATCACCAGCCAGCAGTAGACATTGGCCGCCAGTCGCGCGCCGGGGTGGGTAAAACGCACTGCGGCGCTGGCCGTGCCGCCGAGCGTGGCGTAAGCGCGTTTGCGGTTGACCCAGCCCAGCAGCGCCATCGCGAACAGGGTCAGCAACACGTTGACTGCCGCAATGGCCGATGCCGCGTTGAGGTTGAAGAAGCCGTGAATCTGGTAGTAGATGAGCGTGGGCAAGACCTGGAATTCGCCGCCCAGGATGGAAGGCACGCCGAAGTCCCCGATGACCTTGATAAATACGATCAGCATCGACGCCGCGATGGCCGGCAACGCAAGCGGCAGCGTGAGGGTGCGGATGATGTGCCAGCGGCTGGCGCCCGCCATACGCGCGGCGTCCTCAATATGCGGGTCGCCGGCTGCCAGCGCGCCCTGCACGATCAGGAACACATAAGGGAAGTACGACAGGGCCAGCGCCAGGATCACGCCACCCGGCCCGTAGATGCTTGGCAGGGTCAAGCCGGTAGTCTGGAACACGAACTGCGTGATGGTGCCGTTTTTGCCCAGCAGGATGATCCACGCATAGGCGCCGATAAAAGGTGGCGAGATCAGCGGCACCACACTCATCGCGCACAACAGGCCGCGCAGCGGCAGCTCTATGCGCGCGACAGAATAGGCCATCGGCAAGGCCAGCACGGTGGCGATCAAGGTCGCGGCAAGGCCCGAATAAATCGAGTTCCACAAGGCGCGTTTGTAGCTGGTGGCGGTAAAAAAGCGCGCGAAATTGGCCAGGGTCATGCTGGCCCAGCCGGGCTCTTCCCCGTTCTTGACAAATGCCAGCAACATGCCGTTGGCCAGCGGGTAAATCAGGAACACCACGGCGATCACGGCCACCAGCGCGCCCAGCAACAACGGGCCCCAGTCGCGGTTCGGGTGAAGGCTGGTGGTGGCGGACATATCGTCAGCGGTGGTAAAGAATGGCGTCGGCCGCCGGCATGGCGAGCCAGGCGCCGCTGCCCTCGGCGATGCCGGGTATGGCACGCGTGGTTTCGACCAGGATGGTTTGCGGCGCGTTGTCGAATCCATCGGCCTCGACGCTGTAACGGATCAAACCGCCCAGCAACTGGATGCGAAAAACGCGGCAGGCAAGGTCGCCTTGGGTGGTGGCAAGCGCCATGTGTTCGGGGCGGATCATCACGATGCCGTCGCCGGGGCTTTGCAGCTTGCCCAACTCGTTGTCCTTCAGCGCGACCTGACGCTGCGGAGCGAGGCGCGCGCCATTGGCCAGCAACACGCCCGCCGCGGGCGTGGCGGAGTCGGCCAGCTTGACCGGCAGAAAATTGGCCCGGCCTATGAAATCGGCCACGAACAGCGTCTGTGGCTGGGTGTAGATGACTTCGGGGGCGCCAAGCTGTATCAGCCTTCCATGGTTGAACACCGCGATGCGGTCGGACACGGCAGTCGCCTCTTCCTGGTCGTGTGTGACGTAGAGCGTGGTGATGCCGAGCCGGCGTTGCAGCGCGCGCAGCTCTTCGCGCATCTGCACCCGCAGCTTGGCGTCCAGGTTGGCCAGCGGCTCGTCCAGCAGCAGCATGGATGGCTCGTAGACCAGCGCGCGCGCAATCGACACGCGCTGTTGTTGCCCGCCTGACAAGCCGGCCGGGTGGCGCTGCGCATAAGCTTCCAGTTGCAGCAACGCCAGCGTAGCCGTGACGCGGCGTTCGATCTCGGAGCGCGTGATGGAGCGCAGCCGCAGGCCATAGGCCACGTTCTCGAAGATCGTGAGGTGCGGGAACAGCGCGTACGACTGGAACACCATGCCGATATTGCGCTGTTGCGGC
>JANMWZ010000078.1:0-10267 GCA_031441585.1 Gammaproteobacteria bacterium
CGGTGGCGAGTGCACACTGCTCATCAGCGTTGACCGGGATTTGCTCGATATGCGCAGCATTGCTGGAATCCCTATCATTCGTCCGGGCGAGTATTGGCGACGCACAACTGAATCTCAGTGAGCCGCAGTTCGTGACCCGAACCGGTCGGATATCGGTGTCCGCTATCGGGTAGGGAAAAATGCACCCGATCAATCGTGTTTGACACCCGTCGGAAACAGCATTGGGACGCGCTCGCGGTACGCTGCATACTCCGCACCATGAAACTTCATCAGGTCACGTTCCTCGAAAAAGATCCCGACAAAGATGTATCCGGTGGTCGCAATCGCAAACACGAGATGTCCGACGGACATGCGGGGAGTCGCCCAAAAGGCGATCACAAAACCCAAATAAAGTGGGTGGCGCACATACTTGTAGAATGCCCGTTCCACAAATTTCACGGGCGTGTAATCGACTCCGCGCATCCGCAAGTATACCTGTCGCAACCCGAACAGATCGAAGTGATTGATGATGAACGTCGAGAGCAGCACCGTCAGCCAGCCAACCGCGAACAACGTGAGCAGGATCGTATTGGGCACCGGCGATGACACGTCCCAGACGACAGTCGGGATGGCTTGCCATTTCCAGAAGATGAGGGCGAGCAATAAGCTGGAGATCAGCACGTACGTACTGCGCTCGGCGGAGCGTGGAACGATACGCGTCCACGCGGCCTTGAAACCCGATCGGGCCATGACGCTGTGCTGTACGGCGAACAGGCCGAGGAGCACCACGTTAATAGCAAGCGCCTCGGGTAACGCAGCACTGGAGCCTGAGTCGATCGTCTTCGGGACGAAGAGATTGCCCACGAACCCTATCGAGTAGAGAAATGATCCGAAAAATACAACATAGCAAACGAACCCGTACACCGCCGCAATGAATCCCATGGTGATGCCCCCCAAGTGTTCGGCAGGAGTTGGTGTTCTTCGAGCAATCCGCTCGCGATTTCGCGTATATCCATTATACGCCCACGGTCGATTGGATACCAATTTAAGCGGGTTTTATGGTGGTAAATGCTCGGCACCGGCGGCGAGCGACGACCAGCGTGTCAGGCGATGCAGGCGATGAAGTCCTATTGAATCCGGCATAGAGCCCCTCGCATTCTTTGTAGCTACCGACCGGCCTCGCACGTCCTCGCCGCCGGCTCGGACTAAGCGCACGCTCATTCGTTAAGAGTCCGCGGCGCGCGATTCGGCAACCAAGATCTTCCAGAGCCGGGTGAACGGCAGAGTCCGGGCGGGCATTTCGACTGAGTAGATGACCGGTTGGCCGATACCGTACCTTCAGGCCGCTTGATCTCGAGGCCCGCTCCCGTGCACGACTAATCACCGCGGAGTGAGTGGGGAAGATTGATTCATAAGCAAATGACTCTGTTGACTGCACGATTGCCGGCTTGCACGCAGGCTGCGAGGCGATTGCGCAGAGCGGAACACTGCCAACGAAGCGCCCGGTATCGCTATGCTGCGCTGATGATCCGCAAGGCCCACAGCCACCCAGGGCAACCTGTACGTCACGGCGTGGCGCGGGTGATTTCCAAACTGGGTCTGGGTTCACGCACACAGGCGGCGCAATGGGTAAGCGAGGGCCGGGTGCGCGTCAACGGCCAGCTCGTGCGCGATGCTGAATTTCCAGTGCAGCAGGGCACGGATCGAGTCGAGGTGGATGAGCGGGAACTCACGGCTGCAGCCCGGGTAGTGCTGATGCTGAACAAGCCGCGCGGCCTGGTCACCACGCGCCAGGACGAGCAGGGGCGCGAGACGGTGTATCGCTGCTTTGCGGGCGCCGCGTTGCCCTGGCTGGCGCCGGTGGGGCGGCTCGACAAAGCGAGTGAAGGGCTGCTGCTGTTCAGCAATGATCCTGCCTGGGCGGCGCTCGTCACGGCTCCTGGATCCGGGCCGGACAAGACCTATCATGTGCAGATAAACCGCGTGCCCGATGCCGCGTTACTTGCGGCGCTCAGGCATGGCGCCGTGCAGGACAAAGAATTGCTGAAATTCAAATCGGTGCGTACTTTGCGGGCCGGCAAGAAGAACGCCTGGCTGGAAGTCACGCTGGACGAAGGGCGCAACCGCCAGATTCGTCGGGTACTCGAAGCTTTCGATGTCGCGGCGCTGCGCCTGGTGCGCGTTGCGATCGGCCCGCTGAAACTCGGCGAGCTGCCGAAGGGCAAATGGCGGCTGCTTGGCGAGCTGGAAATCGCATCGTTGTGAACGCCAAACTGCTGCCGCTCCTGACTCTGCCGGTGCACAGGCAATTGCTCGCGGCGCGCGCGGCGGGTGCAGCCTCGGTGAGCTGCTCACTCGATCTGGGGCTGGGCACGACCCAGGTGGCAATCGGAGCGCAATCCTGGAGCTGGAACGATCAGCACTACCCTTACCTCGAGGTGTGCAAGGATCGCACTGTCTATCACTGGAGCGGCGCCGGTTTTCAGGCGGTATCGCGCTATACGAACGCGCTGATCAAGCTGGTGCCCACACCATGGGGAGCGCCCACCTTCGAAATCGATGGCATCAAGATGCTGCCGACGGCGCGGGTCTCTCCGTACGACGACGCGCAGCGCAAAGTGGCGTTGATTCAGCCGCGTGGCAAGACCATTCTCGATACCTGCGCTGGCTTGGGCTATTTCGCTGCCTGGTGTCTGCGCGGCGGCGCAACGCAGCTGCAGTCCTATGAGAAAAATCCTGAGGTACTGTGGTTGCGCAGCCTCAATCCCTGGTCGCCCGATAGTCCCTGGTCAGCTGATTCCTGTCGTGCCTTGACGTTGACGCTGGGAGACGTTGCCGAGCGCATCGCCGTGCTGCCGGCAGCGTCGTTCGAAGCGGTGCTTCACGACCCGCCGCGTTTCGGCATTGCCGGCGAACTCTACTCGCAGGTTTTCTATGACCAGTTGGCCCGGGTACTCATGCGCCGGGGCAAACTGTTTCACTACACCGGCGCGCCGAATAAGCTCACCAGCGGTCGCGATGTGCCCAACGAAGTCGCCAGGCGCCTGCGGCGCGCCGGATTCACCACGGCCTTCATTGGCGATGGCGTGTTGGCGGTGAAAACCGGCTGAGCGTGGTGCGAGTTTCGCGCGCCACGCCTGGCCGCCAGGGCCGGCGCTTAAGCTTTGCGACCCGCGCGACCCGCGCGACGCGCCAGCCGCTGGCCGGCAGCCGCCAGCGCTGCGGCGCGATCGGTGCGCTCCCAGGTGAAATCGGCTTCGGTTCGACCGAAGTGCCCATAGGCTGCTGTCTGCTTGTAAATGGGCCGCGCCAGATCGAGCATTTTGCGCAGTCCGTAAGGCGTGAGATCGAAATGCCGGCGCACCAGATCGGTGAGCTGCTCGCGATTGAGCGCGCTGGTGCCAAAGGTATCGACCATGATCGAGGTGGGCTCGGCCACACCGATCGCATAGGACACCTGCACCTCGCAGCGATCTGCCAGTTTTGCGGCCACCAGATTCTTGGCCACATAGCGGGCGGCATAGGCCGCCGAGCGATCAACCTTGGACGGATCCTTGCCCGAGAACGCGCCGCCACCGTGGCGGGCGTAGCCACCATAGGTATCGACGATTATTTTGCGGCCCGTGAGGCCGCAATCGCCCACCGGGCCACCAACCACAAAGCGACCGGTCGGATTGATGTGATATTGCGTGCGCTTGTCGAGCCAGCGCTTCGGCAGCACCGGCTTGATGATTTCTTCCATCACCGCTTCGCGCAGTTTCTTCGTTGAGATGTCATCACTGTGCTGGGTCGAGAGCACCACCGCCTCGATGCCGACCGGACGATCATTCTCGTAACGCAAGGTCACCTGGCTCTTGGCATCGGGTCGCAACCACGGCAATTTGCCGCGCTTGCGGACCTCGGCCTGGCGCTTCACCAGGCGATGCGCGAGGGTGATGGGGGCGGGCATCAGCACCTCGGTTTCATTGGTGGCATAGCCGAACATCAGGCCCTGATCGCCCGCGCCCTGCTTGCGGGCCGATTTGCGATCCACGCCCATGGCGATGTCGGGCGATTGCTTGCCGATGATGTTGATAACGCCGCAGCTGGCGCCATCGAAGCCCATGTCTGAACTGTCGTAACCGATCTCGAGCAGGGTATCGCGCACCAGTTTTTCCAGATCGATCCAGGCTGAAGTGGTGACCTCGCCGGCCACGATGACCACGCCGGTCTTGACCAGCGTCTCGCAGGCTACGCGCCCACCCGGATCGACGGCCAAGATGGCATCGAGCACGGCGTCTGAGATTTGGTCGGCGACCTTATCAGGGTGGCCTTCGGAAACTGACTCGGAAGTAAACAGAAAGTTGTTGGACATGCGCAATCCCAATGGCGGTAAGTAGGGGCGGCGCAGTATAGCCGCGAGCGCTTGCCGGCGGAAAATCGCTGATGGACAATGCGCGCCCGTTCCAACCGCCCAGCCCACCGAGAAACCCATGCCCACACGCCGCGAGCTCGCCAACGTCATCCGCGTCCTGGCCATGGATGCCGTCCAGCAGGCCAATTCGGGGCATCCGGGCGCACCGATGGGCATGGCTGATATGGGCGAGGTGCTGTGGCGCGACTTTCTCAAACATAACCCGGCCAACCCGCGTTGGTGGAATCGCGATCGCTTTGTGCTCTCCAATGGCCACGGCTCGATGCTGCTCTATGCGCTGCTGCACCTGACCGGGTATCCGGTGAGCATGGACGAGCTTCGGAACTTCCGGCAACTGGGCAGCCGTACGGCAGGTCACCCTGAGCACGATCTGGCAATGGGCATTGAAACCACCACCGGGCCGTTGGGCCAGGGCCTTGCCAACGGCGTGGGCTTCGCGCTGGCCGAGCGTGTGCTGGCAGCGCAGTTCAATCAGCCCGGCCTGGATATCGTCGATCATCACACCTGGGTTTTTCTGGGCGATGGCTGCCTGATGGAAGGCATCTCGCACGAGGTGGCCTCACTGGCCGGTACGCTGAGCTTAGGCAAACTGATCTGCCTGTATGACGACAATGGTATTTCCATCGACGGCAAGGTTGCCGGCTGGTTTGCCGACGATACGCCCAAGCGCTTCGAGGCCTACGGCTGGCAGGTGATCCGCGCCGTCGACGGCCAGGATGGCGAGGCGGTGGCCGCCGCGATTCGCGCTGCGCAGGCCGAGCGCGCGCGCCCGACGCTGATCTGCTGCCGCACGGTCATTGGCTTCCCGGCGCCGACCCGCGGCGGCACGGCCAAGGCGCACGGCGAGCCGCTGGGCGCGGATGAAATCGCTGCAGTGCGCAAGATCATCGGCTGGACCGAGCCGCCGTTCCAGGTACCGGCGCCGCTCCGTGCCGCCTGGGATTGCCAGGCCAAAGGCCACGCCGCGGAAGCGAGTTGGCAGGAATTGTTCCGCCGCTACCAGGCGGCGCAGCCGCTGCTGGCGGCAGAATTTGTGCGTCGCATGCAGGGCGAGCTGCCCGCCAACTGGCCGCAGCAGCGCGCCGCCCTGTTCAACGCTGCAACGGCAACGCCCGGGCCGCAGGCCACGCGCGTCTCATCACAGGCTGCGCTCGACACGCTGGGCGATGGCATGCCCGAATTACTGGGGGGTTCCGCCGATCTGACCGGCTCGAACAACACGCTGCGAAAAGGCGCGCGGGTGGTGACGCACGCCGACGCCAGCGGCAGCTATCTGCATTACGGCGTGCGCGAATTTGGCATGAGCGCCCTCATGAACGGCGTGGCCTTGCACGGTGGCTTCATTCCTTTTGGTGGCACCTTCCTGACTTTTTCGGATTACGCGCGCAACGCGGTACGCATGGCGGCGTTGATGCGCCAGCGCGTCATTCAGGTATACACGCACGATTCGATTGGGTTGGGGGAGGATGGCCCGACGCATCAACCCATCGAGCATCTGGCGAGTTTGCGGGTGATGCCGCATTTGCACGTGTGGCGTCCGGCCGACGCGCTCGAGACCGCAGTGTCCTGGGCGCAGGCCATCGAACGTCACGATGGACCCAGCGCCCTGGTGCTCACGCGCCAGGCTCTGCCGCAGCTGGCGAGCGCAGCCCAGGCCGCGCAGATCGCCCGCGGCGGTTACGTGCTGCTGGACTGCGCCGGCAGCCCGCAGTGCATTGTTATTGCGACCGGCTCTGAGGTATCGCTGGCAATAGAGGCAGTGAAGGCCGCGCAGGCCAGTGCCAGACGTGTGCGCCTGGTGTCCATGCCCTGCACGGCGGTATTCGAAGCGCAGGATGCCCTGTGGCGCGAGTCCGTGCTGCCCGCAGCCGTCACCCGCCGCCTGGCAGTCGAGGCGGGCGCCACCGCGCTGTGGTGGCGTCATGTGGGGAGCGGTGGCCGGGTATTGGGCATTGATGAATTTGGCGCCTCGGGCAAGGCGCCCGAGCTGTTTCGGAAATTCGGCTTAACCTCCGACAATGTGCTCGCGCTCATACTAGAATTGCTGGCTTAAAGCTCGTCGCTGGTACGGTGGAATGGCGACTGAATTCGATTGCATACAGGAGTTATCATGGCTGTCAAAGTGGGCATCAACGGTTACGGACGCATCGGTCGCAATGTGCTGCGCGCGCTCTACGAGAGTGGCCGTGAGAAAGAGCTCCAGATCGTGGCGATCAATGATCTGTGCGATTCACAGAGCAACGCGCATCTGACGCAGTACGACACGGCGCACGGCAAATTCCCGGGCAAGGTCAGCGTCGATGGCGATTCGATCATCGTCAACGGCGATCGCATCAAGGTGACGGCGCAGCGTGACCCGGCGCAGATTCCCTGGGGCCCGATGGGCGCCGATTTCGTGCTCGAGTGCACCGGTTTCTTCACCACCAAGGCCGATGCCGGCAAGCATCTGCACGGTGGCGCGAAGAAAGTAGTGATCTCTGCGCCGGGTGGCAAGGATGTCGACGCCACGATTGTTTACGGCGTCAACCACCAGGTGCTCAAGGCCAGCCACACGGTGATTTCCAATGCTTCGTGCACCACCAACTGCCTGGCGCCGCTCGCCAAGGTGATCAACGATGGCATCGGCATCAAGCACGGCCTGATGACGACGATTCACGCCTACACCAACGATCAACGCCTCACTGATGTCTATCACGAAGATATCCGGCGCGCGCGTTCGGCCACCATGTCGATGATTCCAACCAAGACTGGCGCCGCGGCCGCTGTCGGCCTGGTGCTGCCGGAGCTCAAAGGCAAGCTCGATGGCTTTGCGATCCGCGTGCCCACCATCAATGTCTCGCTGGTCGATTTGACCTTCACCCCCGGGCGCGCGACCACGATCGATGAGATCAACGCACTGGTCAAGGCGGCGGCGTCGAGCGGACCGCTCAAGGGCATCCTCGTGTACACCGAAGCGCCGCTGGTCTCGATCGACTACAACCATGATCCGGCCTCGTCGACCTATGATGCGACCATGACGCGGGTGATCGACGGCAATCTGGTCAAGGTGTGCGCCTGGTACGACAACGAGTGGGGTTTCTCCAATCGCATGCTCGACACCACGCTCGCCTGGGCGCGCGCTGTCTGAACGCGCCGCTTCTCAATACGGCAGCCTCACCCAGGCCGCTGCTGCGGATGGCCGATCTGGATCTCAAGGGCAAGCGCGTGCTGATCCGCGAGGATCTGAACGTGCCGGTGCAGGATGGCGCGGTTACCAGCGACGCGCGCATCCGCGCCGCCTTGCCCACCATTCGCATGGCGCTCGAGAAAGGCGCCCGGGTGCTGATCCTCTCGCACCTCGGGCGGCCCAGGGAAGGCAAATTCGAGCCTGAGTTTTCGCTGGCGCCGGTGGCCACGCGGCTTTCGGAATTGCTTGGCCACGCGGTGCCACTCGTCAGGAGCTGGCTCGATGGCATTGAGTGCGAGCCCGGCCAGGCGGTGCTGTGTGAAAACGTGCGCTATAACCCGGGCGAGAAGGCCGATGACGAGGCGCTGTCGCGGCGCATGGCCGCGTTGTGTGATGTCTATGTCATGGATGCCTTTGGCACCGCGCATCGCGCCGAATGCAGCACCCACGGCGTCGGTCGCTTCGCGCCCGTGGCCTGCGCCGGTCCCTTGCTGGTGGCCGAGCTCGAGGCACTTGAACGTGCACTGCTAAATCCCCGCCGGCCACTGGTGGCGATTGTCGCCGGTTCCAAGGTGTCGACCAAGTTGAGCGTACTGGAAACACTGCTGGACAAGGTCGACCTGCTTATTGTCGGCGGCGGCATCGCCAATACCTTCCTGGCCGCCAGCGGCGTGCAGGTGGGAAAATCCCTGTGCGAAATGAATATGCTCGATATGGCGCGCCGGCTGCTCGAGCGCGCGCGCTCACGCGGCGCGGCCATTCCGCTGCCCACGGACGTGGTCGTGGCACGTGAATGTGCTGCCACTGCGCACGCCGACGTGCGCGCGGTGGGCGAGGTGGCGGCGGATGAAATGATTCTCGACATCGGCCCCGATACTGCCGATGAGCTGAGTGCGCGGCTCAAGAGCGCCGGCACCATCCTCTGGAACGGTCCGGTCGGCGTGTTCGAATTCGACCAGTTTGGTGAGGGCACCAAGGCGATCGCCAATGCCATCGCCAGCAGTACCGCCTATTCGCTGGCCGGTGGTGGCGACACGCTCGCCGCCATTGAAAAATATGGTGTCGAGGACAGTATTTCCTACATCTCCACCGGTGGCGGTGCCTTTCTCGAATTTGTCGAGGGCAAGACACTGCCCGCCGTCGCCATGCTGCAATCGCGCGCAGGAGGTTGAGTGGATACTGCACGTCGCACCAAGATCGTCGCCACGCTGGGTCCCGCCACGGATGATCCGGCAGTCATCGCCGGCATGGTGGCCGCTGGCCTCGATGTGGCGCGCATTAATTTTTCACATGGCACGCGCGATTCGCAGCGCCAGCGTATCGACATGGTGCGCGCCGCCGGCAAAGCGGCCGATCGCAACATTGGCGTGCTCGCTGATCTGGCCGGCCCCAAGATTCGCATCGAGAGTTTCGCCGGCGGCAGCGTGCTGCTGGTCGAAGGCGCTGCCTTCGATCTTGACACGGCGCTCGATCCAGCCGGCGGCAATATCAACGAGGTGGGTTGCGCTTACCAGAATCTACCCTCTGATGTGCGCGGCGGTGACACCCTGTTGCTTGCCGACGGTCAGATCATTCTTGGTGTCGAGCGCGTCGTGGGTTCACGTATTCACTGTGTGGTCACGGCTGGTGGTGAGCTCTCCAACCGCAAAGGCGTCAATCGCCAGGGCGGCGGCATTTCGGCGCCGGCGCTCACGGAGAAAGACTTCGAAGACATCCGACTGGCGGCCGAGCTCGGCATTGACTATCTGGCGGTTTCCTTCGCACGCGATGGTGATGACATCCGTCGCGCCCAGAGCGAGCTGCGCAAGTGGCGCGGCGAGGCGCGCGTGGTCGCCAAGATCGAACGTCATGAGGCGCTCGACAATCTCGCCGGTATTCTCGCCGTTACCGATGTGGTGATGGTGGCGCGCGGCGATCTGGGCGTCGAGATGGGCTACGCCGAACTCACCGGCCTGCAAAAAACCATCATCGCGCAGTCATTGGCGCGTAATCGCGTGGTGATCACCGCCACGCAGATGATGGAATCGATGATCCAGAATCCGATCCCGACCCGCGCTGAAGTCAGCGACGTCGCCAATGCGGTGCTCGATGGCACCGATGCCGTCATGCTCTCGGCCGAAACCGCGGCCGGTAAGTATCCGGTGAAAGCCGTGAAGGCGATGGCCGATGTGATTCGCGGCGCCGAAAAATACCAGCTCGGCACGCAGCGCGCCCTGGTGCGTGCTGAAGATGAATTTGGCAATACTGAAGAAGCCATCTCACGCGCCGTCATGTACACCGCCAATCACATGCGGGTACGGGCGATTGTTGCGCTGACCGAATCAGGCATGACGCCGCTGTGGATGAGCCGCATCCGCGCCGACATTCCCATCTATGCCTTCACCCGCCACGAAGGCACGCGCCGGCGCGTCACGCTCTATCGCGGTGTGTACGCGGTGCCCTTCGATATCACGCACACGGAGGCGCAGAAGCTGTATCAGACAATTTTCGATCGCCTGCTGGAGCTGCGGCTGGTGGATGTGAATGATCTGGTGATTCTGACCAAAGGGGATCTGTCGGGGGTGTCGGGGGGCACCAACTCGATGCAGATCGTGCGGGTTACGCAGCGGTAAGAGCAAGAAGTTCATCGCGTATGCGGTTGGCGGGGCGGCGGTTCAGCATTTCAGAGCGGCGAAAACGCCATGAACCCATCCATGGGGGCTTCGGCG
>JANMWZ010000079.1:0-4923 GCA_031441585.1 Gammaproteobacteria bacterium
ATCAGGCGCAGCCACTCGGTCTGTTCGGGTGTGAATGCAGTGCCGCGCTGGGCGTTGTGGCGGAAGATCCACGCCTGAAAGCGCCTGTCCACTTCATCGGCGAAGGGAGCGAGTTCCGCATCCAGCCCCAGCGCAAAGCGCACCAGTGACACCAGATCGGTGAGCTGGCGTTTGCGGTCAGCGCCTTTCACCTGGCCAGCCCGCACACGGGCATAGGCGCTCCAGAGGCGCTCGGTGGTGAGCATCAGCGGCGGTTTGCTCAAGCGTTCATGCAGGTCCTCGATCATGGCGAAGGTCAGCGTGTGGCGCTGGTAGGGCTGCTGGTAGAAAAAGTCCAGTGCCGCGATTTCGTCCTTGTGCTGCTTCAGGTAGTCGGCAAAGGTGTTGGTCGCCGCCTGGGCCTGCGCTTCGGCCTGTTCGGAGAACCCGGAGAAGGTGACCTGATCCAGGTTGATGTGGTCGATGAGCTGCTCGCGCTCACGGCGGGCACTTTCGATCTCGTCGCGCAGTTCAGGTGTGTCGAAGGGCGCGCAGGCAGCGGCGACGCGCTCGGCACGGGCGGCTTCGATCTCTTCGGGCAGCAGGGTGTCTTCCGCACGCGTGATGCCCTTGGCTTTGGCCGTGGCCAGTGCGGCTTGCACGATGGCGTCGGGGTCGAGCGCGGCAATCAGACCCTTGCCCAGTTCGGCGATGGGGATACCGCCGCTGGCCTTTTCGATACGGGCCTGGGCCTTGTCGTCCAGTTGTTTGGCCAGGCGTACCAGGCGGTTGGCCAGCGAGAGCACGGTGTCGTCGTCGCGGCTGCCCATCGCCACGCCCTGCAGCAAGTCCTTCAGCGGCACGCCGGGCTTCTTCTCCAGCGGGCGGCTTTCCGTCTTGCAGGATTTTTCCACCCCCACGGCGTCGATCAGGACGAAGCGGGTCTTGGCGCCTTCTGCACTGTTGCTTACGCGCTTGAGGCTGTCGCCATCCAGGCTGCGCACGCCCCGGCCCTTCATTTGCTCGTAGTAGCCCTTGCTGCGCACGTCACGCATGAAGAGCAGGACTTCCAAGGGCTTCACGTCGGTGCCCGTGGCGATCATGTCCACGGTGACGGCGATGCGCGGGTTGTAGTCGTTGCGAAAGCTGCTGAGGATGCTGTCGGCGTCTTCCTCGGCGCGGTAGGTGACCTTCTTGCAGAAGGCATTCCCCTGGCTGTAGACCTCGCGCAGGATGTTGATGATGTCGTCGGCGTGGCTGTCGGTCTTGGCAAAGATCAGGGTCTTGGGCGTTTCTTTGCGCGCGGGAAAAATCTGCGTTTCCACCGCCGTCTTCATCGCCTGGATCACCTGGCGGATCTGGCTGACGTTTACGACCGAACGGTCCAGCTCCTTGCCGGTGTAGGCGGTGTCTTCCTCGGTTTCGTTCCAGCGCTTCTTGCGGGTTTGGCGGTCGCGATGGTCCACCCATTCCTTGGCCTTGATCTCAGCGCCCTTCTGGGTGATTTCGGTTTCGATCTCGTACACGTCGTAGCCGACGTTGACGCCATCGGCCACGGACTGCTCGTAAGTGTATTCGGCGACGATGTTCTCATTGAAGAAGCCAAAGGTGCGTTTGTCGGGCGTGGCGGTGAGGCCGATCAGGCTGGCATCGAAGTAGTCGAGTACCTGCTTCCACAGGTTGTAGATGCTGCGGTGGCACTCGTCGATGACGATGAAGTCGAAGGTTTCCACCGGCACCGCCGGGTTGTAGCGGACAAACTTTTCCTGTTTGGCCGTTTGCTGCACTTCGTTGAGCGAGACGTCTTCGGCGGATTCGTCAATCGGGTCGCCGCTCAGGATGGCGTACATGCGCTGGATGGTGCTGATGCACACCTGCGAGTACGGGTCGATGTTGGGTGAGGCCAGCCGCTGCACGTTGTAAAGCTCGGTGAACTTTCGGCCATCATCTGGTGGGGTGTAGGCCATGAATTCCTGATGGGCCTGTTTGCCGAGGTTGCGGGTATCGACCAGGAACAGGATGCGCTTGGCACCGTCGAACTTGAGCAGGCGGTACACGGCGGTGATGGCAGTGAATGTCTTGCCCGCACCAGTGGCCATGTGCACCAAGGCGCGGGGTTTGTTCAGTGCCAACGATTTTTCCAGCCCGGTGACGGCGGTGATCTGGCAGTCGCGCAGATTGCGTTCGGGCAGCGGGGGCATCTGCTCGGCCAGGCGGCGGCGCAGGGTCTCAGGTTGGGCAACCCATGCGGCCAGCGTTTCCGGCTCGAAGAAATGGAAGAGCTCGCGTGAGCGTGGAGCCGGGTCGGCGATGTCGGTGAAGCGGATGATCTGGCCGGTGGCCTCGAACCGGAAACGCAGCGGCGTGTTGTCCTTGCGCCATTTCAGATTGGCGGTGGCATAGCGCTCCGTCTGACCTTCGGTGGCGGTGATGTTTTCGCCGGCTGTGTCCTTCTTGGCTTCGATCACACCCACAGCGGTGCGATTCACGAACAACACATAATCCGCCGGGCCGGTGTCGGTGGGGTACTCGCGCACGACCACGCCCAAACCCGCCGACAGGTTGAACTGTTTCATGTCCTGGATGACCCAGCCGGCTTGTTCGAGCTTCTGGTCGATCAGTTGGCGCGCCTTGGTTTCTGGGGTCATGCGTGCTCCTCCCTCGCTCTGTGCGGGTCTATCGCCCATGACGCATCGCGAAAGGTTGATACAGATCTCTGATTTATTGGGCTTTCAAGAGCATATCGCCCGCTTTCTATCGCCCGTCTATCGCCGATATGGCGCAACTTGTCCGATAGCATGCTCATGACACTGCCCAGTACCGCCGCCAGCGGTTGTCGCCTTCAAAGCGCACGGCGCCGCGCTTGATCAGCTCTTCCAGGGCGCGCTTGACCTGCTTGGGGTGAATCTCGCTGCCGACACGCTGACGGATGTCGCCGATGGCGGACCCGGGATATCGCTGCAGGTCTTCGAGCACCAGCGCGGCCAGCCGATGCGGCTCGATACGCTTCAGTGTGGTTTCCCCTGTAAAGCTGAGAGTGCGCAGCAAGGCCGGATCAACGAAGTAGTGCCTGGCCTGGGTGCGACCGGCACTTTTCACGAGTTGCCAGTCCAGCAAACGCTTGATCCAGGGTTGAAGCGCCTCTACCGAGCGCAGCTCCAACACTACGGCCAGCTCGCGGGCGGTCATGGAATCGTGCTGGGCCAGCAGGCCCAGGGCGATGCGCTCGCGCTGGGTGAGTTGGTAGCTCTGGTCCGCCTTGGCGATGAAGTCGATAACCTCGGGCTTGAGGATGCGGCGGCGCACCGTGACCTGGACTCGGTCGTGTGTCTCGATCAGTTCCGGTGCGGGGCGGCCCTGCGACAGCAGTACCTCGAATATCCTGTCGAAACCGCTGCCCTCGCGCTCCATCAGTTTCAGGTCGTGAAACAGGCGGGCCAGGTGTTCGTTGCGACGCACGGTGGTGTGCAGCACATTCTGCGGTGTGACACCCAACGGCAACGGGCCGGGGTTGACGACCTCGAGCCGGTCCGGGTGCAGGTTCAGAAAGATATCGCCGCGTTGGGTGTAGGGGCGGTGCACCAGCGCGTTGACCAACAGCTCGCGCACCACCACTTCATCGAAGGCCGGCACGTTCTGGCGGTACAGACCGTCCGGCAGTTCGTAGCGCTCGCGGAAGTCGGGCACCTCGAGCCAGACCGCCTCGATCAGCTCCATCGGATTCAGCGTGTGGTCGTCCCACACCAGCTTGTTGACCTTCTGCTCGTGATCGTCGTACTTGATGAACTGGATGACCGGGGCTGTGGTCAGCTGTGCACGGTGGCGTTGCTGACCCAGGCAAAGAATGCCCAGGTGGGTGAGCCAGTCACCTTGCGCGAGCTGGTAGTGATCGAGCAACTCGCCGTCGGTCTTTTCCTTGACCGATGCCTTGACGCGATCGGACGCCCGCAGTGCTTTGACCAGCTTGTCAGTCTTGTCCGGATCGGTCGCCGACCTGGGAACCTGCAACGTGGTTTGGGTTTCCCACGGCAGTGCAGCACGCTCGGCCGCCAGTCGGAGCACGTCATCACCGATGACGGGTTTGCTCTGGTCGGCCACCCGCAGAAAGTAGCGGCCATCGGTGGTCGACGCCACTGCGACGGAGCGGGGTATGGCAAGGTTGACGTACTGACCGCCATTGGCTGCCGTGACCACATCCGGAAGCGCCGCCACGTTGACGCAGCGTTCGGCGATCTTGCGCCGGACGGTGTCAGGAAGATCGGCCGGGATCTGCTGGTCGGATGCCGGCTCATCCACGCCGTCCTCGATGCCGAGCAACAGGCTGCCGCCCGTCGCGTTCGCGAAGGCGACGTAGTCCTTGACCAACTCGTTCCAGTCGGCGTTCTTGCCGGTCACCGACCGCAAGGACTTCTTGTCGACGAGTTGCCCTTCCTGAGTCAAACCTGTGTGCTCCCAGCAGTCTTCAAGCACTTTTCTTGTTCATCGATCCAGGCCGATACTGAACGCGGATCGCGGTGGGTAGCGAGTTGGGGCGAGCGTGCCATTCTTTCATCTCGCACGACAGTTTGCCGCTATTGCGCAGGCATAGGAACCATCGACTGAATGGGGAGAAGCGAGGGCTACCTCGGCGGGGGCGGGTCACCAAAGAAAAACGGCCTGGAGTTCATCCAGGCCGTTCGGTTGGTGGAGGCGGCGGGAATCGAACCCGCGTCCGCAAGCCCTCTACAGCCAGATCTACATACTTAGCCAAATTATTTGATTTAACCGTTTGCACGCCAACCGGCAGGCTGACAAACGGCGAGTCACCTTGAGTTTCGCGGACTGCAAAGTGACCCTGCAGGCCGCTAGATCATGTGAGGGACTCTGCTGTAACTTGCGTTACCCGGCCCATGAACAAACCGGTGCAGAGCTAGCCGGTATTAAGCGGCTAGTGCGAAACGTTCG
>JANMWZ010000080.1:0-1592 GCA_031441585.1 Gammaproteobacteria bacterium
GACGTGGAAGTACGGTATCGGCAGGAGCGCGTCGGCCTGCGCTTGCATCCAGGCGTAGCCGTTGGCGCCTTGGCAGGTGGGACAATGCCGATTGCGGCAGGAATGCGGCACGAACTGCGGCGTGCCACAGTGGCTGCACTGATAGAGGTGGCCGCCGAGTTGCGGGGTGCGGCAGGCCTGGATCGCTCGGAAGACCCGCCAATGCTGTGGCGGCAGCCGATGCTCACGCGCAAAGTCGGGTAATCCGACGCGCAGCACTTGCGCCACCGTGAAGGCGGGCGGGGCGAGCGAAGGGCCCGCCCGAGACGACATGGCGTCGCCTCAGGCGGGGGTTTTGATCAGCGGATTGATCTCGATCGCCTCGAGCAGTCCCTTCAACTCGGCGATGACCTCGCGGCGGACGTGCAGATAACGCGAGGTGGTGGCGAGATTCGTGTGACCGAGCAGGCGTTGGATCACTGGCAGCGGCACGTTCGCTTCCAGCAGGTGCGTCGCGAACGAGTGCCGAAGCGAATGAATCCCGCCGTTGTTGGGCAGTTTGGCCCGTTTGGCTGCGAGCTCAAAGACGCGCATCAGCGAATCGGTGGTCAGATGACGATCCGGCCAGTAGCTGGAGGGGAAAAGCCATCCGCCGACCGGACGGTAGACGCGCCAATAGGCGCGCAGTTGTTCGAGCAGCCGCGGCGAAAGTACCGTGTACCTGTCCTTCTTTCCCTTGCCCTCGACGATCCGGATCTGGCCGCGTGCACTCAGAATGTCTTCCGGTCGCAGCCGGACCACCTCGCTCACCCGCAGCCCGGCGGCATACGTGATCATGAGCATGGTGCGATGTTTGAGATTGAGCCCGTCGACCTGCAGCAGTTTGCCGACTTGCTCCGGGCTGTAGACCCGTGGTCGTAGCACCGGTTTTTTCATCCGGGGCAACGCGGTCTCGATGGCTTCGGTCGGCCGCTGCAGCACTCGCCCGTAAAAGAAACGCAGCGCACTGACCGCGATGCACAAGGTGCCAGGGCCGTTCTTCTTTTCCCGCAGCAAGTGCAGCAGGTAGGCTTTCAGCTCGTCGTCGCTGATCTGGTCCGGCGGCCGGCGATAATGTCGGGAAAGCCGGGATACAAAACCAAGGTAGGACTCTTTCGTATTGCGGGACAGGCCGCGAACTTCTATCTCATCGATGAGTTTTTGACGGAGGGTAGTCATATCACCCTCACTCTGGGCCGGCAGCGCGGTGTGCACCACCCGTCGCCGGCCCTTTGCGTGTCGTCAGACGCTCACGCCCGCAGCCAGTGCGGAAGTCAGCCAACTCGATTCACGACCACGCCCGTCAACTTCTGGGCTCCGCGAAGCGGCTTAGTTCAATTGTGCGCGGGGGCGGTTGCTGCTGCGGCTTGCGCGGCCAAGCTCCAAGCGAATCCGTTGCCGAGCAACAGCCAA
This sequence comes from Gammaproteobacteria bacterium, assembly GCA_031441585.1. GTDB lineage: Bacteria > Pseudomonadota > Gammaproteobacteria > Steroidobacterales > Steroidobacteraceae > FEN-1191. The sequence goes on from JANMWZ010000080.1 coordinate 1,432, forward strand.
ATGGTGCCGCTCCAATAGGCACCCTGCATGTCGTCCCCGCGAAAGAAAAGTGCGAATTCTCCGGCAGTCGGGAGATACACGAAACTGATCCAATTGAGCCAGTGAAACGCCCAGCAAGTCGCCCAAGTTACAAGGAACCACCGTTGGAAACGGCAGTTCGG
>JANMWZ010000081.1:0-61732 GCA_031441585.1 Gammaproteobacteria bacterium
ATTCTCTTGGTAACCTGAACGCGCCATGCCCGAGCTAAGTCGATTTCTTGGCATTGTGATCGCGATGTACTACCGCGACCACGGTCCGCCCCACTTTCACGCTATCTATGGTGAGCACGAGGCCACGATCAACATCGCCACGGGGGAGATCAACGGGTTCCTCCCGAAGCGTGCGTTAAGTCACGTCCAGGAATGGAGGTTGTTACACCAGCAAGAGCTGGCGGCCGCCTGGGCACTTGCGGAGTCCCAGAAACCGTTGCCTAATATTGCTCCACTGGAGTAAGAGTCATGCTGCCTCGAATTACCTCTGCTCGGTACGTAAACGGCTTCACGGTCTGGCTGCGTTTTGCCGACGGCGCCGAAGGCACGGTCGACCTGACGACTGAACTTACTGGACCAATATTTGAGCCGCTGCGAGACCGAAATCAATTCGCGCAGGTCAGGCTGCACCCCGAACTCAAGACGTTGGTCTGGCCCAACGGGGCAGACTTAGCGCCGGAGTTTCTGCGCTCGAGATTGCGTGCCGCCGCCTAACAACGCGTTCGAGCGGTCCGTGATGCGCTGGCGCAATCGCGCCGCGAGCGCCCCAGTATATTGTGCGCCCGCGGCGCGCGGCAGCCGTCATCGCGCGGCCGCTCAACGCGAGCGTTAGGCAAGCAGATGCGCCGACTCCTCGTGTCAATGTCCCTCGCAATCGTCGCCATGTCAGGCACCTCGCGCGCTGACGAACCTACGACACGCCTTCCATCAGAGCCAGCGGGTACGGTTTTTGAAAAGCACTTCCACAGACTCAGCATGAATTCTTCACGCGCAGAGGATCTTGCCAGCTATTCAGCGCCGGCCGTGCGCGAGGGCATACAAGGAATAGTATCGCTGGCCTACTCAGTCGATGCTAACGGCCACCCCTTCCATATCAACCTGGTCTTGCCGCTGACAGATTCGCTCAACTCAGCAGCCGCAGACATGCTGCAAAACACTACATTCGAGGTACCGAGCAATTGGGTTGCTAATGGCGGCCCTACACTTCGGTACCAGTATCGGGAGCAGTACAGCATGTTGCGCACAGGAGAACATGTTGACCTGGACACAGAGGCTGACATTGTGATTACTGCAAAAGGCTCGCCCTAGTCACCATGACTGCTTGCCTAACAATGCGTTCGAGCGGTCCGTGATGCCTCATCGCAGGCGCGCCGCGAGCGCCCGGGTACATTGCGCGCCCGCGGCGCGCAGCAGCCGTCACTGCGCGGCCGCTCAACGCGAGCGTTAGAGGTCAATTTAGGGTGTCGTTGCACGACGGGCGGCGCACTGGTATTTTTAGCACATGGCACGTGCAATCACAGCGATCGAAGCAGATATCCGGGCGCTCAGCGTCTCGGATAAGGAAGCGCTCTTGCGCGTTCTGTGGGAAGAGCTAGATGGCGCCCCTGATGCGGCGGTTGACGCTGCGTGGCTAGACGAGGCCCAACGGCGTGCCCATGAAATTGACGAGGGACTCGTAAAATGCGTACCAGCGGATGAGGTATTCGCCAAGGCCGAGCAGCATATTCGGAAATGACGCCCGAATTTCACCCAGCGGCAGACGAGGAACTTGCCGTGGCGGTGAAGGTTGGTGAGACACGCGGGTCAGGTCTGGGCAGAGCCCTGATTCAAGAAATCAGACGCGTTACCACACTGCTCTGCACCACGCCTAACATAGGTGAGCGCCTAGATCGCGAATTCCGGCGATTCCCGCTGCGCAAGTTTCCATTCGGCCTAATCTATCGAGTTGACGGTGGTCGGATTAGGATCTTGGCCATCGCTCATCGGCGCCAGCGACCAGGCTATTGGCGTGGTCGCAACTGACCTTTAAAAAGCGGTTCGAGCGATCACGCGGCTGGCAGCTTCGGCGAGTCCGGGGAAAGTCGATGGTGTGGATCAAGTGCCTCCGATCAAAGTCGACGCTGCCGCGCGTCGCTCAACCGCGGCGTTAGGCGGCTGTCCATGGCACCTTGACGTCAAAACGTTACAGGTCCATCATCCGTCAATGGGTACTCCTAAGCGCGCCACCGTGTACTTTGAGGCTGAGGTCCACAAGGCTCTCCGCCTGCGCGCGGCTGCGAATGACCGTTCTATTTCCGATCTTGTTAATGATGCGGTGCGGGTGTCATTGGCGGAAGACGCTGCAGATCTTTCTGCCTTTGATCGGCGTAAGAAGGAGCGCAGTGTTTCCTTTGACAGCTTCGTGCAGGGCATGAAGCGTCGTGGCCTCATATAGCATTCTGATTAAGACCTCCGCCGGCAAGGAACTTGCTGCGGTAGGGTCAAAATCCGACCGTGAAAGGCTGGTTACCCGCATTCAGGGGTTGGCGACCAACCCCAGGCCGCATGGGTCTGCGAAGCTCGCCGGTTACGCTGATCGATACCGCGTGCGACAAGGCAATTTCAGAATTGTCTATCTCATTGATGACGAAGCTAGCGCTGTCACTATCTATAAGATCGGTCACCGGAAGGACATCTATCGATGAGCCGCCTAACAACGCGTTCGAGCGGTCCGCCGTGCGCTATCGCGTGCGCGCCACGAGCGCTCTGGTACATTGTGCGTCCGCAGCGCGTCGCTGCCGTCACTGCGCGGCCGATGAACGCGAGCGTTAGACGTCGCTCAAACTCTGGTGCCATACCGGCGTATGGCGTATTTGCCATACGCGTGCTTGGCTTCCGGCATGGAGCCTAGTTTTGAGTCGGACCCAGCGAAACACACCGAGAATCAGCTCAAGCATGGCGTTAGGTTCGGAGAGGCCCAATTGGCGTTCCTTGACGCTCATCGCGTGATCGCCCGAGATCCGAAACATAGTCGAACTGAAGAGCGTTTCTATTGCTTCGGCCGGGTGGAGCTAGGCGTACCCACCGTTCGCTTTACCTATCGAGGAAGCAAGATCCGAATCATCGGCGCCGGCTATTGGACAGGAAGAAATAAGGTTTATGAAGCGCACCGCAAAATACACAAATGAAACCCTGGGCAGGCTCGAAATCGTCAAGGATTTCCTTCCTGCGCCCGACCAGCTCGTCTTGAAGGAAGATGCTGTTAAGGTAACGCTTTCCCTGAGCAAGAGAATTGTCGCCTTCTTTAAGGCGCACGCGGCGCGCTCGAAAGTGCCCTATCAGAAGATGATTCGTAGCCTGGTTGATAGTTATGCTGCCCAACATAGTGGGGCAACGTCTAACAACCGCATCGAGCGCACGCGTGAACCCTAAACTACCAAGCTCAAGCGTGAGCAGCGGCTTCAGTCGCTTCCCGCAGACCCGGTCAGATGCTTCCCATAGTACGATCAGCGCTTGCGTCGCGGCGTCATCGTAAATCGTAGCGCGCGCGCCCACGTCGTGCAGTAGTGGCTGAGTAAGGCGCATTGAGTAAGTAAATGGCGTACTTCGGATGGTAGCCGCTGACGGTGACAAATTCGTTTAGGATCTGCTTTTTTGTTCCGCTCCAAGCTGCCTGATATCGCGGTCGCAGCGAGCGCGTCCGTTGAATTCGTGCCGCATGCCTGCGCAGGCGGGGCCACCTCAAGAAAGGAAGTTTTAGCACGCTGTCTAAGGATTGGGCATCTCACGGTCGCGACGAGCTAGTGCACGGTCTCGGAGCAGGAATGGTCCAAGAAGTCCAGGCAATATCACGTCCAACTTGGGGTTTCAGATCTATGATGCTGTACACGACCTGACCCATCGCTTAAGGGTCTTGGACGGTGTGACATTCGTCAATGAACACCGTCTTGGAGTACGTCCCGCGAGTCACCGTCAGAGAATATTTCCCCAGGTCGCAAACTCGGTTGCCCGTCCTCGTCTCAGTGGTAAGGCACCATAGCCCGGACTCGTCGACTTGCCGCGCGATCGTCGCTAGTGAAGCTGAGAGACTCTGCACCGTCACTCCTGATTTCCAATTCCAGATCGCCCGGACCCTTGCTTTCTGACCATGCATGCGTCAGCTTCCAAATCGAACGGTTCGGCCCCAGTATCCTCGTCGGAGCGGGCTCAGAAGAACTGCTCTTTGACTATGGCCGCGGCGTGCCGATACGCTTGTGGCAGCTTTACATACCCATGCGTGATGTGACCGCTGGTTTTCTCACCTACCGCCACTCTGACCACACCGCGGGTTTTCCAGATCTCTGGTTGACGGGGTGGCTTCCACTTCCCTGAAGTCAGCGGATTGAGCCCATGTTCAGGGGTGAGCAACTTCGCAACGGAAATTGTCGAGGGTGTGGTCTACAAAAAGAGCGGTGTTAAGGTCGCGGCCTTCAACCTAGATCACGGCGAGCTCATTAAACTGGCGTTCGGCTAGCGTATATACGCTTGGGGACCGCTAAATCGTACTTTCTGGTGATACACGGGTCAGCGAGGCTCTGATCCGCTTCTCCCTGAGAACGGATGGTTTGCTTCATGAGGTTACGGCGGCATGAGCGGACAATCTGAGTACTTCCGGGTCGGCGCGACGAATCATCGGGCATCACACAACGTCGGAAGACGTGGGCAGGGTGTTAACTCGCGTGCAGCCCAAACTGGCGGTTTATACGCATATCGCGTTGCTCTCGACCGACCTTGCCATCAGCGCTCCAACGGTGGAAGATCTGGGCGTTCGAGGAAGCGTGTTGGCAAAGGGATACGGCCAGGGATCGAACCTGGATTGACGCCTGCGTGTGTCCGAGAGCAAACTATTTCCGCTTTCCATAATCTTCGCTGGCGACGTCGCAGTCGTGCATTTCCGCTATCGAATCGCCAGCGAGAACTCCAGAAAGGAACGAGAGATCGTGACGGGCCGGTACTCCGACGTACTCATCAAGGACGCAACCCGGTGGCTCATCGTCACGACCGTCGGGGGCGACGATCCGAAGCGCTGAGTGACCTTGACGCCGGCACGGGAGATTTCATGGCAATTCAATGCCCTAAAGCAGGCAGCAGGCAGCTCGTAGAGACCGAGCGGGTCATCGTTACGGAATGGCGTTTCGCGCCCGGTGCCGAGACCGGATGGCACCGACATGGGCACGACTATGTAGTGGTCTGTCTGACTGCCGGCACGCTACTGGCGGAAACAGCAACCGGCAACGTCGAGACACAGTTGCAGTTCGGGCAATCGTATGCACGTCCGCTGGGAGTGGAACACAACATCGTCAATGCCGGAACTGACGAATTCGCGTTTGTAGAGGTCGAACTGAAATGAAATGCCGCTGAGGCCCGGAGGCCTGCTTGCTGAACTCCAAACGCATTGCGGTTATTCTGGGCCCCGCCATGTAGGCGATGCTGGTGGCGGAGTTTCCGCTCGTGCAGCCACATCTCTATGACCTGCAGATCCCACCAATCATCTATCTTTCCGGTGTCCTGATGTTCATTGGTGGCCTGGCGATTGTCAGGGTGATTCCTGCTCATGCTCGGCCTGTTTCGCATCTTTGCTGCCAGTAGCTGTCAACGTGCTGCTGCCGGTACGAGCACGACAGTCGTCATGATCCTGGAAGGAGCACTGCTCGCCGTGGCGCTGTTCATGACGTTCAAAGCTTACCTATCGCGGTGAAGCGGAGCGCTGGCTGCCAGCTTCGAAGGAAGAATCATGGATGTCCTGAAGATCGCCGCATTTTCGGATGGGGATACGGGAGGAAATCCTGCAGGCGTATTGATTGCCGGTGAACTTCTCAGTGACGTGGCGATGCAGCGAATTGCCGCCGAGGTCGGGTTTTCGGAGACCGCCTTTGCCGCTCCCGCCGGCAATGGCTGGCGTGTCCGTTATTTCTCCCCTGAATCGGAAGTACCATTCTGTGGTCATGCAACCATTGCGCTGGGTGCGGCGCTTGCTCTCAGGGATGGTGATGGCGTATTCCCCCTGACGCTCAACCGCGCTGCAATCACGGTCGAAGGCCGTCGCAATGGCAAGCTCATCGCCGCCGCGCTGCAGTCGCGGCCCACTCGCAGCGCTGCGGCGCCTTCGCAACTTGTGTCAGCCGCCCTCGAGTTGTTCGGTTATACGCAGGATGATCTTGACCCCGGCCTTCCTCCGGCGCTCGCCCATGGCGGGGAAGATCACCTGGCACTGGTGCTGAATACGCGCGCCGCACTTGCCTCAATGAAGTACGAGCTGAATTCCGGTCGAATTCTCATGAACAATGCGGGACTGGTAACCATCCTCCTTGCTTACGCCGAGACTGCGCAACTTTTTCACACGCGTAATCCATTTGCGTCGGGTGGTGTATACGAAGACCCGGCAACCGGTGCCGCGACGGCCGCTTTTGCCGGCTACCTGCGCGACATCGCGTGGCCCCACGGTGGTGTCATCGATATCATTCAGGGCGAAGATATGGGTATGCGATCGCGGCTGCGAGCCGAGCTTTCCACCGTGCCGGGTAGTTCAGTTCGCGTTTCTGGCACCGCAAGGGTCATGCTGTCCTGAAGGAGCTGCAATGTCTCGTCAAGTCATACGTACCAGCAATGCGCCGCCGGCGCCAGCAACCTACAGCCAGGCTGTTAAAGCGGCTGGTTTGATTTTCGTATCTGGCACTGGTCCGTTTGAACTTGGCACCGGGGCGGTCAAGGGCGAAACGATCCAGGAACAGACCCATCAGTGCCTTAGCAATATTTCTGCCATCCTCGCGGCAGCGGGCAGTTCACTTGAAAAGGTGGTCAGCGCTACGGTCATCCTGCTCGAGGAATCTGACTTTCCGGGAATGAACGAAGAGTGGTTGAAGTGGTTTCCAGTCGACCCGCCGGCACGTCAGGCTGCGAAACTGCCGGTACGCATCCCTGGCTTGAGGGTATCCATAGCCGTAGTGGCCGAGGCCTGACCATCAGGCCGCGCCAAAGTGAAGGCGGCGCACCAGATACCCGGCCCATGCCACCATTACAGAGCCCCCCCGACTCATACAGCGCACTTCTGACAACGTGCCTTAACATGAACAATCGATGGCACAGTAGAATTGGTCAACTCAAAAGGAGGCGCGCCGTATATGAATCCAAACAAGGCACTTTGGGAAAAGGGCGACTTCACTCGGATCGCCGAGACCATGAGGGAGAGCGGCGCAGCGCTGGTCGCCGGCCTCGGCATTACGCCTGGGCTCAGGACCCTGGATCTGGGCTGCGGCGATGGAACGACGGCGCTGCCGGCGGCAAAGCTCGGGGCGGAAGTGCTCGGTGTCGATATCGCGAGCAACCTTGTCGATGCCGGGAACAGGCGCGTGGCAGCACTTGGCCTGAAGAACTGCAGGTTTCAGGAAGGCGACGCGAGCAATCTGCAGGACCTGCAGGATGACAGTTTCGACCTGGTCGTCAGCATATTCGGAGCCATGTTCGCGCCGATCCTGACGATCAGCTCGGCATACTCACCGCCGCCGCCGGAAGGCTTTGTCAGTCCGATGACCTGGGGAATCGAGAGCAACGTCAGTGAAAGATTCGGTGGCGCAGGCATACCAGAAAAACAGCTCTGTTTCGCCACGTTCCTGCGTGTCACGGTCATGGCCTGAGTCCGGAGTATCTTATGCGCAGAATCGTAGTTCCTGTGTTGTGTGGCGCGTTCATGCTGCTGGCAAGCGTGTCCTGCGCGCCGCCATCACCGCCGCCCCCGCCCGACAAGCAGGCGCGGCACCAGAGCCTGCGGGCGATCGCCGACGATTACTGGGAGTTTTACCTGCGCGAAAATCCCGAAGCTGCGACGGCGCTCGGTGAGTACCAATACAACGCCAGGCTGGCCAACTATTCGCTGGCGCACGTTGAGGTGGTACGTACGCAGGCTGCCGGTCTGCTGGAACGTGCGCGGGCCATCGACACCGCGGGTCTTGCGGAGTCGGACCGCCTCGATCAGCAACTCCTGGTGCGAACGCTGAGCGACCGGCTCGAGTCCATTCGACTCAAGAACTACGAGATGCCGATCGAGCAGATGAGCGGCGTACATCTGCTGCTCCCGCAGATTGCCACCACCGCCCCGTTTGACAGTGTCGCACACTACCGTGAGTACCTTGCGCGTCTTAACGCTATTCCGGCGGTGATCGATCAGGTGATCGAACGCGCGAGAGCAGGTATGAAGGACGGGTTGGTTCCGCCACGCTTCCTGCTCGAGAAGACTGTCATCCAATGCGCGACCCTGGCGAAAGCAGCGGGAGCTACCAGTCCCTTCGCCGAACCAGTGACCCGCATGCCGGCGTCGTTTCCGGCTGCCGATCGCCGGCAACTCCGCGACGCCATCGTCGCCGCCGTCGATGAGCAGATCCGCCCAGCCTACGCCAGGCTGAAGACGTTCATAGCCACGGAGTACGCACCCAGGGGTCGCACGGAGTTCGGGGTCTGGTCACTGCCGGACGGTGATGCCCGCTACCGCTTCGCGATCCACACGCAGACCACAACTGATCTCAGTGGCGCGCAGATTCACGACATCGGTCTCGCGCAGGTTGCGGATCTGGAGAAGCAGATTTCCGCGCTCGCCAGGTCTGCGGGGTACGCCGATCGAAAGAGCTTCGAGAAAGCTGTTTTCGCAGATCCAAAGCTGCACGGCACCTCGCGCCAGCAGATTCTCGACCGATTCACGCACTTTATCGACCAGATGGAGCCGAAGCTGCCGGAGCTCTTCGGGCTCCTGCCGAAGAGCAAACTCATCGTGACCAGCGTCCCGGGTTACATGGAGAAGGAGAGCTCTACTCAGTACATTCCAGGTACGCCCGACGGATCGCGGGTCGGCCAGGTCTGGGTTGTCACCTATGATTTCGCCACCCATGACATGCTCGATGATGAGGCGACCGCATATCACGAAGGTGTGCCGGGTCATCACCTGCAGATATCGATCGCCCAGGAATTGCCCGGGCTCCACCCCTTCCACCGCGCCATAGCGGAAGACTTCAACGCCTACGTCGAAGGCTGGGCACTCTATTCCGAGCGGCTTGGAAAGGAGGTGGGCTTCTACCAGCAACCGGCGAGCGATCTCGGGCGCCTGCGCAGTGAGCTCTATCGCGCCCTGCGCCTCGTGGTCGACACCGGCGTCCACGCCAAACACTGGTCGCGCCAGCAGATGATTGACTACTGGAACCTGCATCTGTCGCCGGCATCCGAGGCGGAAATGGACCGCTATATTGTCTGGCCCGCTCAGGCTCTGGGCTACAAGCTGGGCCAGTTGAAGATTCTCGAGCTGCGCCAGCGCGCCCAGACTGAACTTGGCGCGAGGTTTGACATCCGGGTTTTCCACGACGAAATACTGAACGCCGGTGCGCTGCCGCTCGACGTGCTGGAATCGCGCATCCTGGCCTGGATCGCCAGGGTCAAGGGCAAGTAGCTAAAAATTGACCATCGACACCACCCCACGATTCACAGTCGCAGATGGCGAACGTCTCAGCCGTGAGTTTTTTGGTATTAGTGCCGTTGTCGCGTCTCTGCCCAGCGAACGCGATCAGAATTTCGAACTGACGAGCGCAGCTGGCGAAAAATTCGTGCTGAAAATCGCCAAGTCAGATGAAGATCTTTCGATACTGCAGCTACAGGCCGCGGTGCTGAAGCATGCGGCGCAGCATGCACCAAACCTGGCCCTGCCGCGCCTGGTAGCAGCGCGCTCAGGAGAAGAATGCGTCACCGTGAAGGACGCGCGCGGCCAGGCCTACCTGATGCGCCTGATGACCTGGATCCACGGCGAAGTGTTCGCGCATGCTCAACCACACACCGAGGCACTGCTCGCATCTCTCGGCACGGCGATGGCCGAACTCGATGTCGCTTTGCAGGATTTTTCCCATCCGGCCATGCATCGCGAGCTGCATTGGGATGTGAAACACGCCGACCTCGCACTCAAACACCTGCCACTGCTGGCGAGCGAGCAGCAAACGAAGGTGCGACAGTTCATGGATGCCTGGCAGGCCATTGACTGGCAAGGCCTGCGCCACAGCGTCATTCACGGCGACGCCAACGATTACAACGTGCTGGTGAGAGACGGGCGCGTGGCCGGCTTCCTCGACTTCGGCGACATGGTGCATTCGGCCACGGTGTGCGACCTTGCCATTGCTTTGACCTACGCCATACTCGACAAGCCCGATCCGCTGGCGGCCGCCGTGCCCGTAGTCGCCGCGTATCACCGGCGGCTGCCGTTGACAGCTGCCGAGATCGATGCGCTCTATCCACTTACCACCGGCCGCCTGTGCATGAGCCTGTGCTACGCCGCTTATAATGCACGCGCCAAGAGTGGCGACGCCTATCAGCTCATATCGGCCGGGCCAGCCAGCGCACTGTTGCAGCAGTTGTCCGTCATACCGGGTGCGACGGCACGGACTGCCATGCGCCGAGCCTGTGGAATAACATGAATCGTATTACTGAGACCACCGAAGCACTGCTCGCGGCACGCCGTCGGCTCATCGGCCCCAGTCTGAGCATTGGTTACCGTCAGCCGCTGCACCTGGTGCGCGGCACGATGCAGTATCTGTTTGACGCCGCCGGTCGCCGTTACCTCGACGCCTACAACAATGTGCCACACGTCGGTCATTGCCATCCGGAGGTGGTGCGCGCTGCAAGTGGGCAGCTGGCGTTGCTCAACACCAACACCCGCTATCTGCACGAGAACCTGGAGCGGTTCGCTGCGGCGCTCAGCGCGACCTTGCCGGAGCCGTTGCGGGTCTGTTACTTCGTGAATTCTGGCAGTGAGGCCAATGAACTGGCACTGCGCCTGGCGCGCGCCCACACGCGGGCGACTGATCTCATCGTGCTGGACGCGGCCTATCACGGCAATACGACCACGCTCATTGATATCAGCCCTTATAAATTCAACGGACCCGGCGGGCAGGGACGCTCGCCCTGGGTGCATGTGGCGCCGTTGGCTGACGTCTATCGGGGTCAATACAAAGCTACCGATTCACAGGCAGGGGAGAAGTACGCGCAGGCGCTGGGCGATCACATCGCGCAGCTGGCGGCCGACCGGAGGCCACTGTGTGGGTATATCGCTGAGAGTTGTCCGAGCGTTGGCGGCCAGCTGCTGTTTCCGGACGGCTATCTGGCGGCGGTATATGCGCAGGTTCGCGCGGCCGGCGGCGTTTGCATCGCCGATGAAGTACAGACTGCATATGGCCGCCTCGGGAGTCATTTCTACGGTTTTGAGCAGCAGCGAGTCGTCCCCGACATCGTCGTGTTCGGCAAGCCCATCGGCAACGGCTATCCACTGGGCGCGGTGGTCACCACGGCGGAAATTGCCGCGTCCTTCAACAACGGCATGGAATTCTTCAGCACCTTTGGCGGCAGCACGGTCTCATGCGCGGTGGGAGTAGCGGTGCTGGAGATCCTCAACAGGGATGACCTGCAGGCCCATGCCTTGAAGGTCGGCGCGCATCTGCTGACCAGGCTGCGCGTTCTTGCCACGCGCTACGAGTTGATCGGCGACGTGCGGGGTTCAGGCCTGTTTCTTGGAGTCGAGCTGGTCAGTAACCGTGCAACGCTGGAACCGGCGGCCCGCGAGGCTGCCGAAGTCGTCAATCGCATGCGCGAAGCGGGCGTGCTTCTAGGCACGGACGGACCGTATCACAATGTCCTGAAGATCCGCCCGCCGCTGCCGTTCGGCATCGAAGATGCCGACGTGCTGATTGAATGCCTGGACCAGGCGCTGGCCGGTCTGGCAAGCAATGGCAGCTAGCATCGGGGTTCCGATAACTGCTGCCGAACTGGATCAGGTCCGGGATCTGATGCGGACTTTTTCTGGATGGCAGCGGCAGCGGAATATCGCGGATATTCAGCTCGTCGATCAGTACTTCGATGCTGCCGAATTCGAGGCCGAGCTGGTCTCGCTACCGGGCAAATATGGACCACCGCATGGCCAGCTGTTGCTGGCCACGCTGGATGGAGTCGCAGCCGGCTGCGTGGCGCTGCGCAGGATCGATTCGAGCAGCTGCGAAATGAAGCGTATGTTTGTCCACAGCCGCTTTCAGGGGCACGGTATCGGGCGTGCGCTGGCACAAGCCATCATCGCCCGGGCCGGGCTGATGGGTTACAGCACCATGCGCCTGGACACCAGCGTTCGGCAGGTCGAGGCCCAGTCGCTGTACGCGGGCCTGGGATTTCGCCGCATCGAACCCTATTATAAGTTGTCAGCGCAGCTGCGTAACTGGCTGGTATTCATGGAACTGGAACTCGCCAGCTCCGCTGACTGACAATGCGCCAGATTGAACAGCGGAGTCCTTAGGTGCCCAACGCCATTGCCAACGCCTACGACGACAAGACCCGTGCCGAAGCCTATGCCGAACTTGAGTTGCACGGCACGTACTACCTGGCATTCCGTGATCTGCCGGCAATCGTCGGCGAGCACGTGCGCGGCGTGCGGGCCCTCGACTTCGGCTGCGGGGCCGGGCGTTCGACGCGCCTCCTGCGCAAGATCGGCTTCGACGTCGTCGGGGTGGACATTTCCGCGCAGATGCTCAGGCTGGCGCGTGAACGCGACCCCGCAGGTGAATATCAGCTCCTGCCGGGTGGCGATCTGGGCGCGTTGGCGGCGAACCGCTACGACCTCATTCTATCGGCCTTCCCCTTCGACTATGTTCCCACCAGGGAGCAGAAGGTCGCCCTGCTGGTTTCTCTGCGGCGACTGCTGAACAGCGATGGGTGCCTCGTGAATCTGGTATCGAGCGCCGATCTCTACGTCAACGAGTGGGTATCGTTCTCGACGCGCGAATTTTCCGGGAACCAGAGCGCGCGCAGTGGTGACAAGGCCCGCATCGTCATGCTCGACGTCGAGGATCGGCGTCCCATAGAGGATATCCTCTGGACCCATGATGACTACCTCGATGTGTACCAGCGCGCCGGCTTACAGGTGCACAAGACGTACCGGCCATTGGGCAAGCCGGGCGAAGCATTTGCCTGGGAAACTGAATTGACGATACCGCCCTGGTCTATCTATGTGCTGGGCGCCGCGGCTGATGCCGGGCGATGAACGCAGGAGGATTTCCATGATCACGCACTCTGGTGGCTGCCACTGCGGCCGGGTTCGCTTCGAGGTCATGGCTCCAGCGACCCTGAAGATACTTGAGTGCAACTGCTCCATCTGCAGCATGACCGGTTTCAGACACCTGATCGTCACCGCTGAGCACTTCAAACTCTTGTCGGGCCAGGACGCGCTCACTACCTACACATTCAACACCGCAACGGCGAAGCATCTGTTCTGTTCGGTCTGTGGCGTCAAATCTTTTTATGTGCCGCGTTCGCATCCCGATGGTTTCAGCGTCAACGTCAACTGCATAGACTCCGATACGATTGCGGGCGTGTCGGTTACTGCTATCGATGGCCGCAACTGGGAAGCACAATTTCCTGCTGGCCGGGGAGCGCATGATGAGTAGCCAGCCCACCGGCCGGATCTCCAGGTGCTGAGTACCATCGCGCTGTTCGCCAGCTCGCGTCGCCACGGCAATACGGGGCAATTGATGGACCAGATTGCGCAGGCGCTTGAGATCGAAGTGATCGATCTGGGCGAAAAGGTCATCTCCGCTTATGACTACCAGCACCGCAACAGAGGCGACGACTTTGAAGGCGTGATGGAACGCATCCTCGGATTTGAGCAGATCACCTTTGCATCGCCCGTTTACTGGTATGCCGTGAGCGCACCGCTGAAGACCTTCGTGGACCGGATATCGGACTTCCTGGATTTGCCCGAGCTGCTCGCGCAGGGGCGTGCCCTGAGGGGTAAATATGCCCACGTGGTGTGCACGTCGATTGTCGATGAAGTGCCGCCATCCTTTATCAATGCATTTCAGGAGACCTTTAGTTACCTGGGCATGCGTTTTGGCGCCGTAGCGCATGTAAACTGCAGTGACGGCTACATCCCGGCGAGACATGAGGAAGCAGTGCAGTCATTCATTCGCGCGGTACGGAACGGCCCCATATGACGCAGCAATCGTTGCAGAAGCAAGCGCTCGGTCTCGCAGCCTGGCTCGCCGCCAGCTTTGTCGCCGGTGGCCTTGGGGCCCTTGCCTCGGCAAGCGCCGGCGCCTTCTACGCCCGGCTGTCGCAACCAGCGTGGGCGCCACCGGCATGGCTGTTTGGTCCGGTCTGGTCAGTGCTCTACGTGCTGATCGGCGTGGCGGCGTGGCGGCATGGCTGGTGTGGCGCAAGCATGGATTCAGTGGCGCGACTACAGCGCTCTGCCTGTACGGCGCCCAGCTGGTCGCCAACGCGCTGTGGACCTGGCTGTTCTTCGTGTGGCACCTGGGCGCGCTTTCACTGGTCGAGATCATTCTGCTGTGGCTGTTGATTGCCGCCACAATCGGCGCTTTCTGGCGTCTGCATCGGTTCGCCGCACTCATGTTGGTGCCCTATCTTGCCTGGGTGAGTTTCGCCTCGGCGCTGACGTACTCTCTGTGGCGGTTGAACTCTGCGGTTCTAGTCTAGGGCGCTGCCGGCCATGCCCCTGAAGTCCATCACTGCCAGCTGGCCGCTGTTGCTCGGCATGGGCATCCTGATGCTGGGCGCTGGCCTGCAGAGCACGCTGCTCAGCCTGCGTGCCACGCTCGAAGGATTCCCGACGACGGTCATCGGCATCGTCATGTCGTGCTATTACGTGGGGTTTCTCTTCGGCACCGTCACCGCATCGCATCTGCTGCGGGAAGTTGGACATATCCGGGTATTTGCGACTCTCGCAGCCGTGGCTTCGGCGGCTATTCTGATTCAGGGATGTTTTGTAAATCCATGGGTCTGGGGCGCCATGCGCCTGGCCTCAGGATTGTGTTTTGCGGGCATCTACGTGGTCGCGGAGAGCTGGCTCAACGCTCGCGCCACCCGATCGAATCGCGGCAGTCTGCTCGCGGTGTATATGCTGGTGCTGTACATCGGTCTCGGCGCAGCGCAGTTCCTGTTGATACTGTCGAGTCCGAGCACACCGACTCCATTCATGCTGGTTTCGGTGCTGATCTCCCTGGCAATGGTGCCGATCGTCGCATCCGCACAGCAGCTGCCGGAAGTGTCGGCGCCACGAACCGTGCGCTTTCGCGAGCTGTATCACAATTCGCCGCTCGGTGTCGTCGCGATCACCGTGGCAGGCCTGATATCCGCCATCATTTTCTCGATGGGTCCGGTCTACGCGCGGCTCAGCGGCCTGGGAACGAGCGGCGTGGCCACTTTCATGGCGGTGAGCATTCTGGCCGCCGTGATATCGCAATACCCGGTCGGCCGGCTGTCGGATCGCCTGGATCGCCGTACCGTCATCGCCGCCGTTTGTGCGCTCGCTACCGTCGTTGCCGGCAGTATCGTCGTGTTCAAAGCGATGCCACAGGCGCTGTTCCTGACGCTCACGGCGTTGTATAGCGGGTTCGCCCTGACGCTCTATTCCCTGGCAGTCTCACACGTCAATGATCATCTTGAGCCGGCGCAGATGGTTGCCGCGAGTGGTGCATTATTGCTGCTCAACGGCGCCGCCGCAGCGCTTGGGCCGATCCTAGCGGGCAGCCTGATCGCCGCCTTCGGGCCACCCGCCTATTTCGCGACCCTGGCCACGCTGACTGGCGCGCTTACGATCTACGATCTGTGGCGCAAGAGTCGGCGCCGGCCAGTGCCGGCCGACCAAAAGGGCCCGTTCATCAACGAGCAACCCAGGGCCTGAGCGCCGAATTCTTGTTACACTGCGCGCGGTCCAATTTTCGAGTGACAGCAATCACCGATGAGCAGAACGAAAGTTATTCTGGGTATGGCACTGATGATTGCAGTGGTGCCGGCGTTGGCGCACTCGACCGGCGATCTGCAGGTTCAGCCGCAGCTGCGCTCCAGCGCTTTTCTGGTATTTGACGAGACCAGTTCAGCGGTGCTGTTCTCGCGCCACGCTGAGGTCCCGACGCCCATCGCTTCGATCACCAAGCTCATGACGGCACTGGTGGTGCTGGACAGCGCACAGTCGCTTGATGAGACACTGACAGTCACTGACGCTGATCGCGAACACGGCCGTGGCGCGCTTTCGCGACTTGCCATCGGCGCACAGTTGAGCCGTGCCGATCTGCTGCATCTGGCCTTGATGTCTTCGGAGAATCGCGCCGCCCATGCCCTGGGGAGAAATTACCCGGGCGGCGTGCCGGCCTTCGTCCAGGCAATGAACAGCAAAGCCGCGCTGCTGGGTATGAGTAGTGCGCATTTTGTCGATCCGAGTGGTCTCTCGAGTCAGAATGTGGCGAGCCCTGCGGATCTGGTGCATCTGGTCAATGCGGCGGCGGGGCACCCGGTGATTCGTCAGTATTCGACCGATCGTGGCCACTCGGTGCGCATTGGTCGACGGCTGCTCGAATACCGCAATACCGATCTGCTGGTCAAAAGCCCGGCCTGGAATATCATCGTCCAGAAGACCGGTTACATCACCGAAGCGGGCCGTTGCCTGGTGCTCAAGACTGTGATCAAGGGTCGCGCGGTGGTGATGGTGTTGCTCGATTCCTTCGGCAAGTACACGCGCACCGCCGACGCGCAGCGCATTCGCAAGTGGCTGGAAGCGCGCTTGGTGGAAGCCACGGTCGCAGCCAACCCGGCTTAGTTTACCAGGCGGGCCCGCAAGTCGTAGGTGTCCGCCGCGATGATCTCGACGTTGACAAATTCACCAGGGCGCGTGGCGGCACTGGCGGGCAGGCGCACGACGCCATCAATCTCGGGTGCATCGCCCGCGCTGCGCGCCACGGCTTCACCGCCCTGCACCCGATCGACCAGCACCTGGCAGCGCTGGCCAACACGCCGGCTCAGGCGCGCGCTGCTGATGCCGGCTGCGCGTTCCATGAAGCGCGCATAGCGTTGCGCCATGACTTCATCGGGCACGGCGCCATCGAGCTCATTGGCGCGCGCACCGGCGACGTGAGAATATTTGAAGCAACCGACGCGATCGAGCTGCGCCTCATCAAGCCAGTTGAGTAACAGCTCAAAATCGGCTTCACTCTCGCCGGGAAAGCCCACAATAAAGGTACTGCGCAACGTGAGTTGCGGGCACTCGCGACGCCATTGTTGAATGCGCGCCAGGGTGTTCTCGGCGTGGGCCGGGCGGCGCATGCGCTTGAGCACTGTCGGGCTTGCGTGCTGAAAGGGGATATCAAGGTAGGGCAGTATGCGCCCGGCACTCATCAGTGGAATCACCGCGTCGACATGCGGGTAAGGATAGACGTAGTGCATGCGCACCCAGACACCGAGTTCGCCGAGTGAACGCGCAAGTTCTATGAAGCGCGTGGCGCGCTGCTCACCGCGCCACGACACGGGCGCGTACTTGAGATCGCTACCGTAGGCGCTGGTATCCTGCGAGATCACCAGCAATTCGCGCACGCCCCCGCGCACCAGTGTTTCGGCTTCGCGCAGCACCGCATCGAGCGGGCGGCTGGCGAGCAGACCGCGTAAGGAAGGAATGATGCAGAAACTGCATTTGTTGTTGCAACCCTCCGAGATCTTCAGATAAGCGTAGTGCCGTGGCGTCAGGCGGATGCCCTGTGGCGGCAGCAGGTCGAAATGCGGGTCGTGTGGTTGCGGCAGGTGCTGGTTGACTGCGGCGAGCACGGCTTCCGTGGCGTGCGGCCCAGTGATGGCCAGTACCTTCGGATGGCGTTCGCGTATGCGCTCAGGGTTCACACCCAGGCAGCCAGTGACAATGACACGGCCGTTCTGATCGAGCGCCTCGCCGATGGCCGAGAGCGATTCATCAATTGCCGAGTCGATAAAGCCGCAGGTATTGACCACCACCAGGTCGGCCTTGCCGTAGTCCGGCGCGATCTCATAGCCACGCAGTTTCAGCTCGGTAATGATGCGTTCGGAATCGACCAGCGCCTTGGGGCAGCCAAGGCTGACAAAGCCCACGGCCGGCGGTGCGGCGCGGCGCGGCGCGCCACGGCGTGGCGTGGCGCGCGCGCTGGCGCTGGTCGGTGCAGATTTTAGGGGTGTGCTCATGCCGCGCTCGTGGAGTGTCAGGCCGAATTGCGGCCCGTCCGGTACAATGGCGAACCCCAAGTTTACACGGGTGCCGCCTGCGGCGGACTCTCAATGGCCATTGTTACCGAAACATTCGATAAAGCCTATTACCAGCGTTACTACTTCAACCCGCGTACGGCCGTAACCACGCGTGCGGAGATGCATAACCGGGCAGAGCTCATTGCCGCGTGTCTGAACTACGCCGGCTTGCCGGTACGGCGCATTCTCGATGCCGGGTGCGGTGTGGGGCTGCTGCGCAACCCGCTGCTGCGGCGGTTACGGCAGGCGCAATATGTGGGTCTGGAGACCAGCGCCTATCTTTGCCAGCGTTATGGCTGGCGGCACGGCACGCTGCAGTCGCTGCGCAGCCGCGAGCACTTTGACCTGGTGATCTGCTACGACGTATTGCAATATCTCAATGGCGGCGAGGCGCGCCTGGCAATTACCAATCTGGCCCGTGTGTGTCGCGGAGCCCTGTATTTTGGGGCCTTGACGAGTGGTGACTGGCGTAATAACTGTGATCAGGCACGCACTGATCACATTGCCGGTCTGCGGCCTGCAAGCTGGTATCGACGTGAATTGAATCGCCACTTTCAGTCGCTGGGTTGTGGGATGTGGTTACGGCGCGGCGCACCGATCACGCTTTGGGATCTGGACGATGCCGGGGCTGTGCCATGAGCGAGGCACGCTCGTTGAACCTGTGCAGTGGCGCGCGCTGTGAGCGTACCGCTGGCAAAACGCTGTGGCGCATTACGGGCGTTGAGCGCGACCGCGGGCCGGTGGAAATTCTGTTTTCCCAGGCGGCGTTGCAGCTGCCCGCACGACTCGATGCGGTCAAACTGCAGGAACAGCGAACTGCAGCTGCGCCAGCCTGGATCCTGCACGGCGCCGGCCCATCGCCCGCGCTGAGGCTGCAACGGGTGCACATTCATCGCGACGTGAGCAGCGCGTTCATGGGTGCGTTGACATTGCCCACGGCTTCCAGGCGCGCCCGCGGCGGCTGGTACCTGCTGTTGAATCTGCTGCGTTTGCCGGGCGTGGCCCGCCTGGTGGCAATGATAAGGGTGCGCAAATGAGCGGGAAAATACCGGTAACAGTGCTGACCGGGTTTCTGGGCTCTGGCAAGACCACGCTGCTCAATCGCATCCTTTCCGAGCAACACGGCAAGCGCATCGCCGTCATCGAAAATGAATTCGGCGAGGTCGCGGTCGATCACGAGCTGGTTATCGGCGCGCAGGAGGAAATCTTCGAAACCGCCAATGGCTGTATCTGCTGTACGGTGCGCGGCGATCTGATCAGGGTGCTCAAGGCGCTGCGCAAGCGGCGCGATCGCTTCGACTACATTCTCATTGAAACCACCGGCCTTGCCGATCCCGGGCCCGTGGCACAAACGTTCTTTGCCGATGAAGACCTGCGCGAAGACTATCAGCTCGACGCTATCGTGGCGCTGGTGGATGCAGCACATATTACCCAGCAACTGGCCAGGGAGGCGATTGCCGCCGAGCAGGTGGGGTTTGCGGATGTACTGCTGCTGAATAAGACCGATCTGGTCAGCGCTGCCGAACTGACGCGCGTCGAGCGTTCACTGCGCGCCATCAATGCCACGGCGCGCATCATCCGCACCCTGCGGGCCGAGTTGCCGCTGGCACAGGTGCTGGATCTTGGCGCTTTCGATCTCAATCGCGCGCTGGCGACGGATGGTGATTTTCTTGAGCCGCAGCGCCCGTTTGAATGGGTGGGTGTTTACCAGCGTGCCGCCGGGCACCATGACGTGCACGTTGGCACCGAGCGTGCCGATCACGGGCACGATCACAACCACGATCACGCCACAGCGCCCGGTGGGTTGAGTGCAGTAGGTGTCGTGGTGCTGGCATCGCCCGCCAGCGCCGGCACTGCTGCGGTGGAGGGCATCGCGGCTACCCTGGAGGCCGCGACCGTACTATTCGGGCAAACGGCCGAGACCCTGGCGCCCGGCGCGAATCTGCTGCCCGGTCGTCACCAGCGCCTGAGCCTCAGCGCTCATGATCACTTTGGTTTGTTGCTGCCTGCCGCAGGGAATTGGCTGGTGTATACCGAACACGCGCCGCTGGAATTTGGCTGGCGCCTGCAGGGCGAGGCGCCGGTGGCCGAGCGGGAATTCGGCTCTCACCATCACGACTCGGATATCGCCTCGATCGGCATCAGCGACGCACGGCCACTGGATCCGAACAAGGTCAATGACTGGCTGTCCTATCTGTTGCAGAGTCGCGGCGCAGATATTTTGCGGATGAAAGGCGTACTTAATTTCAAGGGCGAGGCGCGTCGCTATGTATTTCATGGCGTGCACATGATTTTCGATGGCCAGCTCGAACGCCCGTGGGCCAGTGGGCCGCGCACTAATCGCCTGGTGTTCATTGGTCGCAAGCTCGATCGACATGAGTTCGAAGCCGGCTTCGAGTCCTGCGTCGCGTGACGGTACGCGTACCAGGTTCCGCCGCAACGCGACTGCTACGGCGCGCGCGCCTGCAGTTGAATGATTATCCGGCCGATGCTGCCTGGTCGGCAGATGCGCGCGCGCTGCTGGTGGCAGGCGGGCAGGGACAGCTACTGTGGATTGATCTGGCGGCGCCCACACCCAGCTTGCAGGTGCTGGGCGTGCACCAGGGCGGCGTCCTGGCAGTGGCCTGTCAGTCGGCAGGACGATTATTTGCGAGCTCGGGGCAGGATGGTGAGGTGCGACTCTGGGATTCAAAAACCCGGGAGTCGCAATGCATCTATGGCAGTGATGAGTGGAGCGAGCAGTTGGCGTTTGCCCGTCACAATCGCCTGTTGGCGGTCAGCACCGGACGGGCGTTACGGGTGTTCGACAACAACGGCAGCGTGCGTGCGCAGTTGCCAGCGCACAGTGGCGTGATTGCCGCGCTCGCCTGGCGCCCGAAGAGCCATGAGCTTAGCGCCGTGGGCAATGGCGGCGCACACCTGCATCGGCTGGAGCCGCAGGTGCAGACCCGCGAGTATCCCTGGACTGGCGCGTGCCTGACGGCGAGCTGGAGTCCGGACGGTCGTGTGCTCGCCAGTGGCATGCAGGATGGCGCTGTGCATTTCTGGAATATCGCGACCGACAGCCAATCACAGATGAAGGGTTACGGCACCAAGGTGGCGTTAACGAGCTGGAGTGCGAACAGCCGGCACCTCGCTACCGCCGCCGATCAGCAGATTGTGATCTGGGATTTCTCCGGCCGCGGTCCCGAAGGCAGCGAGCCACGGCAGCTCAGTGCGCATACCGCGCGTCTGACGCAGCTGGCATTTCAGCCACAGGGCACACTGCTGGTGTCTGGGGCAAGGGATCGGCGCATCTCGTTATGGCGGCCGTCGCAAAGCATTGAGCCCTGCGATGCCGATCTGCTGAGTGACGAGGTGACCTTGCTGCGCTGGTCAAACGATGGCTCGCAACTCGCGGTGGGTGATCAGAGTGGCGCCCTAACCCTGTACACGCTGGGATCCTGATGTGCTATCAACGCGTTGATGGCAGTTCCAGTTCCTCGGACTTGCTGCTCACCGGGAAGGCGCGGCCGCTTATTCTGGCGTAGTGGCCCAGTTCGATCTGCAGCGCGTGTGACCAGGTATAGCGTTGCAGTACCCGGTTACGCGCCGCGGCTCCCAAGGCCTCGAGGTCACGCTCGTAAAGAGCAGCAATAGCAGCGGCCATGTCGGCAGCGTTGTTGGGCGCCGCGAGCATGCCTACGGTTTCATCGACGTGTTCGGGTAATGCGCCGGCGCGCGTCGCCACCACCGGTCGGCCGCAGGCCATGGCCTCGAGCACAATCAGGCCAAAAGTTTCGCTGCTGCCGGCGTGCACCAGCGCATCGCAGGAGGCAATCCAGGTGGCGAGCTCAACGCCATTGCGCCGATACGGCAGCACCGTGATATTGGCCGCGAGCTGTGACTGTGCGGCGCCGCCAATGAGCAGCAGCTGATAGTGCGCGCCGAGTTGCTGCATGGCGGCCTGCAGAACCGGGATATTTTTCTCGCCGGAAAACCTGCCGGCATACACCAGCAGGCGACAGTCTCGCGGCAGGCGCAGTTCGCGGCGTAAATCGAGCGTACGTCGACACGGCGAAAACACTTCGGCGTCGACACCCAGAGGTTGCAGTGCCGTGTGCCTGATGCCCAGGTCAGCGAGGTAATCGCACATCTCGCGACTGGGCGTCAGCACCAGATCGCAGCGCTGGTAGGCAAAACGCAGATAGCGCCCGAAGGCCCGGCCAGTCAGTTCGCCGTAGCGGCGCGCCACCAGGCGCGGCAGATTGGAATGAAAAAAAGCCACTAACGGAATGCGCCGGCGACGCGCTACTGCGGCGGCACTCCACAGCGGATGAAAAGCATCACCCACCTCGATCAGATCCGGGTCCAGGGCATCGAGCATGCGCAGCCAGCGGCGTGGCGCCAGCGGCAGGCGATAGTTGAAAGTGCCAGGCACCTGCCAACCCGCAATTGTGCTGAGCCCGCCGGGCAGCAACTCATCGACGACGCCGGGAACCAGCAGGGTGTGGCGGTGTGGCGTGTGGGCGCGCAGCCAGTCGTGCTTGGCCGTCAGATAGCGGCGCACGCCGCCGCTGGTCGGCGAGAAAAAAACGGTGGTGTCGACCAGGTGCATAGGGCCCTCCTGGGCGCATTGCACCTGCAGCTCAACGGGGTGTCAAGCGCGACCGACGCCGGTGCGTAGCGCCGGTGCCTCAGCCAGCGGAATACGGATGCGAATACGGGTAAATTGCGCTCGCCTGGTGGCCACCTGGATGCGCCCACCCATGCGCTTGACACGATCACGGACAATGCCCATGCCCAGTCCGCGCCCGTTGCTGTCGGCTGCCGTGCTGACCCCTGGGAAAAAGATCAATGATGAGGCCTGGCGCGGATCGCCGGCCAGCGGCGTCCCCCGATCGATCAGGCCGCGCTCGATACCTGCCTGCAGTATCTGCGACGCCTGTAGCCCCTGACCATCATCCTGAAAGATCAGTTCAGCTTGCCCCGCACGGATCGAAAATTGCGCCAGCAAGGCGCTACAGGGTTTCTTACCGGCGGCGGTGCGCTGCGCCGGCGTCTCAACGCCGTGTTCGATGGCATTGCGCAGCAGCTGCGCCAGCATGTCGTAAAGTGAACTGAACAGTTCTTCTGGCACCTGCTCCAGTCCCACGAGCGAGAGTTCAATACGCTTGCCCTGCTCGGCGGCCAGCTTTTCGCCCAGCTGTTGCAAAGCCTGCGCCAGGCGCGGCGATGGCGGTGACGCCTCGGCGCTGCCGCGTTCGCCAGCGCCGCTCACCTCGGCGCGCGCGCGCGCGCGCGCGGAGCTGGTGCGGTAACGCCGTCGTGGCGTCAGGCTGAGACCGGTTCGCTCAGCAATCATCGACACCGTGAGCGCGCTTTCCTCAATCAGGACCAGCGCGGGCAGCAGTTCATCCCCCAGGGTGCCGACGCCGGCCGCTGCCAGAGCACTGTCAGTCTGTTCGAACAGCAGCGCCACCGAAGGCAAGGGTACACTGTGTGCAAGGAGCGCGAGTCGGGCATGCAAGCGTCGCAGCTGCGCCACTTTGCGCAGATACTCAGCCGGCTCGCGTGCGCGTCGGGACAGTAACTTGCGCAGCCGAGCGGAACTGCGCGCCGCCGCAAACATGAAGCGCGTCAATGCCGGGCCTGGCGCCGCCAGTAAATCGGAAAGTAGCGCACGTTCGGCGCGCAGCCGCTCGATATCGCAACGCAGTTGCGCCGCCTCATCGTCCGCGCTGCGCTGCTCGTTAAGCTCAGGCAGCATGCGCGGCCTCGATATCCCTGGTGGACTGGCTGGCCAGTGTGTCCAGCGCGGTGAGTGCCTGCGCAGCGTCGGCGTAGCGCTGCTCGCGCTCACGCGCCATCAGGCGCGCCAACACTGACTCATAGTGGCCGAGCTCCGCTGGCAAGGCCGGTCGCTCGCCGGATACATGTTGCTGCATGAGCTCCATGGCCGTGAGACCATGAAAAGGCTTGTGTCCCGTCAACATTTCGTAGAACACGACGCCCAGGCTGTAGATATCGCTGCGCGCATCCAGAGTCTGTCCCTGCACCTGTTCGGGACTCATGTAATACGGTGAGCCGCGCAGCACACCGATAGCCGTGCTGTGGGTATCGGCATCAAGCCGTTTGGCGAGACCAAAATCGATGAGCACCACGGAACCGTCGGCACGCAGCATGACATTGGGTGGTTTCATGTCACGATGTACGATACCGGCGGCGTGTGTCACGCACAGCGCAGCACCAATGCGGCGTGCGTAGTTGAGCGCCTGTTCCGTGCTGAGCGGGTGCAGCAGCCGCTGCTTCAGATCGCCACAGGGAAAATATTCCATGGCAATGAATTCCCGGCCGTCATGCACACCATAGTCGTAGATGTCGACAACAGCGGGACTGCGTATGGCGGCAATGGCCGCGTATTCGCGGGCAAATTGCGGTCCGGCAATGGCGCTGGCGTGCTCCGGGGCGCTGACCTTGAGTGCCACCGGGCGCTCGAGCGCAGCGCTGCGCGCCAGCCAGACACTGGCGCGCGTCGAGCTGCCCAGTTCGCGCAGCAGTGTGTAGCCGGGGATTGTTGGTGCACGGGAGGAGGCAGCACCAGGCCGCCGCCGGGCCGCGCGCTGGCGTCGGCGCCGACTGGCGTGCAGTACTTTGCGTAGCGTGCCGCCAAGCCGTTGGGCGTCCAGCAGTTGGCGCGGCAAATAGGCGGCGACACCGAGGCGCATGGCACGCACGGCCGTGAGTTCGTTGCCGACGTTGGCGACCACAATCAGCGCCGGCAGGTTCGCCATGCGGCGTAACTTTTTGAGCAATGCCAGGCTTTCGCAGTGCTGCATTGACGCCACCTCGAAGTCGGCGCACAACACGATGACATCGTAGGGGCTGTCGGTGGTCTCCTGCAGCTGCTGCGTCAATTGCTCCAGGTCAATGCTGGGCGGATTGGCGTCAAGCCACAGTGTCTGCAGATGGTGACGCAGCCACTGGCGTTGCTGCGCATCGCGCCCGGTGATCACAATGCGTGGTGTCACGCACAGCTCCTGAGCGCTGCGCTACCAGCCATCATCGTCGGTTCGAAAGTCACACGCGTGTGCCGCCGGCAGATTGGGTATATCGCCCGCGACTTTACAATTTCCGTCCTCCGGAGAGCATCGTGGGCCGGCCAATCTGTGATCTGTGCAGGGCGTCAGCCGGCCGTACTGTGACACAGCTCACCTGCTTGTATAATGAACCAAAGCGGCCGACAGCCCGGGCTTGCTGCACGAGCAGAGTAAAAGATGCCAGCCGCGGTGCAAGTCAACTGTATAGAGCCGGATGGTCAGCGAGTTAAGGTGCAGATCAGTGACGGCTGGAGCCTGATGCAAGGTGCCAGGGCGCAGGGTGTGCAAGGCATTGATGCCGAATGCGGCGGCGCCTGCTCCTGTGCCACCTGTCATTGTTATGTCGCCGCTGACTGGCTGGCGCGCCTGCCGCCACCCGGTGAGAGCGAAACGCAGATGCTTCTCAACGTGGCGGCCGAGCGGCGTGCTGGCAGCCGCCTGGCCTGCCAGATAAGGGTAACCGCTGAACTCGACGGCCTGGTGGTCGAGTTTCCCGAGCGTCAGGTTTAAGCTGCAGGTATGTCAGGGCCATTCGTTATTGTCGGCGCCGGCCAGGCCGGCGTGCAGATCGCCGAGTCGCTACGGCAGGAAAAATATGCGGGCCCCGTTACGCTGATCGGCGCCGAGGCGCATGCGCCCTACAATCGCCCGCCGCTATCAAAAAGATTCCTGCTTGATCGACCGGAACTCGCCGCGCTAGCGATCCGCGGGCCTGAGGCGCTGCAGCGTCGGCAGATTGACCTGCAGCTACACACCCAGGTTACTGCCATTGATCGCCAGTCGCGCGAAGTGGTGCTGGTGGACGGCCGCCGCATTTCCTACGGCGGACTGGCACTTACTACCGGTGCCCGGCTCAAGACCCTGCCGCTGCCTGGCGCACAGTTAGCTGGCGTGTTTGGCCTGCGAACCATTGATGATGCCCTTAACATCGGCGCAGCGCTCGATCATTGCCTCAGCACTGCTGCGCCGCTGGTCGTGATAGGTGGCGGGTTTATCGGCCTCGAGATTGCCGCCACCGCTCGCAAGCGCGGCATCGAGGTAACAGTGCTCGAGGGCCTGGGCCGCCTGATGTCGCGGGTGGTGGCGCCGATAGTTTCTGACGCTGCAGCACGGGTACACGTCGCGCACGGCGTGCGCTTGCTGTTTGATGTCAGAATTGCTGCGCTCGAAGGCCGGCTGGGCGCAGTGAGTGCGGTGCGTACTGCCGATGGGCAACTCTATCCGGCCGGGTGTGTGGTAATTGGCGTCGGTGTCAACCCCGACGACTCATTGGCCAGCGCCGCGGGTCTCGAATGCGAACGTGGCATCATTGTTGATGAATGTGCGCGCACCAGCGATCCGTTAATTGTCGCGGCGGGCGATTGCACGGCCAGGCGGCGTGCGGACGGCTCGTTATTGCGGCTCGAATCGGTGCAGAACGCAGTCGAGCAGGGCAAGTCGGCGGCCGCCGCGCTGCTGGGTCGGCAACGGCCATTCACCGCCGCACCCTGGTTCTGGTCCGATCAGTACGATCTGAAACTGCAGATGGTGGGCTTGAGCCAGGGATACGATGAAATTGTGACCCGTGGCAATCCTGGGCAGCCGGCATTCTCGGCGTATTACCTGCGTGCCGGCAAGCTGATCGCCGTCGATTCATTGAGCCGCATCGCTGATCATATGAATGCGCGCAAACTGCTCGATCGGGGGCTCACGCCCACCGCAGCGCAAATTGCCGATGAAGCGTTTGACCTCGGTAGCCTGCTGCGCGCCTAGATTTTTCGGACTATTGGTGGCCGAGCAGGAATTCGGTGCCGCGATAGTCAAGCACCACGCCCTCGCTGGTGATCTGCATGACCCGCACGCCCTCAGGCGTGAGCTCACCTTCGCGTACCTTGTGCATGTTGATAAAAGCATAGCGTTCGGCTGGCTTGGCCGCATAGACGTGCAGGTCGAGGCGCAACTCCGGTAGTTTGCCGTTGAGTTCGGCATAGTTTTGCAGACTCGCACTTTCCGGGGCGACCTGCACTGTGCCGGGCACGCTGTTCACGGCAGGCTCATGATCGGCCGGGTTGTCGCTGTCAACAGGCGCTAGTTGTGGACCCGCCGCGCCAGCGGGCGTCATGAGCGCGGAGCCGGGCGCCGCCGGCCCGCCAGTTTCGGGCGCCACGGCTGCGGTTGTCGCGGCGGGGGCCGCCGCCGCAATTGCCGCCGTCGGCGCTGTTGTCGGCGCTGCTGTCGTGGAGCGCAGTGCAAACCAGGTCAGCGCCAGCACATTCACGACCAGCAATACGCCCACCACCAGCGCCCACAACGGCCAGCGGCGCCGCGGCGCAACCACGCGCATTTCCAGCAGCGCCGGGCCCGCCTGTCGCTGGCGCTCCGCTTCAGATTTCTTCAGCGCGTCGAGTATGAACGACATGGTTCAGATTCCTGGCAGGATGCTCAATACGGGCGAGTCGGGCGCAGCCACCGCGGCATCCAGGCTCAACTGCGTCTCCATGCCGGCGATGCCATCCACCGCCAGATGATGCTGGCGCTGGAATTCCTCCACCAGCTGCTTCAGCGCTTCATCGTAAACCGTGCTGGGACGCTGCGCGGGATCGGCTCCACGCCATTGCAATAGTTGTGTATGCAGTTGCCGCACCGCGGGCCCGCGAGTGCCGGCGCGCAATTCCAGCACCACGGGCACTGCCGGACGCCACAGCAGCAGGTAGTCGCCAAACCAGCAACGTGACAGTTCGGCGATGCTGGCGCGCATGCTGCGTGCGCCGATCTGCAGCTGTACGTCTTCATCACCGATGCCGGTGAGCACGACCTGCAGTGGCTTGCTGGCGCTGTCGCTGAGCATCAGAATCGCCGGGCGCCTGAGGGCGCGCAATTGCGCCAGTGAACCGCGCAGCGTGACGCATGCCAGACCCTGGCTGAATGCCTGGCTGCAGCCATCGGTGGGTCCGGGCAGATAGTCTGCATGCCAGAGCTTCAGCAGCTGCGCGAAGGCCACGTCAGTGCCGGTATCAGTGCCGGCCTGCGCCAGTTGAACGAGCAGTGCGGCGCGTGGTGGCGCCGGGCTGGGTGCGGTTGGCGGTGGCGAGCTGACAGGCTGGGCCGCCGCTGAACGTTGCCAGGGGCCCACACGCCAGAGCGTCGCCGCCGTAGCTGCGAGTAACAGCAATACCAGCAAGCTTATGAATGGCTTTAACCAGGCAGGTGCCAGGTGTCGGTCGAACACCTCACCAGCAGCGCGGCGTAGCAGAGCGCTGCTGACTACATGCTGCTCCTGGGAGTACGCAGCCAGCAGGGCGCGATCACAGATCACGTTGATGACTCGCGGCACACCGCCACTGAGTCGGTAGACCTCACGGAGCGCGGCGCGCGTAAAGATATCGCTGGTGGCACCCGCAATCCGCAGTCGATGGCGCACGTAGGCCAGCGTGTCATCGCGACTCAGGGGTTCGAGGTGATAGCGGGCGGTTACCCGCTGTGCCAGTTGGCGCAGATCGTTGCGCTCGAGGAGTGTGCGCAGTTCCGGCTGCCCGATCAAAATGATCTGCAGCAGTTTTTGTGATTCGGTTTCCAGGTTGGTCAGCAGTCGCACCTGTTCGAGCACTTCGGCGCTGAGGTTCTGCGCCTCATCGACGATCAACACCACCCGCCGGCCAGCGGCGTGTGCGCGCAGCAGATAGCGGTTGAGCTGGTCGACCAGCTCCTTGCTGTTGCCGATCGCGCTGTCGCTGACACCGACACCCAGCTCTTCACAGATGGTCTGCAAAAAATCCAACTGTGAAAGCCGGGGATTGATG
Source organism: Gammaproteobacteria bacterium (assembly GCA_031441585.1). GTDB lineage: Bacteria > Pseudomonadota > Gammaproteobacteria > Steroidobacterales > Steroidobacteraceae > FEN-1191. Next base: position 28,760 of record JANMWZ010000081.1, read on the forward strand.
ATCAGTGCGATCTCGGCGTTGCCTGGCGCACGGGCCAGTAGCGAGCGGATGGTGGTGGTCTTGCCGGTGCCGACTTCGCCGGTAAGCTGGATAAAGCCGCCGGCTTCATTGATGCCGTAAACCAGATGAGCGAGTGCCTCGGCGTGGCGCGCGCCCAGGTACAGATAACGCGGATCAGGCGTTATGGCGAAGGGTTTCTCGGCGATGCCGAAAAAGGCGGGATACATCGGCGTGGATCAGTTGCGGTGCTGACCCAGATCGTCAGCAGCAAACTCATCGACATTGACGATCTCCATGACCTGCCGGTCGTAGTCGCGCAACAGGGTTGCTTCGGCCGGGCTGATGATGCCCAGCGTCAGACCCGCCTCGATCTGACCCGGCAGATCCAGCGCGCCGATGCGGCCGGTCTTGACACCCTCGACGCGCAGCTTCTTTTCGATGAGCTCGGCTTGCGGCGTGAGTTCCAGTGCCTGCTGCAGCTGGCCCAGCGGATTGCCGGCGTGCACCTCGCGGTACACTCCATGACAGAGCCGGTCACGGGTCGCAGTCGCATTCAGCACCAGGTCGGCCACCTTGCGACCGAGGCGGTCGCCGGGCGCGAAGTAGGTGCGACCGCGCGGAAAAATGCACAGACGCATGAACGCCGCCATGGGTCGGCTGGGAAAATTTCGCAGCACGTTGTGCAGCTGTTCCTGAGCCTGGTACAGCAGCTCGCGACACGCCCATTCGACAATTGGCAGGTCTGCTGCCGGGCTGCCCTGGTCTTCATGCTGCTTGAGCACCATCGAGGCCAGATACATGGCCGAGAGCACGTCACCGAGTCGCGCGGAAATATTTTCCTTCTTCTTGAGATAGCCACCGAGTGTCAACATGGCCACATCGGTGGCAAAGGCAAAGGAGGCACTGAAGCGCTCGATATGCTGGTAGTAGCGGCGTGTGGCGCCGACGTCCGGAACGCTCTCGAAGCGCGCGAAGCTCAGCGCCATCACGAAGGCGCGCGCGGCATTCGAGATCGTGAAGCCGATGTGCCCGAATAGCGCACGATCGAACTCATCGACGCCGCGTTCGCGATCGGGATTGCGCGCGGCGTTCATCTCGCGCAGCACGAACGGATGGCAACGAATCGCGCCCTGGCCAAAGATGATCAGGCTGCGGGTGAGGATATTTGCGCCTTCGACGGTAATGGCGATCGGAATCGACTGGTAGCCGCGGCCCAGGTAGTTGCGTGGCCCAAGCATGATGCCCTTGCCACCTTGCACATCCATGGCGTCGTTGGCGACGCGCCGCCCCATTTCGGTGACGTGATGTTTAAGAATGCCGGCCGGCACCGCCGGGCGGGCGCCGGCGTCGATGGCGGCGGCCGTGACGCTGCGCGCGGCATCCATGATGTAGGTGAGGCCGACCATGCGCGCGATGACCTGCTCGACGCCCTCAAACTTGCCGACCGGCAGGTTGAACTGCCGGCGAATGCGCGCGTAGGCGCCGGTGGCAAAGACCGCGGACTTCGAGCCGCCAGTGGCATTCGAGGGCAGCGAGATGCAGCGGCCCACCGAGAGTTGCTCGACCAGCATGCGCCAGCCCTGGCCCGCCATCTTCGGTCCGCCAATGATGCTGTCGATCGGCACGAACACGTCGTGACCGCGCACCGGGCCATTCTGAAACGGGATGTTAAGCGGAAAATGCCGAGTGCCGGCCTCGACCCCCGGCGTGTCGCGCCCGATCAATGCGCAGGTGATGCCCAGATCGATCTCGCCGCCGAGAAGTTTCTCCGGATCGAACATGCGAAACGCCAGACCGATGACCGTGGCCACCGGCGCCAGCGTGATGTAGCGCTTGGAGAAATTGAGCTTGAGGCCCAGCACTTCCTGTCCCTGCCACTGACCACGGCAGACCACGCCGGTGTCGGGGAGCGCGGCGGCATCGGAGCCCACGCGCGGACCGGTGAGCGCAAAGCAGGGGATATCCACGCCGCGCGCCAGGCGTGGCAGGTAATATTTTTTCTGTGCTTCGGTGCCGTAGTGATTGATCAGCTCCGCGGGACCGAGCGAATTGGGCACAGCGACGGTCGAGGCGCAGGTGATACTGCGGCTGGCGAGTTTCACCAGCACACAGGAATGAGCGTAAGCGGAAAACTGCAGACCACCATACTGCTTGCCAATGATCATGGCAAAGAAGCCGCGCGTTTTCAGAAACTCCCAGACCTCGGGCGGCAGATCGCCACGCCGATGGGTGATGTCGAAATCATCGAGCATGCGACACAGTTCTTCGCAGGGGCCATCGATAAAGGCCTGCTCCTCGGCTGACAGGCGCGCCGGCGGGTTGGCGCGCAACTTGCTCCAATCCGGGTTGCCGGTGAACAGCTCGCCATCCCACCACACCGTACCGGCCTCGAGCGCTTCGCGCTCGGTGTCGGACATGGCGGGCAACAGGCGCAGGTAGGCGCGCATGAAGGGCCTGCTGATGAGCGCCTTACGGAGCGGGCGCACATTGAGCAACCACAGGAAAGCGAGCAGCAACCACAGTAAACCCTGCCAGCGACCACCCGGGTTGCCCAGCAGCACGTAGGCCGCCAGCAGCAGCGTGAAGGTGAGGGTGTAGGCGAACAATGGCAGGCGCCGATAGGCGAGATAAATCGCCGCCAGTACAAAAACGATCGTGATAATGGCGCCGTACATGATCAACCCAGCAGGTCTTTGACTCCGTCGCGTTCCTCGCGCAGTTCCTGTTCCGTGGCCTGCAGTTTCAGGCGACTGAACTCGTCGATGCCCAGATTCTGAACCACCTGATATTGCCCGCCGCGGCAGGTCACGGGATAGGAATAGATAATTCCCGGGCTGATGCCATAGCTGCCATCGCTCGGTATGCCCATGCTGACCCAGTCACCCTCGAGCGTGCCCTGAAACCAGGTGCGCATGTGATCGAGCGCTGCCGAAGCGGCTGAAGCGGCTGACGAAGAACCACGCGCTTTGATGACTGCCGCGCCGCGTTGCTGCACGGTGGGAATGAAGGTCTGCTCGATCCAGGCCCGATCGACCAGGCCCGTGGCCGGCTGGCCTTTGACCAGGCAGTGGCTGAGATCAGGATATTGTGTCGAGGAATGATTGCCCCAGATCGTCATGCGGCGGATGTCGGTGACGTGAGTGCCGGTTTTATCGGCGAGCTGCGCCAGCGCACGATTGTGATCGAGGCGTGTCATCGCCGTGAAATGTGCGGCGGGCAATTGTGGCGCATTGGCGCGCGCTATCAAGGCATTGGTATTGGCGGGGTTGCCGACTACCAGCACGCGCACGCCGCGATCGGCCACAGCGTTGAGCGCCTTGCCCTGCGCGGAAAAAATCTGTGCGTTGGCCAGTAGCAGATCTTTACGTTCCATGCCTGGGCCGCGTGGTCGGGCGCCGACCAGCAGCGCCGCGTGGCAGTCACGAAAAGCCACCTGAGCATCATCCGTCGCCAGCACCCGATTGAGCGTCGGAAAAGCGCAGTCGTTCAGTTCCATCACCACGCCCTGTAGTCCCGGCAGTGCAGCGCTGATCTCCAGCAGATGCAGATTGACGGGCTGCTCAGCTCCCAGCATCTGGCCCGAGGCCACGCGAAACGCGAGTGCGTAGCCGATCTGGCCGGCGGCGCCGGTGATGGCGACATTCATGGGCTGCTTCATTGGGGCTCCGGGTGGCATAAGTAGCACAAGATAGCGCTGATTTTAGTGGCATTATAGGGTGTATCCATGGCGCTGACGGATTCTGGCCGGGGGATTTTCATGACCGAAGCGATAATTGCGGGGCGAGCGCCGATCAGCGTGGAGGTTGAAGCGGGCAAGAGCTATCACTGGTGTAGCTGCGGCAAGTCGGCCAGGCAACCCTTTTGCGATGGCTCGCACAAGGGCGGCAGCTTCAGCCCACTGGCCTATGTGCCAGCGCACAGCGGCAAAGTCTGGCTGTGCGCCTGCAAGCGCACCCACAAGGCGCCGCTGTGCGACGGCACGCACAAGACCCTGGGTTAAGCGGCCACTGATATGTACTGCGCGGCGCGCCGTGAGGGCGATGGCGTCGTGCTCGACCTTTCGGGCGAGTGGCGTATTGCCGTGCTGGGCGCCATTGACGAGCAGCTGACAGCCGTGCCACTCGGCGGCGTGCAGCGTCTGGAAGTGCGGGCCGCCGGGGCACATTTTGATATTTCCGCCGCCTGGCTGCTGCGCGATTACCTGGCGCGGGTGCAGGCCGCAGGCGTGCATACCCGCTTTGCCGGTGATCCGCCGGCGGCCCTGGCCTTGCTCGGTCGCACGCTGGCTGCGCACGCGGCAGACGAAACAGCGACCACCGTGACGGGCGAATGGCTCGATCCGGCTGCGGCCGTTGAAGATATCGGTCGACGCGCGGTGCGCGTCTGGCAGCTACTCGAAACGGCTCTGGAGTTTCTCGGTCGCGTCACCAGGGCTGCGGTGCGCGGCGGGTTTGGCCTGCGCCACTGGCGACCCACTTCGATCGCCCGCCATGTATACGACACCGGCATCACGGCCATTCCTATCGTGGCACTGATTGCCTTTCTGATCAGCGTGATTCTCGCCTATATGGGCGCGCAACAGCTGCGCAAATTTGGCGCTGATATTTTCGTGGTCGATCTGGTCACGGTTGGCGTGCTGCGCGAACTGGGGGTACTGCTCACGGCGATCATCGTCGCGGGGCGCTCCGGCAGCGCTTTTGCTGCTGAAATCGGCGCCATGAAGCTCAACGAAGAGGTGGATGCGCTGCAGGCCATCGGTGTCAATCCGATCGAGGTGCTGGTGTTGCCGCGCGTGCTCGGTCTGATCATTGCCCTGCCGTTATTGACGGTAATTGCTGATGCCATAGGTCTGGTGGGCGGCGGTCTGCTGTGCCGGGCGCTGCTGGGCATGCCACTGGTCCAATATATGAACCGTGCCAATGAAGCGATCGCCCGTTCCACTTTCTGGGTGGGTCTGATCAAGGCGCCGGTGTTTGCGGTGTTGATCGCACTGGCCGGCACCTGGTGTGGCATGCGCGTGCGCGGCTCCTCGCGCGACCTGGGGCGCATGACCACACTCGCGGTGGTGCAGGCGATTTTCATGGTGATTCTGGCCGACGCGCTGTTCGCCATGCTGTTCATGGAGATGGATGTCTGATGACGACGCTGATCGAAGTGCGCGGTCTGGTCAATCGCTTTGGCCGCCAAAGCGTGCACCAGAATCTTGATATGCAGGTGGCTGAAGGCGAAGTGTTTGGCATTGTCGGTGGTTCGGGATCTGGTAAGTCGGTGCTGCTGCGCAGCATCCTGGGCCTGCAAAAGCCGCGCGCCGGCACGGTGCAGCTCGCTGGCCGGGAGCTTGGGTCCCTGGGCGCCGCCGAGCTGCGCGAAGTCAAGGCCGGGTACGGTGTCACCTTTCAGCACGGCGCGCTGTTCAGCGCGCTGACCGTGCTGCAGAACGTACAGCTGCCCATGATTGAGCACTTGAGGCTTGAGCACCGCTGGCTCGATGAGCTGGCAATGCTCAAACTGCGACTCGTGGGCCTGGAGCCGGAAGCGGCCGGGAAATTTCCGGCGCAGCTCTCGGGCGGTATGATCAAGCGCGTGGCGCTGGCGCGTGCGCTGGCGCTGGACCCGCGCCTGCTGTTTCTGGATGAGCCGACCTCGGGCCTCGATCCGATCAGCGCTGCGGCCTTTGATGAACTGCTGCTTTACCTGCAGCGAGAGCTTAAGCTCACGGTAGTGATGATCACCCATGATCTGGATACCATCTTCCGCACCTGTACACGCGTCGGCGTGCTCGTCGAAGGGCGCATGATCAGTGATACTCTGGCCGGCATAGCCAATAATACTCAGCCATGGATTCACGCCTATTTCCAGGGCGAACGGGCACGGCAGCGGGGAGCGCAGCATGGAACGTGAGGCCAACTACGTCGCGGTCGGCGCCTTTATGGTGCTGGTGACGATCATGGCGGCACTATTTGTCTACTGGTACAGCGATAGCCAGGACGCGCGGCACTACAACCGTTATGAGATTTACTTCGATGGCAGCGTCAGCGGTCTTTCCCAGGGCGGGCAGGTGCGCTACCTCGGTGTCGACATTGGCCGGGTAGTGCGCATCCGCCTTGATCAGCGTGTGGCCGATCGCGTGCAGGTGCTGGTGGATATCGATTCCTCGGCGCCGATCTCGGCGCGCACGCTCGCCGAACTCTCGTTGCAGGGCGTGACCGGACTGTTGTACATCGATCTGCAGCAGCAGCGTGCCGGCGCCACGCCGGAGCAGCTGATGGAGATCATCGCCAGTGATCGCTACCCGGTGATCCGCTCGATACGCTCGAATTTTGATGTGTTCCTGAGCAGTCTGCCGGCAGTAGCCGGCCGCGTCGGTGAGCTGGCGACGCGCGCCAACCTGCTGCTCTCGGATCAGAACATCGCCGCGTTCACGCGCCTGGCCGCCAACCTTGATCGTGCCGGTGGCACGCTGCCGCAGACCGCACACGACGCGGGCGCCCTGATCGCCCAGCTGCGTGGCGCCACAGTGGAAGTTAACGCCGTCATTGCCAAAGTGCGGGCGGCGGCCGAGACGGGCGCTCCCGACCTGGCCGCAGCGCTGACTCAATTGCGTACCACAAGCGATCATCTGGCCGTTGCCAGTACGCAACTGGATGGCCTGATTGTCGAGAATCGCGCCGATCTGAGCGGCTTCGTGCATCAGGGATTGGCGGAGATCGAAGCCCTGGCACGCGACAGTCGCGCGGCGGCGCGCGAGTTTCAACAATTGTCACGCAGCCTGCGCGACAATCCGTCGCAGCTGCTGTATCAACCGGTGAGCAGCGGCGTGGAGGTGTCACCATGACTGTGCGCACAGCGTTACTGCTGACGCGATTGCCGGCTTTGCCGGCGCAGTTGCTGGTGCTATTGCTGGTGCTGTTGCTCGCGGCGGGCTGTTCAGGTCTGCAGAGTAAGCAGGCAGCCACACAGATCTATGTGCTGGCGCCACAACTGCCAGCGCCGGCCGTTGGCGCTAGCGCTGCCGGTGCTGCCTCGCTCGTCGCCACACTTAAGGTGTTGCGACCCTTGAGCGTACCCGGACTCGACACTGATCGTATCGCGCTCACCCGCAGCGGCCAACGACTCGACTATTTTGCCCACAGCAGCTGGGCAGCGCCGCTGCCGGAGCTGGTGCAGTCCGGTGCCATCGATGCCTTGCGTGCCAGCGGAAAATTTCGCGCGGTGCAGAGCGATGCCGCACCGCTGGAAGCTGATTTCCTGCTGCAGCTGGAGGTTCGCCGTTTTCAGGCCCAGTACCAGGATGATGGGCCGCCCATGGTGCGCGTGCAGCTGGTGGCCACGCTGGCACGACGGAGTGATCGAACTGTAATCGCCAGCGTAGTGGCCGCGAGCGACGTGCCGGCGAGCGCCAATCGTCTGCAAAGCGTGAGCGCCGCATTTGAAGCTGCCTTCGCTGAAGCGCTGGCGCAGCTTGGCGCGCAGCTGCAACCGCCGCCGACGCCGCGCTAGTGCAGCCCCGCCGCTAACGCATCGTCACCAGCTCTTCTGCCGAGCTCGGATGTATGGCTACGGTGTCGTCCAGATCGCGCTTGCGCGCGCCCATGCGCAGCGCCACCGCGAAGCCCTGCAGCATCTCATCGGCCCCGGCGCCGATCACGTGAATGCCGACCACGCGCTCCTCAGGCCCGACCGTAATCAGCTTCATGGCGGTGCGCGCTTTACGCGTCGTCATGGCGTGATACATCGGCACGAAGTCAGTCGAATACACCTTGACGGCATCGCCGTGGCGCGCACGCGCTGCGGCCTCGGTCAGGCCTACGGTGCCGATCGGCGGATGACTGAACACCACGGTAGGAATGTTTTCATAGTCGAGCCGGCGTTCGCGCATGTTGCCAAACAGGCGATCTGAGAGGCGGCGACCCGCAGCGATAGCCACCGGCGTGAGTAGTTCGCGGCCGGTGACATCACCGATCGCATAAATTCCGGTGACATTGGTTTCCTGGTATTTGTCGGTGGGGATGTGGGCTTCAGCATCGCGCAGCACGCCCAGCGTCTCACAGCCCAGCTGGGCGCTGTTGGCGCGCCTGCCCACGGCCCAGATTACCGCGTCGAAAGACCCCAGTGTGCGACCGTCCGCCACCTGAATTTCCAGCTGTCCACTGGCGTTGCGTTGCAGCGCGCTCGGCACCGCCTGGGTGATGATTTCCACACCTTCATCGCGCATGCTGGCGCTAAGATTCTCGCCCAGCATGGGCTCGAATGATCGCAGCAGCCGATCACGACGCAGCACCATGGTGCTGTGCGAGCCCAGGCTGGAGAAAATCCCCGCCAGTTCGACGGCAATATAGCCACTGCCAACGATGGCGACGCCGGCGGGCCGCGCCGGCAATTCAAAAAAACCGTCCGAGCTGAGCCCGAGGGCGGCGCCGGGAATATCAGGCATCATGGGCTGACCACCGGTGGCCAGCACGATATGCGGTGCGCTATAGAGATTTCCGGCCACCTGCACGCGCTGGGTGGCCGCCAGTTGCGCGCGGCCGCGCACCAGCGTGACGCCAGACTTGTCGAGGTTAGCGACGTAGATGTCATTGAGACGCGCAACATAGGCATCGCGTTTGCGTTTGAGCTGTGCCCAATCGTGGCGTGCCAGAGACAGATCGAAGCCGTAGTCCGCGGCATCGTGCACGGCGGCGGCGATCTGCGCCGCATGCCACATGATTTTCTTGGGCACGCAGCCGACGTTGACGCAGGTGCCGCCCAGGCGGCCCGCTTCGATCAGCAGCGTGCGCGCGCCGTATTCCGCCGCGCGCTGCGCGCAGGCCAGGCCGCCGCTGCCGCCACCGATGACAATCAGGTCGTAGTCCATTGCACGGGTTCCCATCTGCTGTCGCCTCTGGCAGTCTAGCGCCATGCCAGATAATAATCCGCTGTTGGGCGAGGGGCCGCTGCCAGGATTTGACGCCATACTCCCGGAGCACGCCGAGCCGGCGCTGCGGGAAACTCTGGCGCTAAATCGCATCCGGCTGGCGGAAATTGCCGCACTCGCCGAGCCCAGCTTCGCCACGGTCGTGGTACCGCTCGAAGAAATGCGCCACCGGCTCGGCTGTGTCTGGTCGCCAGTCGGGCACCTGAATGGGGTGCTCAACTCCGATGCGCTGCGTGCGGCCTACAACCGTTGCCTGCCGTTGTTATCCGAGTATCACACCGATCTGGCGCAGAGCGAACTACTTTACCAGGCCTATCTACGCATTCACGAACGCGAAGGCGCCGCGCTCGACGCCGAGCAACGTGCGGTGCTGGAGCGTGCGCTGCGCGATTTTCGCCTGGCTGGCGTCGCCCTCGATCCGCTGCGCAAGGCGCGTTTCAAGGCGCTTATGGTCGAGCTCGCGCAGCTGCAGGCGAAGTTTGAGGAAAATGTACTCGATGCCACCGATGCCTTCGCGCATCGGGTAACTGATCCGGCGGAGCTCAAAGGTGTCAATCAGAGCCTGATCGATCGTGCCGCGCGCCGCGCCAGTGAGCAGGGCCTGAACGGTTGGCTGTTTGGGCTCGATCAGCCCACCTACGTGGCGATTGTCACCGACGCCGAGTACGCACCGTTGCGGCGTATTTTCTATGAAGCCTGGAGCACGCGGGCCTCGGATCGGGGCCCGAGCGCCGGGCAGTTTGATAACAGTGCGTTGCTCGAACAGATTGTGCGGGTTCGTCACGAGCTGGCGCGGCTGCTCGACTTTGCCTCCTTTGCCGACTATGCGCTCGCCGATCGCATGGCAACCAGCGTGCCGGAAGTCACCGATTTTCTGCGCCGCCTGGCGGGCGCGGCGCGCAGTCACGCGACGGCGGAACTGGCTGAGCTGGAAATCTTTGCCGGTCGCAAGCTCGAAGCCTGGGATCTCACGTATTTTTCGGAACGATTGCAACAGAGCCGCTATCAGGTCTCGCAGGAGGAGCTGCGCGAATATCTGCCCTTGCCGCGAGTGCTGGCGGGCCTGTTCGAGGTCGCGGAAAAACTCTACGGTGTGCAGATCGCTGAGCGCAGCGGGGTTTCGGTCTGGCACCCTGAGGTGCGCTATTTTGAAGTGTGCTCGCCGGGCGGCGCAGTGCTGGCCAGCTTTTATCTCGATGCCTATGCGCGCGCCCACAAACGCAGCGGCGCATGGATGGACGACTGCGTCGGTCGCAAACAGCTCAGTGGCACGCTGACACTGCCGGTTGCCTACCTGGTGTGCAACTCGCTGCCGCCCCAGGACGGCCACGTGGCCCTGCTGACGCACGATGATGTGGTCACCCTGTTTCACGAGTTCGGGCATGGTTTGCACCACATGCTGACGCGCATCGACTATCCGAGCATTGCCGGTATCAATGGCGTGGCCTGGGATGCGGTCGAGTTGCCCAGTCAATTCATGGAAAACTATGCCTGGCTGCCGCAGGTGTTGGGGAGAATATCTGCCCATCTGATCGATGGCGCCGCGCTGCCGGCAGCCAAACAGCAGCAGCTGATCGCCACGCGCAGCTTTCAGGCCGGCATGCAGACTCTGCGGCAGGTGGAATTCGCACTCTTCGATATGCGCCTGCACGCCGAGTACGATCCGGCGCGCGGCGCCAACGCTTACGAGCTGCTGGCCGAGGTGCGCCGCGAAGTGGCGGTGACGCCGAGCCCCGAGTGGAACCGGCATCCACACAGCTTCACGCACATTTTCGCGGGTGGCTATGCCGCCGGTTATTACAGCTATAAATGGGCCGAGGTGCTGGCGGCCGACGCCTTTGCCGCCTTCAGCGCCAACGACGCGTTCGATCAGGTGACCGCCGGGCGCTTTCTCGATTGCATCCTGGCCCGTGGCGGTAGTCGCGATCTGCTCGAGGCTTTTGTCGAGTTTCGCGGCCGCAAGCCCGACATCGCACCACTCCTGCAATTGCACGGCATTGCCGCGAGCCGGAACGTGGCGTAGCCGGCCATGCGCGTCGCGACCTGGAACGTCAACTCGCTGCGCGTGCGTCTGCCGCAGCTGCTCGAGTGGCTGCAAAGTCAGGCGCCGGATGTCATGGCTCTGCAGGAAACCAAGGTTACCGATGAGTTGTTCCCGGTCGCACAGCTGTTGGCGGCGGGTTACCACAGTGTCTACAGCGGGCAGAAAACCTACAACGGCGTGGCACTGTTGGCGCGCAGCCCGCCAGTCGAGGTAATCCGCGAGCTACCCGGCCTCGAGGACCCACAGCGGCGCGTGCTGGCCGCAACCTGCGGTCCGGTACGGGTCATCGATCTGTACGTGCCCAACGGCCAGAGTCCCGAATCCGACAAATTCCAGTACAAACTGCAATGGCTGCGCAGTCTGCGCAGCTGGTTGCGTACCGAGTTGCTGGCCCATCCGCAGCTCATTGTGCTGGGCGATTTCAATATTGCGCCTGAGGATCGCGACGTGCACGATCCGGCAGCATGGGTAGGTTCGGTGCACGTGAGCGCTGAGGAGCGCAGCGCCCTGCAGGACACCCTGGCTATCGGTCTGGAGGATGTGTTCCGGCGCTTCGAGCAGCCGCCGCAATCCTTTAGCTGGTGGGACTACCGCACCGGTGCTTTCCGCCGCAACCACGGCCTGCGCATTGATCTGTTGCTGGCCTCGAAGGCGCTGGCCGAGCGCTGTCGCAGTTGCGAAATCGATCGCGAGGCGCGGCTGGCCGAGCGCGCCTCCGATCACGCGCCGGTCATCGCTGAATTTGACATTTGACGGCCGGCGCCAACTTTGAAGTGTGCGACAGGTCGCTGGCGTCATGGGCGGGGCTCGCCTAGACTGGCCGTTCCATGGCAATCGCGGCAGACGATCGGGCCTTGCGGCCACGCACCAATACCGGCATGGCCGCTATCCGTCGCAGCGATTTTGACATCACCAACACGGTTCGGGTCAGTTCACACACGGCGGTACTGCAGGCCGTAGAGCAGTTATTCGCCGCCACCTGGCCGGATGCGCCAGGCAGCGTGTTGCCTCAGGCGTTCAAGCAGTTCGACGACATGTTTTCCGGCCGCGTTCCCGGCTACGCGGGTGTCGATACCCTGTATCACGATCGCCAGCATACCCTGGATGTGACCCTCACCATGGCGCGTCTGTGCGCCGGCTACGAGCGCCAGGTGGATCAACTCTGGAAGCTGGGCGGCGAGCGTGCGCTCATCGGTGTGGTATTTGCGCTATTTCATGACGTCGGGTATCTGCGCCGCAGCGTCGACATTGCGCAGCGCAATGGCGCCGAGTTCACGCGCACGCATATCAGTCGTGGCATCGAATTTCTGCAGGATTTTCTGCCGCAGCTGCAGCTCGGCGCCTGGGGCGCCATCGCCAGCCAGGTATTGCATTTCACCGGTTACGAAAAACCCTTCAGCGAGTTGCTGCTGGAAGACGCGCGGGATCTGCGGCTCGGGCATCTGCTGGGCACGGCCGACATGATCACGCAGATGGCCGATCGCTGCTATCTTGAAAAATGCCGTGATCGACTGTACCCGGAATTCGTGCTGGGAGGCATGGCTTTGCCGCTGAGCAACGCCAGTGCCGCACAGGTGCGCTACGGCTCGGGTCTCGACCTGCTGCGCCAGACGCCGCAGTTCGTGGAGGAAACGCGTAGCAAGCGACTCGATGGTGAGTTCAACCGTGCTTACCGTTACCTCGAAGTGCTGTTCGAGGGTGGCAATCCTTATATGGAATCGATCGAACGCAACATGGCCTATCTGGAGCAGATCTTGCGCAGCGAGAGCTGGCGTATGTTGCGGCGCAACCCGCCGCTCTATGCCGCCGATCCGAACGCACAGGCCTCCGTGCGCGGCCTGATGCTGGGATATTTCAAGCGGGCCTGGCTGCGCGACTGAGCGCGGCGGCGTAGCGCGCCGTCTGCGGCGTCGGTGCCACGGCGGCCACGTGACGTGCAAACAGTTCCGGCAGGCGCGCGAGCACGCTATCGCGTCCGGCCAGTGGCGCCTCCTCGAGCACGGTGCGCAACAGTTCGGGCCGCATTGATGCCTGCGCGCCATGGGCCAACGGCGCAAAACTCAGGTGCCAGGGCTCGGGTTGTACCCCGCCGCGATCGCGGTCGTAGGGGCGATAGAAGCCAAAATCCGCGGCGTGCATATCGAGCCAGCTATTAAGAGCGGAGTAGCGGCCGTCGGCAGCAAAATCGGCACTCAGGAGTTCGATCGGTGCCTGCGACGGCAGCGCTGCGCGATCAATCAGGTCGCAGTCAGAGCCCCAATGGTGGCGGCTGGCGCCTGGCAATGCCGACCACACCAGTATGGCCGTAACACGCTCGGACTCGCTCAGCAGGCTGGTCTCGAGGGGGTTGCTGTCGCGATCAAGCAAGGGGCGCTGTCCCGAAAACTTGTCGTTCCAGATCTTCAGCTGCCGCGCAAAATCACGAAACGAGGACACTGGCAGCAGCTCGATGCCAGCGCTTCGCGCCGCCGCGCTCATGGCCTGCAAGGCGTTCAAAGCCTCAGGATGCAGCGTACAGCGTGGCATGGCGCAATCCTGCACGTGCGTGCGGGCGCGTCCGGTGAGTTCCAGATCGTTCAAGGGGGCTGGATTGGCGTAAGGCCTGCGCATCGGGCATCATTCTAAGCGGGCCGGCGGTTTAAGGGGTGCGCGTGCAGGGATCCAGGCTGATCAGCCGCTATCTGGCTGCTTTCGCCCTGTGTATGGGGCTGATAGGCGGCACGGCTTTGCTGGCGCTACAGCCGCCGCTGCCGCTGGCGTTGATGGTGCTGCTAGGCCTGGCGACCGTGAGCACCGCAGTGCTGGCGGCCTGGTGGTTCTGGCGCGAGCGCCAGCGCCTGCAAGACAGCGTCGAGCAGCTCATCGGCGCCGCCGAGCACATCAGCCGCAGCGAGTTCTCGCACCCCCTGTCCGCCGCGCACGGCAGTCGGCTGGGACTGCTGGAAAGTGCCTTCGAGCGTATGCGCCTGGCCCTCAGCGACACCACCTATCGACGCGACTACCTCCACAGTGTGCTCAACAGCATGAGCGACAGCGTGTTCGTGGCGGCGCCCGATGGTGCGATTCGCATCGTCAACGACGCGGCGCAGCGTCTCACCGGTCTGGACGCTGCCGAACTGACCGGCATGAACGTCAGGGAGTTACTGGCCAGGGCGCCCGAGAGCGGTGTGGATCCGGTGCAGGCCGCACGCGAGGCGGGCGAGACAGTACTGCGCACGCAGGCCGGCCAGACCATCCCGGTGTCGTTCGTGGTCTCGACCGTTGCCACCACTGACGCGCAGTTTGCCGGTGACATCTACGTGGCACGCGATATCACCGAGCGCAAGCGTGCCGAACGGCGGATCCGTTACCTGGCGCGCTACGATGCGCTCACCAAGATTCCCAATCGCATGCAGTTTCAGCATCTGCTGCAGCAGGCCATCGCCCGCGCGCGGCGCGTCGGCCAGGGCGTAGCCTTGTTGTACGTCGATATGGATCGCTTCAAAGAGGTCAATGACACCTTCGGTCACGCCTCGGGCGATCGCGTGCTGGAAGTGCTCACCGAGCGACTGACCCAGGTGTTGAGCAGCGATGCGGTGCTTGGGCGGCTGGCCGGTGATGAGTTCGCGCTGTTCGTTGACGGCGTCAGTGCCGATGCTGAAGAAGCCGGCGCCCAGGTGGCGCAGCTGGCGCGCACCGTGCTCGAAAGCGCCGGCGCGGCCTTTCATGTCAGTCAGCAGGAAGTATTCCTGACGGTGAGTATCGGCGTGGCCTTTTGCCCACGTGATGCCGACAACGTCATCGACCTGATCCGCAACGCCGATGCCGCCATGTATTACTCCAAGCAGAATGGCGGCAACACTTTTGCGTTTTATTCGCAGGAAATGAACGCCGCAGCGGTCGAGCGGTTGATGCTCAAGAGCAAATTGCGCCGCGCGGTCGAGCGCAATGAGTTCGTGGTGCGCTACATGCCCAAGGTCGATCTGCGCGATGGCCGCATCGTAGGCGCCGAGGCGCTGTTGCGCTGGCGTTTGCCAGGCCACGGCGATATTCCTCCGGCGCAGTTCATTCCGCTGGCTGAAGAGAATAACCTCATCAACCTCATCGGTGAGTGGGTGCTAGAGCGCGTCTGTCTCGATCTGAATCTGCTACGCGCTTCGGTCACCGATCCGGGGCGCATTGCGCTCAATCTGTCGCTCAAGCAGTTGCGGCAGGCGAGCTTCATACTCAATTGCCGCGCGGTGTTTGAACGCCACAACGTACCGCCGCAAAGCCTGGAGCTCGAGATCACCGAAACTACGCTGATGGCCGATCCGCGCCGCACCGTGCAGATGCTCGATCAGCTCGCCGACCTGGGGCTGCATCTGTCGGTCGATGATTTTGGCACCGGCTATTCTTCGCTCTCGGTGCTGCAGCAGTTTCCGATCGGTACGCTGAAGATTGATAAATCGTTTGTGCGCGATCTGGCCGACGATCCGGCCGACGCTACCCTGGTGCGCACTATCATTGATATGGGGCATGGCCTGGGGCTGGAAGTGGTGGCCGAGGGCGTCGAACTGCCGCAACAGGTGCAGCCACTGCGTGAATGGGGCTGCGATCAGGCGCAGGGACGTCTGTTTGGCGAGCCGATGGTGCTCCAGGATTTTCTGGTGCTGCTGCAAGGCCAGCAAAGCGGCCCAGCCGCGTTTGCCGCGTTGATCGGTGTCACTGCGGAGCAGGCACTGCGCGCCTGAGGCGCGCCTAAGCCACGACAACCCATGCGTTATAGCGAGAATAGAGAACAGACTGCCGAGTTGCTGCGCATGGTGCTGCCAATGATGTCACGCCACACGGCCGGCTTTCACCCGCTAAGTTATGCGGTCTGGTACGAATACGTCGCGGGCGCCAATCAGGCTCTGAAAACCGCCGTTGATGCGCTCACTGCCACCGGGCGGAAGCTGGGCGATAGCGACATCCAGGAACTGTTCGATCGTCACGTGGCGATGCGCGATATTGAATCCTCGATGCGACTGCGCGCCAGAATCCAGAAAGTGGTTGAGGAAGTGACTGCAGCCACGAACTACGCCAGCGTTGAAGTGGGTCGCTACAACGACGGCCTGGGTGCCTACCAGAATCGTCTGCAGCGCGACCCCAGCGTTGCAGCCATTGCCGAGCTGGTACATGGCTTGCTGGATGACACGACCAGAGTTCTGGGCAGCACCAGTGATCTGCAGCAAAACCTGCAGCACAGCGCCCAGGAGGCGCAGCGCCTGCACACTGAGATTGAGACCGTAGCGGGTCAGGCGCAGCTCGATCCGCTCACCGGCCTGCTCAATCGACGTGGACTCGAGCAGCACGTGGCCAGCAGTTACCCGCGCGGCCTGCCGCTGGGCGCGCTGCTGCGGGTAGAAATCAATCAATTCAGTCAGATTGTCGACAGCTACGGGCACCTGCTCGGCGATCGTGTGCTGAGCACGGTGGCGCAACTGTTGAAGCCGGCAAGCGCTGAGAGCGCGCTAGCGGCGCGCGAAAGCGGCGGCACTTTCCTGTTGCTGCTGGCTGGCACGACCCCGGCCGCTGCGGCCGAAGTTGCCGGGCGCGTGCGCCACGACGTCGAGAATTGCCGCATCCGCCGCCAGGATGCGCAGCAGAGCATCGCGTCGGTGACTGTTACGATCAGTACCGCTATTATTGCCGAGGGCGAGACGCTGGGCGCCGTGCTGGCGCGCGCCGCCAGTTCAGGCGGCAGCCAGATTGCCGGCGGCGAACTCCCAGTTCAATAATTTATCGAATACCGCAGCGACGTAGTCGGCGCGGCGATTCTGATAGTCGAGATAGTAGGCGTGTTCCCACACGTCGATAGTCAGCAGGGGCTTTTGACCGTGCGTCAGCGGCGAATCGGCGTTGCTGGTCTTGGTCACGGCCAGCTGCCCGCCATCGAGCACCAGCCAGGCCCAGCCGCTGCCAAACTGTGAAGTCGCAGCCGCCAGCATTTCCTTGCGACAGCCTTCCAGGCTGCCGAACGCCGCTTCGATTTTTTGTCGCAGCAGCAACGGCGGCAGGCCGCCGCCCTGGGCGCGCAGACTCTGCCAGTAAAAGCTGTGATTCCAGTGTTGTGCGGCGTTGTTGTAAACAGCGCTCCTGTCAGCCACGCCGGCCGTGGCGGCAATAATCTTCTCGAGCGTCATCTCGGCCAGCGGCGTCCCGGCTACGGCCTTGTTCAGATTGTTGACGTAAGTCTGGTGATGCTTGCCATGATGAAAGCCCAGCGTTTGCGAGGAGATCAGCGGGTCGAGTGCGTTGTCAGCGTAGGGGAGCGGCGGCAGACTGAAGGGACCGCTGGCAGCAGGCGCAGTGGTCATAGCCGGCGCCATGGTCGGCGCCATGGCCGGCGGAGTGATCGCAGGCGGCGCGGCTGGCACCGGGCCCCTGGAACTTGCCACGCTGGCGCATCCCAATGCACCGAGGCTCGCCACACCCGCTGCGGCCAGCAGATCGCGGCGGGAGAGGCCGGTTATTTTGGCAGCGTGGCGCAGTGTGTTCATGGCTGTGGCCTCAGGGTATTTGGTGCGCGCGATGCTACGCCGACGGCGGCCGGCGCGCAAAGCCCGCGCGCTCAGGCGCGCATTTGCCGGTAGGCCTGCAGTGCTGCGACGCGCGAGTCCTGCAAGTCGACGATGGGTCGGGGATAACTTGTACCAAGCGTGACGCCGGCGGCTCGCAGTTGCGCCTCGTCCGCCAGCCAGGGCGCATGCAGCGGGACATCGGCCAGCCGCGCCAGCTCCGGCAGCCACCGGCGCAGGTAATGGCCCTGCGGATCAAACTTTCGACTTTGTGTCACTGGATTGAAAACGCGAAAATAGGGAGCCGCATCGGCGCCGCAGCCGGCGACCCATTGCCAGCCCTGAGTGTTGGCGGCGAGGTCGGCATCGACCAGCGTGTCCCAAAACCAGCGTGCGCCAGATTGCCAGGATTGACGAAGATTTTTCACCAGGAACGATGCCGCCACCATGCGCACCCGATTGTGCATCCAGCCGGTGGTCCACAATTCGCGCATCCCGGCATCTATGAGCGGCACGCCGGTCATGCCAGTCTGCCAGGCACGCAGGGCGCTGCGATCTTCAAGCCAGGCAAAACGCGCGAACCCGGCGCGCAGTGGCGCCTCAGGCGTATGCGGAAAATGATGCAGCAGGTGATAGGAGAATTCCCGCCAGATGAGTTCGGCGAGATATTTTTCGCAGCGTGGGTCCGCGGCATCGGCACTAGCGTCAGTGGCGCCCAGTACGCCGTGCCAGACCTGGCGCACTGACAGCTCGCCATGATGAAGGTGCGGCGAGAGTCGCGAAGTACCCTCAGTGCCCGGTTGGTCACGTCGCTGTGCATAGTGAGTCAACGGGGAGGCGACGAAATCCTGCAGTCTTTGGGCGGCACCGACTTCACCGGGGCGCCACAGTGCGGCCATGCCCTGGTACCACGCAATTGCGGGCAGCCACTGCAGCTGTGCCACGGTGAGCGATTTCGGCCACTGTCGTGGTGCAGGAACTTGCGCCGCTGCAGGCGTGGGCGCGGCCGGCTTGATATGTGCGAGCAAGCGGCGTCGAAATGGAGTGTAGACCTGGTAGGCACCGCCACTTTGGGTAATCAACTCCCAGGGCTCAGCCAGCAAGGTGGCATTGCGGCTCTCGGCAATGTAGCCGGTGCTGCGTAATGTCTGCTTGATCAACTTATCGCGTTCGCGCACGGCGGGTTCGTAGCGTCGATTCCAGTAGCAGGCATCGGCGCCGCACTCACGGCACAGCGACTGCAGCTCATGCAAGGCAGGCCCGCGGCGCACGATCAGTCGCGAGCCGCGCGCTCGCAACGAGGCGTCGAGGCTCGCGAGCGAGTGGTGTAGCCACCAGCGGCTCGCTCCGCCTGGTGCCCAGCCTGCTTCCTCACTGCTGCTGTCGATGTACACCGGAATGACGGCGCCACCGCGTTGCAGTGCGGCGCTCAGCGCCGGGTTGTCCGCGAGGCGCAAATCCTGGCGAAACCAGACGATTGAAACCGGTCCGCGATTGACGGGGGCAGCCAGAGGTGTGGTGGCCCGCGCGCTCAAGGGCGCACCGCTTTGCGCCTGGGCGCCGCGTACTGTGGGGGCGACTGATTGAGACGATTGAGATACTCGCGCCGCGCCGCAGGCGTAAACAGCCGCCAGTTTACTTTGCTGATCCAGGTGGTGCGCAATTGCCGATCACTTACCACGCTGCGCCGCAGCGCCGTAGCCGCTAGATCGGTGGTCATGGTTGCTGTTGCCAGCACGCGGGAGTGGCCGCTGCTGAGCAATTCGCGCAGCGCCCGCGCCACAGCAGCGCTGCGCGGTAGTGCACTGTGTTCACAACGCACCTGATAATTTTGGCAGCCCTCGAGGTACGCTGACTTGAGTGGCACGGTGCCATCGCCGGCGTCGCTGATCCCGTATTGAAAATCATCCGCGGCGACCGCAAGGTCGGTAATCGTGCGCTGCCCACAGCCGACGATGGCGCAATAGCGCGGGTCGGTCGGCGGTAGACCGGTGATAAAGCCACGCGCCTGTTGTAGCAGTGTAGCGTCCGGGCGTGGACCCGATTGGGGCCAGGCTGCGAGCTCGTACAGATCGGGTTGCTGCCGTGGTGGCAGCAGTTGATAAAGGCTCGGAAAACCCCTGAAAACCTGCCTCGTCAGAGCCTCGGCATCGTGCTCGCGATCAAGCGCTGCCAGTTGGCGCACCACCGGGTAGGTGCCGCGCAGCGCCTGCACGGCACCGAACGAGCCACCATGCGGAACTCCCAGCGCAATCAGTCGCTGCACCCGATGCATACCGGGCAGCGCCATAGCGGCGCGCGCAATCAGGCCACCCATGCTGTGCGCGACAATCATGATTTGCGCCGCCCCGTCGGCACGCACGCGCGCCGCAAATTGCGCGGCGAGATCGATGAGACTGCGGCGCCAGTCGTATTGATGCATGATTACCCTGAAGCCCGCTGCCCGCAGGCGCAGCTGCAGCGCCAGATAGGTGTAGGGAATGGCGCCGAGCGTCACCAGCTGGTCTGCATTGGGCGTAGCTGCGGTACCGGCAAAGCGCAAATGCGTGAGTCGACCGGCGATGATGTCCTGCGGGTCGATCCACAGCAGATCCGGCGGCAGCGGCGCGGTCCGTGCCAGACCCAGCTGCGTGCCCATGATGCCGGGCAGCAGATAAACCGGGGCGCAGGCGCGGGCTTTTATCCGTGCGGCGCGCTGCGCCAGCGCTGCCAGCAGGGCGTAGTCACCAGGTCCGAATACCGCCTGCAATTCGCGTCGTGCGCGGCCGGTGGCCAACAGCGCGCACAGCTGCGCATCGTCGAGGCGCAGCCGATCGTAAGCCGATACTTCAGCCACCTGGTTGGAAACCCATTGACACGATGCGGCGATATTACTGCATTGACGTGCCCGCCCGGCGCGCGCGCTACGATAGTCTGAGGCGATGCGTCAGCATTTTTTACCAGCCACCGGTTGCTGCCCACCCTTCCGGTAGCCATTTGCCGGAAAACGCCACCTAAGGTGTTGCCGCCCCGTGGTGGGCAGGTTCAGCTGAGCGACCGCCGATAAAGCGGCCACTTCACCCTGGGCGTGAGCGATAATGCTCCAGGCATGCCGGCACATTCGCGCTGACGACCCGACATAATATCTGTGGATTATGGGAATGAAAGATCAAATCAACGCCATTGTCGCGCGTCTGGGCCAGCAACCCGGCCCATTGCTGCTGGTGCTGCACGCCATCCAGGACGAGTTGGGGTTCATTCCCAGCGATGCCATACCGCTGGTGGCACAGGGCCTGAACCTGTCGCGTGCCGAAGTGCACGGCGTAGTCAGTTTTTATCATTACTTCCGTCATTCACCGCCGGCCCGACACACGCTGCGCATTTGCCGGGCCGAGTCCTGTCAGGCAATGAATGGCGCGGCGCTGGAAAAACACGCGCAGCGCAGTCTGGGCATTGGCTTCAATCAGACCACGAGTGACGGCGCCATCTCTCTCGAACCGGTGTATTGCCTCGGTGCCTGTGCCTGTTCACCGGCAGTAATGATCAACGATGAGCTGCACGGGCGAGTGACGCCGGCGCGCCTGGATGAGCTGCTGGCCCAATGCCGGGAGCGCACATGAGTACGGTGGTTTATGTGCCGCGCGATGCCGCAGCGCTGGCGCTGGGTGCGGAACAGGTTGCGCAGGCCATCGCTGCGCAGGCGCAGAAATCCGGCCTGGCCGTCACCGTCAAGCGCAACGGCTCGCGCGGCCTCTACTGGCTCGAGCCGCTGGTCGAGGTGGAGACGCCGCAAGGGCGCGTGGCCTACGGACCGGTGAGCGTCAAGGATGTTGCCGGCCTGTTTACCGCAGGTTTTCTCAGTGGCAAAGCCCACGCGCTGTTCCTGGGCGTAACTGCACAGCATCCCTATCTGATCAAGCAGAATCGATTGACGTTTGCGCGCGTGGGCGTCGTTGATCCAGTCAGCATCAGCGACTACCTGGCGCACGGAGGCTTCCAGGGATTGAGACGCGCCCTGAGCATGGAGCCCGCGCAGATCGTACAGTGCGTCACCGACTCCGGACTGCGTGGACGGGGCGGGGCCGCCTTTCCCACTGGCATCAAGTGGCGCACGGTGCTCGATACTGCGGCCACACAGAAATACATCACCTGCAATGCTGATGAAGGCGACTCGGGTACCTACGCCGATCGCATGTTGATGGAGGGTGACCCCTATCTGCTGATTGAGGGCATGACGATCGCGGCGCTCGCGGTCGGCGCCACCCAGGGTTACATCTATCTGCGTGCAGAATATCCGCATGCCCACAAAGTTCTGAATGAAGCGATCGCACGGGCTTACCAGCAGCATTATCTGGGAGTGCAGCTGCTGGGCAGCGCTCACCAATTCGATCTGGAAGTGCGTCTCGGTGCCGGCGCCTATATCTGCGGCGAAGAAACCTCAATGCTTGAAAGCCTCGAGGGCCGTCGCGGTGAGGTGCGCGTGCGGCCACCGTTGCCCGCAGTAAAAGGGCTGTTTGGCAAACCCACCGTGGTGAACAATGTCATTTCACTCGCCAGCGTGCCCACCATCCTGCAGCACGGTGCCGCGCACTATCGCGATTACGGCATAGGCAAGTCGCGCGGTACCCTGCCGATACAACTGGCCGGCAATCTCAAGCGTCCCGGTCTGGTAGAGCTGGCCTTTGGCGTGAGTCTGCGCGAATTGCTGTACGACTACGGTGGTGGTTCAGCCTCCGGTCGGCCACTGCGCGCCGTACAGATCGGCGGGCCATTGGGCGCCTATCTGCCTGCACAGCAATTCGACACGCTCATCGATTACGAAGCCCTGAGCGCCGTGGGCGCGTTGCTGGGTCACGGCGGCATCGTGGCTTTTGACGATACCGTCGACATGGCGCATATGGCACGCTACGCGATGGAATTCTGTGCAATCGAATCTTGCGGCAAATGCACGCCCTGTCGCATCGGTTCGACCCGCGGCGTGGAGGTCATTGATCGCCTGTTGCGCGGCGTGGATCGTGAGGCGCAGTTGCGGCAGCTGGAAAGCCTGTGCGACACGCTGGCCGAAGGCTCACTGTGCGGCCTGGGGGGTATGACGCCCTTTCCGGTGCGTAGCGCGGTAAAATATTTTCGCGAAGATTTTTTAAGACCGCGACCAGAATTTCAAGGAACTCAGCATGCACGCGCTTGATCATATCGATGCCGGTACCCCAGCGAGCGTGGCGACGCGCTCCGTGTCGCTGGAGATCGATGGTCTCGCCACCACGGTGCCCGAAGGCACGTCAATCATGCGCGCCGCGGCGGCCTTAAGCACCCACATCCCCAAGCTGTGCGCTACCGACAATCTCAAGGCTTTCGGCTCCTGCCGCCTGTGTCTGGTCGAGATCGAGGGCCGCAAGGGCTTTCCGGCCTCCTGCACCACGCTGGTGGCCGAGGGGATGAAGATTCTCACCCACTCGCAGCGCCTGAGTGAGCTGCGACGCGGCGTCATGGAGCTTTATCTCTCCGATCACCCGGCCGGACTGATTGCCGAAAGTGCGCCCTATCGCACCGAGATCCGCGCCATGGCGCAGTCGCTGGGCGTCACGACTTCGCCCTATGGCGCCGCAGCCGCCTGCCATGCCGGATTGCCCAAGGATGAGAGCAACCCTTATTTCACTTTTGATCCCAATGCCTGCATTGTCTGCTCACGCTGTGTGCGCGCCTGCGATGAAGTGCAGGGTACGCTGGCGCTGACGATCGAGGGGCGTGGCTTTGCCTCACGCGTGGCGGCGAGCCAGGGCCAGAGCTTTCTCGATTCTGAGTGCGTGTCCTGCGGCGCCTGCGTCGAAGCCTGCCCGACCACGGCACTGCAGGAAAAATCGCTGATTGCAGCGCAAATCGCGGCCAGCGCGCCGGCCGCGACAGCTGCGCCAGCGCGCGCTGTGAGCAGCGCAACGACCACGACCTGTGCCTATTGCGGCGTGGGCTGTTCGCTGGTGGCGGAAGTCAGCAGCGAACAGGTGGTACGCATGGTGCCCAATCGTGACGGTCACGCCAATCAGGGTCATGCCTGCGTCAAGGGCCGCTTTGCCTATGGCTATGCGACGCATCGCGATCGGGTGCTCAAGCCCATGATCCGCAAGAAAATCAGCGATCCGTGGCAGGAAGTGTCGTGGGATCAGGCGATCGGCTACGCCGCAGCGGAGTTCAAGCGCATTCAGGCGCACTACGGTCGTGACTCAGTGGGTGGCATCACCTCCTCACGCTGCACCAACGAAGAAGCCTATCTGGTGCAAAAACTGGTGCGTGCCGCATTCGGTAACAACAACGTGGATACCTGCGCGCGCGTCTGTCATTCGCCGACCGGTTATGGCCTGAAGCAGACGCTGGGTGAATCGGCCGGCACTCAGGCCTTCAACTCGGTGATGAAAGCCGATGTCATCATGCTGGTGGGCGCCAACCCGACTGAAGGTCATCCGGTGTTTGCCTCGCAGCTCAAGCGTCGCCTGCGCGAGGGCGCAAAGCTGATCGTCCTCGATCCGCGCGCCATCGCCCTGGTGCGCACGCCGCATATTGCTGCGAGCCATCATCTGCAGCTGCTGCCGGGCACCAACGTTGCGCTGCTCAACGCACTGGCGCATGTGATCGTCACCGAAGCTCTGGTCAAGGAGAGCTACGTGGCTGAGCGCTGTGAGCCGGAGTCCTGGCAGCGCTGGAAGGTCTCTGTTGCGCAACCGAGCTGTTCGCCGGAGGCAACTGCCGCAACGACCGGTGTGGCCGCCTCGGAAGTGCGCGCGGCGGCGCGGCTGTTTGCTGGCGCTGGCAATGGCGCCATCTACTATGGGCTGGGTGTGACCGAACACAGCCAGGGCACGACCGCCGTCATGTGCATTGCCAATCTTGCCATGGCCACCGGCAACCTCGGCCGCGAAGGCGTGGGCGTCAATCCGCTGCGTGGCCAGAACAATGTGCAGGGCTCCTGCGATGTCGGCTCGTTTCCGCATGAGCTGGCGGGTTATCGGCACATTTCAGATCCCAACACGCGCGCCCTGTTCGATGGCGCCTGGGGCGTAAAGCTGCTGGATGAGCCGGGGCTGCGCATTCCAAATATGTTCGAGGCGGCGCTCGATGGCAGCTTCAAGGGCATTTATATCCAGGGCGAGGACATGGCGCAGTCCGACCCCAACACGCAGCATGTCGCGGCAGCGTTCTCGGCGATGGAATGTGTAGTGGTCCAGGATCTGTTCCTGAACGAAACCGCGCTCTACGCGCATGTGTTTCTGCCAGGTTCATCGTTTCTGGAGAAGGACGGCACCTTCACCAATGCCGAGCGGCGCATCTCGCGGGTGCGCAAAGTCATGGCGCCACTCGCGGGTCTGGCCGATTGGGAAGTGACGGTGGCGCTCTCCAACGCCCTGGGTTATGCGATGAACTACACGCACCCGTCACAGATCATGGCGGAGATTGCCCGGCTCACGCCCACATTCCACGGCGTCAGCTTCGAGAAGATCGATCGCCTGGGCAGTATCCAATGGCCCTGCAACGAAGCGGCGCCAGAGGGCACGCCG
Source organism: Gammaproteobacteria bacterium (assembly GCA_031441585.1). Lineage (GTDB taxonomy): Bacteria > Pseudomonadota > Gammaproteobacteria > Steroidobacterales > Steroidobacteraceae > FEN-1191. The sequence continues at coordinate 53,768 of JANMWZ010000081.1, forward strand.
ACCATGCACGTTGATCAATTCGTGCGTGGCAAGGGCAGGTTCTTCGTTACCGACTATGTGGCCACCAGCGAGCGTGTGTCGGCGCGCTTCCCGTTGCTGCTGACGACCGGGCGCATACTCAGTCAATACAATGTGGGCGCGCAGACGCGCCGCACCCACAATGTCGTCTGGCACGATGAGGATCTGCTCGAGATCAATCCGCACGATGCCGAGACCCGCGGTATCGTGCACGGTGACTGGGTGGGCATCACCAGTCGCGCCGGCGAAACGGTGCTGCGTGCCACCGTGACCGAGCGCGTGCCGCCGAGCGTGGTCTATACCACCTTCCACTTTCCGGAATCCGGCGCCAATGTGGTCACCACCGAGCTGTCCGACTGGGCCACCAATTGCCCGGAGTACAAAGTGACGGCGGTGCAGGTTGTCAAAGTGGCCAAGCCCTCGGCCTGGCAGCAGCGGCACCGCGAGCTCATCGCCGCGCAAGTGATAGCGGGTCATGTGGTTTCATAACTGCTGAATGGCGGCGCGTGCGCCTGAACCCCTATGAGCGTCAAGTCACTCGCCGCCTCACGTCAGGTTGAGCGCACCCTGTATCGCCTCGGCGCCGCGTCCTTTGGTGTGCGCAGCATTGCCGAAGAGACCGCCATCGCATTTTCCTATAACCGTGTTGCCCATGCCGTCATGATGGCGACGCCTGCCGATCTGGAAGATTTTGCCGTCGGTTTCAGTCTGGCCGAGCGCATCATCGATACGCCCGCCGACCTCACGGCGCTGGCGGTGGTGGCCGTCGATCAGGGGATAGAGCTGCGCATGGACGTCAGCCACGAACGCGCCGAGTCGCTCGATGCGCGCCGGCGTCACGTCGCTGGCCCCAGCGGCTGCGGCCTGTGCGGTCTTGAAAGTCTGGAACAGGCCATGCGCACACCGCCGCGCGTAGCGGCTGCGCTCACGGTGACGCCAGCGATGATAACGCTGGCCATCGCCGCGCTGCCGCAATCGCAACCCATCAATCAGCTTACTCGCGCTGTGCACGCCGCTGCGTTCTGGCAACCGCAAGCCGGCCTGGTAGCCCTGCGCGAAGATGTTGGGCGTCACAACGCACTCGACAAGCTCGCCGGCGCACTGGCAAGAGCCGGAATCTCAGGCGCCCAGGGCGTGGTGTTGCTCACCAGCCGTGTATCAATAGAGTTGGTACAGAAGGCTGCGCTCATGGGGACGCCCATAGTGGTCGCGGTCTCGGCGCCAACCGCGCTCGCGGTGCGCGTCGCTGATTCCGCCGGCATTACGCTGGTTGGTGTGGCGCGCGCTGATGGCTTCGAAATTTTTACGCACGCCGGGCGCGTCGCAGCGGAGGTAGGCTGATATGGAAACGGAACGACTGGTCACCATGGCTAATCAGATCGGCGGTTTTTTTTCCCATGAAGAGGCGGGCAAGGCCGTAGAGCGCACCGCCGATCACTTGCGCAAATACTGGGATCCGCGCATGCGGGCGGCCATCGTAGCGCACCTGCAGGCGGGCGGCGCGGGACTCGAGCCAACCGCCCGGAGTGCCGTGACCCTGTTGCCGCATTCCCGCTAGGCGAACCAGCCGTCAGCGCAGCAGCTCGATATGCGGCGGCATCAGCCGATACATCACCGGTGTCACCAGGCGCGCCAGCAGCGTTGAAGTAATCAGGCCACCAATGATCACCCAGGCCATCGGTGAATACATGCCACTGTTCTGCAGCGCCAGTGGCAGCAGGCCGCCGATCGCAGTGAGCGAGGTCAGCAGGATGGGCAGGAAGCGGGTTTCGCCGGCACGCTCAATGGCATCACCCAGTGCCACGCCCTGGGCGCGCAACTGATTGGTGAAATCGACCAGCAGGATGGAGTTCTTGATCTCGATGCCAATCAACGCCACGAAGCCGATGCTGGCGACAAAGGAAATATCGTTGCCGGTCAGCAGCAACATGGCGAGGCCGCCCATGATGCCGAGCGGCACAACGGTGAGCACAATGAGCGTGGCTTTGAAGCTGCCGAATTCGAGCACCAGGATGGCGAAGATACCGAACAGCGCGACGATGATCGCCGTACCAATGCCGGCGAATGACTCAGCGCTCGATTCCGCTTCGCCGCCCAGTATGAACCGATAGCCGCGCGGCCAGTCCATGGCCTGGAGTCGTCGCACTACCGCTTTGGTGACGCGCGCGGTGTTCAGGCCCGCCTGCACGCTGGCGTTGATGGTGATGGCGCGTTGGCGGTTGAAGCGCTGGATGACCGTTGGCGCGCGCTCGAACACCGGGGTTGCCAGTTGAGTTAGCGGCAGCAGGGCGCCACTGCGGCTGGCAACCCGTACCTGCCCGAGCGCGCTCATGTCAGAGCGTTCCGCCACCGGCGAGCGGACCATGATCGGGTATTGCTCGCCATCCGGCGCTTTGAAAGTGCCGGCCGGCACACCACCCACCGTCAGGCGCACGGCGCGATCAATCTCGGCAGTCGGTACGCCGAGCAGGCCAGCCTTTCGGGAGTCGATCTGCAGGCGCAGATTGGTGCGCGGCACGCGCAAGGGGTTACTGACATCGCGCGTGCCCGGGGTAGCGGTGATAACTTGCTGAACCCGCCGGGCGAGTTGATCGAGGATCGCCAGATCATTACCTATTACGCGCACCGCGATCGGCGCCGAGATGGGTTGCCCGTTGGTAAATTCCTTCACATAGATATGTGCCGCCGGGTACTGCGCAAACGCTGCGCGCAGCCGCTCATACAGTCGCGGTGTGGCGCGCGTGTCGTAAACCTTAAGCTGCACGAACAACTCGGCGTAGTTGGCAGAGTCATTGCGGACAATATGGTTGTAGTAAATCTGCGGATTGCCATGCCCGAGGTTGGCGAAGTAGCCGCTCACCTCAGCCGTCTTTGCCAGGCGCTCTTCGACAAAGCGCAAGGCACGATCGGTAGCCGCAAAACTGCTGCCGTTGGGCAACTCGACGCTGATCAGAAACTGCGGCGTATCCGCCTTGGGAAACAGGCTGCTGCCCAGCAGCTGCGTCATACCCAGCGACAGCAGCAGCGAGCCGCCGATGGCCGTGATGACCGTAGTGCGTGGCCGCGCCAGGCAATAGTGCAAAGCCGGGCGATAGTAACGATGAATCAACCCCATCACACGATCGAAGAGTGGGTTGTGCTGCTGCGTACCTTCCGGCGGCAGCAGGCGGCTGGCGAGAAAGGGAATGATGAACAGCGCAATCAGCAGTGAGCCGACGATCGTGGCGACCACGGCAGAGGGCAGTACCCGGATGAACTTGCCGGCGTTGCCGGGCAGCGCCAGCAGTGGCAGAAACGCGAAGATCAGCGTCGCCGTGCAGCCGAGGATCGCGTTGAAGATCTGCTGCGTGCCACTCAGGGCGGCCTGCAGACGGGTCGCGCCCTCACGCAGGTGACGCGCGATATTCTCGACCACCACGATCGAGTCATCCACCAGCAGACCCAACGAGACGACAAAGCCGGCGATGGAGATCTGATTGAGCGAATAGCCGATGAAATACAGCACCGCAATCCCGAAAGCCAGCGACAGCGGCAGCGAGATCATGACAATGCCGGCAGCACGCAGACCCAGTGGCAGCAGGGTCAGTGCCACCAGCGCCACGGCAATCGCAAAGTCGATATACAGGCGATTGAGACGCTGGCGGATATTGCGCGCCTGCTCGAAGCCGCGTTCCAGGCGAATATCCCTGGGCAGTGTAAGCTGGTAGCGATCCAGTGCGCTGTCGATATCCTGCTGCACGCGTGGATTGTTGTAGCCATCCTTCTGATTGGCCGTGACGAACACGGCACGCTTGCCGTTGTAGCGGCCGATGTAGCTGAGCGTCGCACTTGCCCAGCTGACCTCGGCGACATCGCGTACCCGCACGATGTGGCCAGCCGCGCCGCCGATTACCGTGTCACGCACCTGATCGAGAGAGCTATAGCCGCCAGAGGTCTTGAGACTGAAACTACGATTGCCGATGTCAATGAAGCCGGCTGGAATATTCGCGTTCTCGCTCTGCAGTGCCTGCAGCAGCTGGTTAGGCGTGGTGTGCATCTGTGCCATGCGCGGCAGGTCGACCGCAATACGCAGCTCGCGCGCCGGGTAAGCCCAGCTCTCGGCCGTGCGTACGCCGGGCACGGCCTTGAGCGTATCCTTCAGAGTGCGCGCGGCGTCTTCGAGCTGCGCATAGCTGGCACTCTCTGAAACCAGGGCGAGCTGCAGGATATTGACCTGCGATGGACTTATCTTCTTGATCTCCAGCGAGGCGATCTCGGCCGGCAGCGTCGGGCGCAGGGCATTGACCTCGCGCAACATCTCGTCGTATTTCCTGTCCGGGTCGGTTGAGGCCTCGAATTCAACCGCCACAAAGGCGACCCCGTCGACCAGCGTAGTCTCGATCTTGTGGACGCCATCGAGTTCAGCGATGCGATCCTCGATGGGTTTGCCGACCAGGCGCTCCATGTCCTGCGCCTCGGCGCCGGGCCAGATGGCGGTGACGAAGAAGGCCGAAAACCTGATGTGCGGGTCTTCCTCGCGCGGTATCTGCTGGAAGGTGTAGACCCCGAGCACGGCCAGGCACAGGAAGGCCACCAGCGTGAACTGGTGGCGGCGAATCGGTAACTCGAGCAGCTGCATCGATCGCTAGGGCGCCGCGACGGCGACCCGCTCGTTGTCATCGAGGAAGGGTGCACCGTCGGTGATCACGGTCTCGCCGCGGCTGAGCCCGTTGCGCACGGCGATCTCGGCGCCGTCTGCAAAAGCGATCTCGATCGCGCGGCGCCGGGCGCGGCCATCCTGCAGGACAAACACCACGCCGTGCATGGCTTCGGCTGTGACCAGCGCGCCCGCAGGTATCCGGACCAGGGTAGCTCCGCTCCCGGGTTGCAGGCGGGCGCTGGCGACCATGCCGCTGGCGATGCGCAGCTCAGTTGGTTGCAGCGTAATCTCCACGGGGAACAGGCCGGTGGCTGGGTCGGCCGCACGGCTGAGCAAAGTGACATGACCGGCAAGTCGCGTATCTGGCGCCGCATCGAGAGTGACGGCAGCCGCCAGGTTCAGTCTCAGGGGCAACAGTTCCCGATCCGCCACCGCGACACGCAGCACATAACCACGCGTGCCACTGCTCACGATGAGCACCGGTTGACCGGCGGCGACCAGTTCATGGGTTTCGGCCAGACGGTACAGCACCACGCCATCGGCACTCGCCGTGATGCGCGCGAAGCTACGATTGAACTGTGCGCTGCGCAGTTGTGCTGCCGACAGCTCGTGTTGCATGCGCAGATTCTGCAGCTGCTCGAGGCTGATAACTTCATCGCGGTACAGATTTTCACCGCGCTCCAGATCGCGCGTCGCCTTGGCGTCGAGCTCGCGCGCAGCGCGCAGTTGTGCGTCAATTTCCGTCGGTGCTATTTCCGCCAGCCTCTGCCCGGCGTGCACGTTGTCGCCGGCGTCGACGTTGATGCGGGCGATTACGCCGGCTACCTTGAATGACAAGCGCGCCTCATCGCGACTGGCGATCACGCCGTGCAGCTGCAGAGCGGGCAGGTTCGGTCCGGCGCTGACCTGCACCGCGCCGATAACGGTTGCTGCCGTGGCGGCGGCCGGTGCCGCGGGGCCACGGGCACAAGCGCTCAGCGCCAGCAATGCAGGCAACAATGCGCACCTCGAAATCATGGCGAATCTCCACGGGCGTAGTCGAATTCAACCTGGCGCTGCAGCAGCGCACAGCGCGTCAGATTCTCGTTGAGCTCGGCACTGGTCAGTGCGCTGCGCGCATCGAGAAATTCCAGGGTGCTGGCCATGCCGGCATCGCGCCGACGGCTGGCGATGGCGAAGGCCGCGTGTGCGGCGCCGGCTCGGGCGCGCGCCGTGGCCAGCGATTCGATGGTAGTACGCAGGTTGTCATAGGCCTGGCTTACCTCGAGTTCGACGCGCGCGCTGGCCAATTGCTGCTCGTTGCGCAACTGCCGGCCGGCCAGGCGTGCCTGCGAGACGGCCGCGGCACGCGCGCCAGCGTCAAACAGGGTCCAGGTGGCTACCAATGAGGCACTCGTGTAGTTGTACTTTCGACCCAGGCCATATTCCATTCCCTCGCTACCAGCGTCGATGCCGAACGCCAGGCTGGGCTTGCGTGCGGCGTGCGCGATGCGCAGCTGCGCGGCGGCGGCGTGTTCGGCCGCTTTGAGTTGTTGCAGTTCAGGTCTGGAGGCGATGGCATTCTGGGTAGCAGCAGCGAGCGTACTTGCCGGCGCGGCGCTCATGGCCAGGTCGCCTGCCGGCGGGAGTGGCGCGGCAGCGAATGCCGCCATTTCCAGCGGCGTATCCAGTGGACGGTTGAGCAGGAAGTTAAGATAACTGCGCGCCTTTACCACGCTGTTGGCGATCTCATCCCGCTGCTGCTGTACGGCGAGCAATTCCGCCTGGGCACGCAACACGGCATCGTGCGTGTTCTTGCCATTGGCAAACAGCGATTCATTGACGCGCAGATTTTCGACCAGCAAAGCGGCGCTGGCGGCGATGATCTGCGCGCTGTTGCCGGCTCGCAGCCAATCCAGATAGGCGATCGCGATGTCGCGGCGCAGTTGCCGCACGAATGTCAGTCGTGCGAATTCGCTCGCACTGGCTGCGGCGCTCGCGGCAGCGACGCCGGCCGGAATTGCCGGGGCATACAGCGGCTGGCGCAGCGTCAGGCGCGTATCCTGCTCACGCGGCAACTGCAGGGGAAATGACTGATCCGGGAGCATTGGAAAGCGTGGCGTGCCGCCGCCAGCGACCAGCAGATCGTTGAGTGTCTGATAGGCCGGATTGAGCAACTGGCCCAGTGGCAGCAAAATCTCGCGGCCACCCTCAGCACGCGTATAGCGCGCGCTGAGCGCGAGCTCCGGAAAAAATCGCGCCCGCGCAGCGTCCAGCGCGGCAAGACTTTTTTGGGTCTCGAGCGACTGGTTGGCCAGGGCAAGATTGTCAGCCAGACCGCTATGCACGTAATCGTCGATGACGGCGGCAACACTGCGCAGGGTTGCCGCGGGCTCGACCGGCGGTGTCGTGAGCGCCTCGCCAACGGCACGCGCGGCTGGGGAATACGTCGCGACGCTCAGCAGCCCCGCAATCGTGATCGCAATACATACTCGCCCGAATGCCTGATACATGTCAGTTACTGCGCAAACAGCTCAGCCGCGATCGGCGCTCAATCCCACGCTGGCAATCTTCAGAGCCTGCTCGACCAACAGTTTTTCGTTCAATCCGTATTCGCCCAGCAGACCACCCTTGGTGCTGATCAGCTGGATAATGCCGTGCATGAAGCCCCACAGGGTCATGCTGATTGCCACCGGAGTGCCGGCGCTGGCGGCAATAGAGCCATCGCGTTGTCCGGCTTCGATGGCGGCAAACATGATCTGGTGCACGCGTTCACCGGCGGCGAAGCAGGCGGCGACGTTGCCAGGGGCCGGCACACCGACGACGTCGTGGGCCTGAAAGCGCGACAACGCCTCGAAATGCACGGGAAACTCGGCAGCAAAGGCGACGTAGGCGCGACCTATCGCCATGATCTGCTCCAGTCCCGTGCCGAAGCGAGCGGCGGCCTGCTCGAAGCGGGTGAGCAGCAGCGCCAGGGCACGTTCACACAGTGCAAAGTGCAGGTCAGACTTGTCATGGAAGTACACGTAAAGCAGGGCACGCGAAATGCGCGCGCGGCGTGCAACCTGGTCCATCGTCAGCGCCTCGATGCCGATCGTATTAGCCACCGCCTCGGCCGCGTCCAGGATGTCGCTGCGCCGGCGGTCTTTCTCTTCCTGGCGCCGTTCGGCGATATAGTTCATGCCACGATCTTAATCAGGCGCTGACACTGTGTCAATAACTGTACGGATGACTAGTACGCTCTTGACGCTGGCGGCAGCGGCGGCAACTGCCGCGCCCACACCGCCCGCGCCCCCGAGCGCCGCGCCCTGGCAGGCGCTCGACGATGA
>JANMWZ010000082.1:0-2678 GCA_031441585.1 Gammaproteobacteria bacterium
ACGACACGCCCACCATCCCCGCGAGCCGCGTGTCTTCATGCCCATGACCAGCGGCTGAAGCATCCGAAGGCGCGGTGGCCACCAACACCATGACGCAGACGACAAGCGCGACCTTCATGAGGCCGTCAATCAGAAGAAGAAGGTCATCCATGTTTAAAAGAGTTAAAGATAACGTGGTTTTAATTGTGCTCAAACAGGACGCTGTTGTCCATGGAAAAGAGTTCAATTCGGCCCGGCCGGCCCAGGGGTTCCAGGACCGCCGATCCAGTTCTGGCTGCTGCTTTCGGGGCGGCCGTTCGTTCGGCCAGAACGACGCGCGGGATAGCCCAGGAAACCCTGGCGCATCTCTCGAAAATCGAACGAAGTCACGTTGGAAAAATTGAACGCGGCGCGCACATGCCAACGCTTTCGGCGGTGCTGAAGATCGCCAGGGCGCTGGAGATGAGCGGCGCCGAGCTGATCGAGGCGGCGGAAGTGCTTTTGCCGGCGGGGTACCCCGCGACCGGCTGAACGATGGGGGAACTCGTTCGGGGGCGCCCATCGGTGGGGCCTCGGTCGGGGGACTACCTTTTGGGGACCGTCAGCCTTGGTCGGCGAAACAGTGGCCAGTCGCGTCCCAAAGCCGATCGCGAAAGCCGCAGGCATCGTTGTAATGCGCTTCCGCGCTGACGCAAAGCGTCTAGGCCGAATGGGAAGGGTCATACCACCAGTCGTCCGTATCTACCGGGAGCACGTTCAGGCCGGTGTAGTGAACGATCTTGACGGTGTCGTCATAGAACGAACCAGGCAACACATTCAGCACAGGGCAGAGAAAGTTCCTGAGGGCGTCGCCGTCACTGTCCGAGGGCGAGCAAGACGCTTCCTGTTCAGCGACCGGCCGCTGCAGCGCGCACATGCCGATGAAGCACGCGATCAAGAACAGGCAGAACCACATTTGCTTCCGCCAACAAAAACAATCTGCATCTGCGAATGTTATCAATAGACACGTGTCTATTGATAACTAGATGCAGATATTCGGCATGGATGCGCCTCAGCCGAAACCCTCTTTTGATCCAGGCACTTTCGGCCACCATCAAGGCCCGACGGCTCGAATTGAAGCTGACTCAGGAAGCACTCGCCGGCCAGATCGACCTTGACCGCCCCTTCATAACTTTGATGGAGTCCGGCAAGAAGCAGCCAACCGTGAGCGTGTTGTGGCGGCTTGCAGGTGGTTTGCAGATGACAGTTTCTGAACTGGCTGCCTGCGTTGATGAGCGTCTTGACCGACTGCAGAACCCGCCGGGTACGACCTCGAAGAGCAAGGTGCCGGCGCGAAGCGCGAAGTGAGTTCGGTCGGGGCAAGAAATTTCGACAGAACAGCAAAAGGTCTGGCTGGCTGTTGACCCTTTGGGGTCGCCGCTCGTTTAGCGTTGGCTTGGCGAAACTGGCACCAGGCCAAGTCCGATCAGTTGCTGCTCCAGCTCGTGCGCGCGGCCAGAGGCAGCGCTCCACTTCCGCTCGACATCGATCAGCTCCTGGATGGCCACCGGCTCGATGATCCAGGCCTGCACGACAAGATGCACATGGCGCATCGGCCCGGCCTCGATGCGCTCGAAACCGGCGATGGTCCAGCTCTCGCCGCTGCTGGCGACCAGCGTCACGTCGTAGAGCGGATGGACGGGCGTCCTGGCGCCGCCGCTGCAAAGCAGCCGCGCCACCAGCACGGTGCGGTGCCGCAAGCTGTCCTGTTCCTGCCCAACGGTGAGCCTGCCGCGAATGATCCCCGCGATCCGGACGTGCTTTTCCATGACGCGTCCGCCGTCGAAGACTCTTTGCACTTGGTATTCCACTGAGGATTTATACAGCACCGCTCGGCCGGTACAGTGGCCTGCATGTGCAATCGGTACGTCTCGCCCGAGGCCGGCGACATGGAGCGTTACTTCCATCTGGGCGCGCGCCAGCCTTGGCGCGGCGGCGAGGTTTTCCCTCGCGGCCAGGGGCCGTTCGTACGGTCGGCACGCGAGGCGCCGGAAGCCGGCCGCGAACTGGTCGTCGGGCAATGGGGCCTGGTGCCGTGGTTCGCGAAGACGCCGAAGCTGACCTACTCGACGAACAACGCACGCGCCGAGGAGCTGGCGGCAAAGGCCACCTTCAAGCATCCGTGGGCGCGTGGGCAGCGCTGCATCATCCCGGCGGTGTCGTTTGACGAACCCAACTGGGAAAGCGGCAAGAACGTCTGGTGGCGGTTCCGCCGCACCGACGGCCAGCTCTGGGGGCTGGCCGGCCTGTGGAACACGTGGACCGACAAGACCACCGGCGAGATCGTCGAGAGCTACACCATGATCACGCTCAACGCCGATAACCACACGCTGATGCGGCGCATGCACAAGCCCGATCCGAAGCTGGGGACAGACCAGCAGGACAAGCGGTCGGTGGTTCCGATCGAGCTGGCCGATCTGGACACTTGGCTCGCGGGATCGGTCGACGAGGCGTCGAGGTTGCTTCGGCTTGCGCCGCTGAACGTCTTTGAGGCAGGGCCGGCATGACCGAAACCTGAAGCTCTAGGCGAGTCGGCCAAGCATTGTGGATGGCACTGTTAGGCCGCCAGCGGCTTGCACGAGCAGGGCCGATTACGGTCACGCGGCCGTATCGTGCCCGGCAGCGGGCCTATCGCGCGGCGAGCATTGGACCTCGTCAAA
>JANMWZ010000083.1:0-2296 GCA_031441585.1 Gammaproteobacteria bacterium
TATTTCTCGTTCTCAAGCCAAGAGGCTTTTGGCGCGCGTAGAGCTATTTAAAATAGTGGTATTTGATTTCAGTGAAGTGCCCACAATTGGACAAGCTTTCGCCGATGAAATTTTCCGTGTATTTGCTACGGCGCATCCTGAAATAGAGCTATTAAATATTCACGCAAATTCAGAAGTAAAGCGAATGATTGAAAGAGCCAGGTCTGGCGCGCAGGACCAAAACCGATCCTGAGCACCCAAACGCCGTCACCATCCTCTATAGCGAGAACTTTCAGGAACGCCGTTCCTACGGCACGCTGACCGTGACCAACCCATTTCATTGATGGGCCATTGCCCAGCACGCAGTGCACTCCAGGCTACTTATCCCCTGAGCAGTCGAGTGCGCCGGCGCACATCGGCACTCAGCTTCTGCAAACTGGCCGAATGGCGCACTTTGAGTCTGCGGGCCGTCGCCGAAAAAGACGCGGTGGCCAGCGTGACCTCCTCAATGATGCGCGCAGCGCGCGCGATGCCCCATTCAGTCGCTACCGCGATCATTTCGGCACGGCTCGGGCAGGCAAAGCCTTGCTGAAAGGACAGTGTGTGCTCGCCGCGCCCGCTGATGTCCGGCACCAGATCAAACGCCGGTGCGAGGCGAAAGCCACCGGGCCGGGCGAGCATCCAGAAATTCTTGAGGTGATCATCGACATTGCCGATAGCGGCGTTGAAGACCATGTGCCGATACAGCGCCGCCAGATCCTCGGCGGGCGAGGCCGAATGCCTGCGCAGCACCTGAGCGATATCCGAGTAGCGCTGCGCAGTGATGCCGGGACGCTCTTTGCACAGCGTGCGCAGGCTCACCATGTGGTGCCGACCGCCTCGCGCACTGATATCGAAGCGCTTGACCAGGAGCACGCGCCGAGCTCCCAGGGTCTGCAATCGCGACTCTGGCACCTCAAGCCCGGCACGACGGGCGAGGGCCAGACAGGTGGCTTCGAGGCCGCAGACGTCTGCGGCCTCATCCCGCGTGCGACTCGGAAATTTGGCGAGCCACTCCCCAGCCTCATCGTGGACGAGTGCCTTGGGTCTGGCGCCGCCGGCGCGGCTGCTGCCCTCCAGGAGCCGGCGAAACGCATCACCCGGTGGCAGGGTACCGGCCTCGAATCGTGCGGCCGCCGACAGGAGCAGGGGCAAGGCGGTGCTTGGTACGCTTTGATCGGGGTGCGGCGCGATCTGGGTCGCCGTAAACAGGAGCGCCCCGGTGCCGCCGCCGCGCATGCGCAGCAGCATCTCAGGGAGTGTCGGCTTCCCCCCATCGACACTTATTGCTGCGGCGAGCAGGCGCCGACCCCAATCGTCCGGCAGCGCATCCTCGAACGCCCCCAGCGGCGGATACAGCAGCTCGGCGCGGAACCGGCGGGTGGCATCGAGGGGGAGCGACACCGGATCGAGCGCGAAGGCGCCCGGCTCGCTCACCCAGCCGCGCGTGTATTCGAACTCGGATTCGAAGTGCCCGCTGCTGCGGTTCGGCGTCGTCGTGGCCAGCTCCCCGACCTGGCGAATAGCGCCGTCTGCACACCATACCCAGACAAACAGCCGTTTCATCTGATCCGCCTCGAGGCGCGCTGTCTGCTGTGGCTACGCGGCGAGCGCGCGCGCTCAAGCAGACTGTCCTTCTGGACCAAAACGCCACTCAGGTCATCGAGTTGGTCAAGAATCCACAAGGCCTTGACCCAGGCACCGATCTGAACCGTGGCGGCGCCATGCTCCATGGCCCGGAGTGTTGCTGCACTGACACCGAGGCGTTGCGCAAAGACGGCCATGGTGTCGTTACGCGCCAGACGCCAGGTCTTGAGGCGGGCTCCGAGTTCGGACAGGTATTGCTGCTGCTCTTTAATATCCAACATAATGTATATTAAGTGCCTATTACCAGGCTAACAATGAGTATAGCGCTTATTGTAAGAAATTGCTGCGTCGACTCAGGTGGCGACCAGGTGTGCGGGCTTGCAAAGCGCGGCCAGGCTAAACCGCGACCATTGACAGAACTATTAAACGTAGCTACAGTTATTATATGCGCATCACCTGTGATCCTGCAAAGCAGCGCCAGACACTGCTGGAGCGGGCCCTCGATATGCGTAGGGCGAACGAGGTTTTTGCTGGTTCCCACTACACGCGTCCCGATGAGCGCCGGGAGTACGGAGAGCGAAGATTCACAACTGTCGGCTGGCTTGACTCGAGACTTGTTGTGTTCGTGTGGACACCGCGAGGAACAGCCAGGCGAATAATTAGCATGAGGCATTGTCATGAACACGAAGCG
>JANMWZ010000084.1:0-5179 GCA_031441585.1 Gammaproteobacteria bacterium
CATCGATAGCGTACTCCGGCAGAGTCATCCACCGGCTCGGGTCATCCTCATCGATGATGGTTCGACGGATGGCAGCGAGGCGGTGATTCGCGCCTACGGTGCCCGCGTTGAGTATTACCGGCAGACCAATGCGGGTCCTGCGGCGGCGCGAAATTGTGGGGTGTTGCGCTCGCAGGCTGAGTTCATCGCATTCCTGGATGCTGATGATCTGTGGAATCCGGACAGCCTGGAGATACGTCTGCGTCATCTGGCTCAGCATTCGGAGACAGACGGTGTCTTTGCAGCCCTGGCCCAATTTCTGTCGCCCGAGCTGGCCTCGACACTCGCTGCCAGCAGGCATTTCGACCCGGCACCGGTGGTGGCACGATTCCCGAGCACATTCCTGGTTCGGCGCCATTCGTTCCAGCGCGCTGGCATGTTTGACGCGTCACTTCGAGTCGGGGAGATGATCGAGTGGATCGCACGCGCCGAAGCCACCGGTCTCCGACTTGAATCCCTGGATCACCTCGTGCTGATGCGGCGGATACACGATGCGAATTCATTGCAGCGCGCGGGCAATTCCAGCGCTGACTACCTCAAGTCGATCAAGGGTGTACTGGCCCGCAAGCGCAGCGCGAGCGAGCGATGACGTCGATACGGAAGGCGGCTACGGGCGATATCCGCAGCCGCCCCGGCCTGTTTCCGAACCTGGAGCAGCAGCTTGTGCTGCGCGCAGCGTTAGGCGATAAGGATGAAGCCCTCGCGGCCTATGCGCAATGGGCAGCGGGAGTCGATCTCACCGCAGAATTTGACCGGGAAGTATTTCGTCTGCTGCCTCTGCTGTACGAGAGACTGCGGGTGCTGGAGCACCGCGATGCACTGACGGGGCGCCTGAAGGGTGTCTATCGGTTGGCATGGGCAAAGAGTCACCGGCTATTCGAGGTTACGCGTCCGATTCTGGAGCGGTTTGTGAGCGCGGGGCTCCCGGTGATGGCGCTCAAGGGCGCCCCACTCGGATTGCTTTACTACGGTAACGTCGCCCTGCGTCCCATGTCGGACGTGGATCTGGTCGTGCCGGCAGCGCGGGTCGATGTGGCGGTCGGGATACTCCAGGATCTGGGCTACCGCCCCTGGAAGCAGGTGGATACGGATCTGAAGCGATTCCGCCACGCGGTGGGTTTCTATGCGCCGGGCCCGAGGGAATTCGATCTGCATTGGCACGTGCTGTTCGATTTTTGCGATGACGGTCCGGACCAGGAGTTCTGGCAGACCGCGCAGGCCTTCCGCTTTCTGGATCAGGACATCCTGACACCCGATTCCACGCGGATGCTGGTACACACGATCATTCATGGCTTGCGCTGGAACGTCGAGCCGCCGATTCGATGGATTCCCGATTCCATCATGATCCTGCGTCAGAGTGCGACCGACATCGACTGGGAATGGGTCATCGATTTCGGCGTGCGCAGGCGCGCCTCGTTTCGGCTCTACTTGGGCCTGTCCCATCTGGCAGAGCACTACGCGGCACCCATCCCCGCGCATGTACTGGAGCGGTTGGGGCGGGCACGGCTGTCATTAATAGAGCGCATCGAATGCCGCAGCGCGCTAAGGCCGATTCACTACGAGTCGCTGTTTGGGCCTGTCTGGGAGGCGCTGGCGGATTTCCCCGTGGCGCGCGAATCAGGGAGTAAGCTGCGCGTCGCCGGAGCATTCTTACATTTCCTGCGATTTCACTGGAGTCTTGACGGCCGCCGCAACATACCCGGTTGGCTGGGCCGGCGTATCGTGCGGCGCGCTTCGCGGGGGGCCAGAGCCCTTATGGGCAGGCCGGATCAACGATGAGCGCTCTGGAGTCGACCGCTACGACTGACGCGTCTGCGCTCAGAGCCATCTGGGGAAGTCGCCGCTCGTGGTCGTACTTCACCAGGTATTTTCGCCAGCACACTCGCGCCGTCGTGCTCTATTCCCTGGTTACTGTCCTGGTATCGAGCGCCATGGTGCCGACGCTGGTGCTGGTGCGCAAGGCGTTCGATATCGCCATCCCGACCGGGAACATGCTCATGCTGGTGGCGCTGGCGGGCGGCATCCTGGCCATACGCACGATTGCCGGGGCCGGGGCGCTCGCGGTGCGACGATTCGTGGTGCACATCACGAAATCCATGATCGCGGCGATGCGCGCCGATCTCATCGACAAGCTGTACGCGATTGATCGCAGCATCCGGACCCAGGCCGACATTGACGGACTGCAGTCTCAGGTCGTACAGGACAGTGAGCGACTGGATGTCCTCGTCGGCGGGATGCTCTCCACGCTGGTGCCGGCGGTGTTATCGGCAGTAGCGCTACTGGTGCTGCTGCTGGTGTTGAGCTGGCAGCTGGTGCTCGTCGCTACCCTGGCGTTTCCGGTGGTGTGGCTGGCGGGGCGCCGGACGCAGCGCGGTGTCAAACGCGAAGTCACTGCCTTTCAGGCTGATTTTCGGCGCTTCAACCAGGGCGTGTCGTTCGTACTGCGGCAGATGGATCTCACGCGTACGCAGGCCGCAGAGGGCGCCGAACGCGCCCGGCAGCGGCAGATCACCACGGAGCTCGCAATGTCTGGCGAGAAGATGGCGTGGAGCTATGCGTTGCACGGCCAGCTACAGGGCGCGCTCGTTGGTGTCGTGGGCATCGGCCTGCTGGTGGCTGGGGGGATGGAGGTCATCATGGGCATGATGACGCTCGGGCAGTTCCTGGCCTTCTACCTGGGCGCCAGCATGTTGTGCAACGCCGTACTCACGGTGACGCGCGGGGCTGCGGACGTGACGGCAGCGACAGTATCACTCGAGACGCTCGCCGCCATCGATGGCCAGAAGGTGGCACCGCCCTACGGAGGAACCCGGCGCCTGGATTTCACGGGCCAGCTCGCGCTGCGCGGCGTGAGCTTCGGGTACGGTGCCCAGTCGCTGTTTAAAGACCTGGATTTTTCCATACTGCCGCGCGAACACGTGGCCATTCTCGGGCCCAACGGCGCTGGCAAGACTACAGCCCTGAATCTGCTGCTGGGCATCGTGCGTCCGGACAGTGGTGTCGTGCTCGCAGATTCCGTGCCTTATGCTGAGCTCGATCTCGAGGATCTGCGACGGGGCATCGGCGTGGTGCTGCAGCGGGCGGCGTTCTTCCGCGGCACCATCCGGGCGAACATTTGCTACGGGCATGAGGACGCGGCTGAAACGGACGTCGTCGCGGCGGCACACCTCGCCTGCGCCGATGATTTCATCGGTGCGTTGCCACTCGGCTATGACACTGTGCTTGGTGATTCCGGGATTACGCTGTCGGGTGGCGAATGCCAGCGTCTGGCGATAGCCCGCGCGATCTTGCGCCGACCGAAACTCCTGATACTCGACGAACCCACGAATCATCTCGATGCCGCGGTCGTTGGCAAGCTGCTGGCGACGCTGCGGCAACTACCCGATTCACCCGCGCTCCTCATCGTCAGCCACGACCCGCGCATCGCAGGGTTCGTGAGCCGCAGCTATCACTTGCGGGCCGGCCAACTGCAGTCCGCGGAACCTTGAGGTTGTACTGATGGATAGACCGCGACAAACCGAGACGATGCAGCGTGGGTTCTACGAAGCCGTGCTAGCGGCAACGCAGAACGCCGAAGCAGCCACAGCGACCGAACTGGTCAGGCTCACGGTAGCCGAAGTTCGCATCGACATAGTGTTTGCAGGGGCGCGAATGAAGGACGCCATGCTGCCCGCCCTGCAGCACCTGGTCACGACATCGACGGCTGCGCCGTCCGCAGTGCTACACGTGTGGGACGGGAGCTCAACGGGCATTCGCATGCCGCCGCCGCCGTGCCAACGTCATGATTTCACCGATCGTGGGGACATCTGGGGGTTCACCAGTACCCGCTATAAGACTGCGTTTCACTGGAATGACTATTCGGTCAACTGCTTCGATGTCGAAACCGGCGTCGGCGTGTATTGGGTGCAGTCGGCTGATGCCTTGCCGTACTGGGCAAAGGCATCTCCCTTGCGCACCCTGTTGCACTGGACCTTGGAACGCTCGGGCGCTCAGTTGCTGCATGCGGCCGCGGTAGGTAACGAAAACGGCGCCGTGCTGATCACCGCCAAGGGTGGCGCCGGAAAGTCCAGCACCGCGCTGGCTGCCCTCGAACGCGGCATGCAATACATCGGCGATGACTATCTGGCGGTGCGACTCGATCCTGAGCCCAGCGTCTACAGTCTCTACAGCACCGCCAAGCTCAATGCCGAGGATGTCGTGCATTTTCCGCGGCTTGCCGGCCTGGTGCGCAACCTCCCGTCCGTTGGTGGAGAAAAGGCGGTGCTCCAGCTTTACCCCGAGTTGCAGGCGCAGATCGTGACGCGTATGCCGCTCAAGGCGGTGCTCACGCCACGCGTGACTGTCAGCACGGCGACTCAGCTGGCGCCGGCGGATGCCGTGCGGCTGGCACGCGCAGCGGCATTCACCACGCTCTCGCAACTTCCGTATGCCGGACAGCGCACTCAGGGCTTCATCGAATCGCTGATGGTACGACTCCCTGGTGCCGAGCTGCAGCTCGGTTCGGACCGCACTGCAGTGGTCGAGTGTTTGCGCGAGGCCTTGTCGTGGCCGGAGACTGCCTGGCGCGCCCTGAGCGTGCGGCGGCGCGATACCGAGTCACAACCGACGTTGCCACTCGTGTCGGTTATCATGCCGGTATACAACGGCACGAAGTTTCTCAACGATGCTGTACGCTGCGTGCTGGCGCAGAACTATCCGAGTCTGGAAATCATTGTGGTGGACGATGGCTCTACGGACGATGTCGAGCAAGTCGTGGCGCGTTTGCCTGTAGACGTGCGTTTTTTCCGGCAGGAGAACGCTGGACCCGCCGCGGCACGTAACCGCGGCATACGCGATGCGTCAGGGCCGCTGGTGGCTTTCCTCGATGTGGACGATCTGTGGCCGGAGGGCACCCTTAGCAGTCTGGCGTCGACGCTGCACGCAAGTCCGTCCCTCATGGTCGTACATGGCCACGCCCAGATGATGGTGTTGGATCCGGCTACCGGCACCTTCAAACCCGAGGGCAATCCGGCGGAATCATTCCCGTATTACATCGGCGCTGCGCTATACCGGCGTGAAGCCTTCGAGGCCGTCGGGCTCTTCGATGTTTCTCTGAGATTTGGCGAGGACACGGACTGGTATACGCGTCTGCGGGAGCAGC
>JANMWZ010000085.1:0-2025 GCA_031441585.1 Gammaproteobacteria bacterium
TGGCGGCGATTGCCCAACGGCTGGCCGATTTCGAGCGCTACTTCGAGAGCATGGCCCGCCCGTTCGAGTGGAAGTTCACCCGAGCCGACCTCAACGCCCTGATCGGACGAATGCGCAATCGCTGGAGCCAGAGTAACCACCCCACGATGGCAGCCTGAAAATACGTGGGTGAATTTATGAAAATGACTACTTAGGCCGTCGAAAGCGAAAATCGGCCCCAGCGAGGATAGTTTTTGACGATTTCGCAGGCCAATATCTGGATATTGGTCAAGAAAGCGGCGAAAAATAGACCGCTGCGGTCGATTTGGAGCCGACGATTCCTAAGCCCGACAGGCTCCTAGGACTGGTTGTGGCTGCGCGAGCCGTCGCGACCGTAGCGTGGCTCACGAAGTTTGCGCACGTAGGGCATGTCCTGACGGTCGCGCCAGATGCCAAAGGCTGGGTCGTCGGTCAAAAACCCTTCGGCAGGGACGTCGGACTGCGGCTCCTCCTCGATACGCACGGTGACACGCGCATTGGGAGACTGCGCCAGTTTTTCGCGCCACGCCCAAGGCAACTCGGCCACCGGCACATGCTCGATCACTATCGCGTTCATTTGCTACTCCTTAAACACCGCTGGATGCCAGCATGAGTTCGATAAATTAACCATATCACGATCGGCGAAATTCAGCGAATTGAGCGATCTATTTGACGCCTTATTTGCTGTACTTGCACCCGCAGTGCAGTCGTTAAACCGGGTTATCACTCATCCGGCCATGGCTTGATCCTCAAATCATCCTGCGGTGATGACTGCGATACCATCCGGTTTTGCCTGTCCACCGGGGCCGGGCACAACCGGAGCATGCATGAACATCACTGGATTAAATTCTCGTCCGCTGTCTCGCTTGATGGTCGGCTGGCTGGCCTGCCTGGCACTATCCCATGCCTGGGCGCAACAAGGCGCGGGCGACTACACGCCACGTCTCGGGCAGCCCGGCAAGGACGTGATGTGGCTGCCCACGCCCGACTTGATGGTCGACAGCATGCTGCGCATGGCTGAAGTCACGTCGCGCGATTTCGTCGTCGATCTCGGATCGGGCGACGGCAAGATTCCGATCACCGCAGCGCGCCGGTTCGGCGCCCGTGCCCTCGGGGTGGAATTTAATCCTGATATGGACGAAGTCTCGAAGCTGCGCGCGCGCCAGGCCAACGTCGCCGACAAGGTCGAGTTTCGACAGGCTAACATTTTCACCACCGATTATTCCAGCGCCAGCGTCGTCACCCTGTACCTGCTGCCTGAGATCAATCTCAAGCTGCGCCCCACGTTGCTCAAGATGAATCCCGGCACGCGCATCGCCTCGCATTCCTTCGGCATGGCCGACTGGCGTCCCGACGAGACCACCCTGATCGGCACGGGGCGCACCATGCTGTGGGTCGTTCCCGCGCATGTAGCGGGCGCCTGGACCATCCGTTATGCCGATAAAAAAGCGGATGCACCGGGCGCCATCGTGCTGCGCCAGCGCTTTCAGGATATCGAGGGTGAAGCCACGCTCGGCAATGCGCGCGTGAGCCTGCAAAATGCCCGTGTGCGCGGCAACGACATTCATTTCGGCGTGCGTGATGCAGGTGGACAGCAGCTCCAGTTCAGCGGTCAGATCATGGCGGACCGCATCGTCGGCCAGGTCACGCAAGCCAGACGGGGCCGGAGCCGTTTTGAAGCAGTGCGCGGTGAAGCCAGAGCGCCGTTCCCGGAGGCCGAGGCCTCGGATCAGGAGAAGAACGGCGCGGTCCGCGCGCTTGGCGGCCAGTGAGTTCATGAGCGGTACCGCTCCAACGCAGGCCGCGGCGCCCGCCAATGCGCCGCGCCATAGTCTGAGCCAGACCCACGCCATCGCCATTATTGTTGGCATCGTCATCGGCGCCGGCATCTTCAAGGCGCCGTCTCTAGTCGCCGGCAATGTCCCTTCCGAACTCTGGCTGCTCGCGGTCTGGACCGCAGGCGGGGTGATTTCCCTGATCGGTGCGCTTTGTTACGCCGAACTGGCC
>JANMWZ010000086.1:0-1648 GCA_031441585.1 Gammaproteobacteria bacterium
GCGCAGCCGCCTGTGGGACATGGATTGGTTCGTAGACCCGATTTGGCGGCCGGACCGCGTCAACGCGATCAACTTGCACTTCATAACCGCGTTCTTGGCGATCAACCTCAAGGGCGATACCAGCATGCGCAGTTTCCTCGACGTACCTGTCGAAGATGCCAGCGACGGCATGTGGGATGCCCCCGCAGGCACGCCGTGGGGGGCCTACAGCCCCGGCGGGAACGGAGTTACGCTTTGGAAAGGTTTCCAGCGGCGGCATGCCCAGGGGATGATGCTTCGCCACGCTGCAACGGGTCAGTAAAACTACCCGATCGATTTTGATGCGACGTTCCAGAAGTGGATCATGTCATTGGCGTAGCTTAGTGGGACATATGCGACGCAGCTGTCCGCGCTTTCGACATAAAGCCGCACATTGACGTGATCAATCAACGTTGCGGCACTGCATCCAGGTGGAAAGTCAGCGGATTCAGCGTCGAAGACACCGCCTTCCATCAGCAGACTACGCCAGCCGCCTCCGCTCAGGCGAACCCGCACGATACCGCCGCCAATGGCGGTCAGACTGCCATCGGAGCCCAGGATTTCTGCCAATCTGCTGGTCTCACCCTCAACCAGCCAGACGGTCGGTTCGTAGCGGATCAACCGCAAGGCAGACAATTGCAGAGATGCTCCAAGAAGCGGCAAACTCGCGCCAAACTCTGTTTCAAAGCGATTGCCGACCGCGACCGGATTGTTCCAGATCTCCAGTGCATGGAGCGGCGCGGCGGGCAGGACTTCGATCGCTACATCAGTCACGGTAGCGCTCTCCCGATGCGTCGTAGAAGTGCGGAGCGACAACCCGGACTCTCGCGCTTTGGTTGCGGGTCGGGGACGATGCGACAAGTTCCTCGCCGTGGCGCGCGAAGCCACCGTCCAGCAGCGCAAGCGCGATCGAGCCGCCTTCAACCACGCGGAGTCCCGCCGCGCTAACGTGGCCATGGGCTGGCTGACCGGGTGCAACGATCAGCATCGCGCCCTCTGCAATTTCTCCGCTGATTGCTTCCAATCCCACGAGCTGCTTGCGCCCCGACTGGCTAAGCCCAGGACGTGTAAGCCCCGCTGCGCCGACATAGCCGCCGGCCTTGTTGAGCATCTTATCGAGCGCCAGATCATGCGGGGTCAGCCGGCCGTCGACTTCGCCGCCGACCACCAGATGACCCTTTTCGATCCGGAGCAGCTCCATCGCCTCCATCCCGTACAAGCAGCCGCCTTGGGTGGTCACAGCGGCGTCGCAGGCGTTCCAGACCGGCTCTGCCTGGCTGGCTTCAGCGTAAATTTCGAAGGCCCGCTCACCGCTGTAGCTTGCGGCCAGCACGATAATTGGCTGCCCGGCGATGGTGGCGAGCACAGTCGACATGTGGCGCGGCGGCTCTTCGCCGATCAAACTCGCCAGTGCTGCCTTGGCGCGGGGCCCGGCCACTGCAATCCCGGCGTAATGTTCCTGCACGTTGACCGCCGAGACCCTGAACTGCGGGCACAGGAACTGGCGGACATACGAGATATGCGTCGCCATCCGGTCGGCCCCGCCGGTCGAGCTGGTCAGGAGATAGCGATCTTCTGCGAGCCGCCAGACCGTACCGTCGTCGAACACCAGCCCGTCTTCGCGCAGCAT
>JANMWZ010000087.1:0-2508 GCA_031441585.1 Gammaproteobacteria bacterium
CGCAGCTCGGCCGGAAAGACAAGGCACCCATCGCGCGCCGGCCCACGAAGGCAAGGCGGTCGAGCGGCGACACCGAGTCCGGGTTCCGGCCGCCCTGGCGGAAGAGCCGGTCCATGAGCAGAAGCCCCCAACCGTCAGGCAAGGAATCGGAGACCAGACCAGGCAGGTGACTCAGGTAGCGCGGGAAGCCCCCGTAGGCCTGTGCGCGTAACTTCAGGTGTCGCGGCGAGAGTTCGATGCCGCGAGTCAGGGCCTGTGCGGAGTATTCGAATATGACCTGCCGGTCGTTGTCGGCCAATGTGCCGAGCATCCAGCTCTGGCCCCATCCCTCGAAGAGGACATCGAGCTTCTTCATGGCTGACGTGGGGCTGCCGGATGCCTGACCCTTTGGCGCTTCGCGGCCTGCGCCTTTTCCATCGCAGCGATGCTCGTCGTCGGGCGCGATTTCATGAAGTCCACCAGATCATCGACGAGCCCCAGGGCCTGGGCAGCCCTCACATAAGTCTCCATGGTCGTGAGTCCCGTCGCCTCGAGCTTCTTGATGGCACCGACCGAGATGCCGGCGCGCGCCGCGAGCTCCTCCTGAGTCACGGACTGCGCCAGGCGCTGTGCGCGCAGGCGTTGGCCGAACTCGCGAACGATCTCGGGTGCGGTAGCAAAGGTGAAATCAAACATTTAGAAATACGATGCACATAAGAGGCATTATATTAAATATTATACGAAAAATATGCAATATGTGTACATTTTATTAGATATTATGCTTCCGAGGTCAGCTCGCGCCTTGGCGTGCCTTCAGCCCACTGCACCATGACAAGAAAAAATGCCGGTGGCGCCGGGCCAGGTTTTCCTGATGCGCGAACGGCTGGAACACGCCGAGATTGCCGTGTACCAGGCCAGGCAGGCAAAATGGCACAGGAGACCAATAAAATGAACACGCTCCCGGCGATCCTGATGGTGGACGACAACCCCACCAATTTGTACCTGCTCAAGGCCATGCTGAACCACACCGGGATCGAGCTGGTGCGCGCCAGCTCGGGCGCGGACGCGCTGCGCCAGGTGCTTCAGCGCGACTTCGCGCTGATCCTGCTCGACGTGCAGATGCCCGGCATGGACGGATTCGAGACCGCCACGCTGATCCGCCAGCGCGAGCGCTCAAGCCGCACCCCGATCATCTTCGTCACGGCCCATTCGCCTGACGGTGCGATGCTGCTAAAGGGTTATCACGCGGGCGCGGTCGACTACCTGTTCATTCCGATCGACTCGACCATGCTGCGCTCCAAGGTCGAGGTGTTCGTGGCGCTCTACCGCAATGCCGAACTGAAGGCGCAGGCGGCGGCGGCGGAGGCCGCGAACCGCCAGCTCGAAGCCGACCTGCGGACCCAGGCCGAACTGGCCGAACAACTGGCCCACCTGAACCAGCACGACCTGCTCACCGGGCTGCCGAATCGGCTCGCCCTGGAGCAGTGCCTGACCGAGGCGCTGGAAGCCGCCCAGTCGCGCGGGCACAGCGTGGCGGTGGCGCTGATCAATCTGGGTGGCTTCAGGAACGTGATCGACACCCTCGGTCACACCGCCGGCGATGCGCTGTTGCGTGAGGCCGCGGCGCGGCTGCGCGGCGTGGCGCAAAAGCACCAACTGATCGCCCGCCTCGAAGGCGATGAGTTCGTCCTGGTGCTGCCCGATCTGGTCGACGCCGCCGATGCCGTGGGCGCTGCCGACAGCGCGATCCGCGCACTGGCGGCACCGTTCGTGGCGACCAACCGGGAGGTCATGGTCTCGGCCCGTATCGGTATAGCCGCATCGCCACACGACGGCCGTGACCCGGCCAGCCTGCTCAACGCCGCCAACATCGCGCTGGCCCATGCCCGCGGCGAGGCCGGCGGCGGCTACCACTTCTGCACGCCCGAGCTGTCCGCGCGCAGCCAGCGCCGCTTCGCGCTCGAGCACGGTCTGCGCCACGCGCTGGAGCTGGACGAGTTGGTGCTGCACTACCAGCCACGCGTGGTATTGCCCGATGGCGGCCTGAGCGGGTTCGAGGCGCTGTTGCGCTGGCGCAGCCCGCGGTTGGGACTGGTCGGTCCGACCGAGTTCATCCCTTTGGCCGAGCGCAACGGCCTGATCGTGCCGATTGGCGAATGGGTGCTGCTGCACGCCTGCCAGCAGGCGCAGGATTGGCGCGATGCAGGCCTGGACTGCCAGACCATGGCGGTCAACGTGTCGCCGCGCCAGCTCACCAGCGACGCCATCATTGCCGCCGTGCGCGCGGCGCTCGGCCAATCGGGGCTGGAGGCTCGACGGCTCGAACTCGAAATCACCGAATCGTCGGCCGTCTTCGAGGACCAGGACTGCCTGGCGCGCCTGCGCCAACTGAGGGATATCGGCGTGAACATTTCGATCGACGACTTCGGCACCGGATGTTCGAGCCTGAGCTTTCTGCAGAGCTTTCAGTTCGACCGGATCAAGGTTGACCAGTCGTTCATGCGCAACATCGTCCACGACCCCGTCAAT
>JANMWZ010000088.1:0-21183 GCA_031441585.1 Gammaproteobacteria bacterium
CGCCGTTGTTGATGCAGCGCCTTTTTGTATGAGGAGAGCCAATGCCCTTGAAAAGAAGCGCCTCGCGCCGCACATTGAAGTCTGATCTGCATCGCGTTGACCAGCATGTCGTTAAGGCGCGGGAGTACAAGGAACTGCCCGAGCTCAACGGGGAGATGCTCAAACGCGCCGTGGTGAAGCGGAACGGCATGCCGCTCTCGACAAACGACTGAGCTGAGCGCGCCGCATTTAGGCGCCATGTATTTGAACTTCATTGGTCACGGCTGCGCTCGAGCGATGTTTTGGCGGCAGTCCCCGGACCAAAGCGGCCAACTCATGCCAATGGCGCCCTTGCTGCCAAAACCGCGATGCGAGCCCGGAGGGAGACGAGAGCACAAAGAAGCGCGTAGCCCCCGACTGCGACGGGTGAAGGCCGTATTCGACCACAGCGCCAAAGAACTCGCGCGCAGCACGTTTGCCGGTAAACGCGACATACCTTGGTTGGTACTTCGCGACAAGCTTGCGGAGCGCTTGGGCATTGAAGTCCTTGCGCATCAGAGTGGAGTCCGCGCCCGCGACAAGTTTTGCAAGATCAGTCAGGCCCAAGCGGCAGCGGAGCAGTTTGCGGTACTCGGCGGGCGCGAGACGCTGTGGAGTGAGACCTATCTGGTGCAATGTCGGCCAGAACTTGTTGCCAGGGCCAGCATAGTAGGCACCAACCTCGGCCGAGCGCTTCCCAGCAGCCGTGCCGCAAAAGACGATGTCCAGGTCTCGCGCGAGCACGTTGGGAAGTACCACCATGCTGCCACCTAGCGCCTGAGCTGAGCGCCGCGCGCGCCGCGGCTTGAGCTGGGCACTGTATTTTTCACGCGTGCGCCGCAGCAATTTATTTGCCAGCGGATCGGCGAGGCTTGGGAGCAGATCGCTCAAGGATCTTGGCCATGCGCGTTTGCCAACCTGGTCCCGTGGCCTTCCAGCTGGAAATTATCTCCGGCGGCAGGCGCAGTGACAAGAGTTTTCGCGGGTGCGCCAACTTGGGTCGGCCTCTGCGAACCAGCCTCTTTCCGTGATGAAGATCTGCGCCAGCGATCCACTCATCAGTGATCTCTGGCGGGTCAGTCAGTATCGGTGAAGTGTGGTCGGAGTCATTTCGTTTCGCGCTCATGACAGTGCCTCATGCTGATTATTCGCCCGGCTATTCATCAACCCGAGCAAATGCCCGATCCAGGTCACACTGCCTGTCGACCCTACAGGAGCGGGACCTTCGTTGAACCATATAGTCGATTCTGTTCAACCATTCCGCGCAAGCGCCCGCGCCGGAGTCCGTGCTTAGCGGCGTTGCACATTGGAGCGCTCAACACACTGATCCAAAGAATGCGTGGCCAACTCCCGGCAAGCGCATGCCGCGAAAGGATCAACATTGTAGGGCCCTTAGGGTTTCTTCTCGGCCACCGCGTGCGCCGCTGGCGCCCTCGCTGGGGCCTCGTCCATGACTTTAAGCTTGCGATCCTCTTTCGTGGCCGGGCGGTACTGTATGGCGGCTTTGTCCATGATGTTGACCCCCGAGAAGACAATGGCACTACTTAACTTGGGAACGAACACCAAGGACTGATCATCTTCCACTAATTCATAGCCAACCGTTTGGAGCCGTTTCTTAACAAAAGGAAAGCCGCCCTCGACCGTCGTCAGCTTTTGCTTGTCGCGCGGATACGGTTGAGCGATGTCCGTCAGCATCACCTTGATGGCGCGGCGCAAACTCTGCTCAGCGGCATCCTTGAGCGGCTGACCGCCCGCCTCGGTCCAGCTGCCCGAGCCGGACAAGGCGCGAGGTGCGCCCACTGAGGCAATGTAGCGCGTGGTCCAGACGAATTGTTTGCCCGTCGATCCGTGGTCGGATTTGGGCTCAGTCAGTGTCACTTTGAGTACCACATAGGGCCGCACATCGGTATCGGTCACGTAGGTCGCAATCAGTGCCGTACTGACGGAAAGTTGTGTCGCGCTCGCATCCGGCTCGAGGGTAAAGCGCTCCTTAAACGGGGAGAACTCGAGCGACTCGCGAGCAATGCGTTGCTCCTGCGCCGTCAAATCCAGGCGCAGCGCGTCCTCAAGACCGGCCGTGGCCTTATGCCCCGAACTGGCGTTTACGCTGCTTTGAATCGCGACGCCGATGACGCCAAAGAGCACACCGGCTGCACCGCCCTTTTGGTGACCGGAAATAATCACTTGGCTGTCGGGTACCCGGTAGCAGCCCGGTGGCAGATCGCTCCAACCGGATAGTTGCTTGGACTCAAAGCTCACCGCAATGCGTTTGGTTTGCGGCGGCGCCGGCTTCGTAATGGCCATACTGCAGGAAGCCAGAACAGCCGAGGACACAAGGAGAAACGCTAGATCCCAGCGGCGCACCCTGATCATAAGAACCCCCGGATTTCGTGAAGTGATCAACCGGCAGCATATCGAACCTCATCGCAACATGCTCGCTCAGCGCAAAATGCGAAGCGCTATGACGGGCTCCATGGACGCGATCTCAAACACTTTCTGCGGCCGGGTGGCAAGATCTCCCGGCTACCCCGTCAGCGCGGTGTCCCCGTCAGCGCGGCGTGATGAGCCGGACCCTCGGATAGTAGCTCCGATATCGCCCGACATCGCGAGTCAAAAGGGAGTACTGACTCACTGCGGCATGCGCGCCGATATAAAAATCCGGCAGCACGCTTTGTTTTCTGCCTTGGCGGCGGCGGTAGTCCAGAAAGACTTTCCCGGCGAGAAACAGCGCTTCGCGCGGAATGGGCTCGACCGTAAGACCGGCTTCCGCAATCACGCGCTCCAGCTCCTCAATGCGCGCGAACGCCGTCGACAGTTCCGAGTAAATAACCGGATTGATCACGAGTCGGTCGGTGAGTGCCGCGGTTTCGAGCTGCCCCTGGGACCAGCTGGCCCATTGCGGATCGTCCTGCAGGACATCGAGTAGGACGTTAGTATCGACCAGGATCATCTCAACTGTCGCCGCGCGTGAGCGCCAGAATCTCCTCGGTCCTCATCTTCACGGTGGCACGGCCGCGCAGCTTCGCAAACGCACTCAGTCGCCGCCTTGCGGTGCGTCGGGCCGCGCGCAAAACCACTTCTCCAGTGCTCAAGCGCTCGAAGGTTACGGCCATGCCGGGCTTTAATCCCAGGTAATCACGCACGCTCTTGGGCACGGTCACCTGCCCTTTGCTTGTCACATTCGTGGCCATGGTGGTAATACCTCGGTTGATCAAGGTGTTACTTTACCGGATTGCACTCTTGGCGTCACGCAGCCTCTGCTTCAGTCGCGTTTTAGGAGTCAAGCCAGCCGACAGTCGTAAATCTTGCCTCGCTGTAACCCCAGCGCTCATCAGGACGCGTAAAGTGGGGGCCAGCGAAAACCTCCTTCGCCCTGCGCACATCGAGGGCCCCATCCCGTAGTGTCTGGCGCTGCTTTGCCGGGGCTCAGGTGATGCGCATACAATAACTGCAGCTACAGTTAATAGCCCTGTCAATGGCCGCGATCTGGCCTGGTCCTGGTATTGATTGATCGTAACTTATAAGTTACGATGACCGGCATGGTAGAAGTACGTCAGACGGCTGGCTTTTCTGCGTGGTTGGCCGCACTCAAGAATGTGACCGCTCGTGCAGTGATCCTGATGCGTCTGGCCCGCCTCGCGATTGGTAACCCCGGCGATGTGCGGCCAGTGGGCGAAGGTGTATCAGAATTGCGTATCGACGTAGGGCCAGGGTATCGCGCCTACTACGTGCAGGTCGACTTGCTCGTGTTGTGATGCTGGCCGGTGGTAGCAAGGGTACGCAAGCCAAGGACATACGCCGCGCTGTGACAACGGCCAGCGAACTTAAGTCGACGATGAGGGCCGCCGCCAAATCGGTTAAGTCGAGGAAATTAAAATAAGTACGATCAACGCAAAAGTGGCTCGCAAGCTCGGCATCTGCCGCTTCGAGTTTGCAGAGTACCTGCGCAATGCAGCAGGCATTGCGGCTTACCTTGAGGCGGTATTGCGTGAGGATGATTCTCGCCTGCTGGCGGCGGCGCTCGGCGACGTGGCGCGTGCACGCGGTATGACGCAACTCGCGCGTGACACGGGCATATCACGGGAGGCGCTTTATCGGGCGCTTTCAGTGGATGGTAATCCGGGGCTGACAACCTTAACCAAGGTGCTACGTGCGCTAGGCCTGAAACTGGCAATTCAAACCGTCGCAGCCTGAATTCAGATTGTCGTGCGCGGTGCGTCAGCATCGATTGGCAAGAGCAGGCCAAACTGCTGCGCTGAGCTGGGCTGGGCCGAGCGGAGCGCGCCACTCGCCGGCGCCACGACTGGGCACTTTTTAGTTCACGGCTGTGCCCCAGCGATTTGTTGGGCAGCATATGGCTGCCACCCCAGCGATACGACTCGCACGCCATTTTCAGGAAATGGTTGCGCCGGTTCGCATGCCTCGTGTTTCGGACAAATATAGAAAACGTACTTGTGCACTGCGCGGGATGCAGCCACCTTGGCGATGTCTTTCTGTAACTTTCGATTGTTTCGAGGGTCGACAGCGGCAAAGGTCTCTGCAGCCACGGTGCCGTCGGCGGATTCAACATCGGTGCCACCTTGGGTCCCAAGATTCAGCGTAAAGGGCGCGGACTCCTTGTGATGCGTGAGCAATCAGCGAGTAGCTGCAATCGACGCGAGGTACGTAAACGTTTGGTTGATCTGCTCCACTAGATTCAGTGGCCGCGCTTCAACAGGGTGCACTCCCGACGCCTCGAATCTGAGACGTGCAAACAGCTCTAGAGTGCCGCCCCTGACACAAGCGCTGGAAGTCGATCCACCGCCTGTTTGGCCGACTCAACAACCTGACGCTCCAACTGATCGAGTTGCGAGAGCGTGTCAATCTGTAGTGGCATGGCGCAACATCTCAGATCCTGCCTAACTCTGGCTTGCTACCTGCGCCGCACCATCGAACACGCTTTGTGCCTCGAACACCGGGCCATCGACACACACGCGCTTCATGGCCGGGCCCTGTGGGGTCTGCACTTCGACCGCGCAGCCGGCGCAACCGCCGACTGCGCAGGCCATGTACTCCTCGAGCGAGACCTGGCAGGGGAGTGAAAACACGCGCGCCAGGCGCGCCACGGCAGCGAGCATGGGCGTTGGTCCACAGGAAAAAATTTCCACCCGTGCAAGTTCGTCGCCGGGTAGCGAGCGCAACCAGTGCTGCGCGAGATCAGTGACCATGCCGTCGAAGCAGCCGGCGAAGCCCGCATTGCTGGCCAGGCGCGAGGGCAGCTGCCACTCATCGAGCAGCGGCATGCAGGCGATCGTGCCGTCGGGCATAGCGGGCACGAGGATGCGCGAGGGGCGGGCGCGAAACGGAAAGGGAATCTCCGAGCCCATCAGCACCAACGGCTGCCAGGCCGCGCGACTGTCAGCGCGCAGGCTCTCGGCCAGAAACACCATGGGTGGAATGCCGACACCGCCGCCGATGGCGAGCACCCGCGGGCGTTCGGGGTGTGCGGTGAAGCCCTGGCCGATGGGGCCGAGCAGATTGAGTTGCGTTCCGACCTGAGCGCGCGCCAGCGCCGCAGTGCCCGTGCCGACAACTTTGTAGAGCAGTTCGATCCAGCCAGCCTTTGGGTCGCTACGCATGATCGAGAGCGGCCGGCGCATGGGCAGCTGTGCATCACAGCGCAGGTGCACGAAGCTGCCGGGCGTGGCGTGCGTGGCAGTGTGCGGCGCCTGCAGGCGCAGTATGAACTGGCCTGCGCCGCAATCCTGGTGTTGCAGGACTTCGCAGTCTTCGAGGTGAATGCTGCCGCGGTGCGCGCGGTGCGCGGGGTGCGCGGGGTGCACGGGCGTGCTCATGGGCGCAGCGGCCGCGGCCGTGCCACGGCTTCGAGCACCGCCATGCGGACCGCAACGCCGTTGCGCACCTGATCGCGGATCACCGATTGCGGACCATCGGCGACATCAGAGGCGATCTCGATGCCACGGTTCATGGGCTGTGGGTGCATGACGATGGCGTCGTGGCGCGCCAGCCGCAGGCGCGGCTGGGTGAGTCCAAAGCGCGCAAAATACTCATTGCCATCGGGAATCTCGGCGAGGCTCATGCGCTCTTTCTGCAGGCGCAGCATCATCACGACATCGGCGTCACGCAAGCCCTCTTCGGGCGTATGAAAGCGCTTGCCGATCGGGAATTCACCGGGCGCCGGCATCAGCGCCGCGGGGGCGATCAGCCGCAATTCGCCGACTCCCAGCGCGGTAAAAACCTCATAGGCGGAACGTGCAACCCGCGAGTGGCGGATGTCACCGACTATGGCGACGCACAGTCTGGCGAACTGCTCGCCCTTGTGTTGCCGCACCGTGAGTGCATCCAGCAGACCCTGCGTGGGGTGTGAAAGATGCGCTTCGCCGGCCGAGAGTACGCTGACGTGCGCGGCGACATTGGCAGCCACGTGGGCCACCACGCCGGGCTCGGAATCGCGAATCACAAAGACGTCGAAGTGCAGCGCTTCGAGGGTGTGAATGGTGTCGAGCATGCTCTCGCCCTTGGCGCGCGAGGACAGCTGCACTTCCAGGTTAATGACCTCGGCGCCCAGTCGCCGCCCCGCCAGTTCAAAGGAAACCCGCGTGCGCGTGGAAGGTTCGGTGAACAGATTACCGATGGTCTTGCCCGCCAGAGCACGATTTCCCGGCGGCGTGGCGCCGGGGGCGCAGACATAACGCTGCGAATGTTCGAGCAGGGTTTCGATTTCAGCGCGGTTCAGATCTGCAAGCGTGATCAGGTGGCGAAGCGAGTCATCCGTGCGCCGCTGATTCATCATGCCCGTGAATACTCCAGACTTTCAGCCTACTCACCGCGTAGCCAGCGCTCCAGAATGATGGCCGCCGCGGCACTATCGATATCGGCGCGCTGCACGCGCCGGCGTCGCGTTCCCGCTGCCCGACGCTCCTTCAATGCGGAGCTGGCCTCCTGTGACGAGTTGCGCTCATCGACGCGGGCCACCGGCAGCCGCAGACGCCGTGCCAGCTGCGCCGCGAACTGTCCGGCGGCGGCACTCATGGCGCCTGGAGTACCATCGTCATTATAAGGGTTGCCCACGACCAGCACGGCGGGTTTGTAGGCGGCGATCAGTGCTTCGATGGCACCCCAGTCGGGTCCCTGCTGGCCGTTATCGAGGGTGGCGAGTGGAGCAGCGGCGCCGGTCAGGGAATGACCACTGGCCACGCCAATGCGGCGCAGCCCAAAATCAAAGGCCAGTGCGGCGCCTGCAGCGTTCAGGCGTGGCCCGCCACCGGACTGATGCGCGAGCTGTGTACGCCCAGCTGTTGCCAGGCGGCCTGCCAGCGCTCTTCGAAGGGCACTTCATAGACGAGGTGTTCGTTCATCGGCACCGACAGCCAGGCGTTGTCGAGAATTTCACGTTCCAGCTGGCCCGGCTCCCAGCCGGCATAGCCGAGCGCGATAAACGCATCGCGTGGACCTTCGCCACGGGCGATTGCCGCCAGCACGTCACGCGAGGTCGTCACCTGGATGGAATCAGATATGCGATGGGTGGAATCCCACTCGCCGCCAGGCCGATGCAGCACAAAGCCGCGATCAGTGTGCACCGGGCCGCCCCGGAGCACGGCGCGCTCGCCAATGGCGATCTCAGCGGTTTCCAGCTGCATCTGCGCCAGTACGTCGCCCAGCTTCATCTCCAGCGGCTTGTTAAGGACAATTCCCAGGGCGCCACGCTCGCTGTGCTCGCATATCAGCGTGACGCTATGCGCGAAGTTGCCATCAGCCAGCGACGGCATCGCGATCAGCAGGTAGTTGGCCAGCGAATTGGAGTCGCTCATAAGTGCAAGTATGGGGGCGCCCGACGAGCGCCTCAAGGGGCGTTTTCGCCATTCGTGCCGGCCGTCACGGCCCCGCCACCGACTTGGCCGCCGACGAATTCCCATTGGTAGGCAAAACGCAGGCTGCCGTAGTCGCGGGCCAGGGCCTCGGGGAACGGCTCGAAGGGGCTGGCCAGCCGCAGGATCTGCAGGGCCGCCTGGTCGAGCTCGGGATGGCCGCTGGCCCGCTGCACGGCTGCCTCCAACAGGCGACCATCCGCGCCTATCGCTACTTCTATGACAGGGCTCCCGGAGAGCTCAGCGCGCTGGGCAGCAGTGGGAAAGTTGAGGGTGCCGACGCGCTCAACCTTGCGCCTCCAGGCATCAAGGTAGGGCGCCAGGCGCGAGGTTTTGGTGTCAGGACTCATCCATTGACCGGTTTTAGGATCACCGCGCAAGACCAGCTCGCGCTCATCGCCCCGACCATGGCGCAGTTCGCCCTCGGGCGTATTGCGCGCCAGGCGGGTATGCGCCGCCTGAGCGGCAGCGCTTTGGCCCAGCCAGCGAATGAATGGCGCTGGTGCGCTGGTGTTCAACAGGTGTTCGTCACTGCTCAAAGCCCCGGCGCGTTGCGTCGCATCGGCATCACCCCGCTCAGCGGCGGCGTTCAGCCCTGCGGCGCGTTCCGCCGGGCTGCCGGTAGGCAGGACCCGGGTGTTGCCCGCGCCACGCTGGGTACGCTGCGCAAGGTAGGCGGCCCGCTCGTTACTGCGTGACTCGGATAGATCGTCGGTGACCAGCAGCACTTCCATCCCGGGTGGTGCATTGGCGCGATGAGTAACGCCGAAACTGATGCCGAGAATGACGATCGCGTGGGCCATGGCAGCCAGAAACAGCATGCTGGTCAGTCGTTCGCGTACCGGTGCACCGCCTTCATGGCTGCCTGCCAGACCTTTGACTGTCAGCAGCCGCCCCGGAGCATTCACGGCGTGCGCACCAGGCGTCGATCGATGGCCTGCAGCAGCAGTTCAATCGCATCTACGCCGCATTGCTTTTGCAGCTCACGCGCCCCGGTTGGGCTGGTTACATTTATTTCCGTCACGAAGCCACCAATTACATCGAGCCCGACAAACAGCATGCCCGCCGCCTTCAGGGCTGGGCCGATCTGTGCCGCCAGCCAGCGATCGCGCTCGTTAAGCGGCCGCGCCACACCCGTGGCGCCAGCGGCCAGGTTACCGCGATGGTCATCCGCCGCCGGGATACGCGCCAGTGCATAGGGCAGGGGTTCGCCATCAATGAGCAGCACGCGGGCGTCACCGCTGGTTGCTATTTCCGGCAGATATTTTTGCACGATGGCAAAGCGTTGACCGTAGCCGGTCAGTGTCTCGTAGATGACGCGGGTGTTCTTGTCCCCTGGCGCCACGACAAAAATAGACTTGCCGCCCATGCCTTCGAGCGGTTTGCATACCACCGTGCCGTGGGTAGCGGCGAAGCCGGCCATGGCCTCCATATCGCGCGTCACCAGTGTCGGCGCGCAGCACTGCGGGAACCAGGCGGTGTAGACCTTTTCGTTCATATCGCGCAGGCCACGCGGCTGATTCACCACCAGTGCACCGGCCAGTTCGGCACGTTCGAG
Source organism: Gammaproteobacteria bacterium (assembly GCA_031441585.1). Lineage (GTDB taxonomy): Bacteria > Pseudomonadota > Gammaproteobacteria > Steroidobacterales > Steroidobacteraceae > FEN-1191. The sequence continues at coordinate 9,445 of JANMWZ010000088.1, forward strand.
GATGTAAGTGGCGTAGATGTACTCGGTATCGAAGGGCGGGTCTTTGCGCATCAGCACCACATCAACTTCGCCCAGTGCCCGGGTCTGGGCGGCGGCGAGCGTGTACCAGTCCCTGGCATCAGCACGCACGCTGAGTGCGCGCGCGTGCGCCTCGGCGACCCCGTCACGCAGGCGCAGGTCGGCAAGTTGCGCATAATGCAGCGACCAGCCGCGCGCCTGTGCGGCCAGCAGCATTGCCAGGGTCGTGTCCTTTTCGAATTTGATCTGCTCTATGGGATCCATCACCACGAGCAGTTGTACGGTTTTTGCCATCACCAATCCTTGTGCGCTGGGCGCTGCCTACCGGGCCTGGCGTGAATTATGTCCCTATGGCGCGCGCTCGGCTCTTCAAAACGTGACGCCATTGGCATAGCCGGGTGGGTGCCGATATGTTAAAAAGGCGATATCTATCTCAAGGCGTTGCCTGCGTCACAGCGCCGACGTGCAAGGGTGGCGGACGATGGAAATCAATGCCCACAGGAGTCACTCGGACGTGAACGATTCGAGCTCGCCATTTCGCGGCCTCAAAGTGCTCGTCATCGACGACAGCAAGACGATCCGGCGTACCGCCGAGACGCTGCTGGCGAAGGAAGGCTGCGAGGTGTTTACCGCCGTCGACGGCTTCGACGCGCTCACCAAGATCGCCGATCATCAGCCCGACATCGTGTTCGTCGATATCATGATGCCCAGGCTCGATGGTTACCAGACCTGTGCGCTGATCAAGCACAACAAGGTGTTCCGCTCCATTCCGGTAATCATGCTCTCGTCCAAGGACGGGTTGTTCGATCGCGCCCGCGGCCGCATTGTCGGCTCCGAGCACTATCTGACCAAGCCCTTCACCAAGGACGAACTGCTCGGCGCGATTGAAGCGCACATTGGTAGATGAGTCATGGCGCTGATCCTCATCGTCGATGATTCGCCCACGGAAGTGCACGTGATGCAGAAGGCGCTCGAGCGCCATGGCTATCGTACGGCAGTGGCGGGCGACGGCGCCGAGGGCATCAGACTGGCGAAGCAGATGCACCCTGATCTGATCTTCATGGATATCGTCATGCCGGGCGTGAATGGCTACCAGGCCACGCGCACGCTCTCGAACGATCCAGACACGCGCGCAATTCCGATCGTCATGGTGACCTCCAAAGGGCAGGCGACTGATCGTATCTGGGGTCTGCGCCAGGGCGCGGTCGATTACATGGTCAAGCCGGTGTCACCGGATCAGCTGGTCGAGAAGGCGCAAGCCGCACTCGCGGCCTGAACATGTACTGCTGAAAAATGACGGATAGCGTTTCATCCTTAAAGGCCCTGCGTGATCAGCCGTTCGAACTCCTCGCGGAGCTCGAGCGGCGTGGCCGCAATGCCACGGCCAGCCCGGAAGCGGTGGCCGCCGCCGGCCGCGAGTGGGTCGGGGTCGCTGCGCGCATGGCTGGCGAGCTCTATCTGGTGGCGCGCGAAGAGGCCCGTGAAGTACTCAGCGTGCCCGTGCCGCTCACCCGCGTGCCGGGTGCCAAGCCCTGGTTGCTGGGGCTCGCGAGCGTGCGCGGCCAGCTTTACCCGGTGATCGATCTGCGCCAGTTCCTGGGCGGCGGCGTCACGCCGTTGTCGCGCACCACACGTATCATCATCACCAGCCATCGCGATATGCCGGCGGCCCTGGTGGTCGATGAAGTGCTGGGTTTCAGGCGCTTCACTGAGACCGAATTTTCCGGTGCGGTGCCGGTCACCATCGTGCCGTGCGCGCGCTTTCTGGCCGGCTCTTTCCAGCATGAATCCGCGCAGTGGCCGGTGTTGAGCATGCGTCGGCTGCTGGAAGACCCGGCGTTTGCAGCGGCGGCGGCATGAGAGGCTCCGATCTGATCGACACCCGCCTGCTGCGGCGCCTGACCCTGAGCGCTGCCGGGCTGCTGGTGCTGGGCGTGATTCTCGGGTTGTTTGCCGCCTCCCGGCCGGCGCTGGCCTGGCTGACGGCAACTGTGCTGTTGCTGGCGTTGGCGCCGCTGCTCGCGCTGCTCCTGCAGCTCGCGGCGGTGGCACGCTCGGCCGAGCGGCAATTGCAGGCCGCCGCGCTGCAGCGCCAGGAAAATGAGCGCAATCAGCAGGCGATCCTGCGGCTGCTCGATGAAATGGCCAACCTCGCCGATGGCGATCTCACGGTGCAGGCCACCGTCAATGAGGACATTACCGGCGCGATCGCCGACTCGGTCAATTACGCGGTCGAGGCGCTGCGTAAGCTGGTGACGACGATCAATCACTCGGCCATCCAGGTGGACGGCGCGGCGCGCCAGACGCAATCGCTGGCGGCGCAGCTGGGCAAGGCCAGTACCACGCAGACCCGGCAGATTTCTTCAGCCACGGAGTCGGTTGCCGCCATGGCCGCTTCGACCGAAGAGGTTTCCGGCAACGCCGAGCGCGCCGCCGATGTCGCCCGTCATTCCGTCGACGTGGCGCACAAGGGTGGCGAGGCGGTGCGGCGCACGATCGATGGCATGAACGCCATTCGTGAAACGATCCAGGAAACCAGCAAGCGCATCAAGCGGCTGGGCGAGAGCTCACAGGAGATTGGCAATATCGTCGAGCTGATCAGTGATATCGCCGAACAGACCAACATCCTGGCGCTCAATGCTTCAATCCAGGCGTCGATGGCCGGCGAGGCGGGCCGCGGCTTTGCGGTGGTCGCCGATGAAGTGCAGCGCCTGGCCGAGCGCGCCGCCACCGCCACCAAGCAGATCGATGTGCTGGTGCGCACCATTCAGACCGATACCAACGAAGCGGTGGTATCGATGGAACGTAGTACTACCGATGTCGTGGGCGGCGCGCTGCTGGCGGAAAACGCCGGCGCGGCGCTCCAGGAAATCGAGCAGGTATCCAACCAGATCTCCAGCCTGGTGCAGAATATTTCCAGCAGCTCGCGCAGTCAGTCGGCGGCCGCGCAGAACATCGCGCGCAATACCCAGGTGCTGCGCGAAGTCAGTGTGCAGACCGCCGATGTCACCAGCGCCACCTCGCAGGCTATTCTCAAACTGGCTGATCTGGCCACCGCGCTGCGCAAGTCGGTGGCCGGTTTTCAGTTGCCATCGAGCGCAGCGCCCGAGCCGGCTGGAAGATGACCGAACTGGCAACACAAACCCTGCAGGTAGCGGCGCGCGAGATCGGCGTGGCGTTGACTGATGCGCGCACGGCGCTCGAAGCGCATGTCGAGCAGAGTGACAATCTGGCGCTGCTGGAGCGCTGTGCGAGTGAAGTGCACCAGGTGCAGGGTGCGTTGCGGTTGCTGGAAATATACGGCGCCGCGCTGCTGGCCGAAGAAATGGAACAGGTCGCACGCTACCTGATCAGCTCGCACGGCGAGCGCAAGAATCAGACCGAATCGCTCGATGCCCTGATGCGCGCCATGGTGCAGCTGCCCGGTTACCTGGAGCGGGTGCTGGCGGGCGGGCGTGATATGGCGCTGGTGCTACTGCCGCTGCTGAACGATCTGCGTGCCGTGCGTGGCAGCGCGCTGCTGTCTGAAGGCACGCTGCTGCTGCTCAATCTCAAGTCTGATCGGCAGGCGCAGCCGACGGCGCCGGCGCCGGGCGAAGCGCCGCTGTCGCCTGCACAATGGGCACGCCGACTGCGCTCACGCTTTCAGGCCGGTCTCGTGGGTTGGATACGCGGCGAGCGGCTCGAGCAGAATCTTGAGATCCTGGCCACCGTAGCGACACGCCTCGAGCAGGTGGCTACGCAGCAATGCGTATTCCAGCTGTGGTGGGTGTGCGGAGCGTTGCTCGAAGCGCTGCGCGAAAACGGCATCGAGAACAACGTCTCGATCAAGCGGCTGCTGGGCCTGGCTGATCGCGAAATCCGCCGACTCTATGAACTCGGTGAGGCGCGCTATGCGCACAACCCGCCAGTCGAGTTGCTGAACAATCTGCTTTATTACATCGCCCGCTCCACTTCGGCCGGGCCACGCGTCGCGGCGGTGCGCGCCTCGTTCCGCCTTGCCGAGTTGCTGCCGGTGGACGAATCCGTCGAGCAGGAACGCGAAAACCTCTCGGCGCCTTCCGTCAAGCTGATGCACACGGTGGCCGCGGCGATTCGCGAGGATCTGACCAGGGTCAAAGACGTGCTCGATATTTTCGTGCGCCGTGGTGGCGGGCAGGCCGAAGAGCTGGCGCCACAAATTGAATTGCTACGCAAGATCGGCGATACCCTAGGGGTGCTGGGTCTGGGCGAACTGCGCGCCAACATACAGGAAGCCAACGGCCGGCTCGAAGGCGTGGTGGCCGGTCGCGAGAGCGCCGATGAGGCCACGCTGGTGCAGGTGGCTGCCACGCTCATCCGGGTAGAAGACCGGCTCGATGATCAGTTGGTCGGGCTGATCCTGCCCCGGAAAGCCCTGCTTGAAGGCGTCAGTGAAGATCACGATCAGGATTTCGAACAGGTGCAGGGTGCGGTGCTGCGCGAGTGCGTGGTCAACCTGGCGCGCGTCAAGGAAAGCATTGCGCAGAATGTCGGTGGCACGCTCGATGCCGGTGGCCTGGATAGCTGGCCCGAGCTGATGCGCGGCATCCAGGCTGGTCTGTTGATGCTCGGCAAGTCGCGCGCGGTCGAGATTGTCAATGGCGTCAATGGGCAGCTCAAGCGCGTGATGCAGCCTGGCGGCATGCCGCTATCGGGCGCTTATCTGGACCGGCTGGCCGATGCCATCGTGAGTCTCGAGTACTACATCGAGACTCTGCAGGCCGGACGGAGTGACCCCTGGTACATGCTCGACAACGCGCAGCTGTGCCTTGAAGTGCTCGAGCGCGAGCCCGAGCATGTGGTGCCGACGGTAGCGCCTATGAGCGCGGGCAACTACGCACGCACAGTGCGCCTTGGTCGGCCACCTGAAGCTCCGGGCTTAGGGCTGGTCGATCTCGATGGCACCGGGCGCTTGCCGTTGCCACCGGTGCTGGCGGCGGCGCCGGTTGGCGCTGTGGCCAGCGAGCCTGCAGATCCCGAGCTGCTGCACTTATTTGCCGAAGAAGCGCAGGAGGAGCTGGAGAAAATACGCAGGCAATATCCAGTCTGGGATCAGAACCCGCTGGAAGTCGAGGCACTCGCCAACGTGCGGCGCTCGTTTCATACCCTCAAAGGCAGCGGCCGCATGGTGGGGGCGCGCGAACTCGCCGACTGCGCCTGGGCCATGGAGAATCTGCTCAACCGTCTGCTCGAGGGCACGCTGGGGCGCTCAGCCGACATTCTTGAAACTCTGCGCGCCGTGGTCGCCGTGTTACCGGCGCTGGTGGCCGATTTAAGCAGTGATTCGCCGGTGCGTAGCAATGCCACGCAGCTGATAACGCGCGCGCACGCGCTCGCTGCCGGTCGCGAACAGCCCAGGTTAATGGGCGAAATTTCAGCGTTGCCCACGCCCAGCACCTTGTTCAGGCCGGCGCAGTTGCCAGTCGCGATAGCGGGACCAGGCAGCTTGAACGCCGCGCCTGCGCCCTATGCCGCGACCCTGCGCCTGACCCCGGATGAGGCCGCGGCGATCGCTGCTGCAGGTCGCCCCGGGTTGCAGCCGTTGCCGCTGGCCGTAGCTGCTGCTGGCACTGGCACTGGTACCGACGACGACTCGGCGCTGCGCGAGATCTACGCGCGTGAAACTTCAAGTCACGTCGCGACGGTGCGGCGTTGGCTGGCGCGCGAGCAACCGCATCCGGCGCCGCACGTGCTCATCGAAGAGGTATACCGCGCCTGCCATACGCTTTCGGGTAGTTCGAAAATGGCCGAGGCGCGCCATGGCATTCGACTGGCCGAACCACTCAATCACTGGTTGCGAAAGTCTTTTGATAGTGGTGTCGGACTCGATGATCCCGACCTGCTGCTGCTGGCCGATTGCATGACGGCGATGGAAACGGTGGCCGGCCATCTCGATGAAGTAACCGGCTATTTCGTACTGCACGACACCCTGCGCGCACGCGTGGCGCGCGCTGAGCTGGAACTCGATCGGCGCATCATCGAATCGAACGAGCAGAGCGAGCGTACCGGTGTCCACGCCCAGGTGGTCATGCAGGAGCCGCTGCCAGCGCCACCGCCAGCCGTAGCGACTGAGGCACTCGCCGCGCCGGCAATGAGCGTCGACTATGATCCGGAAGTGGCCGCGATTTTCTGCGAGGAAGCCAGTGAATTGCTGGAGTCGTCGCAGTCCGCACTGCAGTTCTGGAATTCCGCGCAAGGCTCGATTGAACACCTGGCGGCGCTCAAACGCTCGCTCCATACCTTCAAGGGTGGCGCGCGCATGGCCGGCATCGCCGCCATGGGCGATCTTGCCCACGAACTTGAAAGCCTGATTATCCAGATTTCGCTAGGCACGGCGAGCGGCGATGAGCGCGCGCGCGCCATTGCCCAGGATGCCGTCGATGAACTGGCGCGGATGCGCGAACAGGTGTCGGCCGGACGCCCGGTGCCCCAGGCACAGGCGCTGATCGGCAGAATTCAGGCCGTCGCCCGCGGTGCGGAAGCTGAGCTCGTGCTGCCCGCCGCAGCAACCGTGGCGCCCACACCCGTGACCCCGCCGCTGCCGCTGCCGCCAACGCCGCCGTTGCCATTGCCGCAGGAAGCGCTGCCGGCCGTGTCCACGCCGGTCGTGTCGACGCCGGCAGTGCCCGACGATTTTGATATCGTGACCGACCGCGCTGCGGCAACGCCATCGGAAAGGTTTGCGCCAGCTGCGCCAGCTGCGCCGGTTGCCCCGGCAGCGATAACACCTGTGTCAGCATCGCCCTTTGTATTACCGGCCCCGGCGCTGGTGCCACCGGGACGCGAGCCGGTGGCGACTGCCGAGCGTGGCGAGATGGCGCGGGTCAGCGCCGATCTGCTTGATCAGTTGCTCAACAATGCCGGTGAAGTCAGCATTGCCCGCGCCCGGCTCGAACAGCAACTCGGTTCCGTTGAATTCAATCTGGGCGAGCTCTCGCGCACGGTTACCCGTCTGAAAGAGCAGTTGCGCAAACTGGAAATCGAGACCGAGGCGCAGATCCTGCACCGCCATGATCAGGAGCCGCGCAGTCGCCAGGATTTCGATCCGCTGGAACTCGATCGCTATTCATCAATACAACAGTTTTCACGGGCGCTGGCGGAATCAGCCAGCGACGTGGCCAGTCTGCAGCAATTGCTCGAGAGCCTGGTGGCCGAGGCACAGAATCAGCTGCAGCAACAGGCGCGCACCGTGGTTGAACTGCAAAATGGCCTGATGCGCACGCGCATGGTCTCGTTGCAGCGTCATGTACAGCGTCTGGCGCGCATCGTCAGGCAGGCCGCCAGTGACTGCGACAAACAGGCGGAGCTCGTGGTTGAGGGCGCCGCCGGCGAACTGGACCGCCAGGTGCTCGAGCGCATGTTGCCGCCCTTCGAGCACCTGCTGCGCAATGCCGTGGTGCACGGTATCGAAACGCCAGCTGAGCGCGTGCAGCGCGGCAAGAGCGCGGTCGGTCACATCTATCTGCAGATGCAACGCGAAGGGGCCGAGGTCATCCTCGAGATTCGCGATGACGGCGCCGGCATGAATCTGGCGGCGATCCGGGCCAAGGGCCTGGCCATGGGCCTGATTCACGCTGATCAGGTGCTGTCCGACGAAGATGTCATGCAGCTGGTGCTCGAGCCGGGTTTCTCGACCGCCTCGTCGCTGACGCAACAGGCCGGTCGTGGCGTGGGCATGGATGTCGTCGCCACCGAAATAAAGAAGCTCGGCGGCGCGCTGCACATGGACAGCAGATCCGGCGAGGGCACGCGCTTCACGATTCGCCTGCCACTCACGCTGGCGGTGAGTCATGCACTGGTGGTGCGCACTGGCGATGAGTACTACGCGTTGCCGCTGCCGACCATTGAAGGCGTGGTGCGACTGCCGCGCGATGAAGTGGCTGCGCATCTGCGCAGTGAGAGCGCCACCTTCAGCTACGGCGCGCACAAATACCGACTGCAGCCACTGGCCAGTTACGTCGGCATGGAAGCCGCGCTGCTGCCGGAAACCGACGCTGCGATACCGGTGGTGCTGGTGCGAGCCGGTGAGCATTCCACTGGGCTGGTGGCCGACGAACTGATCGGCAGTCGCGAGATTGTCGTCAAGTCGGCCGGACCGCAGATCTCCTCGATTCGCGGCATCTCGGGGGCCACGATACTCAGCGATGGACGAGTGGTCATCATTCTCGACATCGTGGCCCTGGTGCGCGCCGAGTGGCGCGGCCGCGCTGCGCCCACCGTGATGCGCGAACGCGAGGACCGGCGCGTATTTGCGCTGGTGGTCGACGACTCCATTACCGTGCGCCGCGTGACCCAGCGGCTGCTGGAGCGCAACGGCATGCGCGTGCTGACTGCGCGCGATGGCATGGAGGCCATCGAGTTGCTGGCCGAGCACGTGCCGGACATCATCCTGCTCGACATCGAAATGCCGCGCATGGATGGCTACGAAGTGGCAGCCCAGGTGCGTGCCGATCCGCGCCTCAGCGCGGTGCCGATCATCATGATTACCTCGCGCGTCGGTGACAAGCACCGCGCCCGAGCGATTGAACTGGGCGTCGATGACTATCTGGGCAAGCCCTATCAGGAGAGCCAGCTGATCGATGCGATCGCGCCGCTGGTGGCGCGCCGCCGCGCCGCGCTGCCGGGCACCGGCGCCGCTCGATGAGCGAGTCGTCGGGTGAAATTTACAGCCTGCTGATTCCGCTCGGCGGCGGCCGCCTGCTGGTGCCGCGCGCCTGTGTGGCGGAAATCGCCGGCTACCAGACGCCGACGACGATGCCCGGAGCGCCGCCCTGGTATCTGGGCCTGGTGGCCTGGAGCGGGAAGCAGGCGCCACTGGTGTCGTTTGAGGGCCTGTGCGGCGATGTGGTGCCGGAGGTCAGCAGCCGCTCGCGCATCGTGCTGTTCCACGCTTTAGGCGAGCGGCTTGAAAGTGGCGTGTTTGGCATTGTCGCCCAGGGTTTTCCGCAGCTGGTGCGCGTCGGCGCCGATGTGATCCGTCCTGATTCCGGCTATGCGGTGCCCGAGCAGCATCCGGTGTTGTGCCGCGTGCGCATGATGAATGAGACACCGCGCATACCCGATCTGCAGCGCCTCGAGACTCTGATCGCCGACGAAACCTCGGTCGCGCAACCCTAAGCGCAGCCTGCGCGTCGGGTTCAGCTGGCCAGATCGCCCACCAGCGCCTGCAACGCTGCCAGCGCCGCCAGCGGCGCCGTTTCGGTACGCAGAGTACGTGGGCCCAGGCGACAGGCGCGGAAGCCGGCGCGCTGCGCCAACAATTGTTCGCGACCGCTAAGTCCGCCTTCGGGTCCGACCAGCAGCGCGACGCTGCGCAGGCTGCCGCGCGCCAGGGCGCTGAGTGATTCACTGGCATCTGGCACCAGCATCAGGCGCAGACTCGCATCCCCGGCAGTGATGGCCGCGCAGGCCGCATCCAGTTCGACGATCGGCTCAACCAGCGGTGGGCGATTGCGTCCGCACTGCTCGCAGGCGCAGATCGCCACTGCCTGCCAGCGCTCACGGCGTCGTGCCAGCGCCTGCGCCGCGAGCCGCACCACACTGAATTCGCAGGATAACGGCACGATCGAGTTGACCCCCAGCTCGGTGGCCTTCTGGACAATCTGATCCATGCGCTCGCCACGCGCGATACCCTGCAGCAGGCTCAGCTGCAGCGGCGATTCGCGCTCGACGCTGTCGAAGGCGCCGATCCTGACGCGCGCGCCGCCTTTATCAGCGCCAATCAATTCGGCTGAGTATTCACCGCCCTGACCGTTGAACAGGGTCAGCGCTGCACCCACCCGCAGCCGCAGTACGCGCAGCAGGTGCGCCGAGGCCATGGGCGGCAGTAGCAGCTCGTGCTCGCTGGTGAGTGCGGCGGCCACGTGAATGCGGGTGTTACGCATGGTCCAGGCTCCACTGAGAACGTCGACGCATTGGAATCGGCGGCAGCGTCCCGTGATCCTGCATCTGCGTGCACGGATGCCACACAGGTTGCAGATCGCGGGCCGCCCATGTGGCATTGTTATCGCTGCTTGGGGTCACGGTGCTATTTTGGCATTATGAGCGTCGCAATGCAGTCTGCCTTCAATGTACACGCCGCTACCGGCCTGCTGACTGGCATCCGCCAGGTGCTCTCGCCACATTGGGACCCGCGGCCGGTGGGTGTGACGCCTGAATTGATCGTCGTCCACGGTATCAGCCTGCCGCCCGGAGAATATGGTGGTCCGTGGATCGAGCAGCTGTTTACGGGCGGCTTGCCGGCGCAGGCGCATCCTTCCTTTGCAGAGGTGGCAGCGCTGCGGGTCTCCTCTCATCTGCTGCTACACCGCGATGGCAGGGTCATACAGTTCGTGCCATTCAATCAGCGCGCCTGGCATGCCGGCGTATCAAGCTGGCAGGGTCGCGACAACTGCAACGATTTTTCCATCGGCATCGAACTCGAAGGCACTGATGAGTGCGCCTATGAGCGCGCGCAGTACCAGAACCTGGCGGCAGTGATTCACGCCCTGTGCGCAGCGTACCCCGGGCTCGCGGCACAGCGCATCGTTGGTCACAGCGATATTGCCCCAGGGCGCAAGAGTGATCCGGGCGCGGCCTTCGACTGGGCGCTGTTGCGGGCGCTGCTCGACGCTGCTGCCGTCTAACGGCCCGGTATCACGCGCCGGGTTTGCCGCGTTCGCGCCGCCACAGCACTTCGCCGCCACCGGCGCTGCGTGCCAGCACCCGCGCCAGCACGAACAGCAGATCCGAAAGTCGATTAAGGTAATGCAAAGCGTGTGGCCCCAGCGCTTCGGCACGGGTCAGTGTCCAGCAGCGCCGCTCGGCGCGCCGGCAGATGGAGCGCGCCATGTGGCAGGCCGCCGCCGCGACACTGCCGCCGGGCAGCACGAACTCACGCAGCGGGGGCAAGGTGGCATTCCAGTGCTCGACTTCGGCCTCGAGCTTTTCCACCTGCGGCGCACGAATCAGCACACTGCCGGGTATCGCCAGCTCGCCGCCCAGATCAAAGAGGTCGTGCTGGATGTCGAGCAGCAACGCCGCCAGCGCCTCTGGCAAAGCCGTGGCCAGCAACACACCAATGGCGCTGTTGAGTTCATCGATGGTGCCGCAGGCCTCGATGCGCGCGCTGTCCTTGGGCACACGCGAGCCATCGGCGAGACCCGTGGTGCCATCATCGCCGGTGCGCGTCACAATTTTCGATAGCCGGTTGCCCATTTGCGCTGTGCTGCCTGGTTAAGGGGTGCAAGCATCGCGCCTGCACCGGCGCCAAAGCAAGCGCCAAAAAAATAACTGATCCTGATTGACCTGGACTCCGGTTTGAGGCACCTTGCGCACACACGACAAGCTCCCCTCACGGGGATTAAATGGGAACTCGGGTTCAAAGCCCGGGCTGCCCCCGCAACTGTACGCGGTGTGCCCAGCATCGAAGGCCACTGGATCCGTCGGATCCGGGAAGGCGATGCAAGGGGACTCAAAGCCGCAAGCCAGGAGACCTGCTCGTCGTGGTCGTCTATCAATCGGCCGGGGTGTGCTGAGCGAGCGGAAGTTCCCGTTTGACGACGGTGTGGGTCGTCAATCAAGGGAGCTTGAACATGTTTAACCGTGCATTTTTTTTGCTATTGGCCATAGTTACTGCGCCGGCATTGCCGGCCGCGTCCGAATCCGGATCCAGCCTCGATGAAATCGTGGTGGTTGCCAACCGGGCGCCGGAACCGCTCA
>JANMWZ010000089.1:0-2734 GCA_031441585.1 Gammaproteobacteria bacterium
TCGCCAACATGCCCGCTTGCCACCCTCTTGACGCAGATCAGGACACTCGGAACCCCCAGCCCGGGGAGGTAAGGCCCAACTCGCATCTGCACCCATTCGTCGTTGACTGGCATGACGATATTTCCACTTGAGGCGATCCGACAACCGGCTCTACTCTCCTCTAATCTATCACATGAATGGCGACGCGGTCGCGGGGGTCGATGTGCGCGATCCCGCACGGGCAGGGACATCCCAATTGACCGGCACGGCGCCTCTTAGCCTGACTTTCGCACTTCGGCTTGGCGAGCTTGGTTATTTGACTGCCAATGCGGAAAACGGTCTATAGGTCTCCACCACAGGCCGGCACCATCATGACGATGTCGGTTGGTCCTCCGGCTCGGGCATCATCAGCTTCCCGCTACGGATTCGTGGCGGAGGCTGAGCCGGCAGCGTCAGCCCCAGCTTCTCCAGCAGCAGCAACTGCTCGGCTTGGGGTTCGGTGTGGCGCGGCATGACCAACCAGCGGCCGTCGCTGGTCGGGAGGCAGACATCGACCATCTGGATCGATGCCAGTTGCTCCAGCACCGCGCGGGGGCTCAGGCCCGGGGCCGCCGGTTCCAGATGCTTTCGGAGCGCGGCCATCAGACAGTAGCCCATGAACGCCACGAAGATGTGAGCCTCGACGCGCGGCTGCACCTGGTGCCAGATCGGGCGCACTGCCAGATCGCTCTTCATCGACTTGAACGCCGACTCGATCCAGACCAGCTGCATGTACATCGACCACAGGGTCGTTGCATCTGATTGGTTCATATTGCTGCGCAGGATGTACGAGCCGTCTTTCTCCAGCGCCTGGCGGTACGCCGCGGCGTCCAGCTCATAGCTGAAGTTCTCCGGCGCGGGGCGCTGGCCTTCATCGGGGATGCGGATCTTCAAGGCGGCCGACATGCGTCCGGCCGTCTGCTTCAGCACCGCCAGCCTGCCCAGCAGCGTGTCGCGCTTGATCCGGCTGGCATATCCCTCGCGGCAGCGGCGACGCAGTGCGTGCAGCCCGCGGACGTAGGCCTTGAACCGCCGGCGGCGCATCGCCTTCTCCTTGAGTTGCCGCTGATCGCTGTGGGCCAGCACGTAGAACTCCCCCTCATGCTCCGCCAGCTTCACCGCCATCGCGTCATGCACCTGCTGCCAGGGCTTGTCGGCGAACTGCTGGTCCAGCTTGCCGAGCATGCTCCGCGGCGTGCCGACCAGATACTGCGTGCCCGCCTCGCGCATCTCCTTGAGCGTCGCTTCAGTGGGGATGCCGCGGTCCATCACCCAGGTTCGCCGGGCCTTGCCGTACATCTGTTCGATCTTCGCGAGGAACTGGCGCAGCGTGGTCTTGTCGGTGGTGTTACCCGCCAGCACTTCATACGCCAGGGGCAGCCCGTCCGGCGTGACCACCAGCGCGATCACCACCTGCCGGCAGTCGCTCCGCCCATCGCGGCTGTAGCCGTGCTTTGCCTTGGGGATCTGCTCGCACAGCCCCTCGAAATACGTGCTGGTCAGATCGTAGAGAAGCACGTCGAACGACGTGTCGAACAGCGTCTTCCACCGATCGGCCAGGTGCCGGCAGAGCGCATCCTTGTGGGCCAGGATCTTGTCCAGGCAGCGGTAGAGCCGATCCTTGCCGGCAGCCGCGAAGTCCACCTCCAAAAGCTCGTCCATGGCACTGCGCAAAAACCACTGGCGATGAATGCGCAGCTCGCTGCCCGGATCGATCAGGCGGTTGACCACGAGCAGTTGCAGCACTTTGGCCCAAGGGACGTCGCCGCGCGCCTCAGACAGTTGCATCTTCCAGAAAGATGACAGTTGCAGCCTGTCCCACAGCCAGCACCCCAGCCAGCAGTCGCCGAAGCTGCGCGGGCGGCGGAGCTGCATCTGATCGAGCTTGACGGAGATCGCGTCCAGCGCCCCCGCCGGCAGCGACCGGTCGTCGGGGAACAAACTCAGCTCGCAATACTGCCGGCGGTCCTCGTCGAAGACCGACAGCGTCCGCCGCCAGGCTTCCTGCTGAGAGTCGTTGATCTCGCCCAGATACAGCACCTGCCGCTGGGTCGTGCCGCCGCCGGCCCTGCGGCGGTTCTCGACGACGTTGAAGTACCGGTGTGTCTTACCGTTCTTCTTGCGTTTGTTCTCGCGCAGGAACATGACGGCTTTTATCGCAGCTTCGTCGCCTGCACTTCAAGAGGGTAGGTCTCCACCACAGCGTTCTGCGCGTCCGAATCTAAGCAGTTGAACCGAAATCGCGGAAAACCGGCTGCAATCGCCGCCATTTTTTTGTTGAAGTGCGAAAGTCAGGTTAGGATTACGCCCGGCGGCCTGGGTGTACGCTCTGCACGGGCGACTGGAGCCATCAGTTCTTATTGGATCCTGGGGAATTTCACGCAGTCGTAGAAGGTGCAGATAGCAGGAGAGAATCAGGGGGCGTTAGGCTCGGGCTGTGGATTCATCTACTGCAAAAAGTACGACTTCTTCAGCGCCAGTACCGCCTCCACCGTTCCGCCCTGAATCCGCTGGAGAAACGGCACCAGATTCGGCGCGCTGATCTCCGTCGGCTGGGTATACAGAACATCCGACTGCAACCGCCCCAGGATCGATTCCGTTTGATCCGGCTCGGCCGGCTTGGTCAGCGCGTGGATCGCGCAGATCGCCTGATGCGCCGCATGCGATGAGAAACAGACGCTCCGCGGAAACGATCGCTCCAGAATCAAAAACGCCG
>JANMWZ010000090.1:0-53734 GCA_031441585.1 Gammaproteobacteria bacterium
GGTTACCCCATGGCCTACGGCATCGCCCGCGCGGCACCGACGACGCGCAGCCTGCTGCTGATGCTGATCATTCTGCCGTTTTGGACTTCTTTCCTGCTGCGAGTCTATGCCTGGATCGGCCTGCTCAAAAACAACGGGGTCATCAACAATGTGCTCATGAGTCTGGGCTTGATACACCAGCCCATCATCATGATGCAGACTGATTTCGCGGTCTACATCGGCATCGTCTATTCCTACCTGCCGTTCATGATTCTGCCCCTGTACGCCAACCTTGAGAAGCACGATCGCACGCTGCTCGAGGCCGCGGCAGATCTGGGGGCGCGGCCGTGGAAATCGTTCCTGCGTATCACCCTGCCGCTGTCGATGCCGGGCATTGTCGCCGGGGCGCTGCTGGTATTCATTCCGGCGGTCGGCGAATACGTGATCCCATCGCTCCTGGGGCGCAGCGATCAACTCATGATCGGCCGCGTGCTCTCGGATGAATTCTTCGAGAACCGTGACTGGCCGGTGGCCAGCGCCGTGGCGATCGCCATGCTGCTGTTGCTGGTAGTGCCGATCGTCATATTCCAGCGCCATCAGGGCCGCGAACTGGTGCACAAGTGATTCGCCGACGGCGCTTTTTTGTGACCACCATGCTGGCCTTCGGGTTCGCCTTCCTGTACGTGCCGATCCTGTCGATGATCGTTTACTCCTTCAACAATTCACGGCTGGTGACCGTCTGGGATAGCGCCCATTCGCCCACGCTCAAGTGGTATGCGCTGCTGTTTCAGAACACCCAGATCATGGGTGCCGCGCGCCTGTCGCTGGGCATCGCCACGCTCAACGCCTGTATCTCGGTGGTGCTGGGCACGCTGGCTGGCCTGGTGCTGGTGCGCTTTGGTCGTTTTCGCGGTCGCACACTGCTGGGCGCCATGACAGCCGCGCCGCTGGTTATGCCCGAGATCATCACCGGCTTGTCGATGCTGATGCTGTTCGTGGCCATGGAGCGTCTGATCGGCTGGCCGGCTGGGCGCGGCATCACCACCATCACCATCGCGCACGTCACCTTCTCGATGGCCTATGTCACGGTGATCATCCAGTCGCGCCTGACCAACTTCGACGAATCGCTGGAAGAGGCGGCGATGGATCTGGGCGCGCGTCCGGCCACGGTGTTCTTGCGCATTACCCTGCCGCTGATCATGCCGGCCATTGTCTCGGGTTGGCTGCTGTCCTTTACGCTCTCCTGGGATGACGTCGTGATCTCGCAGTTCGTGGCCGGGCCCAGTTCGACCACTTTGCCGATGGTCATTTTTTCAAAAGTGCGCCTGGGCGTGAGCCCGGATGTCAACGCGCTGGCGACCCTGATGGTGCTGGTGGTCACCATCGGTGTCGTGGCTTCGGCGCTGTGGATGCGCGCCAGCGAGCGGCGGCACGCGCGGGAAATGCAGCTGGTCAGCGAATGAACGTGCGCAGCAAGCTGCCGGACGTGGGCACCACGGTATTCACGCTCATGTCGCGACGTGCTGCCGAGACCGGTGCGATTAACCTGGGGCAGGGGTACCCCGACTACGCGATTGATCCGCGCCTGACCGAGTTGGTTACGCAGGCCATGACGCAGGGGCACAATCAATACGCACCAATGGCCGGGTTGCCGGCGCTACGCGAGCAGATTGCGCGCAAATTGCAGCGCTGCTATGCCGTGGCGGTGGATCCCGAGACCGAAATCACGGTGACCGTGGGGGCCACTGAGGCGCTTTATTCCAGTATCCAGGCTTTGGTCGGCGCCGGTGATGAGGTCATCATCTTTGATCCGGCCTACGATTCCTATGACCCGGCGGTACGACTGGCTGGCGCGCGCTGCGTGCATGTGCCGCTCTCGCCGCCGCTGTTTCGTCCCGACTGGGAACGGGTGCGCGCCGCGTTCACGTCGCGCACCAGGCTGATCATCATCAACTCGCCCCACAACCCGGCCTGCAGTTGCCTGAGCCGTGCGGACCTGGACGAGTTGGCGGCGCTGCTGCGCGGCAGCGAATGCCTGGTGCTGGCCGATGAGGTCTATGAGCACATAATCTTTGACGGCGCCGTTCATGCCACAGTGCTGGGCCACCCGGAACTGCGCGCGCGCAGCGTTGCCGTTTACTCCTTCGGCAAGACCCTGCATTCCACCGGACTGCGCATCGGCTATGCCGTGGCGCCGCCGGCACTGAGCAGCGAGCTGCGCAAGGTGCATCAGTTCAATACCTTTACGATTGCGACCGCGCCCCAGCATGCGGTGGCGGAGTATCTGCGCGAGCGACCGGAATGTGGTGCCGACCTGGCGCAGTTTTTCCAGGCCAAGCGCGATCGCCTGGCGACTCTGCTGGCCGGGCAGGGTATGCGCGTGCTGCGCTCCGCCGGTTCCTATTTTCTGCTGCTCGACTGTGCTGAGCTTGATGCACGGGCCGACGTCGAGCTGGCTGGCGCATTGATTGCCGAGGCCGGCGTCGCCACCATCCCGCTGTCGGTGTTCTATCGCGAGCCGCCGCCGCTCAGGCTGCTGCGCCTGTGTTTCGCCAAGCGCGAAGCGACTCTTGCGGAAGGCGCCCGGCGCTTGTGCGCCTGGGCCCAACGATGAAACCGGTGCTGATATCATGAAAAAACTGAAGAACGAGCACGCTATCTTCAAGGCGGCCCTGCTCGCCGCCGTCAACTACGCCGAGGGGCGTGGCGCGGTGGAGTTTGAACCTACGGATTCCGCGAGCCTCAAGTTGTTGTATGTCTATCGCCTGCTGGTGCACGACAAGATCATTCAACCCCTGCCTGAAGAGCAGGTGGCCGAGAGCAGCATGCGACATCGGTTGGTCATGTGGTACGTGCGCCAGTTGCCCGCTGACCACCCGCTACTAAAATAGTGCCAGCGCGCGCCAGCTTACGCTGGCGCCTGCTTAGTTGCCCAGGGCTGAGCGCAGCGCCTCGATTTCCGCAGCGGATTCCTCCAGCAGGCGCTTATAGGCTTCAACATCGAGATGCATGCGGCTGGTAGCCGTGACGCCCTGCAGATTCAGTTCGATGGATTGGGGGTGCTCGCGATAGCTGATCAGCAGGCTGGCGGTGATCAATACATCGGTCAGGTCGGCTTCGCCTTTGTGCGCGTAGTCGAGATCTTCGTGCAGGTGCACGGCGGCAACGACATCGTCGGGCAGTTCCCAGCTTTCGAGTATCGCCTTGGCGATATTGGCATGCCAGAGCTGCTCGACCCGCTGGTAACTGTCAGGATCGGCGAACAGAGCGGGGAATTCCACGGCGCGCACCATGATGTACAGCTTGCCAATGCCGTGCACCATGCCCGCGAGGGCTGCGGCATCGGCATTGACCGTGGTCAGGCGCCTGGCGACCACACTGGCCATGGCGGCTACGTGAGCACTGTGCTTCCACAGCGCGTGGAGCGGTTCCCTGATGGACTGCAGCGGCTTCGAACTCGCCAGCTGCGACATGGCCAGGGCAATGGAGCTGCTGCGCACCAGGTTAAAGCCTACGCGGGTGATGGCCATACGCAGATCGGTAATCCGGCTGCCAGCCCGATTGATCGCCGCCGAGTTGGCCAGCTGCAACAATCGCGCGGACAGCAACGGCTCGGCGCCCACGACCCGTATCAGTTTGTCGGTCGAGACGTCTTCGTCCTGCAGCACGCGGCGAACGCGAATCGCGATGTCGGGGAAACCGGGCAATTCGATCTCGCCGGCCGACATCTCGCGTGCCAGCGCCGACACGAATGCAAACTCCGCCGAGCTGGTGCCGGGCGACGCGGCCGCTATATTCATTGCTAATCCTCGCTTGTGGAGTGGCATATCGGCCGGGCAGCCGGGCACTTTAGGATTTAGCTAGTGCTGGCATTTCGTGATGCAGGTCACAACACGGCCGCGCCGCGTTCCACCCGGCACGCCATTTGGCCACATCCTGTTAAAGATTCGCTGGCAGCTACCGCTACCAGACGCTGAGACAAGCCGCCGTGCGCGGCGTTGACCAGCATGGAGGGTCGCGTGTTCGGACTGCTGAAAAAAGCTGCGGTGGCTAAGGGTCGGGTCGGGCTGGCCTTGCAGGGCGATCGCCTGGCGATCGCCGTCGTGCGCCGCGACGCGGCTGGCACTGCAATCCTGGAACGCTGTGAACTGCTGCCGTTGGCGGCCGCGGACGCCGCCGATCGCTATCAACTGGCATTGCAGGGTGCCGGCCTGCCGCACATGCCGATCAGCTGTGCGCTGCAACCGGACGACTATCAACTGGTGCAGGTGGAAGCACCCGACGTTCCGCCCGCTGAACTGCGCGCCGCGATGCGCTGGCGACTCAAGGATCTCATCGATATCCGCATCGAAGACGCCGTCATCGATGTCTTCGCTGTGCCCAGCCAGGCGCGCGCCGCGCAAGGGAAGATGATGTACGCAGTGGCCGCGCGGCGCAACGTGATCGAAGCCATTGCAGCGACGCTCGGCGGCTTCCCGCTGTTTGATGTCGTCGACATTCCAGAGCTTTGCCTGCGCAATGTGCTGTCCCTGTTGCCGGCGGCAAAGGGCGGCGTGGCCTTGCTGCACCTGTCGGAACGCACCGCTTCAGTCGTGGTCGTGCGTGGTAGTACCTTTTACTTCTCCAGAAAAATGCCGTTGCAGTCCGCGATGGACATCAATGCTGTCGGCGACTCAGACGCCATGGCCATCGACGCCGCCGGTGTGGTGCTGGAATTGCAACGCTCACTTGATTACTACGAGCGCCATTTTGACCAGCCACCCATTACCCGGCTGGTGGTGGCGCCGCTCGGCCCGCGTGCCCAGACGCTCGCCGAGGATCTGGCCCGCGAGACCGGTTTTGAGGTGGCGACACTCGATCTGAACGACCTGTTGAGCTGTGCGACACCGCTAGCGGTTGAGACCCAGGCGGCGGTTCTGTTTGCGGTAGGCGCGGCGCTACGTGACGAGCAACGCTCGCTCTGACACCATGGAACAACAGGTCAATCTGTTTCAGCCGATCCTGGGCGCCGAAAAGCGCCTGTTCTCGGCGACTGCCATTGGCATCGCGCTGGCGCTACTGGCGCTATCCCTGGGTGGCGTCGCCGGCTTCGCGCGTTGGCGCACCGGGCATATCGAGCGTGCCGTCAAAGAGGTCAGCCGACAGGAAGCCATTGAGCAGGGTATGGCTGCACAGGCCAGCGCCAGCAACGAGCCGCGCGCCAGCCTCGCAGAGCTCGACGCCATGGCAAAGCGCAGTGTCGAAGAAATCGCTGCGCGTGAATACGCCCTCGATGTCGTGAAGCGCGGTAGCTCGGATCCAGCCTCTGGATTCGCAGCGCGCCTCGAGGCGATCGCACACCGCCAGGTCGAGGGCGTGTGGCTGACGAGCCTGATTATCGGCACGGGCGAGGGGCGCCTGGCGCTAAGCGGCGCCACCACCGATCCGCGACTGGTCTCGGCGTGGCTCGCGTCGCTGGCGGATGAGCACGCGCTCGATGGCGGGTTCTTCGATCGCCTGGTGATTCGGCAGGTTGCCGACGCGGCCCCGGCGGTGGCGGTGTTCGAGCTGGGCGCACCGGGTCTGGAAGTGTCGGCAACCGGGAGCGTGCAATGAAGGACATGAAGTCACTGCGGGCACGCCTCGGACTGCTGCTGGAGCGGATCAATCACCTGTCGTTGCGTGAGCGCACGATGGTCTTTGGCGCCGGCGTGGCGCTGCTCGGGATGGGGTGGCAGATGCTGCTGATGGACCCGCTCGCGCATCGCGCCGGCGCTGCCCAGCAGCAGTTGCTGGAACTGCGCCAACGCCTGCAGGCGGCAGAAATCGCCGCCAGTTCGGCCGCGCAGAGTCCGGCGCTCGTGGCTGCCACGCGCAATCGTGCCCTGGAGCAGCGCCTGGCACAGCTCGATGCTGACCTGGCCGCTGCTGCGCATGGATACGTGGCGCCCGAACGGGTCGCGCAACTGCTGGGCGAACTGATTTCCCGCCAGCACGGTCTCACACTGATCAGTCTGCGCAACCTCCCGGTCGAGAGCCTGGCGCTGCCGGCAAGTGCGAACGCCGCAGTGTCCGCAAAGCCCGCAGTCCACGATCGCGGACCGTTTCTGCACCCGCTGGAGCTGATCATCAGCGGTGACTATCCCAGTATCCTCGCCTACCTGCAGGCGCTCGAGCAGCTGCCCTGGCGTCTGCACTGGGAGCGGCTGGAGCTGCAGGTTGAGCACTACCCGACCAACCGCGTGCGCCTGGTCATCGGCGCGCTCAGTCTGTCACGTGAATGGATGAGCGTATGAAGGCGCTGTGCCTGCTGGTGCTTGCCTGCACAGCGCCTGGCAGCGGCGCCACCGAGTTGCGCGATCCCATGCGCCCGCCGCAGCGCGCCGTTGCCCGTAACGGCGCAGTGGCCGGCGTGCCAGTGGTCTCTGCGGTGTTTATCGGTGCGACGCATCGTGCCGCAATCGTCAACGGAAAACTGGTGCACGCAGGCGATCGGCTCGGCGCGTACACCATTGTGGCCCTGCTCGCTGATGGCATTCGGTATCAGAGTGACGGCGTAGTGCGCGAGCAACGGCTGGTGGCTAGTGATCTGCATGTCAAAAAGCCCGCCAGCGTGGCGCGATTGGTTAACGGAGGCTCCTGATCATGACCCGACAATACTCCATTGGCTTCGCTGCACTGGCGATGTTCATGGCTATCAGTGCCAGATCGTTGGCCGCTGATGAGCCGCGTTTTGACGTTGCGGTCACCGATGCGCCGGCACGGGTGTTCTTTGAGGGACTGGTGGAGGGCACGCCCTACAACATTGTGCTGGAACCCGGAGTGAGCGGCTCAATCAGCCTGAAAATGCACGGCGTCACCGTGCCAGAAGTGCTCGAAGCCGTACGCGACACTTACAGTTATGATTTTCACCGGGTGCCGAGCGGCTTTGTGGTTTCACCACCGAGCATGCGCACGCGCGTCTTTCAGGTCAATTATCTCGACCTCGAGCGGCGCGGCACCTCACGGACACGGGTCTCATCGGGTCAACCCAGTGAAGCGCCGAGCTCCGGAGTGAGCGGAAGCGGCAGCGGCAACGGCAATGGCAACGGCGGCGGTTCGGGCAGCGGCAGCAGCGGGCTCAGCGAGCCGCCCGGTAATATCTTTCGCCGTGACGCGGGCGAGGGGCAACAGAGTTCGCAGGTGGGCGATATTACCGGCAGCAGCATCTCGACCCGCACTGCCTCGGATTTCTGGAGTGATCTGGTGCGCAACCTGCGTTCGATGATCGGCGCCGAGGGCGGCCGGCAGATAGTCATCAATCCGGCTTCGGGAGTCGTCGTGGTGCGGGCGACGGCGCGCGAGCTGCGCGACGTGCAGCAATTTCTCGACAGTGTGCAGGATGTCTCGGTGCGTGAAGTGGTCCTGGAAGCGAAGGTAATCGAAGTCGAGCTCGCCGACGGGCTTCAGGCCGGCATCAACTGGGCCGCGATCATGAGCCAGAACGGTCATCAATTTACGGTCTCGCAGACCTCACCGCAGGGTCAGGGTGGCTTCGACAACTCGAATCTCCTGAACCAGCCCGGTCGCTCGGTCGACCTGCAGCCGGGGGCCAGTCCCCTGACGAGCCTGCCCATCAAAACGCTGGGCGGCGCGTTTTCGCTGGCGATCAACGCCACCGATTTCACCGCATTCATCGATCTGCTGGCAACCCAGGGCAAGATGCACCTGCTCTCCAGCCCGCGCGTCGCCACGCTCAACAACCAGAAAGCAGTCATCAAGGCTGGAGTTGATCAGTTCTTTGTGACCGGCGTGTCCAGCAATACCGTGGTCGGCACGGCCTCCGCCACCAGCAGCAACGTGCAACTGACGCCGTTCTTTTCCGGCGTGGCGCTGGATGTCACGCCACAGATTTCCGCTGATGGCAGCGTGCTGTTGCATATCCATCCGACCATCAGCGACGTCACCGAGCAGCTGAAAAACATCAAAGTGGGCGGTGTCGACAGTTCGCTGCCTCTGGCCCTGAGCCAGGTGCGCGAATCCGACAGTGTCGTCAGTGCCAAAAGCGGACAGGTGATCGTGATCGGCGGCATGATGCGCACGACCAGCAGCGATCACAACTACGGCATACCACTGCTGGGCAGCATTCCCGTGCTTGGCAACTTGTTTCGCAGCAAACAGCGCACCACCGTACGTTCCGAGCTGGTGATTCTGCTGCGCCCGGTGGTCACGGCCAGTGACGCTGACTGGCAGCAACTGGCGCGGCAGGCCCTTGAGCGGGTGGGTGCGATCGACCCGAAACTGCCGCTCGATGCACAGGCATCGTTCGCGGCACACTAGCAGCGCCGGGTAGCACCACCATGAACGCACGCGTCAGAATCCGTCTTGGCGATCTGTTGATCGAGCACAAGATCATCACCCAGGATCAGCTGGCGGCGGCGCTGGTTGAACAGCGGCGCTCGGGCCGCAAGCTGGGGCGGGTGCTCGCTGATCTGGGGTTCCTGGCCGAGGCGCAGCTGCACGAGTTCCTGTCCAAACACCTGAAGGTGCCGTTCGTCGATCTCAAGCAGCTGCGGATTGATCGCGAGGCTGTCAAGCTATTGCCGGAAGCTCTGGCGCGGCGGCATCGCGCGCTGGTGTTGCAGCAGGACTCGCGCGGCCTGCTCATCGGCATGCCGGATCCCGCGGATCTGCAGGCCTATGATGAACTGCAGACCAAGCTCAAGCTGCCGCTGCGCGTGGCTCTGGTCAGTGAAGCCGAGTTTCTCAAGACTCTCGATGCCGTGTATCGGCGCTCAGACGAGATTGCCTCGCTGGCCGAGGCAGTGCGCGATGAACTGGCCGAAGGCGATGTGGATATCGAGCAGCTGGCAGTGGAAGAGGGTTCGCCCGATGCCCCGGTGCTGCGCCTGCTGCAGACCATGTTCCACGATGCGGTGCAGGCCCGTGCTTCCGACATTCATATCGAGCCCGGCGAGGACAAACTGCGCATCCGCCTGCGCGTCGATGGCGTCCTGCAGGAGCAGGTGATCGATGGCAAGCGGGTCGCCGGTGCGCTGGTCACCCGCCTCAAACTGATGTGTGGCCTGGATATCGCCGAGAAGCGCCTGCCACAGGATGGCCGCTTTACGGTGCGGGTGCTGGAGCAGTCGATCGACGTGCGCCTGGCCACCATGCCAACCACCTACGGTGAGTCGGTGGTGATGCGTCTGCTCAGTCAGTCCTCGTCATTGCTGTCGCTCGACAAACTTGGCATGCAGCCGGAGCTGCGCGATCGCTTTCAGCGGCTGATTGATCGCACCTCGGGCATGGTGCTGGTCACTGGGCCGACAGGCAGCGGCAAGACCACGACGCTCTATGCCGCGCTCAATCATCTCAACCGGCCGGGCGTGAAAGTGATCACCGTGGAAGATCCGGTGGAATATCGTCTGGATCGCATTACCCAGGTGCAGGTGCTCGCCAAGATCGGTCTCGACTTCGCCCGCATTCTGCGCACTGCCTTGCGGCAGGATCCGGATATTCTGCTGGTCGGCGAGATGCGCGATCGTGAAACCGTGGACATCGGCCTGCGCGGGGCCATGACCGGGCACTTCGTGCTCTCGACGCTGCACACGATCAATGCCGTCGCGACCATGAACCGCCTGCTCGACATGGGTGCAGCCGGCTATCTGGTGGCCGCCGCGGTGCACGGCGTGATCGCCCAGCGTCTGGTGCGGCGCGTATGCCCCGACTGCGTGCAGCCGGCGACACCTAGCGCGCACGAGTTGGCCTGGCTGCAGAGTTGCCGACCGGCCCTGGTGCCGGAACGCACCAAATTTGTTGCCGGCGCCGGCTGTACCTACTGCAACCTGACCGGCTATCGCGGTCGCGTTGCGGTTTACGAATTGCTGGAGATTGACCGCACGCTTGCCGATGCCGTGCGCCGCGGTGATCTGGAGGGTTTCGCACGGGCGGCGCGGGTGAGAGAGGGCTACGTGCCCCTCGCCCAGGGCGCGATTGATCTGGCGATTGCGGGCACCACCTCACTGGCCGAGGCTATGGCAGTGGGCGCGGGCCTGGAGGAACTGGTCGATGTCGACGCAGGCGAGGCGCTGGCGCCAGCGGCGGTCGATAGAGTGCTGGGCGCCAGGACTTAAGCATGTTGATGTTTCGCTATCGCGGCCGGGGCGGGCGCGGCGATCTGGTCACCGGGCGCCTGGAGGCCGAGAGCAGCGACGCGGTCGCCAGCCGCTTGCTCAATCTTGGCATCACGCCGCTGGAAATCGCCGCGGATGTCGCGAGCGCCGCTCCCGTCAGTGAACTGCTGCAGCGCTTCGGCGCCGGTAAGCCCAAGAGCTCTGATCTGGTGCTGTTCGCACGGCAGATGTATTCCATTACCAAGGCGGGTCTGCCGCTGCTACGTGGGCTGCGCAGTCTCGCGCAGGCCACCCATAACGTGCAGCTACGCGACGCGCTCTACGATGTGCTGCAGAGCCTGGAATCAGGGCGTGATTTTGCCAGTTCGCTGGCGCGTCATCCGCAGCTGTTTTCGCCGCTGTTCCTGAGCATGGTGCGGGTGGGTGAGTCGACCGGCACGCTGGATAACGCCTTCCTGCGGCTGTGCGAATACCTCGGTCAGGATCAGGAAGTGCAGGATCGCGTCAAAGCGGCGATCCGCTATCCCGCCATTGTGGTCATTGTGATCGGCATCGCCGTCGTGATCATCACCATTTTCGTGATTCCGAATTTTGCGCCGCTATTCAAGATACTGGGCGATGACATTCCCATGCCGACGCGCATCATCATCGGCACTTCCAATTTTGTGCGTCACCACGGCCTGCTGCTGCTGGCGACAATCGTCTCCGCCATCGTCATGCTCAAACGCCACCTGAAGACCGAGTCGGGCCGTTATCACTGGGATCGCCTGAAACTCAAAATCCCGGCGATTGGTGAATTGATGCACCAGGCGGTACTCTCGCGCGTCACGCGCTCGCTGGCCATCTCACTCGCGGCCGGATTGCCGATGATTCAGGCCCTGACCCTGCTGGCCCGCTCGGCGGGCAATGAATATCTGGCTGAGAAACTGTTGCGCCTGCGCGATGCCGTAGAACGGGGCGAGAGCCTGAGTCGCGCCGCGGCCGCCACCGGCATCTTTCCACCGCTGGTGCTGCAGATGGTCGCGGTGGGTGAAGAGACCGGCGAGCTGACACCGCTGCTTGAGGAAGTCTCCGGATTTTATAACCGCGAAGTGGATTTCCGGCTCAAGAACCTGAGCGCGATGATCGAGCCAATCCTGATGGCTTTTGTCGGTGGCCTGGTGCTGATTCTCGCGCTGGGTGTGTTTCTGCCCATGTGGAACATGATTGGCAAGGTCGGCCACGCCGGCTAGGCCGGCCAGGCCAGTAGCAGCTGGCCGGAATGTGTGACCGACTTCACAGGCAGGTAACCGTGCCTTAAGAATAGCGGCGCCAGGCCGATCACTAAGACAGGTAAGCGCGGTTGGCCGCGCACCGCTGACACCCATTAACGGCGCGCAAGCACTTCGGAGCCGAACATGACGCCTTCCAAGATTCGCGGTTTTACACTGATCGAGCTCGTGGTCGTGATCACGATTCTCGGCATCCTGGCCGCCTTCGCCATCCCACGATTCATCTCGCTAGATGCAACCGCGCGCGCCGCCACGGTCAACGGTATGGCCGGCACGATGCGCAGTGCGGCGGCCCTTGCGCGCGGCATGTCCATGGCCACCGGCAATGCGGCCTCGGTCACCATGGAGGGCAATCCCGTCACCCTGGCCAATAACTATCCGGACGCGAGCGGCGCTGGCATAGATAAGGCGATCAACTACACGCTTACCGACTTCACATTTGCGGCTGGCGTTCCTGCCGCTACCGGTACGGCGACCTATCAGCGCGTGGGTGCTTCGGTGCCCGCCAACTGTCAGGTGAGCTATACACCTCCGGCTGTGGCCGGGGCGGCTCCGGCCATCCTCGCGGTGACCGGCGGCTGCTGAACGCCGCTGACAAGGGTACGCAGGGCGAACCTGCGGGAGCATGAGCTATGCCGCGAATGGAATCGACCTGTGCGGCGCCTCGGGCTTCCGCAGGTTTCACGTTGATAGAGCTCACCGTCGTCATCACGATACTCGGTGTGCTCTCGGCCACCATGGCGCCGCGCTTTTTCACCCAATCGGTATTCTCGGAACGCGCCTATGCCGATGAGCTCGCTGGTGCGCTGCGTTCAGCGCAGAAGGCCGCCGTCATTACCGGTTGCCGTGCCCGTCTGACACTGGCGGGTTCCTCATACACGGCGACCCAGCAGGCGGCATCAGGCAACACCTGCCTGAGCAGCGATTCCACCTGGCCCACACCGGTGCTGGGTGCAGATGGCGCGGCCATTGCCAACACCGCGCCTTCAGGCATCAGCGCTGCTCCGATCGGCGTATTTGAATATGACACCCAGGGGCGCCTGGTCACGCTGCCAGGCGCCACTATCACTATCGGTGCACGCAGCATCGTCATCGACGCCAACACCGGCTTCCTGCAGGTGCAATGATGCAGCGCCGGCGCCAGCAGGGCGTGACACTCGTCGAGCTGATCATCGCGATCACCGTCGTGGCGATCGGCGTCACGTCGATACTCGGCGCGCTCGGCGCGGCTTCGAGCCACAGTGCCGATGCCATGGTGCAGCAACAGGCGGTGTCCGTGGCGCAGGCCTATCTCGATGAGACTCTGCAGCGCTGTGTGGCCGACCCCACTTTTTGCCTGGCGCTCGCTGGTGGTCGGGCCAACTGGAACACGGTCGACGCTTACAACGGCCTGGCCGACGTTGGCGCGCATGATCAGTTTGGCAACGCCATCGCGGCACTGTCGAGCTATAACGTCGCGGTGGCGGTCGTGCCTTCGGGCGCTCTGGGCGGCATTGGCGCCGCGGCGGTGCGACGCATTGATGTGACAGTGAGCCACGCGCCGAATGTGACGGTCACGCTCTCCGGCTATCGGGCCAACTTCTGATCATGCGCCAGCGCGGCATGACACTCATCGAGCTGGTCATCACGATTACCGTCGCTTCGATCGTGGCGGGCTTCATGTCGATGTTTATCACCCTGCCCATGAACGCCTACAGCGCCCAGACCCGCCGCGCCACGCTGGTCGATGCGGCTGACGGCGCGCTGCGATTCATGTCACGCGACATCAGCGCCGCTTTGCCCAACAGCGTGCGCACGGGTAGCAGCGGGGCAGTGACAGCCCTGGAGCTGCTCGCCAGTGTTGACGGCGCCCGCTATCGCGACAGCGGACCGCTGGCGAACCCGGCCCTCGAGCTGGATTTCACCGCGGCTGACACCGCCTTTTCCACCACCGTCCCGTTCACGCAGCTGACGCTCCCCTGGAGTTCAGGCAGCAGCTACCTGTCGATCGCCAACATCGGCGTACCCGGCGCGGATGCCTATGCCGGCGGCAATGTCATCACGCCCGCCGGCACTACGATCACGGTTTCGGCCGGTGCCAGCAGCAATGCCAATCTGGTAACGATAAACCCGGCCTTCCGTTTCAACTGGGGTTCGCCCAACAAACGCGTCTACCTGATCAGCGGCCCGGTGTCCTACCTGTGCGACACCACGGCTCGCACCCTG
Organism: Gammaproteobacteria bacterium; assembly: GCA_031441585.1. Lineage (GTDB taxonomy): Bacteria > Pseudomonadota > Gammaproteobacteria > Steroidobacterales > Steroidobacteraceae > FEN-1191. The sequence goes on from JANMWZ010000090.1 coordinate 13,550, forward strand.
ATGCGCTACAGCGGCTACACGATCTCGGCGACGCAATCGCTCAGCGCCGCGTCCCTGCTCGCGGCGGGCGCGACGGCGGCGCGGGTCGCCACGGATGTGGCCAGCTGTGCCTTCAGCTACGCCAGCGGCACTGCCCAGCGCAACGCCCTGGCCACGCTGACACTGCAGCTGAGTAACAGCGGTGAGATGATCCAGTTGCTGCAGCAGGTGCAGCTGGCGAATTCTCCATGAGCCGCGGCTTCGCCCTGGTGCCGGCACTGTTCCTGATCGTCGTGCTCGCGGCCTTGGGTGCGGCGGCGATACGCATAGGGAACGGTGAGCAACAGACTGTGACCATGGCCATGCAGCAGGGGCGGGCGCTGGCTGCGGCGCGGGCGGGAATTGAGTGGGGCGCCTACCAGGCGCTGAAGGCCAGCAGCTGCGTAGCGAGCACCACTTTGAATCTCAGCGAAGCCGCGCTGGCCGGCTTCAGCGTGGTCGTGACCTGCAGCTCGGCCATTGATGCCAGTGGCCCGGTGCCGAAGAATTCCTACGTGCTGGTGGCGAACTCGTCGTCGGGCACCTATGGGCAACCCGGTTACGTGCACCGGGTCGTCAGCTCCACATTTACGGACGCCACGGGATGAACGGTTCGCGGGCGCTGCTGGTGCTGCTCATGATGGCCTGTGCTTCCCAGGTGCAGGCGCAGATCGCTTTCGTGCAGTCCTCGGGAGTCTTTCAGATCGCGTCCGGTACTTCGGTGGTGTCACCTGCTTTTGCTGCGACTCCGAAAGTCGGCAACACGATCGTGGTGTTGGCCTGGACCTGGAACGCAAACTCCGCGCCCACCATTTCCGCCAGCGACAATGCCGCCAATATCTACACCTCCAATGCCCAGGGCGCCGTGAACGCCTCGGGCCAGGGATGGCAAAACGCCGCGGTGCTCTCGGCGCCCATCACGGTAACCACAGCGGGGTTCAAGGTTACCGTGAAGGCCGCACCTGCGAGCTCGCAGATCGCCGCCGTCGTCATCGAATACTCGGGAGTCGGTGCCGTCGATCAGAAAAATTCAGTCACCGGTGTGAGCGCAACCGCGCTCGTCTCCACGCCAGCGGCGACTGCGGTCAACAATGAGCTGATCGTATCGTCGCTGGGCATACTCTGGCCCGCGGTGAGTTTCGCGTCCATCACCCCTACCGCAGGCTACACCTCGCGCGCGGTGCAGTTGAACAACAATGGCCTGACTGCCGGCGGCGGCGCCGATCTGCTCATCAACACGGCCGGCATCCAGAACGTGAAATGGACTGGCGGCAGTGCCTTTAGCGGCTGGGTCGCGGCGATTACCACCTTCAGGGCCGTTGCCACCCTGATTCCGGATCACTACGCGCTGAGCGGATCTACCTCGCAGGTGAATTGCCAGGCAGCACCCGTCACCATCTTGGCGCACAACAATACTCACGGAATGGTCTCGACCACCGACCAGATCGCCCTCAGCACCAGTACCGGCCACGGTGATTGGATCCTGACTACCGGCAGCGGCAGCTTCGTGGCTGGCAGCGCAGACAGTGGCTCGGCGCTCTATACCTATTCCTCCAGCGACGCGGGCGCCGTCGTGCTCTCGCTGCGCGACACGCATCCTGAAACCGTCACCGTCAGCGTCGTGGATGGCACCGTCACGGCAACCTCGGGTTCGGCACTGGCCTCGGAAGATGCCGCCATCACCTTCGCGCCATCGGGATTCCGGATCACGAATGGCAGCAATGTCGCCACCGCTATCAACACGCTGCTGGCCGGCGCGGCCTCAAGCCAGAGCCTGGCCTTGCAGGCGATACGCACCGATACCAACACTGGCGCCTGCGTCGCGGCATTTCCCAGCGGCACTACGGTCAGTATCAGCGTGGCCTATCAATGCAACAACCCGACCACCTGCGTCGCCGGGCAGAGCTTTACGGTCACCAACAACGCTACGACCACTGCACTCGCCTCGAACCCCGCCAGTGCGGTGAGCAGCTACACCACCGTGCCGCTCCGGTTCAGCACCGCCAACGCCGAAGCGCCGCTGGTGCTGAACTACTCCGATGCCGGGCAGGTGACGCTCTACGCGCGCTACAACATTCCGCTCGGCAGTGGTGCGGGTTCCGGTACCACCATGAACGGCAGCAGCCCGTTCGTGGTGCAGCCCTATACCCTGAAGCTCTCAAATCTCAAGCGCACCAGCGACGGTTTTGCCAATCCGGCCGCCAGCGTCGCCACCGGGCCGGTGTTCATCAGCGCAGGACAAGCCTTTAGCGCAACGGTGACGGCGAGCAACCTGCAGGGCAATGCGACTCCCAACTTCGGGCAGGAGATTTCCCCGGCGACGGTAACCTTAAATCCGACGCTGGTGCTGCCAGCGATCGGCCACAACCCCACGGTTAGCGGTAACTTCGGAATCTACTCGAGCGGCGTCGCCTCGGGGACGGCGTTTGCGTGGCCTGAGGTTGGCATCGTCACGCTGGCGCCCACGGTGGCGAACTACCTGGGCAGTGGCGCCGTGAACGGGACGGTATCGGGAAACATCGGGCGTTTTATTCCGAATTCCTTTGCGGCGGCACTCAATACGCCGACCTTCAGCACCGGCTGCAGCGCCGGTTCATTCAGCTACCTGGGTCAGCCGCTGAAGTTCCTGCTCGCGCCGGTCATCACGGTGACGCCGCAGGCATTTGGCGGCGCCCCGACGCAGAACTACACGGGCGCGCTGTTCCGACTCACGAACAGCAGCTTGACCGGCAGAACCTATACGCCGACACCGGCGAGTCCGGCATTGGATCTCAGCGGCCTGCCGGCGAGCAGCGCGGATCCGGCCATTGCCGATGCGGGCACCGGCCAGGGCACGCTCACCTTCGATGCCGGCTCGGGCCTTAAATTTGTGCGCGCCAGCGCAATCCCGCCCTTCAGCGCCAACATCGCGCTGGCCATCAACGTTATCGATCTGGATGGTGTCAGCGCCGCGAATCCCGTGGTATTCGGTTCCGGAGCGGGTATCGCCTTCAGCACCGGCACCACGCAGTACTACGGGCGGCTGAATCTGGGGAATGCGCTCGGCTCTGAACTGCTGGACCTGCCGATGTCGCTGGTGACGCAGTACTACCTGAACAGCACGCAGGGTTTCGTCATCAATGGGAGCGATTCCTGCACCACGGCGCCAACCATTGGCTTTGGCAGCTACCAGTTGAATCTGCAGGCGGGTGAAACCTGCGTGCGCGATACGGGCAGTCCCGGCGCTTCTGGCACAGGTTGCGCGGTTGCCGCGGCGAGCCACTATTTCCCCAACGCCACAGCAGGCAAGTTCAATCTGATACTCGCCGGCCCAGGATCGGGAAACTCCGGCGCCACCACCGTTACGGCCACGGCGCCGGCCTGGTTGCAGTACTTGTGGCCGGCGTGTTCCGGCGTGGTGACGAGCCCCTGTGCGATGGCCACGTTTGGCATCTACCCAGGATCGGGCGCGCGCATCTATCAGCGTGAAGTGTACTGAGCCGGATCAAGGCGCACGACGCGCCAGCGTCGCCAGCGCCTTCAGAAATTAGCGATCAGTGCGTCGCCAAACTCGCTGCATTTTACTTTCGTGGAACCGGGCATCAGCCGGGCGAAGTCATAGGTGACGACCTTCTGACCGATGGTGCGATCCATGGCGCCGATGATGGCATCGGCCGCTTCGGTCCAACCGAGGTAACGCAGCATCATTTCGCCCGAGAGAATCACCGAACCCGGATTCACCTGGTCGAGGTCGGCGTACTTCGGGGCGGTGCCGTGAGTGGCTTCGAATACCGCGTGGCCGGTCTGGTAATTGATATTGGCGCCCGGCGCGATGCCGATGCCGCCAACCTGCGCAGCGAGCGCATCGGAAAGGTAATCGCCATTGAGATTGAGCGTCGCGACCACGTCGAATTCTTCGGCGCGCGTCAGTACCTGCTGCAGGGTGATGTCGGCAATAGCGTCTTTGATCAGCACCTTGCTGCTCGCCAGCGCCGCGGCCTGTTCAGCATTGGCGGCCGCTTCGCCGCTGGCCGCCTTGCTGCGCTCCCACTGCGGCCAGGTGTACACCTGACCGCCAAACTCGCGCTCGGCCAGCGCATAAGCCCAGGCGCGAAACGAGCCTTCGGTGTACTTGAGGATGTTGCCCTTGTGCACGATCGTCACGCTCTTGCGCTGGTTGGCGATGGCGTATTCCACGGCTGAGCGAAACAGTCGCTCGGTGCCTTCCCGCGACACATTCTTGATGCCGATACCGGAACTGGCTGGAAAGCGGATCTTGGCGTAGTGCTTGGGAAAGTTGGTCTTGAGATAATCGATGAATCTGCGATTGTCGTCGGTGCCTTCTTCAAATTCGATGCCCGAGTAAAGATCTTCAGTGTTCTCGCGAAAGATCACCATGTTGACTTTTTCCGGTGATTTCACCGGCGAGGGCACGCCCTGAAACCAGCGCACCGGACGCAGGCACACATACAGATCGAGCAGCTGACGCAGCGCCACATTCAGCGAGCGGATGCCCCCGCCCACCGGCGTGGTCAATGGGCCTTTGATCGAGACCAGGTATTCGCGGCAAGCGGCCACGGTTTCATCGGGCAGCCAGTTGCTATAGGCCTTGAAACTTTTCTCACCGGCATACACTTCCATCCACTCGAGCTTGCGACGAGTGCCATAGGCCTTGGCGACGGCAGCATCCATGACCCGTACGCTGGCGCGCCAGATATCGCGACCGGTGCCATCGCCCTCGATAAACGGAATGATCGGCCGGTCTGGCACCTGCAGTTTGCCGCCGTCGACGGTGATTCTGGCGCCGGTGGCAGGCGGGGTGGGTCTGGCGGTGCTGGGCATGCTCATTGAGGGTTCCCATTGCAGGAGTTTGCGGGCTGAAAAGTGGCGCAAATGCTACCACAGCCGGCGCGCACTCCATGGCACACTGCGCCTGATGAAACCTAATATTTCAACCGCGAAATCGACCCCGAAGGCGGCCCTGAAATCCCGTCCGGCCGCCGACGGCTTCTACATGCCGGCCGAGTTCGCGCCGCACGAGCGTTGCTGGATGCTATGGCCCGAGCGGCCGGACATCTGGCGCCAGCGGGCGTTGCCGGCGCAGCAGGCCTTTGCGCTGCTTGCGGCCGCGATAGCGCGGTTTGAGCCGGTGACGGTTGGCGCCTCGGCGCGCCAGTTGGTCTTCGCGCGCGCCGCGCTGCTGCCGCACATCAAAGTGGTACCGCTGAGCGGCGACGACGCCTGGATGCGCGATGTAGGGCCCACCTTCGTTATCAATCGCGCCGGGCAGCGGCGTGGCGTTGATTGGCGCTTCAACGCCTGGGGCGGCATCTATGCCCACTGGCGCCGCGATGACGCCGTGGCGGCGCAGGTGCTGGCGGCCGAGCACAGCGCACGCTACCGCGCCCCGATGATCAATGAAGGCGGGGCCATTCACACCGATGGCGAGGGCACGCTGCTGGTCACCGAGCAATGCCTGCTCAACCCGAATCGCAATCCGCAGTTGAGCGTGGCCGCGATCGAAAAACTGCTGTGTGACTTCCTCGGCGTGCAGCACGTGATCTGGCTGGGTGCGGGTGTCGTCAACGATGAAACCAGCGGCCACATCGACAATCTGGCCTGCTTCGCCCGTCCTGGCGAAGTGTGTCTGACCTGGAGTGACAACCGACGTGATCCGCAGTATCGCGTCTCGCGCGACGCCTTCGAGCGACTGGCGGCGGCACGCGATGCACGCGGGCGTCGGCTCAAGGTGCATAAACTGCCATCGCCCGGGCCTCTGTACATGAGCGCTGCCGAAGCCGCGGGCATTGCACGCGGGGCAGGCACGCGCCAGGTCCGCGCCGGTCACCGCCTGGCGGGCAGTTACGTTAATTTCTATCTGGCCAACGGCGCCGTGATTGCACCGCTCCTTGATCCGCGCACCGATGCCGCGGCGCTGCGCATTCTGCGGCGGGTCTTTCCGCTGCGCCAGGTGGTGGCCGTGCCGGCGCGCGAAATCCTGCTCGGTGGCGGCAATATTCACTGCGTCACCCAACAGGTGCCACGCGCTGCCCGCAGGCATTGAACATGGCCAAAGCACGACTCAACCTGCCGGAAAAACTTCGGGTGCGTGGCGCGACGCGCGTAAACCTGAAGGATGCCGACGCCGGGCGCGATCACGGCTGGGAAGAGCAGCACGCCCGCGACGAATGTGTGCGGCTGGCGGGCGAACTGGCGGAGTCGCAATACAAATTGTACGCCGACGGGCGTTACGGCGTGCTGGTGGTCTTGCAGGCCATCGACGGGGGCGGTAAGGACAGTACCATTCGTCACGTTTTTTCCGCATTCAATCCGCAGGGCTGCAGTGTGCGTGCCTTCAAGGCGCCGAGCGCTGAAGAGCTGCGCCACGACTACCTGTGGCGCATCCACCAGCATGTGCCGGCGCGCGGTGAGATTGTGGTCTTCAATCGCTCGCACTACGAAGACCTGCTGGTGGTGCGTGTTGATGAGCTGGCGCCGCCTGAGGTCTGGCAGGCACGCTTCGCGCAGATCAATGATTTCGAACGCCTGCTCACGCAGTGTGATATCAGGGTCGTGAAGATCTTCCTGCATATCAGCAAGGCCGAGCAGCGCCGGCGCTTCGAAGTGCGGATTCACGAGCCGCGCAAGCAATGGAAATTTGATCCGGAAGATCTGCTCAAGCGCGCCAAGTGGAGTGCTTACCAGCGGGCTTACGGCGACATGCTGGGGCGCTGCAATAGCGCCCATGCACCCTGGTATGTCGTGCCTGCCGATCACAAGTGGTTGCGCGATCTGGCCGTTGCGCAGATCATGCTGCGCACGCTCAAGAGTCTGTCGTTGCGCTTGCCACCGCCAAAATTCGACCCGCGCCGTATCAGGGTGCGCTAGGGCCGCGCTTCAGGCTGACGATTCAGTTCTTAAGCGCGTCGAGCTCGCGCTGAGCCTGGTCGAGCCATTCGGCCTGTGCGCGCTGATAGTGGCGTGGCGCCAGGCGTGCGTGTTCCATCAGGTTTTCCAGTGTCTTGCGCGCCTCGACCCGGCTGCCGCTACGCGCCTGCAGCTGCGCGAAGCGCAATGCCGCCTCGGCACCTGCGTAGTAACTACTCAGCTCCTGATATTCCTCCAGGGCGCGCAGCGTGTCGCCTTCTCCCTCCAGCGCCCGTGCGTACAGCAGATGCCCGTCGGGTGATTTGAAGGCGGGATTTTTCTCGATCAGGGTATCGAGTGTGGCGCGGGTGCCCGCCGCATTGCCGAGCGCAAATTGCGCGCGCGCCAGGCCCAACAGCAGATCGGGGTCATGCTCAAACAGGCCACGCAGAGCCTGCCGGTAAACGTTGACGGCTTCGCCGCCGCGGCCCTGGCGCACCAGTTCATCGGCGTGGCGCTGATGACTGGCAACATCGCCAGTGCGCCGCGCCTCGGCCTCGAAACGGCGCAGGTCCTGACCAGGGTCGATGGCGCGGCGCACGCCGCGCACCGCACGGCCAGCGCCACGCGAGCGAAACAGTTCCGGAATAATTTCCACCGCGAGATAGGCCACAGCGCCGACGCCGGGCGCGAATATCAATACCCAGATCCACATGGTGTTGCGGCCGGTCTTGAGACAGTGCACGACCAGCAGCACCTGCAGGCCATAGGAAATTAGTAGAAGTGGGTTCATGGCTACAAGCATAAGCGCAGGTGGCAGCGCAACGGAAGGGCAGCGCGCGCGTGTTACCATCAGCGTGTATTTGCAGCGCAAAATGCGCAGCGCAGGTGATATGCGATTTCCGGCACTTCTGGTTTGCGCATTGCTCTTCCCGACCCCGCCCGGCGCGGCCGAAGTTGCGCCAGCACGCCTGCGTATCGGGCTGGTGCTCTCGGGCGGCGGCGCACGCGGCACCGCGCATGTGGGCGTGCTCAAGGTGCTCGATGAATTACACCTGCATGTCGATGCCATTGCCGGCACCAGCATGGGCGCGGTCGTCGGCGGTCTCTATGCCAGCGGCATGAGCGGTCTGCAGATCGAGCAGTTGCTCAGCTCGGTCGATTGGCAGGCGGCGTTTCGTGATCGTCCGGCGCGCGCCGACCTGGGGTTCCGGCGCAAGCAGGAAGAGCGTGATTTCCTCGTCAACCTCCCGCTTGGCGTGCAGGGGCACCGCCTGTTGATTCCCACCGGCCTGATCCAGGGCCAGAAACTCACGCAGATACTGCGTCGCGCAACGCTGCCGGTGGCCGCGGTCAGCGATTTTGATCAGTTGCCGATACGCTTTCGCGCGGTGGCCACTGACCTGGAAACTGGCGCGGCAGTCATCATGTCGGCGGGCGATCTGACCACGGCCCTGCGCGCCAGCATGTCGGCACCCGGTGTGATCACGCCCGTGGAGCGCGACGGCCGCCTGCTGGTAGATGGCGGTCTGGCCGAAAATCTGCCCATCGATGTAGCCCGCGCGATGGGTGTTGACGTGCTGATCGTGGTTGATACCGGTTTTCCGCTGCGCACGCGCGACAAGCTGACCTCGCTCACGAGCGTCTCGAATCAGGCGCTCGCCATCCTGGTGCGACGTGACGCCGAGCGACAACGCGCTACCCTGACGGCAGACGATGTGCTGCTCACGCCGGCACTCGGTGACCTGGCCTCCTATGATTTCAGCGAGGTTGGGCGCGCACTCAAGGCTGGCGAGGCGGCGACGCGAGCGGCGATCGATCAGTTGACGCCATTGGCCGCCGCCGCGTCGCGGGTAGAAGCGTCGACGCCTGCTCCACCGGATGTCTCATTGCCGCTGGTGCAGTTTGTGGTCGCTGAACCCGGGTCGGAGCGCTACGCACGACAGATCAGCGACTTCTTTGCAGACCAGATCGGCAAGCCGCTGCAGCCTGAGCTGCTGGCAGACCGGATCAGCACACTTTATGGGCGCGGCAATCTGGAACTGCTCGACTACCGCCTGGCCGGTACGGCGGATGGTACAAACGGCCTCGCCTTTAGCGCGCGCCGCAAGTCCTGGGGACCGAACTACCTGCGCCTCGGATTGGCGTTGCAGGATGATTTTGCCGGCAACAGCGAATTCAACGCCGCTGCGCGTCTGGCCTTCACCGAGCTGAACGAACGGGGTGCCGAATGGATTCTGGATCTGAAAATCGGCGCCTCACCCCGAATCGCCACTGAGTTCTATCAACCACTCAATAGCCTGCAGGGCTACTTCATCGCCCCGCATCTACAGGCCGAGGCGCACGATGTGCCGCAACTCTCTGGCGCCTCAGTGATTGGCGAGTATCGGACGCGCAGTTTTGAATACGGCTTGGATCTGGGCCGCGAACTGGGCAACTGGGGAGAATTGCGCGGCGGCCTGCTCGATGTGCGCGGCAGTACGCGTGTCCGCCTCGGCGACTTCTCGGTACCGGAAACCAGTTTTCATACCCACGCCGGATTCCTGCGGTTCAATTACGACCGGCTCGACAGCGCCAATTTTCCGCGCTCCGGTCAGGCGCTGACGCTCGATTGGCGCTTCGAGCAGAATGGTCGCGGCGCACCCGGTTCGGATCTCGTGACGCTCGACTGGCGCGCGGCCTGGTCGCACGGCAGGAATACGGCGCTGGCCTGGTTATCGGGCGGCAGCACGGTAGGCGGAAGCGATACCAACGTACGCTCCTGGTTTCCGCTCGGCGGTTTCCTGAATCTCTCCGGCCTGGGCGTGCAGTCGCTGGCCGGTCCTTACTATGGTATCGCGCGTGCGCTGGTCTATCGCAGCGTCGGCAACGGCGGCGAGGGCGTGCTCAACGTGCCTGCCTATGCAGGCGTTTCACTTGAGCTCGGCAACGTCTGGAGCCAGCGCAGTGACATCAACCTCAGTTCAGCCCACCGTGATGCCGCGCTGTTCTTTGGCGCCGAGACCTACATCGGCCCCGCCTACCTCGCGGTCGGCTATGACCAGGATGGCACCACGGCGTTTTATCTGTTCCTGGGCCGCACTTTCTAGTCGCAGTTTTTAAAGTCCGCGGCTGGCCGCCAGATTTTCCACCTTGGTGTAGATCAGGGCAGGGCGGTCGCCGGGGCGGGAATATTCATGCTTGCGGCTCATCTCGGTCAACGCGGCGTCGCGCTCGGCGGCGGTGGAGTACCAGTGGGTGCGCTGCCAATCCGGCCCACAGAGCCTGGCAAAGGGGTCGCCGGTGCGCAAACCCACCCGCACCCCAAAGGGACGGGGCTCGAGGGTCGTTTCGCGTTGCAGATTGTGAGGGTTGGATATGCCCATGATTGGCCGCCGTGTCGGTTGCTGGACTGTGCCGGAAAGAGCGCTATTCTAATGCCAAATTCACCACCGGCAGCGACCCGTTGCCAGGATCTGTCATGAACGCCAAGGCGACGCACGCGAATCATTTCGTCAACAGCCATGCCATCAGGCCGCCGTTTCCGGCAGGCCTTGAGCAGGCGGTGTTCGGCTTGGGTTGCTTCTGGGGTGCGGAGCGCCTGTTCTGGCAGCAGCCAGGCGTGTACTCGACTGCGGTCGGCTACGCCGGCGGCACGACGATGAACCCGGACTACAAGCTGGTGTGTAGCGGCCGCACCGGTCACGCCGAAGTCGTGCTGGTGGTGTTTGATCCGGCGCAGATTGCTTATACGGAGTTATTGCGCGTGTTCTGGGAATCGCACGATCCAACCCAGGGCATGCGCCAGGGCAACGACATGGGTACGCAATATCGCTCGGTGATTTGCTGCACCAACGCCGCGCAGCGCCAGGCGGCCGAGGATAGCGCGCGCCGCTATGGCGTGGCCCTGGCGCAAGCCGGGCGCGGCGCCATCACCACCGAGATACGCGAGGCGCCGCAGTTTTATTACGCCGAGGATTATCACCAGCAGTACCTCGCGAAGAATCCGGATGGGTACTGCGGGATCGGGGGCTGCGGAGTTCCCTTCAAACTCGCGGAGTTACCGGTCGGTGAGAACGTGTGATGGCTGGTTCGCCAAGGGTTCTCGCGGGGAACCAGAGGGTTACCAACAGACCAAGTCGAAGTTCCGCGTATTTTCGCAGGAAAACGCCAGCTGACTTCGGCGTCAACGTCTACCGGAAGTCTACCGTTGGCCCGGAGATAGGAAAGTATCCGGGTAAGGATAGTTCCTCCGAATCCTGAGAGGCGTAATGTTGATTCAACGTCAAGCTGCACTGGGCTTTACGGGCCATCTCATCATTTTCGCGCTCTGCGGGACTTTGATGACGGCAACCTGTCTTGGCCAAGATCGCGTGTCTAAAGATTCTGCAGCGGATAGCGTGCTGAAGGCATTTCTTCAGAATTATCTCAAGTCTGGAAGCAGTGAATTCGACAAGACAACGCGGTATTCAGCGGCACCTGCCAATTTGAGCGACGCCAAGGTGCCTGAGGTCGTCGTCTACGTAGCGGGCCATGCATGGTGCGGGAGCGGTGGTTGCACAATGTTGATACTTAGGCCAGACGGGGTCTCCTTTACGGTGATCGCGCGTACGACCATCACACGGCCTCCGATTCGCGTTTTGCAGACCGCGACAAACGGTTGGCATGACGTCGGTGTCTGGGTGCAAGGCGGCGGAATTCTCGCCGGATACACCGCCGTGCTTTCGTTCAACGGGAAGGCATACGCGAGTAATCCTATCGTTCCGCCTGCGCGCAAGTTAGCCGGTGATGCGGACGGAGAAATCATAATTCCGAAATCTGCAGAAGGATTCCCGCTGTATCCGTAGCCGAGCGTCGGCAAACGCCACGACGCGCGTTGCCGCTGCCCTGGTGCTGGCCTCGGGTCCGGCTGGTGACCGCGGAATTGACAAAATCGCGGCAGAAATGGGGTATGGCGAGGAAGCGGTCTCAGAAGTATGCTGTGCGCTAGTAACTGATCCGGGCTGTAGTCATGAACCCCAAGCTAAAAATGCTTCCGTTCGACGAGCGTATCAAGCTCGTTGAAGACCTGTGGGACAGCATCGCGTCGGACCAGCAGGCGCTTGCGCTAACGACCGAGCAGAAGGCTGAGCTGGACCGTCGCCTTGATGCATATGAGCTCGACAAGAATCGCGGGCAGTTGGCGACAGACGTAGTCTCCAGTATTCGCCGTCGTCTGTGACGTTCGACGTCCGCATCCGCCCCGAGGCGGAACAGGACATGACCGAAGCGGCCTCGTGGTACGAGCAGCATCAGCGAGGACTGGGCCAAGATTTTCTCGATGAAGCTCTCGCCGTTTTCATGCGGCTTGCCGAATCGCCACTTGGTTACGAGCTGGTTCATCGATCGGCGCGCCGCGCCCTTCTGCGCCGCTTCCCGTTCGCGGTGTTTTACACTTTTGAAGAGGACGTAGTGATCCTCGGCGTCCTGCATGGCAGTCGCCACCCGCGTCATTGGATGCGCCGGGCCTGAGCGATGAGTCGGGTTTACCGGTGCAGGTCTACCGGCGGATCGACGTTGACGTCTACCGAAAGTCGACCGGTGCAGGACCAGCGGTGATTTAACGTCGCAGTTTCTCTGGGATTTCCAACCTCCGGGGAGACTATCACCAGCAGTACCTCGCGAAGAATCCCAATGGGTACTGCGGGATTGGGGGCTGCGGAGTTCCCTTCAAACTCGCGGAGTTACCGGTGGGGGAGAAGGCGTAGCCGCTGGTTCGCGGAGGGTTCCAACGGGAAGTCGCGTGGTTAGCGTCGGCCTGCCCGAAGACTCCACGTGTTTCTGCAGAAGAACCGAGGCTGGTTTCGGTGCCGGCGTCTACCGGAAGTCTACCGTCGACCGCGGTTCAGGATAGTCAGCGGGGAAGATCGTCCTTGAGGAGCTCGTGTGGTGCGTTCACGGCTATGGTTGAACATGTGGGCTTGTCTCGCAGTGCTGGGCGTGACGACGACGGCCAACGCTGTCTGTCTCGATGCGAGCTTCGTGAGCGGCTATCACCTGCCTCTCGAAAAGGAGGTGCGTCGTGCAGTGGCAATCGTTCTTGGGAAAGTGACCCGTAAGAAGGACCTTGTGGAGGATCCTGCATATCCAGACGGGCTCACGGCGACGATCTACACCGTGCAGGTCAGCCGGTTCGTGCGCGGGAAGGTGACGCCGATAATCCAGATTCGTTCAGAGAATGACTCAGGACGGTTCTGTATGGACGTGGGCAAAGAGTATCTATTGTTCCTTTCCAAGGACGTGCAGCACGGGCTCTTTTTTGTCGATAGCTGCGGAAGCTCCGGGGTTGCATCTGATCGGGAGTCAGTGCTTCGTCAGGTCGAACACGGAGTGCCTTGAGGCGACTACGGTGGTGTCAGGTCCTGCCAAGCAGCCCCTATCGGCACTTGGCGCTCCTTGTATAGTAACGCTTGACGGTACTAACGGGCCGCGTTAGCATGCGCTGGTGATCAAGTCCTTTCGAGGCAAGGAGACCGAAAGGGTCTGGAGTCGTGAGTACTCGAGGCGTCTTCCACGTGACATCCAAGAGCGCGCGCTGATGAAGCTGCAGCAGCTGAACGCCGCCGGAGACCTGAGGGACCTTTCGATTCCAAGCTCGAATCAGCTCGAGGCTTTGAAGGGCGATCGAAAGGGCGAGTACAGCATCCGGATTAACAAGCAGTGGCGGATCTGTTTCAGGTGGCGTGACAATCACGCCTTTGACGTCGAGATCGTCGATTATCACTAGGTGGGAATAGGGTTATGGCAGCGCGAAAGGTCAAGCTTACTCACCCGGGCAAGATTCTCCGGGAGGAGTTCATGGAGCCAGCAGGCCTGAGTGCGTATGCACTGGCCAAGGCCCTGGACGTTCCGCTGCCTCGCGTAAACGACATCGCGCGCGAGAAGCGCTCAATCTCGCCGGAAATGGCCGTTTTTCTCTCGACGTATTTCGGCACTTCCGATGGCTATTGGATCAATTTGCAGGCGCACTTCGACCTGGCAATGGCCAAAGACAAAGTCGGCAAGCAGGCCGCCCGGATCAGCCCTCATCCTCACGGTGCCGACGGTAGCTTGCAGCCTGTCTGATGTCCGTGCTGGTCTGCTGGGGTAACGACGGCGATGTCAACCGGAAGTGGACCGGCCAGGGACTGCCGGCGCTGTAACGGCGCAGTTTCTGTGGTGTTTACGGCCTCAGCGCCTACTATCACCAGCAGTACCTGGCGAAGAATCCGGATGGGTATTGCGGGATCGGGGGCTGCGGAGTCCCCTTCAATCTCGCGGAGTTACCGGTGGGGGAGAAGGCGTAGTCGACGGTTTGCCGAGGGTTGCTCCAGAAAGTCACGCGGTTAACAGCCTTCTGTCTTAAGACTCTACTTTTTTCTGGGTGCGGATTCCGGGCTGGCGCAGTGACGCACCGCAGCGTCGAGATCGAAGCGATAGACGTCCCCGGCGTCATAGTCCGTAAGCCAGATCGCGTCATGGCTGACGCCAAGTGAGTCGCCACCGGGACCGGTCCACTGGCATAAAACCTTGCCGGTTTTTCCATCCGTGGCGGAAAGTGGAACTTTGATCATAGTGGTCCAGACGATGCCGTGGCCGAACTTGATGTCCCCACCGTGGCCTGGAGTCTGCAGTGGTGTCATGCCCGCTGCACTCCTGGCCTGCACATCGATGCGTGTCAGCGTTCCATCGCCCTGGTTGAAAGTCCAGACGGACCCCGCGCCAGCGGTGAGAAACCGGGGCTTGGGGCCGCTGGGGACCGTACCGATGAGCGCGCCTGAATCGGCGCTAATAACGCTTACCTCGGCACTCGTCGATCGGGTAACCCAGATCAGTCCATTACTGTAGAGCGGATTGAGTGATCCGGAAGGCACTCCGATCCTCTGACTGATCCGACCTGTCCCGGGATCGATTCGTGCAAGCGTCGCCCGGTCGTCAACGACGAGCCAGACGCTGTCACGGCTGGTGGTAATTCCGCCCTCACGGTCCGCGGGACCGACGCCCGGTATCAGGGTCACAGCGCGCGTGCGCAGGTCAACACGCGCCAATGCATTGGGTTTGGCGCACAGCGGTACCCACAGCCCGCCAAATCCAGCTGCCAGCCCGGCGCATGGGCTTCCGGGAAGGGTAACGACTGCGGAAACAGTATTCGTTCGCGGATCAATCTGGGCTACACCGTCAGGCCCGGTAGTACCTACCCACACGGCACCGTCGGTGAATGCAACCCAGTCGGCCGTCTTCCCCAGGTGGAGCTTCGCGATCGGTGCCAGTTCGGAAATGGAATGCCGAATATCTGTCGTGGCGTCGCTTGCGATCGCAAGCGTGCTGGCCGATGCCAACGCCACGATAGTTGCGAGCCATCCCGCACGGACGCATCGCCACGGGCGGCCAGCCGGAAACCCCATTGCTATTCGTGCGCAACTACGTTGACCAGTCATTGCCGGGAATTGTACACACGATCCGCACCGGTCGAGTGCCAGGGAGGCTCCACTTTGCCAGTTCAGTTTCAAATTCCCTTTCGGCGCCAACTATCGCCATCGGTATCTGGCGTCACCGTGTATTCTGGGGAAAGACAAGGGATACACTCTTCGACACCCGCCGACAACTTATTCGAGGGCATTGCGTGAAGAAGCTATTGCTGATCCTGGTGAGCGGATTTCTGCTGGGCTTTTCGATTCAGACGCTGGCAGCCATCAACAGTTGGACGGCCATCGGGCCCACCGGTGGCACTGTTAACAAGCTGGCTTTCAGCAAAACCGGCCAGACTGCATTTGCCATTGCGGCGGGCGGATTCTATCGTTCCCCGGACGCCGGTACCTCGTGGCAACTCATTTCATCCAGTTTCTTCAACCCGCCGTTTGACATGGCGCTCGATCCCGCCGATCCCCAGCGCATATACGTGGTCGCACCCAACTGGCCGTCGCTGTATGTGAGTACAGACGGCGGGGCGACGCTGGCGCCGGCGGCAAATCTACCAACGGCCGTTACCCAGGCCCGGCAAATCGCGGTCAGCGCCGATGGCCGGACATTGTATATCGTGAGCGGCGCGCGGGTTTTTCGCAGCGTTGATCGTGCGCAATCGTGGCAAGCGCAGGGCGCAATGTCGGCCGATCCGCTTGCGAGAGTCATCAGACTCATCATCGACCCGACGGATGCCAACACCCTGTATGCGACTGCCTACACTTCGGCGACTGCCGAAGGGGTTATGGCGAGTCATGACGGTGGCGCCACCTGGCAGCCTCTGCTCTTCGGTATGCCTCTATCCACGAGCTTTGCCGCCGATCTGGCAATAAACGCCGCCAATCCTCTTCAGCTCTGGGTCGCGCGAGACGATGGCGTCTGGATGAGCGGTGATCGCGGCACAACGTGGAACAATATCACCACTACGCCAGCGCGCGTACTGGTGAATGACCCGGTAAATCCAGCGATACTGTATGCAGGGACCGGCTATGGAAACGTTTACCGCACGTCAAACTCCGGTGCGACGTGGCTTGATGTCACGGGCAATCTTTTCGCTGGTCAGATCTTTAGCATAGCGATCAACCCATCCCAGGAATCGCAACTGCTGGTGGGTGGACTGGCAGGCGTGAGCGGATCATCGACATCAGGAACGGTCTGGGGCGCCCAGCAGTCTGGATTGATGTCGACGACTGTCAGCGCTTTTTCGGCGGATCCGGGCGCTGACAGAATCTATATTGAGATTCCCAGTGTCGGCATCTACTACACGTCGGCTGGATCGGCGACTGCGATACCGGTCAACAATGCGGGTCTGGCGCAGCTATCGGTGCCGCCAACGAGCATTTATATCAGTTCAATCCTGGCTCAACCGGGCAGCCTATGGGCTTCGCAGACCACTGGTATCACTCGATCACTGGACGGTGGCAACACCTGGTCTCAGGTGCAGGTGGTGCCTACGCCTCCCTCCCAGCTGTTCGCCATGGCAAGTGCACCGAGTGCGCCGCAGATCATTCTCGCTGCCTCAGGTTCGGCCCTCTATAGATCCACGGACGGCGGTGCGCTGTGGACTCAGGTGACGGCGGGTTTGCCTGCGGGCACCATCAGCAAATTGTTGATGGAATCCGCTGATCCCACGGTGGCCTATGCGTTCTGCTACAAGACGGTGAGCGGAGCCGCGGTAAATCTTGGCGTATATAAATCGACCGATGCCGGCTTGAACTGGTCGGCCGCAAATGCCGCCCCGGCCGCAGGACCTGGCCTTCTACTTGGCGTGGATCCAACAGCTGCCAACGTGCTTTACGGCTCGACAGGTACTGCCTTACTCAAGAGCACGGACAGCGGCGCAACCTGGTCCGCACTCAATTGGGATCGAGTAGCGTCCCAGGGTTACCCAAATGCCCTGGCCGTAGATCCCGTGCATCCGCAGAACCTGTACGCGGCAAGCGTCACACGCATCGCCCGCTCGGTTGATGGCGGTGCGTCATGGGAAACATTGCGAGATTCAAGCGCCTTGCCCGTGTGGGGTTCGTTCGCAATGATCGTTGATTCCAACCGGCCAGCTGATCTATTGGTAGGCACGCTGGGTTCCGGAGTACAGGAAATCACGATTGCCCCGGATTTGGCGTTGACGACCACTGCGCCGTCCAATCCTGTGGCGGTTGGCGTGGCCTCGTCTTACGCATACACGGCATCGAACCTGGGGCCGTTCGATGCCACTGGCGTTATCGTCACGCTGCAACTGACCTCGACGGTTCGGGATGTGTTGGCAACGATTGCGGGTGGTTCATGCGCCGTCGCTGGTACGCTGGTGACCTGCTCAATCGGCATTTTGCGCACCGGCAGCAGTGCGGCAATCACTCTAAGCGCTACGCCACCGGCAGTGGGCACTTTTTCCATATCGGGTAGCGTGAGCGGCGATCAACCCGATCCGGGTTTGCCGAACAATTCCACTGTGACCGCGATCAACGTGACAACCCTTGCGGATTTGTCGGTGAGCGCCGCCGGCAGTTCTGCCGTGCGAGCAGGCGACGCGGTGAGTTACACGCTCACGGTTAGGAACGCCGGCCCAAATCCCGCACCTGCTGCCAGCGTCGCATTGCAGTTCGCTGCGGGGTTGACGCCCGGTACGGTGACGTCGACCAACGGTTTATGCTCCACCAGCGGCACCCTGACTACCTGCACGCTCGGCAATTTGACTGTCGCCGGCAGTGCGACGATTTCGGTTAGCGCCAGCGCCACAGTGACGGGTCAGCAGGTCTCGACGGCGACTGTCAGTAGCGCTACGGGGGATCCTGTGAATGCAAACAATAGCGTTACGCTTTCAACCACGGTTTCGGCCGTGCCTGCGCCACCAACTCAGGGTGGGGGCGGGGGCCTGTCGTTCTGGGACGTCTGGGTGCTGGCAGTGTGCTGCTTGATGGGGTGGCGCTCCACCGCTCGACAGCGATCAGTGCTCATCGGCCGACCAGGCGATTCAGGGCCTCGGGGTAGCGATCCCCCTGCACGGTGATGTTCGCCGCCGCCGCGTTGATCTCGCGCAGATCATCCGGCGTCAGTTCGAGCGCCACAGCGCCGATGTTCTCCTCGAGGCGGTGCAGCTTGGTGGTGCCGGGGATGGGGACGATCCATGGCTTCTGGGCAAGCAGCCAGGCGAGTGCCAGCTGGGCGGCGCTCACCAGCTTGCGGGCGGCGATCGCGGCGAGCAGGTCGACCAGAACCTTGTTCACCTTCCTGGCTTCGGGCGTGAAGCGGGGGACGGAGTTACGGAAGTCCGTGCTGTCGAAGGTCGTGTGCTCGTCAATCTTGCCGGTCAGAAAGCCCCGGCCGAGCGGGCTGAACGGGACGAAGCCGATGCCGAGTTCTTCGAGCGTTGGTAGCACATCCTCCTCAGGGCTTCGCCACCACAGCGAGTACTCGCTCTGCAGGGCCGTTACGGTCTGAACTGCGTGAGCGCGACGAATCGTCTCAACTCCCGCTTCGGACAGGCCGAAATGCCTGACCTTGCCGGCATTGATCAGGTCCCTGACGGCGCCCGCGACATCCTCGATTGGCACGTCGGGGTCGACACGGTGCTGGTAGAACAGGTCGATCGCCTCGACCCTGAGGCGCTTGAGCGAGGCCTCTGCAACCTCCCTGATGTGCTCGGGTCGGCTGTCCAGGCCGACCTGCTGACCATCGCCAATCCTGAAGCCGAATTTGGTGGCGATCACGACCTGGCCGCGGAACGGCGCCAACGCCTCGCCCACCAGTTCTTCGTTGGTGTACGGGCCGTAGACCTCCGCCGTATCGAAGAACGTAACGCCGCGCGCGACGGCCGCACGGATAAGCTCGATCATCTGCTGCTGGTCGCCTGGCGGCCCGTAGCCGGAGCTCATGCTCATGCAGCCGAGGCCGAGCGCCGACACTTCCAGGTTGCTGTTTCCCAGTGTTCGTTTCTGCATGAATCCTCCTGTCGCTGCAGTGCGCAGCGGGCCATCGTAGTTCTGCCGACCAGACGTTAAAACGAAGTCGTGGACTCCGCCAGATGCGCGATCTCCTCCGGCGTCGACAGCCGGTTGAGAATCTGGTTACGGTGCGGAAAGCGGCCAAAGCGATCGATGAGCACCTTGTGCGCCAGGGCGTCGCGCGTCCAGTCCTCAATGCCCAGCCGCTTGATCAGCTTGAGCGCCAGTGCCTGATCTTCCCGGTTCTCACTGTGCTCGAAGGGCAGGTAAAGAAACAGACGCTGCACAGGTGTCATGGCGAGATCGAAGCCCTGCTCAGTGGCAGTCCGGGCTAACTGGCGGGCGATAGGATCGGCCGCGTAGGTGCGCGGGTTGCCCCTGAACATGTTGCGCGAGAACTGGTCCAGGACGATCACGGCCGCAAGGAGCGGGCGTGACGTGCTCACGCCGCGGCCCTCCTGCCTGAGCAGACGCTCATGCAGCGCGAGAAAGCGCCGGCGGATCTGCGCGTCGAGCTCATCATCTTTGGTGAACCAGTGGGCATTCTCAAGCTCCACAAACCAGAAATGAAGGACCTCATCGACCCAGGGCGGTTCGAGCGTTTCAACTTGCGTCTGGCTGCCCAAGTCTCCCCCCTCAGCCCGGCAGACCAGCCATGCGCAGGGATTCGGCCAGGCTTGCACCATCAGCTGGATTCCTGAATGGGTGTTTCGCGATGAACTGTCGAACTGAGAAATCTCGTTTCATTGCCAGGCATTCGGCCGCGCTGGCTTTGGCGCGTTGCATGTCGGCCAGCCGGGCATGGCAGCCGGCCATATACGCGGCGACCCGATAGGGCCGAGCGGGCAAATAGTTGAATGCCCCCAGGGCTTCCTCGTAGCGGCGCAGGACCATGTAAGCCTGACCCATTGCGCGCCAGTACCAGGGTTGATCGAAGTACGGATCGATCTCCCGGGCGCGCTTGAACCAGGCCAACGCTTCTTCGGCCTGATCGAGGTAGATCAGAGTGGACCCCATGTCGCCCGCATTCCACTGATTATTCGGATTCATATCGACCGCACGTTGCATGTGCTGCAACGCCAGGTCGAAGGAGCGCCGCAGTAGATGGACCGTGCTCAGCATTGAAAAGCAGGTGCTGTCGTTCTGATCAAGTTCGACTGCCCGATTGGCCAGGGCAAAGGCCTTCTGCAGCCTGGCATCCGAGTCGCCCATTTCCTCCTGCCACTCTCTGCACCAGAGGGCCGCGAGCAAGGCATGAGGGATGCCATATCCGGGATCGAGTACGATCGCCTGACTGAAAAGCCGCCTGGCCTCCGCGGCGCCCTCGGCATTGTCCCAGGGCAACGCATTGCCCTTAAGCACGCATTCATAGGCGGCCAGGCTGGCTGGCGGCTTGCGCCGCAGCCGTTCGGTATCGGAGGCCTGCATCCGGCCCACGAGCGTGCTGACGATCGTCTGCACGAGGTGGTCCTGGACGGAAAATAATTCCGCCATAGACCGGTCGAATTTTTCGGCCCAGATATGGCTGCCAGTCCCGGTATCGATCAGCTGCGCGTTGATGCGGAGGCGCTCGCCCATCCGCCGGATGCTCCCCTCGACGATGTAGCGGACGTTCAGTTCGCGCGCGACCCTCTGCATGTCGATTGCGACACCGCGGTAACGAAACGAGGCCGAGCGGGAGCGCACCGAAAGAAAGCCCCAGCGCGACAGCTCGGTGATGATGTCCTCGCTGATGCCGTCGCTGAAATACTGCTGCTCCGGATCGCCCCCCAGGTTGGCGAAGGGCAGCACGCAGATCGTGGCGCGGGCAGGTCCATCAGCGGTAACAGGCGGGGCCGGATCCGCGCTCCTGCCCTCCGGGCCGCGAGCGCGAGCGCGCTCGCGGCCGATCACGGTGCCGAGCGCGCGCAGCACTTCCTGGGCCTGCGGACTGTCGGGATTTTCCCCCCAGTCATTAAAATCCGTGGTATGCAGCGCGCGTACGTCGATCGGCAGGCTGGCACCGTCAAAGCGCACTGGGACGAGTATGCCGCGATCCGCCCCCTCGCGCGCCTCGCCACGGACCCAGCGCGACTCTACCGAGCTGGGGGTCCAGACCACCAGCACGGCGGCGGCAGCTTTGAGTTCCGCGGCGATCTGGCGATCAAATTCCTGGCCCGGGTCGATCCCTGGATCCCACCACACCGACCAGCCCTGCGCCTCGATCGCGGCCACCAGCGGCGCGACGCGCGCCTTGTCACTGCGGGCGTAGGAAACAAAGACATCAGCCATATTTAATGCGGCTCGCTACCCGGCTTGGGATCAGCAAGCGGGAAACTATGGGTGCCTTCGGCGGGCGGCGCGGCAGGCGTCGGCGCGGCCGTACCCGGCGCGCCAGTCGCCGGTGCCGGCGTGGCGACCGCCGGTGCGGCGGGAGCGCCCGCGCCGCTGCCCTGGGCCGGCGTCAGGCTGGCGACAATGGCGGCGATAAAGCGTCGCGCCGATTCGGAATTGGCCTTGACCTCGCCGCTCGTGATCTGGGCTGTCGTGACTTCGCGCCCGTAAAAATTGCGATTGGCCTTGCCATCGAAAGCCAGCATCGTGCCATCCAGCGCCACGCCTACAAACAATCCGCGGGCTCGCGAATAAGAATAAATTTCTGCTTCCACACCGGCAGCCGCTTCGCCGCTCCGTCCCATGGGCCCTGCAGCCACTGAGGCGCTGGCGCCGAGCGTGAACTGGCCGCGCGCGAAATTTTCCAGACTGCGACGTGTGGCGAACACCAGCACGATGTCGGCGGCCTGGGCGCCGTACTGAAAGCCGACGCTGCCGCCGCTAAGCGAAATGAACACCGGGTCGCTAAAGCGCCCGCTGGCATCGCGCGCGCTGAGCGCGCCGTTGCCGTGCCGCCCTCCCAGGACGAAGGCGCCCTTGATGACATCGGGTATCACCGCGACGCCGTAAGCGCGATCAAACAGCCAGTTGGGAATGTTCTGATCGGGCGAGTCGCGCAGTTCGGCGAGCACCTGGGTGGCGGTAATCAGTTTCGCGTCTTCACGTGACTGGGCCAAGGCGGCACCCAGGGGTGAGAGCAGGGCGAGCAAGGTGAAGAGCAGCGTGCGCGGTCGCGCTAGGTAGGTCATGAGCAATCCCCTGGTGTGTTTCGGGTCATCCGACCCGCGATGATCGTTCAGAACCAGGCGGAAATAAAGAACTGCAGCACCGTGGCGTTGAGCGTGTAGAGCGGTTCGGTACCTGGGGCCACGCCGGTTACCTGCAGATCAAGGTAATCATCGTAATTGATGCGCAGGCGATCGAGGCGCGCATTGAGCGAGGCTTTCTGGATATGCGACCAGGCCGGAGCGTGAAATTGCCACGAAGCGCCTGCCCCCAGGGTCATGCTCTTGAAGGTGGCCAGCTCACGATCACGCGCCAGGAAGTTCTGGGCGTCGGCAAAGGGATACAGGTCGCTGTAAAAGTTGGCATGAGTCTGACGGTAGTAACGCAGGTGCCCATCCAGCAGCCAGTTCTGGTACAGCGGCTGAGTCACTCCCAGGAGCGCCGTGTGGGCCCTGATGCCCCAGGTGTCGCTGAAATAACGATAACTGCCATCGAGCGCACCGCGCCCCGGCAGGTGGTATTTAAGCTGCAATGAACCGGCATTGCCGGTGCGGGTATGCGGGTATTGCTCTTTCTGCGTGCCATAGCCGCGCGCTTCGAGCGCGTCGAGGTAGCGTACCCGACGATACGGGTTGTTGAGAAAACCCTCGCTCTCCGAGTTTTCAAAGTTCAGGCCCAGCAGCAGGTTGCGGGTCAGAATCTGCGACAGGCCCAGCTGCCAGTTGCGGTGATCGGCAACCTCTGAAAACGTGGGAGCGCCGCGCTCGCCCACCTTGTCCCAACCACGCACCACACCGAAGGTAACCGTGGTCAGATCGCCGAACATGTCCTCACTGACCGAGGCAAACGCGGTCCTGGACCGGTAGTCGGGTTCATTGCTGTTTATGTAGCCGGCGCTATAGGTAACCTTGCCCAGCAGCACATCCACGCTCAGGGAGTTCTGCTTGCGCTCTTCTTTGTAAGTGCTGGCGCCGCTGACCGCATCGACCGAGGCGCCCGAAATCGTATCAACATGGCCGGTGATCTTGTCGCTGTAGTAATTGTAGGCGGCCGAGACATGATCGCCGAATTTCTTGCGCACCAGCACCGAGGGGCCCTGAATATCAATGCCACCACCGTGGTAGCTGTGCTGCAGATAGTCGGCGCGATCATCGGGCAATACGCCGGCGTGCGCGCGGCCCACCAGTGCCAGGCTTGCTACAGCCAGGCTGGCAGCGAGCCGGTGAGCGGCAAGGAATAGCGGTTGTTTCACGAATCAGTTACAGCCGCAGCCGCCGCCCACGCCGCCGGTCGCGCCACGCGCACCCTCGCGCGATTCAAACACATGCTCGATGTAGTTGCTCGACACCGGGTCGCGATTAAAGGACATGACCGTCTCGGCCAGGTGTTCGCGCTCATAGGGCTTCACCCACGGCTCGATCGGACTGCAGGCCGAGAGTGCCAGCGCGCCAGCAGCGCCCAGCAGCAACAGTGCACAACCCTTGTTCATTCCGGCCAGGCTCCTGCTGCCTATTCGCGTATCAGCACGCGTATCTGATCCAGATACTCGTTTTCGGCGCCGGGCTGATAACCGCGATGGATATAACGCACTTTGCCACTGCGATCGAGGATCACGGTATTAGGCATGCCCTCGACCTGATAGAGCTTACTCACTTTGCTGTTGACGTCGAAGAGTATCGGAAAGGAGACCGGCGTGGCCTTGAGCCAGTCTAGCGCGGCCGCCGAGTTGGGCTCGACATTGACGCCCACCAGCGTCACGCCTTTGGCATGATACTGCTTGTTGAGCTGTTCAAGGATCGGCATTTCCTTGCGGCACGGCCCGCACCAGCTGGCCCAGAAATTCACCAGCACGATCTGGCCCTTCAGGTCGGCGAGATTGACGGCCTGGCCGCTGCTGGAATTAAGTGCAAAGGCCGGGGCCGGCGCACCGGTACGCAATGAGTCAACCGAGGCCGCCAGCGTCGCCGAACCCTGCGTCGTCGCGGCCAGCGTCAGCAAGTACAGCAGTGGGACAGTGCGTTTCATGAGCTCTACTCCGTGTCAGAAGAACACGGTCGCGCCAACGTGGGCAGTCAGGTTGTTTTTCAGGCGATCGACACCGAGCAGATCGGATTTGAACACCAGATCCTGCGCCTCGATATGAATCGCCAGCCAATCGGTAGGCAGCACCCGGAAGCCCGAGCCAAAATTCACGGTGAAATGCTGGTCACCCGCAAACTTGACGCTGCCAATGCCGCCCACCAGATATAACCCGCTGGTCATGGCGCGGTTGCGACCGAGAAACACCTCGCCAGGCAGGAAGTTGTAGCCTAACGCGAGATTGTAATACGTGAAGCGCCTCTCAGCATCGGTGAGCAGTTGCACATTGCCCCCCAGAGTCTCAAAACTGGTCTTGCCACCCGTGGCGCGGCCGTAACTGGCCTCAAAATAGAAGTCTTCTGTGACGTGGTAGTCGAAGCGCAACCCGCTCACCGGCGCCGCGCCGAAGTCTTCGATGGAGATTTCACCATAATAGGCGCCGAGCTCGATATTCTGGCTGTGGATCTTCGGCACTTTGATCTTGCGCCGCTCGACCTGCGGCTCGATGATCGTTGGCGGCACCGCAACCGCCTCGGCGTTGGCCGCTGCGGCCGCATCTGCTGCGCTCTGCGTGCCAGCGCCACCGGCCTGCGCTGCGCCCTGCTTATCATGGCGATGGAACGGCCATGGCAGGTGCGCGCACCCGCTGGTCAGCGTGACCACCAGTGCTAGTAGAAGAATGCGAATCCGAGTTTCCATTCCTGTTTCACCTCGTTGCTGTCCGTATTGGTGAACACCGTATGGTGGCGGTATTCAGCGCGCACGAAGAATCGGCGCGTCAGGTAGTAGCGTGCGCCGAAACCTTCATAGGCGGTCTGATAATTCTGGGTCACCGGCCGGACCAGCGTGCCCTTGGCTTCGGTGCGCTCAATGCCGGTACCCAGAGTAACAAAGGGTGAAATGCGCCAGCGCGGCATGAAGACATGATTCAGGCCCAGGTCAACAATTTCACCATTGGAGAGATTGCCGAGAAATTGCCCGCCGTGCAGCTCGAGCTTCAGATTGTCGGTCAGCGAGCGGGCCAGAAACCCCTCAACCAGCGTCGCGCCGGCGTACTCGCCCGTCATCACCCCGCCTTCCCAGCGGTGCGAGCGAAAACCCTCCCGGTCACCACGCTCGAAGTTAAACGGCGAGCCATCGGCGAGCGTGGTGGCGAGCATATCGCGCTCGGCTGCCCAGCCTTCAACGCCGCGCTCGCTGCGCACCTTGAACCATTCGGTGCGTCGAAACAGCACATCGACGCTGTCGCCCCGTGCGATCACCTGCGTTACCGGGTAACCCCGACCCGGGCCGGTGTGCAGCTCGAGGTAGGGTTCGGTGACGAACAATTGCAGCAACTCACGCTGCCGCGCCTCACGGTGGCGGGCCTGTGCGAACGGCGTCAGAGCGAACATAAGCAGCAGCAGCGCCAGCAGGCGCAGCCACTCAGTTGAGCGGCGCGGCAAACGGATTGTTGTAGTACTGGGATCCAATATCCACCCATTCTGACAGCAAGCGCAGTTCTGCGGGAGTCATGAACCCGCTGTGATTCACAGTACCCATTGTGGTGCCAGAGAGTACCGCAAAGAAGCGCGACGCGGCGGCTGAACCGCTTGCCAGGCTGGCGTTGAACTGGGCTACCGTGGGTTTGGGGACGCAGGCCGCATCGAGCGTCAGGGACGTTGAGGGGTGATTCGTGACCAGCTGCAGGTAGGCGCGCAGCTGTGCGGTAGCCTGTTGCGCCGGGTCATCAGTGAGATCGAGACCGCCGGCAGGACTCATTGCATAGGTCACCGTGAT
Organism: Gammaproteobacteria bacterium; assembly: GCA_031441585.1. Taxonomy (GTDB): domain Bacteria; phylum Pseudomonadota; class Gammaproteobacteria; order Steroidobacterales; family Steroidobacteraceae; genus FEN-1191. The sequence goes on from JANMWZ010000090.1 coordinate 39,769, forward strand.
GGCCGTAATGGTGCCGGTGGGCGTGCACTGCACGCTCTGCAGAGCGGAGGTGTGGCAGGTAACGCAGGTATTGGCGCCGCGATCGACTTGCCACAGCGGGTGAATGTGCGCCGGCGAGGTGGTGGCAGCGCCGGTAGCACTCTTGGCGTAGTTGATCGTAATGCGGCAGCTCCCGGCATAGTTGTTCAGGCAGGTCGAGGCGGTGGGCAGGGGCGTTTTCAATCCCGGGTTGTAGCCCAGATCAATGCTGGTATCGCCCGCCGCGCCACTGCCTGCATATTTGACGCCGACGCTGGGCGTAGCAGCAGCACAGGTGGTGACAGAGCAATTGGTGGCCGTGCCGTAGAGCTGCTGCGCTACGGTCTTGCCGCTGGCATCGCCACTGTTGGCCGGCGCAAACAGGCCGGAACGACCGTGCGCCGTGGTGCTGGCTGGGGTGCGCGCATTGTGGCAACCGCTGCAGCTCAGCACCTCGCCGGGGCGCAGCTGCAACCAGGCGCGATGCTGCGGGAAAGAGGGGAGGCGGCGAGCGTTGGCGTCCAGCACTGATATCTGGAAGGCGACATTGGCCGGCACCTTCACGCGCACCGAGCCATCGGCTTCGATAGGCACGTAGCCGAGAATCTCGCGCATATAGCCGACTGAATTGTCGAGCGAGATGTTCCGGTCGAAATCCGGAAAACCGTCCAGCAGCTGATCATCGCCCATCGACACGGCTTTTTCGATGCGCAGGAAACGCGCCGGGCGCGCATCGGCATTGGTGGTGGTCATGGTGCTGATGAAGCTGGCGGTGCTTGCTGCACCGGTGCCGATCCACTTGCCATCGGCCCAGTCGTAGACACTGCGTATGTCGATGATCCCCAGGCCATCACCGGCGAGGGTACTGCCGGTACCCACCGGGGCGATGAAGGCTGGCGCGCTGCGCGCCTGGAGCGTGACCAGATCGGTGAGCATGACGCCTTCGGTCGGTGTCACGACGGGTTTGAGCGTGTTGTCTGCGGGGTCGAAGAGCCAGGCGCTGTAGAGCGGTGGGGCCAGCTGCGGGTTCGCAACCGCAAGATTGGCAGCGGTGCAGGCGACGATCGTGCCGGTGGTATCGAGCAGGCGGCACTGACTCCAGCTCACCAGGACGCGATTGGTGTTATCCCAGAGTGGATAGGCTGAGTTGAATCGTCCCCCGGGCGAGGGCCCGGGTATGGTGCGCACGTCATTGCTGGTGGCGGCCGCCTGGGCCGGGCAGGGGTTGTTGCCGCCGGCGACGGCGCCGGCCGCCAGGGTGCGTTGGCTGCACTCGACCGCGTTCACGACATCGAGCAGTACCAGGTTGCCACCAAAATCGCTGCCGGCGTCGGCAGGGCGGATCAGCGCCAGCACCTGGCCATTCTGCATCTGGCGTGCTTTGACGAACTGCACAGTGGTCGGCAGGCCGGCTGCATCGGGCGAGCCGACCGCGTGACTGTGCGCCCCGTAGAGCAGCTGCTGGTCGCTGCCGTCGGGATTCATTGTATAGAGATGCATGGCGTCGGTGCCGCCGGGCGCGTGGTCCCAGCGAGTGTAGAGGATGCGGCCGTTGGCCATGACGCTCGGATCGAGGTCATGACTCTGATTGAAGGAAATCTGCTGGAAGGCGCTCGGGCCGACGAGCGTCGGATCAAGCACGTTGAGCGTAAAGGCCGATTCATCACGATCTTCGGTCTGCGCTTCGAAGCCGCTCTTGCCTTCCTGCAACAGCACGCCTTTCGAGTAACGCTGGCGCGTCGAAGCGATGAGTATGCGCCCATTCGGGTGAGTGCTGTCGGAGGGCAGATAGTGCGGCGAGATATCCTGTCCCTCGCTCGCGGTGACATCGTCAGTGAGGCTGTGCAGATTGTCGGCAGCGATGTCGTATTCGTAGATGCGCCAGGTGGGCTGCTCAAAATCTTTCATGGTCACCAGCAGCGGCCCGCGCATCGCAAACACCAGGCGCTTGCCATCGGCCGAGACATCAAGATTCTTGATGTCGTAGAAATTGGTGCCCGTCAGGCGCGTCGTGACGTTGCGTTCGACGCCACCCGGCGAGGCCTTGTCGCGGATGTAGACATCCGCCTTGCTCCAGAAAGTGCGCTGATGGCGCAGGTCATCGAGCTGGCGCAGCTTGTCGAGCGCAACCGGGTCGCTGGGTAGCACACGTTTGATATAGGCGATGCCAAAATCTGTGGTGGCGCCGGTGCCGGTTTGACCATGGCCAATGTCCAGGCTGCCGCCGCTGCTGCAGGCGGCCAACAGCATCACCAGCACTGCTGTGGCCGAAATGGTGCACAGCCGACGAATTTCACGGTTCATGACCTGTCGCTCCCTGGCGCGAGTTTGCGTCGCGATATTGCCACCTGCGTCACCGTTTACAACCGCCCAATGCGGTTCCTTGCCTGCTCGCGGGCAGGGTTTGCGGCCCGACGCCTACACCCGCCAGTGGTAGTGGTTCGTGCCAGGCGCTGCTGTGACCAGAATCGCATTTCATGAAGTGAAGCATAGCCGTTGAACAGTAGCGAGCGCGATGTCGGTGACTGGCGACGTGTGTGAGTTGAGACAAGTCAAAGCCCGCAGATGGCGAAGTATATTGGCCCCCGAAGTGCAGCCTTCGGGCACATGGGAGTTAAGCGATGACACAGGACAGGCACATTAGACGGGCACGGCGCGTAGCCAGGCTGACAATAGCTGCGGCGTTGCTGTTGGCTGTGCAGGGCTGGAACCCCGCCGCAGCCGGACCCCGGGAACAGGCGCGCCGGCTGCACGATCGGCTCGCGGGTGTGCCGCCGAGCGATGCCGTGCTGACGCTGATGGCCGCCGATATCCAGGCCAGCAATCCCACGATGGCCGCACAGCGGGCCATGAGCAACAAGAATTTTTACGACGTGACACTGAAAAACTTTGTCTCGCCATGGACCAACGTTGAGCGTTCGGTATTCGTGCCCCTCAATGACTACACCGCGACGGTGATCGGCATGGTGCGCGACGATGTCGATTTCAGCACCGTGCTCTCGGCCGACCTTCTATACGTGGCCAATACACCCGGAGCGCCGGCTTACTCGCCCGCCAACAATGCCCACTATCAGTATCTCGAAGACAACAATGTGGATCTGCAGGCCGCGCTGCAGCCGGCCACCCAGTCGGCTTTGCTGGGCATACCCGCCAGCGCGGCTGCCGGCGTGATGACCACGCGTGCCTCGGCGGCGGCCTTTTTTGTCGCCGGTACCAACCGCCGCATGTTCCGCTTCACACTCATCAATCACCTGTGCCGCGATATGGAGCAGATGCAGGATTCATCGCTCCCGCCCGATCGCATCCGCCAGGATGTCAGCCGTTCCCCGGGCGGTGACAGTCGCGTGTTTCTGAACAACTGCATCACCTGCCACGATGGCATGGATCCGATGGCGCAGGCTTTCGCCTTTTACGACTTTGACGCGCTGGCAACCCGCATGAGCTACACGCCGGGTGTCGTGCAGCCGAAGTATCTGATCAACTCCGACAACTTCAAGACCGGCTACGTCACCACCGATGATCACTGGAACAACTACTGGCGCAAGGGCGCCAACCAGCTGCTCGGCTTTGACAGCGCGCTGAGCGGTGGCGGCACCGGGGCCAAGAGCTTAGGCGTGGAGCTGGCGCACAGCGATGCCTTTGCCCAGTGCCAGGTTGAAAAAGTATTTCGTGCCATGTGCTTCCGCGATCCGGGCAATGCCCCGGATCGCCAGGCCGTGAGCACGATCAAGAGCAGCTTCAAGAGCGGCGGCTACAAGATGAAACAGGTGTTCGCCGACGCTGCCATTTATTGCATGGGCAACTAGCCGCGAGCCCCCAGGAGAGCACAGTGAACCGTACCCATTTTCTGCCTTCGCTCCTGCTAGCCACGCTGGCCCTCGCCTTGAGCGCCTGCTCGGGTGGCGCTGCCACCACGGCCAACGGCAATGTCCAGGGGGGCGTGAGCGCCGCCAGTTATGCGGGACCCGCGCCTATCAGCGCCGATATCCAGGCCTTCAAGGTCAATCTCTGGCAGAACATCAACGGCGCCAACCGCTGCGGTAACTGCCATAAGGTGGGCGGGCAGAGTCCGATGTTTGCGCGTGCCGATGACGTCAACCTCGCTTACAACGATGCGCTCGGTGTCGTCAATCTCGCGCAGCCCGATCAATCACGCCTGGTGGTCAAGGTGGCCGGTGGCCACAATTGCTGGCTCGCCAGCCCGCAGGCCTGCGCCGATATTCTCACCACCTGGATCAAGAACTGGGCCGGTGGCGTCAGCAGCGGCGGCACACAGATTCAACTGGTGGCGCCGGTCGACCAGGCCGTGGGCAACAGCAAGACTTTCCCGGCTGACTCGGCGGCGTTTGCAGCGACGGTGTACCCGTTGCTCACGCAGTTCTGCTCGCGCTGCCACAGCGCCAATGCCGCAACTCCGCAGACGCCGTACTTTGCCAGCAGCGACGTCAAAGAGGCCTATGCCAACGCGCAGGCCAAGATCAATCTCGACACGCCCACGCTGTCGCGCTTCTACGTGCGTCTGCACGATGAAAGTCACAACTGCTGGGCGCAGACAGCGGGTAGCGCGGTGAGTTGCCCGAATAGTTCCGCGATCATGCTGGCCGCGATCCAGGCCTTCGTCGATGGCATCCTCCCGACGACGCTGGACCCGACGCTGGTGCTCTCCAAAGCGCTCACGCTCTACGATGGCACCATCGCCAGCGGTGGCAACCGTTACGAGACGGGCATGATTGCCAGATATCAATTCAAGGAAGGCACGGGCTCAATCGCCGATGACACCAGTGGTGTCGATCCGGCCCTGAATCTCACCCTGGCCGGCGACACCAGTTGGGTGGGTGGTTGGGGCGTACACTTCGGCCCGAACGGCGGTGAGGCACGTGGCGGTGCCGCCAGCAGCAAGCTCTACAACCTGATCAAGAGTGGCGGCGAGTTCTCGGTCGAACTGTGGACCGCGCCGGCCAATGTGACGCAGGAAGACGCCTACATGGCGAGTTATTCCGGCGGCACGGCCTCGCGCAATTTTACCCTGTCACAGCATGCCTACCAGTACGAAATGCTGGCGCGCTCGAGTGCCACCGACGCCAACGGTGCTCCGGCCCTGCTGACGCGCGATACCGATCGTGATGCACAGGCTTCGCTCCAGCACGTGGTGCTCACTTACGATCCGGTCAACGGCCGGCGCCTGTATGTGAATGGCAATTACACCGGCGATGCCGATGCCGAGAAGGGCGGCACGATCGGCAACTGGGACGATACCTTCGTCTTCCTGCTGGGCAATGAGACCTCGGGCAACCGTAAGTGGCAGGGCACGTTGCGCTTCGCGGCGGTCTACAACAAGGCGCTGACCCAGGAGCAGATTCAGCAGAATTTCGCCGCCGGGGTTGGCGAGCGCTACTTCCTGTTGTTCAACGTCAGCGCACTCACGGGCATGAATCAGGCCTACGTGCTATTCGCCGTGAGCCGCTACGACAGCTACAGCTACCTGTTCGACAAGCCGTTGTTCATCAGTCTTGACCCGGCCGCCAAGCCGGGCAGCATCGCGATCAAGGGCATGCGTATCGGCGTCAATGGCGCCGAAGCGAAAGTGGGTCAGGCCTATGCGCCGCTCGACGTCACGGTCACGGATCCCAACTATACGGCCGGCGTGGGGCAGCGGCTTTCCGATGTCGGCACGGTCATCGCTCTGGAGAAGGGACCTGATTCCGATCTGTTCTTCCTGAGCTTCGATCAGATCGGCAGCCTGACGCATGTGCGCACCGATCCGGTGCCGCCGGTGCCGGCGACGCCGGCCGACAAGCCGGAGAGTTCGCAGGTGGGCGTGCGTACCTTTGCTGAAATCAATGCCTCATTCGCGGCAATCACCGGCATCTCGATGAATGATGTCAACGTGAAGGTGACCTATGCGCTGGTCGAGCAGCAGCTGCCCACGGTGCCAACCATCGAAGGTTTCGTGGCTTCGCACCAGGTGGGTGTGGCGCAGATGGCGATTGAGTATTGCAACGCGCTGGTGGAATCGAATCAGGCGGCGGGGTTCTTCCCGGGGCTGAATCTTGCTGCTGCACCGGCCGTGGCATTTTCCAGCACCAATGCGCTCATCGATCCGCTGTACGCCAACGGTGTCGGCATCAATCTGCTGACGCAACCGGCGGATGCCGACGTGCGCGCCGAAATCAACAATCTGGTCACCAAGCTCTCCAGTTGCGGGGGCAGCTGTGCCAGTGATCGCACCAAGACCATCACCAAAGCCGCCTGCGCCACCGTGCTCGGCAGCGCTGCGGTTCTGCTCAAGTAAGCGTGACCAGCGAGACAACGAGGCTTTATATGAAGATTCGACGCAAACAAGCCCTGGGGTTGAATGAGCCGCTGCGGCATGCCGACCATCCGTTGCCGGTTACCCGCCGCCAGTTTCTGGGGCAGGGCTTCATGACGGGCGGCGTGGCCATGGTGGGCGCCTCGGCGTTCAGCCTGTTTGCCGATCCGCGCGCAGCGTATGCGGCGCTCTCGCCTGATATTGCCGCACTCAAGAGCGCTCCCTGCAACATCGTGCCGGGCGCGGGCAAGATTCCCTTCATCTGTTTTGATCTGGCGGGCGGCGCCAATATCGCCGGCTCCAACGTGCTGGTCGGCCAGGCCGGCGGTCAGCTCGATTTTCTCTCCACCGCCGGTTACAGCAAGCTGGGCCTGCCCGGCAACATGGTGCCCAATTCTTCCATTGGCGCCGGTAACTTTGTCGATAAGCAATTCGGCCTGGCCTTTCACTCCGACAGCGCGTTTCTGCGCGGCATGCTCGAGCGCACTGCGGTAACCACGCGCGCCAATGTCAATGGCACGGTGATTCCGGCTTTGAGCCAGAACGACACCGGCAATAATCCGCACAACCCGATGTACGGCATCTACTCGGCCGGCGCGCTGGGCGATCTGCTGGCGCTGATCGGCTCGCAGAGTTCGGATTCCGGCGGCAATTCCATGGCGCCTTCCTACATGATGGATACCACGGCGCGACCGACCAAGGTGGATCGCTCCTCGGATGTCACCGGTCTGGTTGATACCGGCAAGCTGGTGGGCCTGCTCAGCCAGGCAGACGCGACCGCCGTGCTCGAATCGATGGAACGTATCAGTCGCAGGAAGCTCGACAACGTCGCCGTGCGCAGCGATCTTAGCGCCGATGCCGTGGTCAAGGAACTCGTGCAATGCGGCTACGTCAAGGCGGCCGATCTCGCTGATCGCTACGGCAACGCCAAGGCGGCGCTTGATCCGGATATTGATCCGTTGATTGTCGGGTCGACCGGTATCTTCACGCAGGCCGAGTACGACGGCGATTCCGAAATCCGCAAAACCGCGGCCGTCATGAAGATGGTCGTCAATGGCTATGCGGGGGCGGGCACCATCGAGATGGGTGGCTTCGATTATCACACCGGCGATCGCTCCACGGGCGAGGGGCGTGACTTTCGCGCTGGACGCTGCATGGGCGCCTGCCTGGAATACGCCGCGCGTCGCCATATGCCGCTGATGCTCTATGTATTCAGCGATGGTTCGCTCTCATCAAACGGCATGATTGACAATTCCGCGGCGGGACGCGGCAAGGGCGTGTGGACCGGTGACAACCAGTCGACGGCAGCGGCCTTTTTCCTGGTGTATAACCCGGGCGGTGCGATCACGGCGCTCCAGAATCAGATCGGCCACTACAGCGCCGATGGTTCGGTGGTCAGTACCTCGAGTCCGGCGGCCAATGCGGTCAACCTGCTGGCCGAAACTGTGGTGCTGAACTACATGGCACTGCACGGTCAGGAAGGCGCATTTCAGAATCTGAAATGGGCCAGCGGCGTAGGCACGAGTCTGGGCAGCATCGCCGGTCTCATCGGCATGCCCGCGATTGCAGCTCCGGGCCAGAAGTTCGCACCCACCTAGGCGTTCGCTGTCGCGCATCACCGACGCCCGCGGTGGTTCCATGAACCGCGGTCTTGCTTCATTCTTCAACCTGCCTATCGCATCCCGCCTCCAGATGATGTCAAATGGAGGGCGGCGGCTGGCACTGTTGTTCAATCATTTTCAAGGAGCTGCTGGTGATCCGCTGGATCGGACCTTTAATTCTGCTGCTCGCCCTGTTGGCGGCGCCCCAGGGCGCGCTGCGCGCCGACGTCCAGCCGGGCAATGCGGCCCCCGATTTCGCCCTGCCGGCCGCCAGCGGCGGCAATGTGCGGCTCTCGGAGTATCGCGGCGAGGTCGTGCTGCTGGCCTTCTGGAGCAGCCGCTGCGCGCTGTGTGTGACGCAGTTAACAGCACTCGATGATTTGCAGACCACTTACCGATCGGCGGGTCTTGTCACCCTGGCGGTCAGCGTCGATGACGACCTGCCGCGTGCGACCCGCTTCGCAAAATTGCATCCGGCGCGTTTTCCGCTGCTGCTCGATCGCCGCAAAGGCGTAAGCCGGGCCTACGGCATCGAGCGGTTGCCGACTACGGTGCTGATCGACCGGCGTGGCCGGGTACGCAGCGTCGAGCCAGACTTTCGCGGTATTGATAACTCGTACGTCGCGCAACTGCGCGCCTTGCTCGATGATCCACTGTAATGGCCGCTATCACGGCCCATTGTAGTCTTGCCAACGGATTGCCCACTATGAGTATTGCTAGAGCTTGCTGCCGTTACCTTGTCGACGCGGTGGTGGTGGCTGCGCTGCTGCCAGCGCCGTCTGCCTGGTGCGCCACCGAACCGGCAGCCAGCGACCCCGCTGTGTCGGTGAGCTCGCCCGCCGCCGCCGACGCCGCGCCCGCCGCCGATGCCAGCACCCGTGCCCTCGATGAGCAGATCCAGGATCTGAAGCAGCAGGTCGTCGATCTGAACAAAGACCTGTTCGTGCTTGAAGAAGAACTGCTGTTCCCGGCCAACACGCAGGTCGCCGTATTCGTGTCGATGGATGTCGGCGAATTCTTTGGCCTCGATTCGGTCACCCTGAAGATCGACAAACACGAAGTCAGTAATTACCTCTACACGCCGCGTGAAGTTGCCGCCCTGGCCAAGGGTGGTGTGCAGCGTATCTACGTCGGCAACCTGCGCGCCGGCAAGCACGAACTGGTGGCGCTGTTTGGTGGCAAGGGCCCCAATGAGCGTGATTATCGGCGCGGCGCCTCGATCAAATTTGAAAAAGGCATTGGCGCCAAATATCTGGAGCTGAAGATTTCCGACCGGGCGCGCAAGGCGCAACCGGAATTCGAGATCCGGGACTGGGAGTAGCGGCCCGATGCGGCGACTCCAGGCGTTCGTGACCTCGCTGCTGGTCGGCGTCGCTGCGGCGCTGCCGGTCGCCGCCGCGCGCCCGAACGCCGCTGAAAGCCTGCCCAGGATTCGCGTCCAGGACCTGCACTACGGCGACGTGCTGTTCAATTTCTACGCTGGTGACGAATTCGAAGCGCTCACGCGCCTCGAGGCCTACGAGCACTGGAACCGCATGCCCAATCATCGCCACGATGCGGCGCTGCTGGCCGGTGGCCTGTATCTGTCGCTCGGCATGCACAACGAGGCGGGTAAGCGCTTCGAGACCCTGCTCGGCACCGAGGTGCCGGTCGGCGTGCGTAACCGCGCCTGGTTTTATCTGGCCAAGGTCTGGTACACGCGCGGCTATTACGATCGCAGTGAGCAATCGCTCGGGCGCATCAGCGGCCTGTTGACTCCGGCACTCGAGGCTGAGCGGCAACACCTGCTGGTCAATGTATTGATGCATCAGAACCGGTTTGATGAGGCCGCCACGCGCCTCGCGGGCTGGCAGGGTCCGCCCGACTGGATGGCCTACGCGCGCTTCAATCTTGGCGTGGCACTGGCGCGGCAAAACCGGATGAACGATGCCGACCCGGTCCTGACGGCCGTTGGCACCATGGAGGTCGGTGGCGCCGAGATGCTGGCGCTGCGCGACAAGGCCAATCTGGCGCTGGGCTACGCCTGGCTGCAGGCCGGTGATGCCGCCAGGGCGCGTCCGGCGCTCGAACGCGTGCGGCTTACCGGTCCCTATGCGACCCGCGCCCTGCTCGGGGTCGGTTGGGCCAGCGCGACGCTCGGTCAATATCGCGAAGCCCTGACCCCGTGGCTCGAGTTGCGCGATCGCAATCTCCTCGACGCCGCGGTGCAGGAATCGTTCCTGGCCGTGCCCTATGCCTTCAGCAAGCTCGGCGCCAATGCGCAGGCCGCCGAGTACTACGAATCTGCCATCAAGTCTTTTCAGAGCGAAGCCGGCCACATCGACGCGGCGGTCACGCGTATCGGCGCGGGCCAGATGCTCGATGACATGCTGGGTGATGATAAGAAAACGGCGCAACTGGGCTGGTTCTGGCAGCTCAAGCAGCTGCCCGATGCGCCGCAATCACGTTACCTCTACGCGCTGCTGGCTGACAACGATTTTCAGGAAGGCCTGAAGAATTACCGTGACCTGGCCTATCTGGGTGGCACCCTGACGCGTTGGGACCAGAGCATGGATGCCTTTGGCGCCATGATCGACACCCGCGAGCGCGCCTACGCCGAGCGGCTGCCGCGTGCCGATGTGCTGCTGGCCAGCGAACTGCCAGCAAAGTTTCTGGCGGCGCGCGCCGCGGTTGATTCGCGGCTCACGGCCATCGAAACCGGCGCTGACGTGGCCGCTTTGGGTACGGGCGCCGAGCAGGAGCAGTGGGCCAGGCTGCGTCAGCTCGAAGCTGCGCTGGCGAGCGCCAGCGGCGCTGAGTCAGAGTCACGGCAGCTCGATCGCGACAAGCTTAAATTGATGAAGGGCGTGCTCTACTGGCGGCTTGATTCGCAGTTCAAGCAGCGCGACTACGCGCAACGGCGCGCCTTGCGCGAACTCGATGCTGCGCTCAATGAGGCGCAAAATCGCTGGGCGCGCGTGCAGCGCGCACGCAGCAGCGTGCCGACCAATACGGGCGAGTTCGCCACGCGCATCGCCGCCCTGGCCGCACGCATCGCGCAGTTGCAAAAGAATCTAGGCGCCGCCGCGCAGCAACAGAATCTGTTCCTGCAGCATCTGGCTCAGGATGAATTGCTGGCACAGAAAGAACGCCTGGCCGCCTACGAGGTGCAGGCGCGCTTTTCACTGGCCGATATTTATGATCGTGCCAGCGCCGCTGCACCGGCCGCACCGGCCGCGCCGGCCGCACCCGCCGCGCCTGCCGAGCCGGTTGCGCTGCCGGATACCACACCGTGATGCGTCCCCAATTGGCAACGCTGTCCTGCCTGTGCGCTCTGCTGGGGCTGAACGGTGTCGCGCTGGCTGCCAGTGCCGCGCCGCAGCGCGCGGCCACAGTCGGCGATCTGATCAAGCGCAGCGTTGAGATACACCCTGATGCCAACGTGAATGGCAGCGCGGCCAAGGCCATGCAGAGTTACCGACAATTTCTCGAATTGCAGAACACCGACGCCAAGCTGCGCGCCGAGGCGCTGCGACGCCTGGGAGATCTGAACCTGGAGTCGGGTGAACTCGAGCGCATGTCCAGCGAAGTGACGCAGCTCGACCTGCAGGGCGCCGAGGCCATCAAACTGTATGCAACGCTGCTCAAGGCCTATCCCGACTATGCGCGTAACGACCAGGTGCTCTACCAACTGGCGCGCGCCTACGAGACCACCGGGCAGAGCACCGAGGCTCTGACGACGCTCGAGCTCATTATCAAGCGGTTTCCGGCCGCGCGCGAAATCGCCGAAGTGCATTTCCGTCGTGGCGAACTGCTGTTCTCTGACAAACGTTACGCCGACGCCCAGGGCGCCTACGAAAAAGTGATTGCCCGTGGTGCGGCCGGTTCCACCTTCTATGATCAAAGCCTCTACAAGCAGGGCTGGTCGCTGTTCAAGCAGGGGCAGAATGAAGAGAGCCTGAAGCCGTTTGCGACCCTGCTGGATCGCACGCTGCTCGATCGCAAGCACCCGGGTGCCGCGCGTAGCTGGGATTCACTCTCACGCGCCGATCGCGAACTGGCTGAAGACACGTTGCGGGTGATGAGCATCTCCTGCTCCTATCTGGATGGCGCCAAATCGGTTGACCAGTTGCTCGCCACGCGCGGCGCCACGCCCTACGCCTGGCTGCTGTATTCACGCCTGGGCGATCTGTACGTTCAGAAACAGCGCTTTCAGGACGCGGCCAACACCTACCGCGCGTTCGTGGCGCGTGATCCGGTCGATGAGCACGCGCCAGCCTTGAGTAACCAGGCGATCGCGGCCTACGCCAAGGGTGGCTTCTCCGACCTGGTTGTCGAGGGCAAAGCCGAGTACGTGCGCAGCTACGGCTTCAGGACGGCGTTCTGGAATGGGCGGGAGCGCAAGGCTTTTGCGCAGGTCGTCAGTGAGCTGAAGAGCAATCTCAAGGATCTGGCGCAGTACTACCACGCCCAGGCCCAGAAATCGAAGAAACTCGACGACTACACGACGGCGGCACATTGGTATCGCGACTATCTGGCCTCATTCCCGGACGACGCCGATTCGGCGGAGACCAATTATCTGCTGGCTGAAGCGCTGTTCGAGAGCCGCCAGTACCCGGATGCGGCCAGCGAATACGAGCACACGGCGTACGCCTATCCGGTTGGTGCGCGTTCGGCCGCGGCCGGCTACGCTGCGCTGGTTGCCTATCAGAAGCAGGAAGAGCTGTTGACAGCGGCAGCGCGTAGCGCCTGGCATGAGCGTGCCACGGCCGCGGGCGTGCACTTTGCAGAAACCTTTCCCGATCACCCCGAGAGCGCCGGCGTGCTGACACGTGCCGCGCAGGATGTCTTCGCCGCACATGATTTGCCGCGCGCCATCACGCTGGCCGAAGCCCTGTTGGCGCGCACGCCGCCCGTCGAGGCCGCCAAGCAGCGCATAGGCTGGACGATCGTGGGCCAGGCGCAATTTGAACAAGCCACTTTCGATAAATCAGAGACCGCCTTCATGCATGCCCTGGCGGTCACGCCGGTGGCCACGCCCGAACACACTGACATCGCCGAACGACTGGCGGCGGCGGTCTACAAACAGGGTGATGCCAAACGCAAACGCGGTGACGAGGTGGGAGCCGCCGCTGACTTCCTGCGCGTGGCGAGTGTGGCGCCAGGCTCAAAAGTGGTAGCGACGGCGCAATACGATGCCGCCGCGTCACTCATCAATGCCAAGCAATGGCCACAGGCGATCAGTGTGCTTGAGGCCTACCGCCACGATTATCCGCAGAGCGAATACCGCGCCGACATCACCCGCAAGCTCGCCATTGCCTACGTCGAAGCCGGGCAGGGCGCGCAGGCGGCCGCGGAATTTGAACGGATTGCCGGCACGCCGGGGGAAGAGGCGGCCGTGGCCCGCGAGGCGACGTTGCGCGCCGCCGAACTGTATGAAAAATCCGCCAATGGCACACGCGCCATCACCATGCTCGAGCAGTTTGTGCAGCACTACCCCACGCCAGTGGTCGACGCCGAGGAAGCGCGTGCCCGTCTGGGTGATTACGCGGCACATGCCAACAACGGCGAGCGGCAGAAATACTGGCAGAATGAAATCGTCAAGGCCGACGCCACTGCCGGCGCGGGGCGCACCGATCGCACCCGTTCGCTGGCGGCCAGCGCCCGCCTGGCGCTGGCCACTCCGGCGCGCGAGGCGTTTCGCGCTGTCCAGCTGACCTTGCCGCTGAAGAAATCCCTGATCGCCAAGAAGCAGGCGATGGAAAGTGCCCTGGCCGGCTATAAGGCGGTCGTGACGTACGACGTCGCCAGTACGACCACCGCCGCTACCTTCGAGATGGCCGAGCTGTACCGCACCCTGGCCAAGGACCTGCTGGCTTCGGAACGGCCGAAGAAGCTCAGTGCCGAAGAGCGCGAGCAGTTCGATTCCCTGCTCGAAGAACAGGCCTTCCCGTTTGAGGAACAGGCGATCTCGATTCACGAAGTCAACGCCCACCGCGTGCAGGATGGCATTTACGATGATGGGGTGAAGAGCAGCTACCGGGCGCTCGCCGAACTC
>JANMWZ010000091.1:0-92136 GCA_031441585.1 Gammaproteobacteria bacterium
GCGAAAGGCATTGACCATGTGCAGTATCGGATTGAGGTGCGAGAGCGTCTGCGCCCAGGGGGGCAACATCGAGATCGAGTAAAACACGCCGCCAAAATAGGTAAGTGGCGTGAGTATGAAGGCGGGGATCCAGTTCACCTGATCGAAATTTTTTGCAAACACGGCGTTGATAAAACCACCGAGCGAAAAAATCATCGCCGTGAGCACCACCGCGAGTACGATCAGCCCCAGATGATGCACGTGTAGCCGGGCGAAGATCAGCGATACCACGGTGACCACTGCCCCAACCATCATGCCGCGCAGCATACCGCCGGCCGCGTAGCCGGTGACGATGATCCAGTTGGGTTGCGGCGACACCAGCAGCTCTTCGATGTGCTTGCCAAACTTGGCGCCAAAAAATGAGGCCACCACATTGGCGTAGGAATTGGTGATCACTGACATCATGATCAGGCCGGGAGCGATGTACTGCATGTAATCGTAGCCACCCAGCTGACCGATGCGCCGGCCGATGAGGCTGCCAAAGATCACAAAATAAAGCACGGCGGTCACGGCCGAAGGCAGCAGCGTCTGACCCCAGATGCGGATGATGCGACCATATTCGCGAATCAGGATTGTGCGCAGGCCAGTCCAGCGAATGGCGTTCAGGGAGCGCTCGGTAGCAGGCGCACTCATGCTGCCCCCCGGTTCTCGACCAGACGCATGAATACCTCTTCAAGTCGATTGACCTTGTTGCGCATCGACACCACCTCGATGCCGAGCGGTGAGAGCTGGGCAAAGAGTTCGTTGAGACTCTGGTTCTTGGAGACCTCGGCCTCGAGTGTGGTGTCATCGACGCGCGTCAGTGCAAAACCTGTGACCTGCGGCGCCACCGCCAGTGGGCTGCGCACGTTCAGCACAAAGGTTTCATCATGGAGACGCCGCAGCAGATTACCCATGCGATCACGCTCGATGATCTGCCCCTTGTCAATGATGGCAATGTTGCGGCACAGGCTCTCGGCTTCTTCCAGGTAATGGGTGGTCAGAATGATGGTAGTGCCGTGAGCGTTGATGTCCTGCAGAAATTCCCACATTGAGCGGCGATTTTCGATGTCGACGCCGGCGGTGGGCTCATCGAGCACCAGCAGGCGCGGCTCGTGCATCAACGCACGCGCGATCATCAGGCGACGCTTCATGCCACCCGAGAGCGCACGCGCTTGGCCGTTGCGCCGTTCCCAGAGCTGCAGCTGGCGCAGATATTTCTCAGCGCGGACGCGCGCCACGGAGCGCGGGATGCCATAAAAGCCGGCTTGATTGACGACGATCGTCAGCGGCGTTTCAAACTGATTGAAATTGAGTTCCTGCGGCACCACGCCGATGCAGGATTTGGCGCGCTCGAGCGCGCTATCAAGATCGTGACCGAAAACACTGGCCGTGCCCGCGCTCTTGTTGACCAGCGAGGTAATGATGCCAATCAGCGTCGTCTTGCCGGCGCCATTGGGACCGAGCAGGGCGAAGAAATCGCCCTGCTCGACGTCCAGATCGATGCCCTTGAGCGCCTGTACGCCGTTAGCGTAGATCTTGGTCAGACCCCGTACTGAAAGTGCCTGCATGCGAGTGCGGCAATCAGCGCGCGAGCTGAAGCAGGCTCGAGGGCACCCAGCCTTCGCAGCCCAGCGCCGCCGCTACCCAGAATATTGTTCCGTTGCGCAACATGACTAACTCCCGCATTTTGCTTCGGGCACGAGGTGCCGGACAGCCATGATATTAGCGCAGCCGGGCGCCGAACGTCACAGCGGAGGTGGTCGAACCCAGGGTTTCGGCGGCCAGCATCTGCAGACCCCAGCTCTGCAGGCGCTCCAGCTCGCGGGTTTTCTCAAGTGCGGCGGCAGCCATTAGCGCGTGCCAGAGGGCCGGCCTGTGCTCCCAGCGCGGGCGAATAAAAGCTGGTCGCTGCTCAGCGTACCAATCTAGATCGGCCAGTCGGCAGCACGCCAGCAGTTGCGCGCACTCGGCGCTCATACCGAGCGCCAGGCGTGCTGTGAGCCGGTTGGCGCGCGCCAGATGCCAGGCCAGTAGCAACACCCGCCGGATCAGGGATGTGGGCATGGGTCGCAGGCGGGTCGTGAATTCGCGCGCGGGCGGTGCTTCGTGGACCGAGGCGCGCGGTAGCGCTGCCCATAATTGGGCGTGTGCGAAACCAGCATCGAGCAACAGGTAGGGGCAGCGGACCAGCCGCCGCCGCGCCGGTGCGCCCAGCGCCTGCCAGCGCCAGCGCAAACCGCCAGGGGCCGGCCCAACGGCGCCGTCAACCCCACTGGCGCCGGTCAGTGCCTCCACCACGTCTTCGTTGATTTCGGCCAGGGGCTCGAGCACCGAGCTATCCCAGCGCCCGGCCAGCGCGATTTCGGCAAATTGTGGCTCACTCATGCATTCCTCCCTGTTCCCACGACATATTGCTGGTATTCGGGACTGGAAAGCCAGTTGCAAATTTGGGATATTTCACACAAATTCACAATGATGCCGGACACACGGCAGATAACAGGGGCACCCATGCGCATCTCCGACGACCGCTACAGCCGCGACCGGCTACGACTCGACATCGCGATTCATTTCATCCGCCACGAGGCCCGCACCCACACCATTCGCCAATGGACCGGTCTGACGGACGATCGCATCCGCAAGCTCTACCGCTCCTACCTGTACGGTGGCGGTGTGCAGGTGCCGCGTCATCGCGGCAAGTCACCGCAGCAATCGAGCTACTTCCTGCGCACCGCGCGCGTGCGCCAGGATGCGGCGGTACTCGCCTCGGTCTGCTGCCTGCTCGGCATGCTTAAGGTTTCCGGCGGCGCGCCCGCGCGACTGGCGCCGGGTATCGGCCGCGCGGCCTCGCTCTGCCAGGCCTACGACGCGTATTGCGCTGTGGTCGCCGAACCCGTCATAACCTTTGAACACGCGGTGCTATTGATCGTGGCGTTAAGCCACGGCACCGAACTGGCGCTGCAAGGCTGCCAGGAGTGTGGTGCACTGCTGGTAGCCGATGCGCTGGCTCTGCAGCCACCCCGGTGTGTCATTTGCGCTGCTGAGGGCCTGCGCGACACCGTTCGCAGGCCCGGCAATCACTGACGAGGCGCGGCCAGCTGTTAATATCGGGTTCCACTATGGGCGAACCGATGACAGCAGCAGCAAGCGACAACCCATTTTCAGGGGCCGGGCTCGACCGCCGCTCGGCCGCCCGTGCCGCCAGCGACTGGTTGCCCGAGGCGCTGGCCGACACCAGTACGCGTTTCCTGCTCACCAGTGGCACGCAACACCTGATACGGCGCACACCCGAGCCGGCCATTGCCTTCCTCGATAGTGCACATCCGCTGCTGCGCGAGATCGAGCCGCAGCGGCTGGTGCTGCTGGGCTGGTACCAGGGTGCCCGCTGTGTACTCATCGACGCGCCCCCTGAGTACGCCACGGCGCCGCCCGGCACGGTGCTCGAAGAACTGCGCTCGCTGCTCGGTGTTCTGCCGGAAGATCAGGCCGCCATCCTCGCCTGCGCCCGGGCGCTGGTGATCTGGCGCTCGCGACACCGGCATTGTGGCGCCTGCGGCGCGCCGACCACGCCGCGCAGTGCCGGGCACAGCCTGACCTGTAGCAGCAGTGAATGCGGTGCGGAGTTTTTCCCGCGCATCGACCCGGCCGTCATCGTCGTGGTTACCGACGCTGATCGCGTGTTGCTTGGACGACAGCCGAGCTGGCCAGCGGGCCGCTACTCGGCGCTGGCCGGGTTCGTTGAACCCGGTGAAACACTGGAAGATGCGGTGCTGCGTGAAGTGCATGAAGAAACCGGCGTGCGCGCCCGCGCACCACGCTATTTTGCCTCGCAGGCCTGGCCGTTCCCCTCCTCGTTGATGCTTGGTTTTCATGCCACCGCCAGCGTCGGGCCACTCGAGCTCGACGGCGAACTGGAAGCGGCACAATGGTTCGAGGCCCGGCAGATCGCCGCGGCATCCGGTTTATTGCCTCCGCACCACACCATTGCGCGGCGGCTGATCGAGTCCTGGTATCTGCGCGCCACGGGCTCGGCGCTCGAGGCCGGGTAAGTGGTGCGCCGCTGGCGCGCGCGGGAACCTCAGCTCAAGCCCCGACTCCCAGATAGTGACAATGAGGATTAATTTCGCACCGCTGCTGGCGCTATTGGCCCTGCCACTGCTGCTGGCACGGCCGGCCGCGGCTGCCATTCGCATCGAGATCACCGGCGTTGACGCCGAGCTGCGCCGCAACGTACAGGCACTGCTGAGCCTGGACCGTTACAAGGAGCGCGAGCGCCTCGAAGCCGATGCCGTGCAACGTTTGTTCCGGCGGGTACCTGGCGAAGTGCGCGACGCGCTGCGCCCCTATGGTTACTACGCGCCCAAGGTAACCAGCAGCATTAGCGCCGACGAGCGGCAACGCAATTGGCGGGTACTGATCAGCATCGAGGTGGGCGAACCCGTGCTGCTCGAGTCAGTGAGCGTGGTTGTGCATGGTGCGGGCGCCAGTGATGCCGCGTTTGCACGCCTCGCTGCGGCGCCAGGCATGCATCGGGGCGAGCGCCTGCAGCACGCTACCTATGAAAAACTGAAAACCGGACTGCAGGCCGTGGCCGATACCTACGGCTACCTCGATGCGCGCATGCTGCGCAATGAGCTGCGTGTTGATCCGCAAACCCTCAAGGCCAACATTTTTCTTGAGATCGACACCGGCGAGCGCTATTCCTTCGGCGCGACCACTATTACGCAGAGCGCGATACGCGAGACCCAGATCCGTCGCTACCTCCGCTATGACGAGGGCGAGGGCTACGATGCCGTCAAATTGCTGCGCACCCAGTTTGCCCTCGATGACAGCCAGTTCTTTTCTACGGTTGAAGTGACGACCGGCACCCGCGACCCGGCGACCCACCTGGTACCGATCGAGATTCGCGCCACCCGCGCACGCAACAGCTATTCCTTCGGCGCCGGCTATGGCACCGACACCGGCGCGCGTAGCACGGTAAGCTGGCTTAACCCGCGCGTCAATGATCACGGTCATCGCATGCGGGTGCAGCTGCAGGTCTCGCAAACCACGCAGAATCTGAACGCGCGCTACGATATGCCGTTCGGCGATCCGGTGCGTGAAAAATTTTCAATGCAGCTTCTGACCCAGGAACAGGATCTCACCAGCACCCTGCACACGCGCGAACTGTCGTTTCGCCCGGGCATCACCCAGAGCCTCGGCAACTGGCAACGGGTATTGTCGGCGAGCTTCGCCCACAACATCACCACCGACGCCATCCATGGCCGGCAGGAGGACAACCTCATCGTGCCCGGGATCACCTACTCCGCCGTGCCCGAGGGTTATCTGGGCGAAGACCTGTTCTCTCGCAGGCTGTACGCCGAACTGATCGGCTCGCACAGCGTACTCGGCGCCAATGCCAATTTCCTGCGTCTCGATCTACTGTCCGAACGGGTGCTGGACCTCAACCCGCGCTGGCACCTGCTGCTGCGCGGCGAGGTCGGCGCCAGCGCAGTCGGTGATTTCCAGGAACTGCCCGCAACCTATCGCTTCTTCGCCGGCGGTGATCGCAGCGTGCGTGGTTTCGCATACAATTCGCTGTCACCCCGCGAACTCGACCCTGCCACCAACACGCTGGTCGGTACCGGTGGCCGGCATCTATTGACCGGCACCTTTGAGCTGGAGCGCGATCTGCCGCACAGCCTCGGCGTAGCGGCATTCGTCGACTTCGGCAATGCCTTCAATCGCTTCGGCGATCCGCTGGCCTACTCCCTGGGTATCGGCTTCCGCTGGCGCCTGTCGGTCATCACGGTCGGAGTCGACATCGCCAAACCAGTGCGCGCGCCGGGATTCACGCAATTGCCTGGTCCGCGCCTGCATCTGAATATTTCTCCGAAACTATGATACGCCGGCTGTTCCACAGTTCCTGGATCACGCTGCTGGCGCTGCTGCTGCTGGTCGGTGCGCTGATCTGGTACGCCGGCTGGACGCAAGCGGGCCTGCAGCGACTGGCGTCACTCGCCAGCCGGCGGCTGGGACCGGTGAGCATGCAGATTCAGGGCGCGCGCGGCACTTTATATGGTGGCCTGCACATCGATGCCTTTACGCTCGATCATCGACGCGTGCACATCAGTGCCACCGATCTCAACGGGCGCGTGGCCCTGTTGCCGTTGCTGTGGCAATCGATCCACGTGCGTGAGGCAAGAATCGGCACTGTGCACATTCATGTGCTCTCGCCCCCCGACGATGGTAGCGCGCCGTGGAAGCCGCATTTTCTACTCGGTTTACTCAACCTGCAGGCCGACCAGGTAACGATCAGTCACGTTGAACTGCTGACCACGAGTGGTCGTAGTTTCAGCTTCGATCAGCTGCGCGGCACGGCTGGTCTTGATGTACGCGACATCACAATCTATGACAGCTCCGTGTTGTATTCCGGCTTGCTGGTGCAGGGCAAGGGTCGCCTGCGCGCTGCCAATCCGCTGCAGATCGCGGGCACTACGCGCCTGACCCTTAAGGCTGCCAGTCAACCCTCCTGGCTAGCCAATGCGCAGCTCGATGGTGATCTGGATCGCCTGAACATCGTCGGCAATCTGCTCAATCCCTTCAGCGCTGAGTTTCGCGGCGCGGCGCTGGCGCTTACCGGCAACTGGCACTGGCAGGGTGATTCGCTGGTGCGCTCCCTGGATCTGCGCGCCTGGAATGCCGGCGGTGCGCTGGGCGTGATCAGCGGCGCCCTGCACTTGCGCGGTGATCACAACGGCTTTGGCGCCGACGGCGCGCTCACGTTACCCGGACTCGACAGCGGGCCGCTGGCCGTGGATTTCGCCGGCAACTACGCCGGGCACGTGCTCAGCGTGAGTCGCCTTGATGTTGGCCATCGCGCTTCCGGCCTGCAACTGCACGCGGCCGGGACTGTGGGCGTCGCTGATGGCGGGCCGCGCCTCGAGCTGCACGGCCAGTGGAATTCGTTTCGTTGGCCATTGAACGATAGTGCCGCGCCTTTCGGCAGTGCCACAGGCGAGTATTCACTTGCTGGCCTGTGGCCCTACGCGCTGCACGCCAGCGGCCAACTGCGGGTGCGCGATCTGCCGCTCATGCCCTTCACGGCGCAGGGTCGTTTGCGACATGACGGCGTCGATCTCGCCGCGGCTACGCTTGGCGCCTTGGGCGGCCAGGCCCAGCTACGCGGCTACGCCAACTGGACGCCAGCGGAAAACTGGTCACTCGCCGGCACCATGTCGCATCTGGAAGTCGCGGCACTGCGCCCGGCGATCAGCGGCCGGGTCAATTTCGCCCTGCAGGCCACGGGCGAGAATTTTGGCAAGCACGCCACCCTGCAAGCCCGGCTCAGCGAGCTCGCCGGCGAGGTACGTGGTCAACGGGCCAGTGGCCACGCCGGCATTGCGCTCGCGGGCGATGAGTGGTTGCTGCAGCAGGTGCACCTGCAGCTGGGCGCTACCCGCCTCGATTTTGATGGACGCCTGGGCGAGCATCTCGATCTGCGCTTTGGCATCGATGCCACTGACCTGGGTCTCCTGCACAGCGGCGCGCGTGGCACGTTGCGGGCCAAGGGTCATGTACGCAGCGACGCGGCGCACCCGCTACTGCAGGGCACGCTGCACGGCGAGGGCATCCAGTGGGATGGCACGCGGCTGCAGGAACTGACAGCAAAAATGGACTTTGATCCACAGGGCTCCGGGCGCGCCGATATCTCAGTGCAGCTGAACCGGCTATTGCTGAACGAGCGCCACTTTGAGACCGTGCGTTTTGGCACCATCGGTACCGCGCCGGCGCATCGCTTCGAGTTCACATTGCAGGCGCCCTCGTTGACCGTGCAGGCCGGTGGCACCGCGGCGCTTACGGATGGCCGCTGGCACGCGCAATTGAGCCAGCTCGAGGCCAGCGACGGTGCTGAAATCCAGCTGACGCTCACCGAGCCTACGGCGCTGCTGGTGGCGCTAGCCGGGGATGAACTGAAACTGGAGCCACTGTGCCTGCATGATCTCCAGGCCCGGCTGTGTGCCAGCGGCGAGCACGACGCCGCACACAGTCACTTTAATATCAGCGCCACTAGCGTACCACTGCGTACGCTGACTGCCGGACTCACGACCGACACCGACTTCGAGGGCACCCTGACCCTGGAAGCACATGGAGACACTACTGGCGCGAGCCCATGGAGTGCTGCCTTCGCCGCCACTCTGGCCAAAGCCGGACTGAAGCATCATCTGCTGGGCGGTCGGGTCGAATCTTTCAGTCTCGGCAACGGCTCGGTGCAGGCGCGCTTAAGCGCCGAGGGCCTGCACGCGCAGGTCGCGCTCGATGCCGGCGCGCAGGGGAGTATCGCTGGCCAACTCGACGCTCACGGCAATGGCGCGGCCTGGCGCAGCTGGCCGATAGTCGGTGAGCTGCATCTGCAAACCCAGGCGCTGGGCTTCATCGATTCCTACGTGGCGCAGGTTGATCGCGTCAGTGGTCGCCTCAAGGCCGATCTGAGCCTGAACGGTAAACTCATTGCACCCACGATCAATGGCGAATTAAAGGTCAGCGATGCGCAGGTCGACGCCTACCAGATTAACCTGGCGCTACGCGATCTGAACTTCGATGCTCTGTTGCGCGACAGCACCTTGCAACTTGACGGCAGCGCCACCGCCGGCACGGAGGGCCACGCCCACTTCAACGGCACGCTCACCTGGCGCGACGCACTGCCTTACGGCCAGCTGCACTTGAGCGGCGACAATCTGCGCGTGGTCAACATTCCGGAAGCGCGTGTCCAGGTCTCTCCCGACGTCAATATGAAATTCAGCGGGCGGCGCATTGACGTCACTGGCACCATAGCGCTGCCGTACGCGCGTCTCGCGCGCCCCGATCAGCTCACCAATGCGGTGCGCGCCTCGGGTGATGAAATCATCGTCAGCGCCAGGCAGACGGCGCCGAGTCCCGGTTTTGCCGTGTTCAGTGACGTCACTTTAAAACTGGGTGAACGTGTCACCATCGACACGCTCGGTCTTGTCGGTCGCCTGAGCGGCAGCCTGCGGACCGTAACCGATGAGACCGGCTTCGAGCGCGGCACCGGTGAGCTGCAGGTAGAGGAAGGCAAATATACCGCCTATGGCCGCAAGCTCGATATCGATCGCGGTCGATTGCTGTTCAACAACGGTCCGCTCTCCGACCCGGCGATTGATCTGCGCGCCATCAAGAAATTTCCAGACATCACCGCCGGTGTCAATGTACGCGGCACCCTGCGCAGCCCGCGCATGACGTTTTTCTCTGACCCGGCGGTAGCGCAGGCGCAGATTGTTTCGCTGCTGCTCGCCGGCGGCTCGCTCGAGACTGTGCAGAACACCAGCGACAGCGCGACCCGCGGCAACTCGGCGCGCGCCAACCTGCTGCTGCAGGGCAGCGCCATGCTGTTCCAGCAATTCGGTGGCAAGGTCGGGTTGGACGACGTCAGTGTTGAATCCAACCTCAACAACGACACTTCGCTGGTACTGGGGCGCTATCTTTCACCGCGGCTGTATATCAGCTACGGCATCGGTCTGGTCGAGCAGATCAACACCGTCAAGATGCGCTACACGATTGGCGATCACTGGACCATCAAGTCCGAGGCGGGCACGGCGCGCAGCGCCGACCTGGTCTACACTATCGAACGCTAGATGCGCCCGCAGCGTAAGCCATTGGTCCCGACTACCTGGCGCGCGTCACCGGCACCACGCGTTCGATGCGCCGGTCGGGAAGCAGCCAGATGATGGCTACGGCGACATAGAGCGCTGCGGCCAGCCACGGGCTCACAAAGGCCAGGGGAATCGCCGCAACGTAGATCAGCAGCGACACGTTGCCTTTGAAATCTGCGCCCAGCGCGCGCGCCAGCATCGTGTAGGCAACACCTGCGAATAGCAGTACGACGCCGTAGGCAGCCACTGGCAATTGTGCAAACCCGGTTTCGCCCACCCACCTGGTCACGAACGGCAGCAACGACAACCAGAACAGCAGATGCAGATTGGCCCACAGTACCGTGCCATTCACCTGCTCGACCACCTGCAACAGATGGTGATGGTTGTTCCAGTAGATGCCCACATAGATGATACTCACCAGATAGCAGGCTAGCACCTGCCACAGCGGCTGCAGCGCCGCGAGCGTTGCGCCATGCGGTACTTTCAATTCCAGCACCATGATGGTGATTATGATGATGGCGATCACGCCATCGCTGAAAGCTTCAAGTCGCGATTTTTTCATGGCAGCCGCTACCCCAGGTTACTTCCAGTCAAATGCCATTGCGCGCGCGACTGACTGGGAGCCCAGATTTTCTGGCGCAATGCAGTGTATGATCTCACTCCAGTTCAGATTGACGAACGCCCAATCGATCGCGGCACTGGCCGCCTCCAGAGCATAACCCTGGCGCCAGTATTCACGCCGTATGCTCCAGCCCACTTCGGTGCCGGGCCAGCTGCCCACCGTCAATGAAGCGCATGCTCTCGGCGTCGAGCATGAAGCTGGACCAGTCCGCGAGCTCTTCAAGGCGCGGTTGGCGCAGCAGCAGGCGCGCGGTTTCTATTTTCAGGTTGGTGTCGTACACAGCAGTGCCCCCTTGCGCCGGCATTCATTTGCAGCGCATCGTACCAGAGGCGATTATTGTGACCCAGCTAACACTGAGCGCCACCGCGCCCTGCGAGACTGCCCCAGTTATGAACGATCCCATGGGCGAACAGAGCGTAAGAGCAGATGACTATCTGATCGTCACCCAGGATGAAGTGCTGTGCGCGCAATTGCACAGTTCACTGGCCGTGTGCTGCTACGACGCCGTCGAGGAAACCGGCGCGCTGCTGCATATGCGGCTCGCGGTACCGGGCGGCGCGCGCGACCCGAATCTCACCGATGCCACGCTCTCCAACGATCTGGCCATGCTCGATCGCCTGTTGCGCAGTCTGCAGGCGGTCTGCCCGCGCGCGCAGCACTGGCAGGCCAAGCTGATCGCACAACTGGAGGACGTGGCCACCGCCCGTGAGCGCTTCGATGGCCTGCAGGTGTTCTTGAATGCGTTCCTGCAGGATGGCGGCATCGCACTGATCAGCACCGAAGTGCACGTGGAGCCGCAGGTGCAGGTGCGCTTCCGGCCCGCCATGGGCCAGGTGCACACGCTCATCGCGCGCTGATTGAGCTGTTTACGCGCTGATAGCCGCTTCAATTCGCAGCATGCGCATTTTGGTGTTCAAGCCACCGTGCGCTGAAAATCCGCCAGGCCGGCCGCCGGCCGCCAGCACCCGGTGACAGGGCACAATGATCGGGAAGCGGTTACGGGCCATGACCCCGCCGACCGCGCGCGCGGCCCCAGGTTGGCCCAGCTGCGCCGCCAGCTCTCCGTAAGTGCGCGTCGCGCCTGCGGGAATGGCGCGCGAGGCTTCGCAGACGCTACGGGTAAACTCACTGACGCCGCTGTAGTCGAGTGACAGCCGCGCCAGATCGCTCGCCCTGCCATTCAACAATTTCACAATTGCCGTTATCGCCCGACGGATGTGCGGCGGTGCTGTCCTGGCCAGCGCACCAGGAAAACGATACCCGAGACGAGCGCGGCTGGCCGCCAAACTTACTTCAGGTAGCTGCACCGCGCTGATGCCGCGCGCATTCCAGGCGATAGCGCACTGACCCAGCGGTGTGGCAAACAGGGTGTAGGCCGTAGCGGCCCGGTGAGCGATCGCGTCCATGGTGCCAGCATCTCACAGGTCGGCCCCATAGCGTAGTCGTGCAAAATAATACCCAGCCAACGCCAGGCCCAGCACGACCACCAGCCGGCGCAGGCTCGCCGGTCGAACCCGCGTTGCCAGTCGCCCGCCAAGATAGCCACCCAGTGCGGCACACGCAGCCAGCAGCGCCACGACCGGCCAGTTGACGTCTGCGCGGGCCGCAAACAGCAGTACCGCACCGGCATTCGCTGCCAACGCCAGAGCCTGCTTGAGAGCATTCAGGCGTATAAAAGAATCTGCAAAGGCGAAGCCGAGAATGGCCAGCAGCACGACGCTCACGCCGGCGCCGAAGTAACCGCCGTACACCGCAGCCAGCGTCACGGGCAGGAGGATTGGCCAGCGAAATCTCGACGGCGAAGCCGCTGCGCTCTGAGCGCTGCGCCGCACGAGTCTGCTGCTCAGCTGCTCCTGCAACGCGAGCGCCACGCTGGCCAGCAGTATCAACCACGGCACGGCCAGTTCAAAAGTGCGCTCACCCGCTTGTAGCAACCACCAGGCGCCGAGCAGGCCGCCAGCCACGGCGAACGGTGTCAGCAGGAGCAATCGCGCCCGCTGTGATCGCAGGTCCTGCCGCTGCGCCACGGCGGCGCCCAGGTATCCGGGACACAGCGCAATACTGCATTGCAGATTGGCCGTGACCGCGGGAAAACCCAGAGCGAGGAGTGCCGGATAGAGCAGCAGCGTACCGCCACCGGCCAGAGCATTGAGGGCGCCCGCGGCCAAGGCGGCCGCGGCAGCGATCACCACCCGCCTAGTCCCTCAAGTTCATAGAGTCTGCGCCAGCTCGGGCGCGCGCGCACCAGATCGGCCAGGCGCTTGAGCGCCGGCCACTCGAGCGCGCTGCGCGGCATATTCCGCGACCAGCGCATCAACATGGTCACCAGCAGATCGGCACCGGAAAACTCCTTGCCAAGCAGGTAGGGACCGCGCGCCGCGAGCTGGGCGTCCAGTCGCGTCCACACCGCCTCAATACGCGCCTGCAGGGCGGCACGCACGGCGGGCGGATGTTCCTCTGCACCCAGGTCAGGCGGGTAAAACCAGTAGCGATAGGTCGCGGCCAGCGAATTGCTCAAATTGACGACGCTCTGGTACCACTCGTTGCGCAGCGCGCTGCCAGGCAGTGGTGCCAGTTTCGCCTCCGGGTGCCGATCAGCCAGCATCAGCAGCAGTGCCGCTGATTCCATGTAAGCGTGACCATCAATGATCAGGGTCGGCACCACACCCTGCGGATTGAGGCGCAGATATTCGCTGGTGCGCTGCGCACCGTGCTCAAAATCAACCAACTCAAGCTTGTAAGGCGCGCCAATTTCCAGCAGCGCCAGATGCACCACCATGCTGGCGGTGCCGGGAGAATAATAAAGGGTGTACATGAGCTTTCCTTGCCAGAAATCAGCAGCCAACAGTGTACGAGCCGCGACGTGCCGCCGTTACCTCACCGGCGCTCCCAGGCCCCGAGCAACCTCCTCGATCGCATTGCCGAGTGTATCAACGATGAAATCCGCCTCCGCGATGGAGATGATGAGCGGTGGCGAGAGGATGTCCAGGTGCCCCACCGGCCTGACCAGCAGGCCGTTGGCTTCGCAGACATTGGAAATCCGTTTCGAGATATTCAGGTTGTCAGGCAGGTGAGCCTTACTTGCCTTGTCCGCAACGTACTCGACACACATCATCATTCGCTTGCCGCGCACCTGGCCGACCAGCGGCAGGCTCTCCAGCTCTTTCAGGCGCCCTTCGAAGTGATCGCCAACCCTCCTGGCGTTATCCAGCAGCTGGTCGCGCTCAATGAGTTCGATATTCGCGAGCGCTACGGCACAGCACACCGGATGCCCGCAATAGGTGAATCCGTGCGCAAACCACGCATCCGGGTCGGGCGCGCTGATGACCTCATGGATCGCCGCGGAATAAATAGTCGCCGCCAGCGGCAGGTAGCCGGACGTCAGGCCTTTGGCGCAGTTGATAATGTCCGGCTCGATGCCGAATTCACTCTGCGAGGCAAACCAGTGCCCGATCCGGCCAAACGCCGTCACGACTTCGTCCGCAATGAACAGGATCCCGTGCTGGCGGGTGATCTCGCGCATTCGCTGCAGGTAGCCTGGTGGTGGCACGACTACGCCGCCAGAGCCCTGGATGGGTTCGGCCACGAATGCGGCGATGTTGCTCGCCCCGAGTTCCGCGATCTTGGCCTCGAACTCAGCGGCCAGGTAGTCTGTGAACTGGCTTTCGCTCAGGCCGGCTGGCCGCCGATAGGGATACGGGGCGGAGAGGTGGTGAATAAAGTCACTGAGGTACTGAAAGTGCGGCGTTCGATCGCCGTCGCGCAAGCCTACCGAGATCCCGAGGAACGTTGATCCGTGGTAGGAGTTGCGACGCGAGATAATGTGTCGGCGCTGCTTCTCACCGCGTCGCGAATGGTAGTAGTGCGCGAGCCGGATCGCAGTATCAATGGCGCTCGAGCCTGAAGTCGAGAACATCACGTGATCCAGGGATCCGGGCGCAAGTTCCGCCAGCTTCGCCGCCAGCCGTGTGGCGGGCACGTTTGTCATGTCGACAAACGTATTGGAGAACGAGAGCCGGCGCGCCTGATCTGTCATCGCGTCGATCAGTTCCTGCCGGCCATAGCCCACGTTTACGCACCAGAGCCCGCCGATTCCGTCCAGGTAGCGCTTGCCATTGCTGTCGACAATATAGGCGCCGCTCCCTTCCACCATGATGAGAGAACCGTGCTTGCCAAAGCTATCGTGATGAGTCCACGGATGCAGGAAATGATCATGGTCCAGCTGCCAGAGCTGGTTGGCGTCGAGGCCGCCTGCGCCTGGAATGCTCATGGGTTCATCTGGCGCTGGCGCAACACTTATTCATTCCTTAGTCTTCCCGCTGCATGCCGCCCAAGCAGCTGCCATGGTCGCGGAAGTTGTTCGTGTTGGCAACAGCGCCATTGGGCATACTCGAATTTGCGCCAAACGGGGCGCTGTCGTAAATTCTGCACTCGAGGCGAACCTGGATGACACTAGAACAGATTTTCTTCGCGACCCAGAGTATCGCGGCCGTGGGTGTGATCGCCTCACTGGTTTTCGTGGGTATTCAGGTACGGGATAGCGCCAAGGCGGTAAGGGCCGCCACGGCACAGGCGGTTCATGAGAACTACGCCAGCTGGTATCTGTCGCTCGCTGACAATGCGAGCGCACTGGCGACTTCTACCAAGGGTTTTCTCGATCTAGGCTCGTTGACTCCCGCCGAGAAAGCCCAGTTTGTCTGCACCTTCATGGCCTTCATGTCGCACTCACAGAATGCCTTTCATCAGTGGCGCCTGGGCCACCTGGCCAGGGACCTGTGGGCCTGCTGGGAAGCGCTGATGATGAACCTGGTGAATACGCCGGGTGGCGCGGAATTCTGGCGCGAGCGCAGTTACGTGTTCGGCACGGAATTCCAGGACGAGGTCAGGGCGATCATGGCCCGGGAGCCCAATCCGGCCGCGAAAGCCTTTGGTGTGGTTCCAGTGAAACATACGGTCGCGCCAGCTGCGGGCGCCGATTCCGCGAACTGAGTTAGCGACGCGCGCCTAACCTCTCAGCTGTTGGCCTATCGGCAACTCCCGGATGCGCTTGCCGGTTGCCGCAAAGATCGCATTGCACAGCGCCGGCAGAATCGGCGGCACACCTGGCTCGCCCACGCCGCCCAGTGGTTTGCTGTAATCGCCAGGCACGATATGCACGCGGATCTCGCGCGGCGCCGCCGACATGCGCAGCACTTCGTATTGATGAAAGTTATCCTGCTGCGCCCGGCCCGCCTTGAAGGTTATGGCTCCCGACAGGGCCGCGCTCAGGCCCATGATGCAGGCGCCCTCCAGTTGCGAACGTACCCGCTCCGGATTGACAGTGGCCCCGCAGTCGATCGCGATATCGACGCGCGGAATGCGCAGCGCGCCGCGCTCGTCAACGGCGACCTCCATGACCACCGCCACGTAGCTGACGAAACTGTAGTGCGCGGCGATACCAAGCCCGCTTCCCTTGGGGAGCGATCGGCCCCAGCCGGCCGCTTTCGCGGCGAGCTCCACCACGCCCCGCAGACGCCTGGTATTCACGGGATAGCGCTCAGGCGATTCGTTCTCGTTGTACGTATCGCTCAGCATCTGCGGCGTTACCAGCCGCGCGGGGCCGATCACCTCAAGCAGAAAATCCTTGGGGTCACGCCCCGCCGCGGCAGCCAGCTCGGCGACGAACGACTGCACCGCGAAGGCATGGGGAATATTCGACACCGAACGAAACCAGCCGATGCGCGTGTGCGCGATCGCCGGCGGATTCTCGATGCGAATGCTGGGAATGGCGAAGGGCACGTTGATCACGCCCATGCCCAGTTCATAGTTGGCCTGCTGCGTGGCGCCTGCATCGAAGCTGGAGTCGATCGTCGGCGCAACGGTGCGGTGCAGCCACGCTACTGGCAATCCCCGGGCATCGACGCCGGCTTCCAGGTGCTCGACGGATACCGTGTGAAAATAGTCGTTGTGCAGATCATCCTCGCGGGTCCAGACCACCTTGACCGGCCTGCCGTCCATGGCCCTGGACAATACGGCCGCCTCGATGCCAAAGTCACCCATGGACTTACGACCAAATCCGCCGCCGAGCAGGGTGACGTGCACGGTGACGTTGTCGGCTGCCATGCCGAGCCGCTGGGCGATCTGGTCGCGCGCACCCTGGGGTGACTGAAAACCGCCCCAGACCTCGCACTTGCCATGCTCAATCCGCGCCGTCGCGGTCGGGGGTTCCATCGACGCATGGGCCAGGTGCGGAAGATAATATTCCGCGCTGATGCGCTTTGTGGCGGCGGCTGCTGCGGCAGTGAAGTCACCGTCATCGCGCACCACCTTGCCGCTCGTGCGTGCTGCCGCTTCGAGCGTGGCCCGGTAAGGGCCTGAGTCATAGCTGGCATTTGGACCGTCGTCCCACACGATCTTAAGGGCCGCGCGCCCCTGCATGGCCGCCCAGCTGTTGCGCGCGATCACGGCAACACCGCCCAGAGGATTGGTCTGCGGCGGTGCTGGCGTGGCCTCGATCTGCACGACGCGCACTACGCCCGGAATCTTTACTGCCGCGGTAGCGTCGAAGCTCCGCACTTTGCCACCGTACACCTGGGGCCGTGATATCACCGCGTAGAGCATGTCGGGCAGGCGCGTGTCGATGGCGTATTGCGCCCTGCCGGTGACAATGTCCTGCGCATCGACCAGCTTGACCTTGCCGGTGCCGATGTAGCGAAACTGCGCCGGATCCTTGAGTCGAATCGCCCCGGCAACAGGTAGTGGCAGGCTCGCCGCCGCCTTCGCGAGCGCGCCGAAGCCCAGTCGCCGGCCCGTGGCGGTGTGCACGATCTCGCCATTCTGCGCCCGCACTTCGCCAATGGGCACCTGCCAGCGCGCGGCGGCCGCCGCTTCCAGCATCTGCCGCGCGGCCGCGCCACAGCGACGCATGGGCATGAAAAAATGACGCGTGGTGCGCGAGCCGTCCGTGTCCTGGTTGCCGTAGCGCACTTCATCGCCCGTGGCCTGCACGACGCGCACGCGTGTCCAGTCGGCTTCCAGTTCGTCGGCGATGATCATGGGCATGCTGGTACGCACACCCTGACCCATCTCCGAGCGATGGCAGATGATGCTCACCATGCCATCCTCGCCGATGGCCACGAACACCAGTGGGTTGTCGACC
Source organism: Gammaproteobacteria bacterium (assembly GCA_031441585.1). Lineage (GTDB taxonomy): Bacteria > Pseudomonadota > Gammaproteobacteria > Steroidobacterales > Steroidobacteraceae > FEN-1191. The sequence goes on from JANMWZ010000091.1 coordinate 17,429, forward strand.
CAGCCGTTAGGCATGGCATCGGCACCATACTTGGGAGGATCTTCGGCGCGCGCTGAACCAGCGAAGCCTACCGCGAGCACCAGGCCACCGAGTGCGGCGGCACCCTGGACGAATTCCCTGCGGCTTACGTTGGCAATCAACAGCGGCTCATTTGCTTTGACGTTGAAGTTCAGTCTGGTCACTTTGATCACCTCCAGCGGTCGGCGCATATGTATATCGTGAGATGCGTCGCTGCACAACGGCGCAATGGCAACGCGCAACTTCAGGGGGCCTATGAGTTCAAAGCCCGAGACCGCACACCTGGCACGCGCGCTTGGAGTGCGGGACGCCGCTCTGCTCATGGTGACCGCCGGCTGCAGCCTGTACTGGTCTGGCGGGCACGGCGCGGTGGAGAGCGCATCGCCCGTTGGCTACTGACGATCCTGGTGGTCGTGCTGGCGTTTGCGATCTGGCGGCGCTTCGGGTCGGCCACGCTAATCAATCGCCAGACCATCGTGCCGAGTTTCCGGCTCACGGACCTGATTTTCTGGGGAACAATCGCCTTTGCCTGGACGGGGCCGGAGGCCGCGTCGTTCATGGGCGGCGAGATTCGCAATCCGCAGCGCTGCGCTGCGCTGCGCCTGGGCATCGCGTGGCTGATTCCGGTAGCGGTAATTGCCATGATCCTGGAGATTGTCGGAAGTGTCGGCGTATGGCGCTTGCGCTCGTACCGCCCGCAGATGAAGTGAACCCGGCGCTGGCGGCCTTCAAGGTCGCGGGGCATGACCACCGTGCTGTTACTGGTCGGTGCGATAATCTATTTCGCCGGCCGCGCCCGCGCGCGACGCCTCGATCATCATTGATAAAGTGGAGGACAAACCCATGTCGATTTTTGCCAGAGGGATGATCATGATCGCGGCTGGCATTGCGAGTACGGCCGTGGCGGCTGGGCCCCTGCCGCCACCAGGCGCGGAGTACTACCAGGAAGCGGATCCGGCCGCGATGAACCTGCCGTTTTCAGAAACCGTATGGGTAGGCAACATGTGGTACCTGTCCGGTGCCATAGGTACGGACAAGTCAGGACCGCTTGTTGCCGACGCCATGGCGGCGGAAGCGAAGCAGACAATGGACAACATCGGAACAGCGCTGAAACGGCACGGCTCAAGTATCGATCAGGTCGTGCAATGCACGGTGGTGCTCAGCGCGCACGTTGAAGTGCAGTGCAACACGACGCTCGGAGCGAACTGAAGCGATCGACCCGAAGCGGTCGACCAGCAGGTTGAAATGACGGCCGAAAACCAGCCACTCAGGGCTTTTTGGATCATGGTGCAGGTAACGCGTAGTCTCGAACGAGCAGCAATGACCATCGCGCGTGTCATCGGTGTCGGCGATGGAACGATGAGCCATAGTCGAACTCCAAGTGTGTTGTAGTGCTCGTCCCAGCTGCACACTTCGAGGGCATAAGTCATGAATGAGTCACGGAATCTTAACGGCAGTCGCAAATTCATTGCGACGATATTGGCCGCGGGTACTCTGGCATTTTGTGGAGTTGCCATAGCCTACACGGGTGAAGGACTCGCCAAGGACGCCAAGGTAAATATCCAGGCCGCGCGCGACATTGCGCTGAAAGTGCGTCCAGGCAAGATCACAGATGAAGAACTTGAAAAGGAAAAAGGCGGCAGTGGCCTGCGCTATTCCTTTGACATCAAAGCTGGCTCCAGGACCTACGAGGTGGGCGTCGATGCTGTGACCGGCAAGGTGCTGGAGAACAAGCGAGAAGGAAAGCATCCGGATTGAACTTCGGACTAGCGGGAGTCGGAGAGACGGCACTTCATTTCAGTATCAAATCTGGCAGCGTGGATTCAACGGCAGGTCGAAAGTTGCGCACGTCTCGGCTGCGCAATGAACTACATTGCCGCAAGGTGAAGCAGACCGATTGAGATTCAAACCCGATGACGTCTATCTACTGGGCGCTGCTGCCCTGCTTATTGGACCGGCCAAATGCCCCCTGACGGTATCAACGACTCAGACCTGCAGTCGCACACCTGATTCGTGACTGGTCAGCCACTGTCATTCACTGCCGCCACGCACCGCAATTGCATGCGAATTCTCGACTGGCGTCATACACGACCTCGTATATTCAGGCGTATTGCCCGGATGTGGCAATGCGTGGTGCTGGCCTACGCCTGGAGTCGGCGTGAATACCGGGCGCGCGGTTTACTGGTGAGGTTCATACGCCACGTACGATCCGTGCTTCTGGCAGCAGTCCGACCCAAAATTACGTGGCTGTGGTTTGCCATGGCGCGGCGAGCACCATTGCGGCTCGGCGCCGCCCAGCAACCCTACCTGGCGCTCAAGCCCCTTCTGCCCTATATCAATCGACGTTGGTCGCGTATTCAGCGGATGCGGGTCATCTATCACAGTCATCTACTGCCGGGTTGCTGCCAGTGGTCGGTGGGATTCTCGCCACTCGATCCCCTTTGCCGATGTTGACCGGCTGTTGCCATTGGCGGCGCTACTCCCGGTGTTGACCTGGGCGGTCGTTCGCGAGAGTCTCCTTACGGGCGGTTCAATCAGAGTGCATCTGGTTGTTTGGCCGCCTAGCGTGGGTGTAGGTTGCGATACACAGATCCCGATGGGGGCGAAGATGAATGCCAACTGGAGAACGGGGGGGGCTGAACACCAGTCGTGGTGCGACCAGAGGCCTCTCGATCACCGCGGCAGCACTCGTGCTGGCGCTGTCGGGCTGCGTAGCCTCGACGGGGCCGCAGAAGTATCCTTCGGATTGGGCCTCCATCAAGACGATTCCACGTCAGCGTGATTGTCCTAACCTAGCCGGCACGTATCGAAACAGTGCCGTGGCCGCATTTCCCGAAGATGAGGGTGCACCGCCGTCCTTGAGCCAGTTGTTTTCCGCCATCGGCAATGCGAGCAGCCACAAGGTCCACGGGCCATGGGGGCCCGTCGGTGCGTCCGAGTCCGTGTCGTTTGCTCAGACTGCGGGGAGTTTGACAGCGACGTTCGCGAGATCAGCAGAAGCTGGCATCGAGTTGACGTTCGCGCGCCTTGGGTTTTACACGCCGGAGGAATCCCAGGGCGACAGGTTCACGTGCTTCTCATCGGGCGGAGAGCCGCGCCTGTTCTTCATCAGTACTGTGGACGACCAGTTGCCGATATCACCAAGTACCATTGGGACGCAGTTGATTCTGCTTAGAGCCGCTGACGGCTCATTGATTGTGCAGCTGCGCTCAAATTCCTATGAGGTCATAAATTTGGGACTGGTCGGTGGGCCGGTCGTACATCACAGCAGTGCCTGGTATCGATATCCGCCATTGGCGGCCGGAGCGAGCGCGACGGCGCATTTGGGCTAAAGTGCCCGCCGCGCCACTGGCATTTGTCTCTTGGCGTGACCAACGGCGCGTGACCCGTTGCGGTCCGCCGCGAAGTGCAGCTGACGGGAAGGCAAATGTGGCTGGAACATGCGGCCGATGCCCAACTGAACGGCGGGGGCAGCTCGCGTCCACATTGACTCGACGTGAGCAGCATCTTGCTCGAGGATTGCTTATATGACGCTGCGATCTCTGTTCAGACCCAGTCAGGTCGGGGGTCGCGACCTGGCGCATCGCGTCGTTCTGGCACCGATGACGCGCACAAGGGCCGATGCGATGACGCTCGCGCCGACGGCGCAAACCGCGCTGTACTATCGGCAGCGCGCCTCGCGAGGCGGCCTTCTGATTACCGAGGCGACTCATATATCGCCGGAGGCAACGCCGATCTGGACGATCTATGAAGCCGTGCGCGAAGGCGCCGGGCATGTGCCGGGGATCTGGACCGAGACGCAGGTCGACGGCTGGCGTGGAGTGACCGACGCGGTGCATGACAAGGGTGGCTTGATATGTTGCCAGTTGCTGCATGCCGGCCGGGTCGCGCAGCCGGGGATCGCAGATCATCCGATCGTGCGTGGCACCGATGCGCCGCTGCCGCCAGTATCGTCATCTGCGGAGCCACTGCGCTTCGGGCCAGACTCAGGCGACTACAATTGGGATCATCCGGCAGTGGAGCCGCGGGCGCTCGAAACCGGTGAGATCGCACGGGTCATCGACGACTATCGCATTGCGGCACGCAACGCCCAACGCGCAGGGTTCGACTTTGTCGAACTGCACGCCGCGCATGGATACCTGGTCGAACAATTCCTCTGCGACGGCATAAACCGAAGGAACGATCGATATGGCGGATCGATCGAAAACCGCTGCCGGTTTCTATTTGAAGTAGTGGCGGCGCTGGTGACCGAGCTGGGGCCCGACCGCGTCGCAGTGCGGTTGTCGCCCACCGCGCTTGACCCAACGACAGGCAAATTCTACCAGACGTATTTCGGCGCTATCTCGTCTGACCCCGAGGCACTCTACGACCACGCGGTCGCAGGATTAAATGCGTTTCCGCTGGCTTATCTGATGTTGACCGAACCGCGCGTGGGCGCCCTTTCGGTTGATCCAGACGCCGATTCTTCACACGGTCATCCGATGCGCAATGCGCGGCTTCGTACGGCTTATTCTGGTACCTTGATCGGCGCCGGTGGCTTCACGCCGCTGACCGCCGAAGCTGCGCTGGCGAGTGGCAACTACGACCTGATCGCCTTCGGGCGGTGGTTTCTTGCGAACCCCGACCTTCCGGATCGCTTGCGCGACGGCACTCCACTGAACGCCTATGACCGCACGACCTTCTATGGAAGCGGCGCGGACGGATATATTGACTACCCGAATCGGCATCAGATCGGCGAACCACAATCGCGGAGCTACCCTTTGATCGAGCAATCGCGCATCGGCGTCTCGTTGAATAAGGTCGGAATTTCGGTATCGGTCCGGTCATCTCCAGCCGCCATCCTAACGCCGCCACGATCGTGAACACCGTTCCACGCGATCGTGAACAGCATTCCACCGACCCCCGGCCAAGTGTTCACGTTCCCGTGGAATCGTGTTCACCTTGCTCTGGAATCCCCGTTCACGTTCCCGTGGAAACCCCGTTCATGGGCGCGTCTGCTTCGCCGCAGCGAGCTGGGCCTAACTTGCCTGACCAGTCTCCGCCAGCGCCTGCCGCATGACGCTTTCCGCTACACCGCGCCGCTTGAGGCCGGCAATGAGCCGCGGCATTGCGCCGTCATCGATTCGCGCCAGGTCGACGCGCAGACCCTTACCGATGTACGAGCGAATCAGGGGTTGGTATCCGGCATAGCCCAACGTTGGCGCGAGGCGCTTTAGATCCTGGACCACATCTTCCGGCATACGCAACGTGACTGAGCTCATCGGTCGGACCTTTTGCAGGCGGCGCGAAATCAGCTCACGGGTTTTCGTAATAGCGGCGTTCTTCGCGGGTCGCTTCGCGCGCGGATATGCGGCGGATGACTTCTTCATGGCGAATCACGTGTACAACGTAAGCGTCATGCCGAGGCCGCATTGACTTTTTGGGGATGACTACAGTTCGTAGCGCCCGTCGGCGTGCGACTTGTTGATTTCATCGATGCGCGAACCGGTGGATTGAGCGGTAGCGATGGCGCTGTCGAGTCGTAGCAGTAGATTCTCGACGAGTTCTGCAGGTTGGGGTTCCGGGCGCAATGGAACAGAAAACCGGGTTAAACGGCCAGCTTTTTCTGCAATAGCCGGGACACGGTAGCCGGGTGGACGCCGAACAGGCGTGCTGCAGCGGCGGCTGTTTTCTTCCCATTCTTCACCAGCTTGACGATTTCCAGGCGCTGCTGGGTCTTGAGTTTGGGTGGCCGGCCACCGATCCGGCCCTCTTTGCGCGCCGCCTCGAGGCCAGCTTGGGTGCGCTCCTTGAGCATCGCGCGCTCGAACTCGGCGAACGCGCCGACCATCTGCATCATCATCCGACCCGCCGGTGTCGTGGTGTCCACCGCCTCGGTGAGGCTGCAAAAGCCAGCCTTTTTGTCCTGAACTCGTTCCATAATGGTGAGCACATCGCGCAGCGAGCGCGAGAGTCGGTCGAGTTTCCAGACAACCAGCACATCGTTCTTACGCAGCTGACCGAGCAGCTTGTGCAGCTCCGGGCGATCCCAGCGGCCGCCGGAGGCTTTCTCGCGGAAGATCAGTTCACAGCCCGCAGCTTTGAGCGCGGCGCTCTGGGCGGCGGTGTCTTGTTCACCGGTGGAGACGCGCGCGTAGCCGATTCGCATGATTGCGTAAAGGTATTGCGAAGATGCCTAATAATGCAATACAGTTTCGCAACGCGCAAGTGCTGGTTTTCGTGAAAGCGGCTTAACCGTGCGAATACGAAGGCTTGCGCAACGCTGCCAATCCAACCCGTGGCATTTTGGGGGTTTGCGGCTCGGCGACCGACCGAGCGTCAATCCTTAACCCGGTTTTCTGTTCCATTGAGCCCGAGACCCCATGAACGCGGCGTCACGTTCCGTTGGAAGGACTATCGGGCCGAGGGCCGAACGCGCCACAAAAGCATGACTCTGGCTGCAGAGGAGTTCATGCGCCGCTGCTTGCTGCATGTCCTACCCCGTGGCTTTCACCGCCTCCGCCACTATGGCCTGCTCGCCAACCCAACCCGCAAAAAGAATATCGATCTGGCGCGCACACTCTTGCACCTCCCGGCGCTGCCCGTGACTGTTGCACCCACCGCCACCGCCACCGCCACCGCGACCTCGAAGGCCACCGCACGGCCCACGTTCCTGTGCCGGCACTGTGGCGCACCCATGCTCATCATCCAGATCCTTGAGCGCGCTCAGCACATCCGCGCGCCGCCAACCTTGCGCGCCTCACCATGAGCGCACCTCGCTCCTCGCGCGCAACACCGCCAGCACTTCGCCCAACAGTGCTGACACCCAAGCCTATGGCTATGCCCAGAAAACCACCCATCACAGGCACTCACCACCGATCACTCGGCGTGTCCTTGCCCATCCCTGCCGTACACTTCATCGCCGTGCGCGTCGTGCTCGCCGATGCCACCGCCACTTCACACCGCGCCGCGCTCGTTCAAATCCCCATAGCCCATCGCTCCTACTGACCGGCGTCAGTACCTCTTCGCGGTTTCCTCCCTGGAGGATTATCCAACGCCTGCCCACCAGCCCAGCCGGGCCCGGAAACGCTTGCGCATTGGGGCAGGCGTCGGATTAATCCTTAACCTGAGCCACCGGTGGCGAGTGACTGCTTTTTGGCTGCCAAGTCAACCGTCTAGCTTTGCAGGCCGTCTTAGCACCTAGCATCGGATCGCCATAAAATCGGGTGAGAAACCTGACTTTCCACGAGATATTTCTTGACCGAGTGCGACTTGACTCTGGTAAGGAACTTCCATACTGTAAGGATTCTCCTTACTTCGGGGGGCCCGTGATCACCAGCAAATTGACGAGCAAGGCTCAAACGACGATTCCACAGCCAATTCGGTCTGCGTTGAAACTCAAGGAAGGGGACGAACTTGTTTACGAAATCCGCGGAGAGCGAGTGCTCCTCATGAAGGCTCGCCACGTCTCTGAGGGCGATGACCCATTCCGAACGTTTGGCGAGTGGGATTCGGCGGCGGACCGGAAGGCGTATGGCGACCTTTAGCCAGGGTGACGTCGTCAAAGTTCCGTTCCCATACACGGACAAATCAACCCGGCAATCGCGCCCCGCCCTCGTGGTTTCTATGCCAGACCTGCAACAGAGACACAATTTGATCTGGGTCGTTATGATAACGAGCGCTGAAAATCGAGGCTGGCTCAGCGATGTTACTATTAGTACTCTTTCACGCGCGGGGCTTCCTGCACCGTCCGTGATTCGCACTGCGAAAATCGCGACGATTGATGCGTCGGACGCGACCAGGCTCGGCACGATAAGCGAAGCTCAGCTCAAACAGGTAATCGACCGAATTAGTCGCACACTTGAGCTCAGCCGGTGACGCTCAGCATTGTGAGTGCCCGCAGGTCACTTGGCGGGTGCTACTGGCGCCGAAAGGCGGTCGTTGTTCCAAATTTCCTGAACATTAAACCACTTTCCGTTGATCTTTCGCCAAGTCGCCATGAAGCTCCCTGTCGCCACTTCAACACCCGCCACACCAGTCACTCGGTAAGGGCCAGACGACCAACCCACGTTTCCTGAGACTTCCACTTACTTTTCGTCCAGCAATTCGATTTCGCCCGGTTCCGCGACATCTTGGGTCCACAACCGGCGCACGGCAGCGGGACTAAAGTGCGGATTCTCGATAATTCCAAGTCGATTTCCAAAGGGATCGAGCACTGCCGCGACGCGAATGCCCTCACCCACATCGCGCAGCGGCTCTGGCGCCGTGGCGCCCAGCGCCAGCAGTCGCTGCCAGGCGCTATCAGCATGGCTCCCTCCCCAGAGCGGCTGCGGCCCGGCGGCGCCAGGCTGGCCATCCGGCAGCAGACCGAGCTCAAAACCGCCCACTGCGAAGCCCACGTAAAAGGGCTGATCGAAGTACGGTTCGACGCCCAGTAAGTCGCGGTACCAGGCCTTGGCGCGCACCAGATCGGGGGCCGGATAGATAGCGGTACGCAATCCCAGCAGCACAATGATTACTCCCGGTGAACGGAGTGGCGATTGAACACGCCGACCTGCCTGGCGCCAACGCCACTAGCGGCACTTTACACCCCAGGTACCACGTCCCGCACCAGGGCCTTGACCACCTCTGCATTTTTATGCATCATGTGCGCATATTTATGCAGAGACGAGAATGCTCCACGATCATCACCTGCAGAGCCGGCGCGAGGCGATCCTGAATATCCTGCGCGCCAGCGCAGTACGCGGCCAGGCGGAATTGACGCAGCTGCTCAAACGCAAGGGCTTTGCAGTCACGCAATCATCGGTGAGCCGCGACCTGCGCGAGCTCGGCGTGCTCAAGGCCAGTGGTCGTTATCTGCCACCCTCCGCCGACACCGCCCATGCCAACGGTAACTTTGGCGCATTGGCCCAGTTTGTGCGCACTGTAAAGCCGGCGGGCGCCTCGCTTACCGTCATCCGCACCAGCACCGGCGCGGCGCAAAGTGTCGCGGTTGCCATCGACAAGGCGGAGTGGCCCGAGGTGGTGGGCACTATTTCGGGCGATGACACGATTTTTATCGCTACGCCTGCGCCGCGCGCGCAGCAGCGCCTGCTGGCACGACTGCACGAGCTGTTCGGCATCTGAATCATGAACAAGACTATCCATGCGGGCGCAGAGCCGATTGTGCTGGCCTATTCCGGCGGCCTGGATACCTCGTTTCTCGTGCCCTGGGTGGCCGAGCATTATCAGCGGCCAGTGATCACGGTCACAGTCGATACCGGTGGCATCGACGCCGCCGCCGCCATCCTGTTGCGCGAGCGGGCGCTCGCCCTGGGAGCGGTGGCGCATCATCAGATCGATGCACGGGCCGACTATTTCGAGCAGGTGCTGCGTTTTCTCATCATGGGTAATGTGCGCCGTGGCCAGCTCTATCCGCTGTGCGTTGGCGCCGAGCGTGTCATGCAGGCGCAGACCATCGCGCACATGGCACACAAGCTCGGCAGCCATTTGATCGCGCATGGCTGCACGGCGGCGGGCAATGATCAGGTGCGCTTTGAAGTGGCGCTGCGTACGCTGGCGCCCGCTCTGGAAATCATCGCGCCGGTGCGCGATCACGCCTTCAGGCGCAGCGATGAGCTTGAGTACCTGCAGGCGCGCCAACTCCCGGTGCCCGCCTACGGCGCGGCCTATTCCACCAATCGCGGCTTGTGGGGCGTGACCATAGGTGGCACGGAAACGCTGACCTCCAAGGGCAGCATTCCGGAAAGTGCCTGGGTGCTGTCCAGAAATGCCTTCGAGAACCCGGCGCTACCACAACATCATACGCTGCACTTTGAACAGGGCCGACCAGTCGGCCTTGATGGCAAAGCGCTGGCCGCCGTGGCGCTCATCGAGCGGCTGGAAGAAGTGGCGGCACCATTCGGCATTGGTCGCGGCATACACCTGGGCGACACCATCATCGGCACCAAAGGTCGCGTTGCCTTCGAAGCGCCCGCCGCCGAAGTGTTGCTGAGCGCGCATCGCGAGCTGGAAAAGCTGGTGCTCACGGCGCGCCAGCAGCGCATCAAGGAAAGCGTCGCCCTGCCGTACGGTGATTGGGTGCACGAAGGCCAGCTGCTCGATCCGGTGTGCCGTGATATCGAGGCGCTGCTGCTCTCCTCGCAGCAACGCGTCAGCGGCGACGTGCATGTACTGCTGCGTCCGGGCACTGTCTTTATTGAAGGGGTCGAATCACCCTATTCGCTGCTGGCAGCCTCGAAAGGCGTCTATGGCGAAGCCGCTGGCGAGTGGACGCCGGCCGACGCCCTGGGCTTCTCGAAGATTGCCGCATTGACCGGCGTGTTTCATGCACGCGCTGGCGAGCTGGCCGCGGCGGAGCAAGCGCGCAAATGAAAAGCGTAGTAGTCGACAAGGTTGCCTCCATTACGCAGGCCTGCGCGCTCGGCCGCGAGCTGCGCATCAGCGCTGAGATTCCCGCCGAGGAAGGCGTGGTCATTGTTGCCGAAATTCTCAACAACAAATCGACCTACAACACGCTTGAGCTGACCAGTGGGCGCATGGCCAAAGTCGCGCGCGGCGATATCGTGGTCGGCGCACTTGGGCCCCGCAAGGCACTGTTTGGCTATTCGGGTCACGTGCCGGAAGCGCTCAAACCCGGCGACATCATTCAGATGCTCAATATTGGCGGCGTCATGGGCATCTGCGATTCGGCCACACCCGACAAGGGCAAGCCCTTCGATTGCCGGGTGCTCGGCGTGGTGCTGCAGTTTCCGTATCTGGGCGAGCGCATCGGCGTGCCGGCGCGCGTCGGCTACCGCAAGCTCAACTACGAGGCCACGCTCGAGGTGCGCGGCGTGCCGGTGGTGGCGCTGGCCGGCACCTGCATGGAAGCAGGCAAGACGGCAGCGGCGGCGGCCATCATTTCGCGCATGCGTCATCGCGGGCTCATTGTCGACGCTTTTAAAGCCACCGGCGTTTCCTTGCGGCGCGACATCATGGCTTTTGAAGATGCCGGTGCGCGCAAATCCATGATCTTCACCGACCTCGGTGTCGTCACTACTTCAGCGCGCACCGGGCCGGCGCTGACGCGCACCATGCTGACCGATCTGGCAGCCGGCAAACCCGATGTCATCGTCTTCGAACTCGGCGACGGGCTGCTGGGCACTTACGGCGTCGATGCCATCCTCAACGGCGAGGATATACGCCGCGCGCTCACCGGCCTGGTGCTCTCGGCCAATGATCCGGTCGCAGCCTGGGGTGGCGTGAAACTGCTGCGTGAGCGCTTCAAGGTTGATCCCTGCATGGTCACGGGGCCGGCCACGGACAACCAGGTGGGCGTCGATATCATTCGCCAGCAGATGAATGTGCCGGCCTGCAACGCCATCAGCAACCCAGCCGCCCTGGGTGACGCCATCATCGATGCCGTGGGCCTGGGTGCGCGTGCAGCGGCGGTCGGCGCCGCCGAATAGATATCGTGAGCAGGGTGCCAACCATTGTCCTCGGCGGTAGCGGCTATGTGGCCGGCGAACTGCTGCGCCTGATCGCGGCGCATCCCCAGCTCGAGCTTGCTGGCATCATGTCGGATGGCAGCCCGGGTGAGCCCGTGGCGGCGGCGTTTCCGCATCTGGCAAGCGTTTACCCCGACCTGACATTCAAATCGCAGGCGCAGATTGAGGCACTGATGCGTCGCGAGAAGAAGCCCGCCATTCTCGCGGCGGCGCCGCACGGTGTCTCGGCAGCGTTGATCGACAGGCTGCTCACTATCGCGGCAGTCGCAGGCAACGCGCCTCGCGTCGTGGATATCTCTGCGGATTTTCGTTTCGCCACCGCCGCGGCCTACGAAGCGGCATACGCACACCCGCACGGAGCGCCGGCTCGCCTGGCACAATTTTCCTGTGCGGTCCCCGAGCACCTGCGCACCCTCAAGACCACGCACGTTGCGCATCCAGGCTGTCTGTCGACGGCCACCCTGCTGGCCGCTGTACCACTGCTCGCGCTCGGGCTGATCGAACCGCAGGTATTTGTCGCTGCCATTACTGGCAGTACCGGCTCGGGACGCAAACCCGCCGACGGCACACATCACCCGACGCGGCACAGTGATCTGTACGCCTACAACGCTCTGGCTCACCGCCACGCGCCGGAAATTGCCGCCTGTGCACTGAGCGCGAGCGGCGTGGCCGCCCACTTCGCCTTCGTGCCGCACTCGGGCCCGTTTGCGCGCGGCATACACGCCACTGTGCAGGCAGTGCTGAAGCAGCCGCTCGATGCCGCACAGCTCAATGCACAGCTACGCGATTTCTACGTTCACTCGCCTTTTGTACAGGTGAGCGAGCGAACACCGCACCTCAAGGAAATCGTCGCCAGCAATTATGCGCGCCTCAGCGCCGCAAGCGATGGCCGCACGGTGGTGGTGATGAGCGTGGTCGACAATCTCACCAAGGGCGCAGCCGGCGGTGCGGTGCAATGGCTCAATCGGCTGCTGGGGCTTCCTGAAGCTACCGGCCTGACGGCGCCGGCGGCAGGTTGGACGTGAGCGCGGCGCAATGAAACGCTTTGTCGATCTGGCGGAACTTGGTAGCGAACAGGTGCTGGAACTGCTGGCGCTGGCAAGGCGACTGGAACGCCACCCGGAGCCTCAGGCGCTGGTCGGCAAGGTGCTGGGGCTGCTATTCCTGAATCCTTCGCTGCGCACGCTCGCCTCCTTTCAGGCCGGCATGGCGCGTCTCGGTGGCGCCTCCTTCGTCATCACCCCTGGCCAGGGCACCTGGCAACTTGAGACGCGTGATGGCGAAGTCATGAATGGCGCCGCCGCCGAACATATCCGCGAAGGCTTACCGGTGCTGGCCTCCTACTGCGACGTACTGGGCATTCGCGCCTTCGCCGAGGGCAAAGATCTAGTCTACGATCTGGCGGACAAGAGATTCAACGCCATGGCCGCGCTGGTGGCGCGACCGCTGATCAATCTTGAATCAGCCATGAACCATCCCTGCCAGGCGCTCGCTGACTGGAAATCGCTCGACGAGATGGCTCTGCCGCCGCGTGCGAAATTTGTGCTCAGCTGGGTATCGCATCCCAAAGCATTGCCACTGGCAGTACCGGCAGCGACCGTACAGATGGCGGCCAGGCGTGGCATGGAAGTCGTGGTGCTGCGCCCGGAAGGCTTCGCGCTGCCCGAACCCGTCATGGCGCGGGCGCGCGCCGCCGCTGCAGCCAACGGCGGTTCACTGCGCGAAACCAGCGAGCGCGCCGATGCACTGAGTGGTGCGCAGGTGATCTACGCCAAGGAATGGGGTTCAACCACTCACTATGGCGACGAAGCAGGCGATTGGGAACTGCGACGCGGTTATCAGGACTGGTGCGTGCGCAGCGACTGGTTCGAGCGCGCCGCCGTCGACTGCCGCCTGATGCACTGCCTGCCGGTGCGGCGCAATTGCGCCATTGCCGATGAAGTGCTCGATGGACCACGCAGCGTCGTGCTGCGCCAGGCCTACAACCGGCTGCCGGCACAGATGGCTGTGCTGCATCGACTGTTACTTTCCCAGACTTAGGCGCCAGGAGCACCCACCATGATCATGCACCGGGCCGACCAGCTGGCCACGATCAGCGCGCTACGCGCCGCGGCACCTTACATCCGGCTCTACAAAGGCAAAGTCTTCGTAGTCAAGGCGGGTGGCGCCATATTCGGCGACCCCGCAATGACACGCTCGCTGATCGAGCAGATTGCCATCCTGCATAGTCTCGGCGTGCGTGTGGTCATGGTGCACGGCGGCGGCCCGCAGCTCACCGAGTTGACTGAGGCGCTGGGCGTGCCCACACGCATGGTGCAGGGGCGACGCATCACTGATGAGCATGCCATCGATGCCACCTCAATGGTGCTCAATGGTCTCATCAACACGCGCATCCTCGCCATCTGCCGCGAGCAGGCGATCGACGCCGTTGGGCTCTCCGGAGTGGACGCGGGCCTGGTGCGCGCTCATCGCCGCCCGCCCGTGAAGCTCAAGCCCACCGATACGGAAACCGTCGATTTCGGTTTCGTCGGCGACATCGATCGCATTGACACCAGCGTGATTCGCAAACACCTGGACAATGGCCTGATGCCGGTGATCAGCCCGCTCTCGGCCGATGAGCGTGGCCAGCTGCTCAATATCAATGCCGATACGGTGGCGGCCGCCATCGGCGCCGCGTTGCAGGCGGAAAAACTGATTCTGTGCACTGGTGCGCAGGGCATTCTCGACAACGTCGCCGATTCAGGCTCGGTGGTGTCGTACACGGATCTTGCCGGACTGAAGCGCCTGTGCGATGCCGGCAAGATTGTCGATGGCATGTTGCCCAAGGTCAAAGCCATCGAAGACGCGATTCGCGGTGGCGTGCGCCGCGTGCATGTCATTTCCTACAGCGCGCCTGACAGCATTCTTACCGAAGTGTTCACCAATGAAGGCACCGGTACGCTGATCGTCGCCGACATCAAGGCGCTGACCACAGCCGAGCAGCAATCGCCGGCCTGAAGCTAGACCCAGGTTGCGGCATCGAACTCGAAACTCTCGCCCGCCGCACCCGAGCGCTGCAGGCGCACGCCGCTCTGGGTGCTGCGGCACACCCAGGTCTGCATGGGTGAGGTGCGGCTTAGGGTAAGCGCTGCGGCTTCGAATGCGGCGGCGCAGATGCCCGCCTCGACGCGTGCCGACTGGTAGCGGATCCAGGCCACGCGCTGCGCGCGTGCCGCGGCGGCGAGTTCGTGACAGGCGCCGTAGTCGCGCGGATCGCGCCAGTTTTGCTGTGCCGTGTTCCAGGGCGCACGCGTCAGATCGAGGCAGCGGCCGCGCACCTGCGCTCGAAAGAAACTGTGTGTCGTGTGTAGCGCCTGCGAAATTAGGCCATCGCTGTCATTGAGAAAGCGCCAGCGCCAGTAACCCGCTTCGGCACAGGCGGTGCGCAGCTCCTCGGCGCCGTACCAGGCGCCGGGCTCCTGCGCCCGACGAAAGCGCGAGGCCACGGGCGAGCGATAGCGAAACGGCGTCGTCAGCAGATAGTGGCGCGAGTGTGCATGCTGTGGGAGCGGCGGCTTGCTGCGTTCCAGCAGTTCTTCGAGCAGGCGATGATCGGCGGCAGTTTCAGTCAGCCGCAGCGTGGCAATGAGATGCTGCGCCTCGACCCCGCGCCATAGCAGGGCACTGCGCGAGCGCAGCCCGGCGAACCACGCCCCCTGCCACAAGCCGCTCACAGTGGCGCGCGCATGCCATCAAGATAGGCAACCACGCCGGCCAGGCCCTCGGCGCGCTCGATCAGTTCCACCGGCCGGCCATTGACGCCGCGGTTGTAACCCTCCAGCCAGCGCAGTCGCTGCGCGGCATCGTTGCCTACCAGGGCATCAAGCGAGCGGTAGAGGCGCACCAGCAGCAGGGCCAGCTCACCCTCCTTGCTGGCGGGGTCAATGGCGCGCGCGCCTTTGGCCAGGCGCGAGACCCCGGCCTCACTGACGCCGAGGACGCGGGCCAGTGCGGCGCGCGACAGTCCCAGCAGTTCGCTGCTGCGCAGCACCGCACCGGACAAGACGCGGGCCGCGTCGCCCAGCGCGACCGGCGCGGCAGTATGGGTTTCCCGGAGTTCTGACTGGGACATGCGGCCTCCTTTCAAATGGAAGAATACTATAATACTCTTTCTTTTGCAAACAGGCTGCAGCCCTGGACATTGGCGCGACTGGCGTCGCGCGCACAGCTATGATTGCCACCACTACCGCTGCTGAGGCCACATGAGCAGACTCTGGGACAAAGGCGCACCGCTCGATGAACGCGTGCTGCAGTACACCGCCGGCGAGGACTACGCGCTCGATGAACGCCTGGTGCGCCACGACGTGCGCGCCTCGATCGCACATGCGCACATGTTGCACGCGCAGAACCTGCTCACGGGCGCCGATCTGCAGGCCATTGAAACCGGCCTCAGTGCCCTCGGCGCTGCGCACTCCCGTGGCGAGTGGCATATCGAGCTCGCCGACGAAGACGGCCAGACGGCGCTGGAAAAACGCCTGACAGCCAGCATCGGTGCCGCTGGTGGTCGCATACATCTGGGACGCTCGCGCAATGATCAGGTGCTGACGGCCTTGCGCCTGTACCTGCGGGAAGCCAGCGAATCACTGGCGCTGGGCGCGGAAGCCGCCGCCACGGCCCTGGATCGAGTGGCGCAAAGACAGGGCCAAGTCGCCCTGCCCGGCTATACCCATATGCAACAGGCCATGCCAAGTTCGGTGGCATTGTGGTCCGGCGGTTTCGCCGCTGAGTTGCGCGACGATGCCGCCGGGCTACGTACCGTCATGCGCCGCGCGGGCCGCAACCCCCTGGGGTCTGCCGCCGGGTACGGCACGCCCGGCCTGCCGCTCGATCGCGCCGCAACCACGCGCGCCCTGGGCTTCGAGAGCACCCACGAACCGGTCACCGCGGTGCAACTTTCGCGCGGCAAAGCCGAGGCCCAACTGCTGTTTGAAATTACCCTGACGATGCAGGATCTGGGTCGACTGGCTGCCGATCTGCTGCTGTTCTACACTCAGGAATTCGCCTTCGTCACGCTGCCAGAGGCCTTCACCACTGGCTCATCGATCATGCCGCAGAAGCGCAACCCGGATGTCTTCGAACTGCTGCGCGGCCGTTCCGCGAGCGCCCTGGCCTGCCTGACCGAGGCACTGGCACTCTGTGCCAAGTTGCCCTCGGGTTATCAGCGCGACCTGCAATTGCTCAAGGTCCCATTATTTCGCAGCATCGATCTGTGCCGGCAGAGCCTGGATATTGTCGTGCCGGCGCTTGATGGCCTGCAATTCCGGTCGGAGCAGATACACCTTGATCCAGCCATACACGCCGCCAGCGAAGCCTACGCCCTGGTGCTGAAAGAGGGCATCCCGTTTCGCGAAGCCTACCGGCGGGTTGCCGCGCAATTGAAGACATCATGATCGATACCCACAGCAACCAGGCGCAACCGCAACCCGCCAGCGGGCTCGTCAGCTATACGCACCTGATCTACGCTCTACACTCGTTTGCCGTGTTAACCGGTCTGCTTACTTCGGGCAGCGTCGCGGGTCGCTTCGTATTCGGATTGCCGTCAATTGTCGCCGTGATCATGAATTTCGCGCGCCGCCATGAAGCGCGCGGCAGCTACCTCGAATCACACTTCAGCTGGCAGATCCGTACCTTCTGGTTTGCGCTGCTGGGCCTGGTGATTACCCTGCTGATCTCAGCGCCACTTATATTGTTGATGGGTCTCGGTGTACTCACCGCCTGGGTCGGATTTGGTCTCGTGGGTGTATGGGTAATCTATCGAGTGGCGCGCGGCTGGCTGGCACTGCGCGCCGCGCGCACACTGCCGATGGTGCAGGCGTGAAGACCGCGATGAATATTCTCACTGACCGCACTTGCCACCCACTGCGTATCGCTGCGGCTATTGTTGCGTTGCTGGGTGCTGCCAGTTGCGGTCAGAAGGGCCCCCTATATCTGCCCGATCATGCAGCGCAAAGCGTACCGGCCGCTGCGGACCAGAAAACGGACGCCAAACCCGGCGCTCCCGTGGGTGATGAACCCAGCGGCGATGCCAGCAGCGACCCGGCCAAGCGCAAGAACCCGACTACGGTTCCACCGGGGCCTTAGCCAGGCCGGCTGTTCGGCGTTTAGCCGCCTCATATTCCATGGCATCAGATCTATCACAGCTCGGCTTTCTGCTGTTTGTCTCCGCATTGGTCGCGATGCTCATGCGTCGCTTGCGTCTGCCCTATACCGTGGGCCTGGTGCTGGCCGGCATGGGCCTCTATTTCTTCAAAGTTCATATTCAATGGCATCTGTCAAAGGACCTGATCTTCTCGGTATTTCTGCCGCCGCTGGTGTTCGAAGCGGCACTGTTCATCGACTGGCGGGAATTCAAGAAAGATCTGCCGGTGCTGGGGCTGCTGGCGACGCTCGGCGTTGTGGTGGCGGCGGCGGTCACCGCCGTCGGCATGCACTATGCCCTGGACTGGGAATGGAGTAGCGCCATCGTCTTTGGTGTGTTGATCGCGGCGACCGATCCGGTCTCCGTCATCGCAACGTTCAAGGAAGCCGGCGTGCATGGACGCCTGCGCCTGCTCATCGAAGCCGAAAGCCTGCTGAATGACGGTACCGCTGCAGTCATGTTCGTCGCGGCGCTCGGCTTCCTCTCAGGTGGCCAGCACGGCGTTGGCTCGATCGCCGGCGCCCTGCTGCTGACGATCGTCGGCGGTGCGCTGGTCGGCGCCAGCGCTGGTTTTGTGTTTATGTACCTGGCGGGACGAACTCCGGATTATCTGGTCGAAATTACCTTTACGACCCTGGCTGCCTACGGCTCGTTCTTTGTGGCCGAGCACTTCCACCTCTCCGGCGTACTCGCCTCACTCACCGCTGGCCTGGTCGTCGGCAACTACCGCAGCTCGCCTGTTATCTCGGATGCCGGCCGCCAGGCACTGGTGCCATTCTGGGAATACGTCGCGTTCATCGCCAATTCGCTGATCTTTCTTCTGATCGGCGCCGAGGAGGCCCAGCAGCATTTCAGCGACCTGTGGCTGTCGGCACTGGTGGCCATCGCGCTGGTGACCGTGGGCCGCGCGGCGGCGATCTATCCTCTGTGTGCGGTATTTGCCCGTGGTCCACTCAAGGTTGACGGCCGACACCAGCACATACTTGTCTGGGGCGGATTGCGCGGCGCTCTGGCCCTGGCACTGGCCCTGGCATTGCCCGGCAATCTTCCCCATCACGATGCCATCATCACCATTACCTTCGCGGTCGTGGCTTTTTCAATATTCGCGCAGGGCCTGACGATCACGCCGCTGCTGCGCCGGCTCGGGCAAATAGCAGACCATTAGTGCTGTGCCGGTACAAATTCTTCCATCACCGCACTGCGCAGCAGCCTGGGTGGCAACAAGCCCTGTGCCAACACGAAGTCATTGAAGGCCAGGCGGTCGAAGTGACTGCGCAGCGCGAGCTGTGCGGCCTGGCGAGTCTCCATCAGGCGCTGATAACCATAGAAATATGAAGTCGCCTGGCCTGGGGCCCGGAACACGTAGCGCTGCATCTCCTGCGTCGCCATGCCCGCGGACAGGCCGACTTCGTCCATCAGGAAACTCTTGACCTCCTCGGGCGCAATCTGCCCCATGTTGACCATAGGATCGAGAAACGCGCGCGCCGCCCGTTGGGCACGCGCCTGGAGTGCAAACAGCTGCCCGTCGAGCGGCTCATAGGGCTGCATTTCCGCCTCGGCGTACAGCGCCCAGCCCTCCACGTTCACACTGTTGAACGCAAACACCGCGCGCGCCGTGGACACACCAGATTCGATCATCTTCGCAAACTGCAATTCGTGGCCTGGACGCGCCTCGTGCGCCGTCAGCGTCCATACTGCAGCCTGGTGTGAGAAGTCATCGTAGCTGAGCCCTTTACCGGAGGCGTCAGCGCTCACGCCTGTGGCCAGCACGAATTCACCGTACTCGCCATTGTTGCCAATGAGCCGTGGCGGGCTCATATGCGGCGCCGGTTGCTGGGCGTTTTCGGCTGGCGTAGCAACACGGATCGAGGCCGCCCGCTCCGGCAGCGAAACGATGTGCTGCGCGCGAATCGCCGCCTCAATTTCGCCCAGGCGTTGCTTGTACAACGGCAGCACCTGATCCGCGGGGATCTGCTGCTCCTTGAGTTTGGCGATCACCGCGTGATAGTCAGCGTTGGCCAGGCCACGCTGCTTTGCGACCAGGCCCGCCGTGATCGTCATCTGATTACGAATCTCGGCGAACGAAGTGAGTGCCTTCGCGATCAACTCCTCGGGCGGAATGTCGACGCCATACTGGTGCAGGTTGTCGGCGTAAACTTCCGGTGGCAGCCGATGATCGGTGCGTGCCCTGGGCAGGATCTCGCTCTTGAGCCAGCCGTTATAATCGTTTAGCTGTTGCGCGAGTAAGGTGTAACTGCGCTGCCAACCCTTGACCTTGCTCTTGGTGAGCAGATCCTTGATGCCGCTCAGGTAGGTGGGCAAATCGCCAATAGCTTGCTCGACTTCACCGCGAAAAGGCCCGAGCAGCGTCGAATCGGCGTGGATGCGCTCCAGTGTCCGCTCTTTGGCGAGTTCGCTGACCGGCCGGTAGCCTTTGGCCAGCCCCGCGTATTGACTGAGGCGCACTGCGATCGACTGTTGGCGGACCAGCGGCACACGCGGGTCGAGCGTCTGCTGAACGACACCAAACACCAGCCCCGTGACGTCGATGAACGGCCACAGATACTTGCGGTTGACGGCATTGCTCGAGACGTTATCGGCAGCTGCGCCAATCAGTATCTGCAGATCCTGACGGACTTTAGGATCGGTCTCGCTGGCGGCACGCTGGCGAAACCCGGCGATGGCGGCGGCCAAATCCGCCTGCTGCGGCTCGTACTGATCGCGCGACAGATCAGTAATCGCTTCGTCAAAGCCGTCGACCCCGAGCTGACTGGCGGTTTCGGGACTGTAGCGGGCCAGAACCTGCAGCAGCACCCTGGCATTTTCGTTGCTGCGCGTTACCCACGGAGCTTCGGTGGCTCGCGCTGTGGCGACACCAACCAGCCCTAATACGAGGCACAGCGCCAGTGCGCGGTAATGGTTTTTCATGCGTTAACTCTCTGCTCAATGATGTTGCTCGCGAATGCGAGATCATACCGCGCCTGTCATCCGTGTGGCGCAGCGCGTCGCGTCGCGTCGCGCCAGGCGCCGAGGGTCGTCGCAAGGCGACGCCTTTACCCGCGACCCGCTAGCCCTCGATCCCCTGCGACTTGAGATATTCGTCGTAGGTGCCCCTGAAATCGGCGATGCTGCCATCCGCTTGCAGCTCGATAATGCGCGTGGCGAGGCCGCCAACGAACTCGCGATCGTGTGACACGAAGACCAGCGTGCCCGGATATTTTTCCAGGCCGATCTGCAGCGACTCGATGGTCTCCATATCCATGTGGTTGGTCGGCTCATCCAGCAACAGTACGTTGGGTTTGGTGAGAATCAATTTCCCGTAAATCATCCGGCCCTTCTCGCCGCCCGAGAGCACCGTGACCGGCTTTTTTGTTTCGTCGCCAGAAAATAGTAATCGGCCCAGCGTCGCACGCACGATCTGCTCGTCGTCCGCCTTGCCGGTGTACTGCGACATCCAGGAAAAAAGATCCATTCGGGTCGCGAACTCGGCCTGCGGATCCTGTGGCATGTAGCCCGACTGGGCGTTCTCGACCCAGCTGAGGCGTCCGGCGGAGGGTGAAAGTTCGCCGGCCAGAATGCGCATCAGCGTGGTCTTGCCGATGCCGTTGGGTCCGATGATCGCCAACCGTTCGCCGGCTTCAATGGCGAAGTTGACGTTGCGCAGCACGGCGCTGGCCGAGTCCGGATAGCTGAAACAGAGCTTTTCAACGGTGACCGCCGAGCGGTACAGCTTCTTGCCCTGCTCAAATCGAATGTAGGGGTTCTGCCTGGAGGATGGCTTGATCTCGGTAACCTTGATTTTCTCGATCTGCTTGCGACGCGAGGTGGCCTGGCGTGCCTTCGAGGCATTGGCCGAGAAGCGCCGCACGAACTCCTGCAGATCCGAAATCTGGTCTTTGGCCTTGGCATTCGCAGCCTCGACCCGCTGACGCGCCTGGGTCGATGCCAGCATGAAATCGTCGTAGTTGCCGGGATAGATATTGAGCTGGCGGAAATCCAGATCCGCAATGTGCGTGCAAACCTGATTGAGAAAGTGCCGGTCGTGGCTGATGATGACCATGGTGGCGTCATAGTCGTTGAGCACGCGCTCCAGCCAGCTGATGGAATGGATGTCGAGGTTGTTGGTGGGCTCATCCAGCAGCAGCACGTCGGGTTTTGAAAACAACGCCTGCGCGAGCAGCACCCGCAGCTTCAGGCCTGGCGCCACTTCGCGCATCGGCCCGAGATGGAGTGCCTCGGGAATGCCGGCGTCCAGCAGCACACTGGCGGCGCGGGCATCTGCGGTGTAGCCACCGTACTCGGCGAACTTGCCCTCCAGCTCCGCCGCCCGCATGTATTCCTCGTCGCTGGCCTTAGGCATGGCATAGATGCGGTCGCGCTCCTGCATCGCCAGCCACATCTCCCGGTGCCCCTGCATGACGACATCGAGCACGCGCTCGTCTTCATAGCCGAACTGGTTCTGGTTCAACTTGCCCAGGCGCATGCCGGCCTGCAGCATCACATCGCCGGCACTGGGCTCCAGCTCGCCGCCAAGAATTTTCATGAGCGTCGATTTGCCACAGCCGTTGGCGCCGATCAGGCCATAACGGTTGCCATCGGCAAACTTGACGGTGACCTGTTCGAACAGTGGCTTGGCGCCAAACTGGATCGCGACGTTGGAGGTGGCAAGCATGGGTGTCGACTAATCTGGCGCCATTATGGGGGGCGGCATTCTAGCCGAGGCGGGGCGCCGGGATCGGTCTCTTATTTACCCATGGCCGAGTGCAATCGCAGCCAATTCTGCCAAACCAGGTGTAGTAGCTAGACCTGCACTTCAGCTGCCGCCCGCTGCGCTTCATCAATTGCCGCGTGCGCATACGCCGTCCACGCCGCATCGGACCCCGCCACGCTGATATTGCCGATCGCGGCGCGTGCCACTTCCGGCAGGTTCTCCGGCGCATTGGGATCTGCCAGCGGGTTGATGTCGTAGGCGTAGCCGTGTGCCCAGCGGTTGATGGTGATGGCGGCAATGTCCCGGTCCGCATCGAATCCCCCCGGCCCCAGCATGCGTGTGAGTTCGTCGCGCAGCGCTGCTTCGAATTCCGAGAAGGGCCGGGTGTAGAGCACCTGGCGTGCCGCGCGCACCTCGGCGCGGCGGTCGGCCAGGGGCTGGGGCGCGCGTGGGGGGTGTGCGATAGATGGATGAGGATGGGCTCGTCGGGCGTCTTGGCGAAGCGGTACTGGCCCAGGCTCACGGGGTAGTCGAGCTTCGCAACACTGTAGAAGCCCGTCGGGTTATTGATGTAGTGCACGCCCCGCTTCACCCACGGCCGCCAGTTGCGCACGGCCACGGTGATGTAAACCAGCGGCGAGCGCACGCCCAGCGCCAGCGCGCTGCGCTGGGCCGCCGGCACGTCCGCGCACAGGTAAGGCAACATGGCGTAGAAGCCGGCATAGATGGCCTTCTTGCAGCGGATGCGCCGCACCTCGCCCGCGCGCACATACAAAACGTCTACGCCGCCCCTGTCATTGCGCAGCTGCACCACTGTGCTATCCAGACGCAAGCGGACCGGGCTGCGCACGCGGTCCAGCTGGGCATAGTCGAATTTGGCGGTGACGATGTCTTCCATG
This sequence comes from Gammaproteobacteria bacterium, assembly GCA_031441585.1. Taxonomy (GTDB): domain Bacteria; phylum Pseudomonadota; class Gammaproteobacteria; order Steroidobacterales; family Steroidobacteraceae; genus FEN-1191. The sequence continues at coordinate 40,703 of JANMWZ010000091.1, forward strand.
CTCGTGCCCGGCGCGACGCGCGGCATCAGGCGGCGCACCAGCAGACGGGCGATGGACGCATTGCCGTCGGGAAAGTGATGGATGTAGGGCTCCAGCTCCGCCGCCACGTCCTTGTTTGCGGGCAGGCCCAGGCCCTGGAAACCAGGGTAGCCGGATCCGGCCAAATATAGCGCGGGGAGCAGCCGTCCCGGCAACGCGAACAGGTCGATGGGGCGGAAGTTGAACAGGCGCACCACCGCCGGATCGAGGTTCCAGTATTTCTCCAGGAACTCCGTGTACGAGATCCTGTACAGCGTATCGATCCTGGCCGCTACGTCCATGCCCGGCATCACATCGCGCGTGTCGGTATGCAGGCGCACCAGGTCATTACGCGCCGTGTCGCTCAGCGGGCAATCGGCCGCGAACTGCGCGATGGGGCGGCCGTGATGCAACTCGGCGGGGATGTCGGTGGGCAGGGAGCGCTGCGGATCGCCGGTGACCAGCGTGTCCTGTCCGTAGGTCTCGCGCGGGAAGAAGACGCCAAATGAGAGACCCAGCCCTGGGTAGAGCGGTGTATCGATAGCCTGCTCGAAACGTTTCAGGCGCACGCCCAGGTCGGTCAGCAAACCCAGTGCCGTGGGGCTCCAGTACGACTTGGGCGACTGTATCGATTCGCTGCCGCCATAACCGATGAGCAGCCGCCCGTCCACGTGGAATTCATTGCGCCGGGCATGGCCGCCGAACTCGTCGTGGTTGTCCAGGATGAGCACTCTGGCCGCCGGCCGGGCCTTGCGCAGAAAATATGCCGACGCGAGCCCGCCGATACCCGCGCCCACCACGGCAAAGTCCACTTCTTCGCTGATGGGGTAGTCGTCAACGTTGAACTTTGCGCCGTCGCGCAGCGCATGGCCAACCGCCAGGTCGGCATCACGGCTGCCGCGCAGGCCGGTCAGGCCCGGGGGATACTCGACCTTGGTAGCGGCCCATCCCGCCCCCGGCAGAAAACCGGAAGTGGCAATGACGGCGCAGGCAACTCCATCAATGAAATCCCGGCGCGTAATGTCGCTGCTCATGTCTTTCCTTGTCGATTCCGTGGGAATAACTGGTGGCGTTCGATTGCTGCGAGGGCACGCTCTGCCGTTCCCAAATCACGTTTGAGCAAAAAATGGCATAGCGGGCCGAGGTCTCCGAAGTCTGCCGCCGTAAGACGGGCTCCGTAATTCACTTGTGCCGTCCTGCGATCACCTTTGCGGCGGGAACGTAACCGCCTTTAGTACGCGCACGCTCCGCGCTGACCATGCCACGCGCGAGGAAATCCTATTGGGATTTGCGAAAATCAATGGTGCGAGAAACCGCATCCATGACGAATGCGGACCGGGTTTCACCGGGAACAAGCACGGCCTCGGCGCTTCGGGCCTGGACAGCGTTGCACATTGGGGCAGCCGGTCGTGAGTGGCCACCGCCAACGATCACCCCTTCGAATGCCGCGTCAGACATGCGCTTGCAGTTCAACAGTCTTGGTGGTTACCGCGTGCGACGTCAGCGTGCCGATGTGATGGCGGCCCTTGACGGCGTACCACCACAGACCTGCTCCGAGAATCACGGCGATGTAGACGTACGCACCCCAGGTGTTGTACCAGGGCGCGCCGTAGACGGCTTCGCGCGGCCAGGCTAGGTTGAGCGCCATCCCCACGCCCCACAGCACCGCAACGATGTTGACGAGCATTCCCCACTTGCCCATGGTGAAGTAGCCACCGGCTTTGAGATCGGCAGGGGGCCATTGCCGTTGCAGGCGCTTCATCAGCAGTGGGCCCGTCACCATCAGGTACGCCAGGTAGATCATGATGATCGCAATCGAGGTCAGCACCGTGAAGATTTTCGGCTGTCCGATGTTGACGACCAGGATCAGCTCGGCAATCACGCCGATCAGGATGGCAGGAACAATAGGCGTCTGCGTCCTGGGATTCACCCGCGCGAGCTTCTCCCCGAATGGCAGTGCGTTATCGCGCGCCATGGCGAAGGTCAGGCGGATGGCCGCGGTGTGCACGGCCAGCGAGCACACCGTCACCGCGACCACGATGCAGACCAGGAAAATCTTGCCGAGCGGACCCCACATCACCTGCTCGACGATGTACTGCAGGCCGCCGCTGCTGCTACCAATCATCGGATCTTTCAGATTGGGTGCCGACAGGACCGCGAACACCAGGATCGCACCACCAATGACGAACGAGGCCAGTATGGCCCGCAGAATGGAGCGGGGAGCGGTGCGACGGGGCTCCAGGGTCTCCTCACCCAGTGAGCTGGCGGTGTCAAAGCCGTACATCACGTATCCGGAGGCCAGCGACGCCACCAGGAAAGCGCCCAGGAAGCCCCCACCGTTGCCAGCACCGTAGCCGTCGGCGGAGAAGAACACCTCGGGACCGCGCTTGATATTGAGCGCCAGGATGATCGCTATGAGACAGGCAGCAATCAGCTCGATAAACACGCCCGCGCTGTTGATCATCACCATCAACCGCACTCCGAGCGCATTGACGACGGTGGTGAACACGATCAGGACCGTGCCGAGAATCACCGCGTTGATGGCAAAGTCGTAGGTACCACTACCGTCTCCGAAGATCTGGAAGCCGCTCCACAGCCGCGGCAGATTGAGTTGCAGTGCAAGTACCACCGCAGACAGGGTGACAATCGATGCGGTGAGCATCAGCCAGCCCGAAGACCAACCTACGATCCGACTGCCCAGTAGCTTGGACCAGTTATAGACCGATCCGGCGATGGGGTATTTGGCTGCCAGCTCCATGAAGCACAGCGCGACTGCCAACTGACCGATGAGTACCAGCGGCCAGGACCACAGATAGGCCGGCCCGGCGGTGCCAAAGCCGAAGTAGAACAGCTGGAAGGTACCGGTGAGTATCGAGATATAGCTGACGCCGGCCGCGAAGCTGCCGAACGCCCCGATGCTGCGATCAAGCGATTCTTTGTAACCGAAGTGCTCCATGCCGCTGTCGGTGCGGCCGGTAGCCTCGTTCTTGATCATGCCTTTGTCCTCTCTGAAATGGGTCGTTGCCCGGCAACCCTGCTGACTCTCAGCCGATCACCGGTGCGCCCGACCTGGGCCGACGACCAGCTGATTGTGCTCCCGTTTCAGGCCATTCGGGTTGTTTCGTCAGGTGCGACCGTGCATTGGGTCCTGACGCTCACCAATGCCCGCTTTCGAGAACCTTCAGTGGCCACCGCTTTCGAATGACTTGAACAGATTGCGTGACCAACCACCACGTTGCAGTATGACTCTGCAATCATCCCCAATAGGCCGTGCCCAAATGCAATGGACCCGAGACGATTTTGTTATCACGGACGATCGTAGCCGGATCAACATCGATCGCACCTTTGATCTCCTCGCGGAAACCTATTGGAATATCCGTCGACCGCGGGATGTGGTCGCCAAGATGATCGAGCACTCCCTGTGCTTCGCGCTCCTGCGCTCCAACGAACAAATCGGCTTTGGTCGAGCGGTGACCGACTACACGGTCTTCTCGTGGATCGCCGATATCGTGATCGACACGCAGTGCCGCAGCCAAGGCCTCGGAAAATGGATGATGACTTGTATCGCAGCGCACCCGGCGATCAAACAGACACAGATGGTTTTGCAGACTCGAGACGCGCATTCCCTTTACGAGCAATTCGGGTTTTCGAAAAATGCTACTTTGATGAGCACCAAGGTCAAAGGTCTCTGATTGACCAAGTGGTCTCTTACCAATGACACCTATCGGGCGACCTCAATATGCTAGTTCCGGATGCATTTAGCATATTTTATCGCGTTCCGCCTGCTTCCTCTATCCGCGCCCGAATCGGCGAGGACATATTTACGCTCAGTATCAGCTCGTTCCAGGGCGCGTCGGAGGATTCCCGAACAACGGAGCCCAGCCCCGCTGCAAGGACACGCATGCGCGAATTCGGATGCGCCGTTGAAGTGGCGGTACCATCGCGCCCACCGAGGTGACGGATTCGCAAAATCAAAGTTGACCCACGGCGGCCGACCATCAGGCGCAGCTGCCGGGCGCCGCTCTGCTCAATGGCAGCGCATAGTGCGGCATGAGCGAATTCAGCCAAGCGGTGAGCTGCGGCGTATTCGAGCAGCAGGTCGGGATCTTCGCCATCCTCAAACACTATCTGTACGCCGTGCTCCGCCTGGAGTCGCTTGATGTCAGCGCGTACGAAATTCAGCCAACCCAGGGAGAGGAGTGAGAAATCCCGGAAACGCTGGGCCACGGCGCGACAATCATGGGCGGCGGCGGTAACTCGCTCGCGCGAGCGCTCGAGCGATGCGCTCAGCTGCGGAGCAACGCTGGCGGCGTCGGTTCGACAGGATTGGAGAGACTCGGCGATCTCTGAGAGTTCTGCAGCCAAACCTTTATGCAGGATCTGACCGATATGAAAGGACTCGCTGGCGCGGGCCTCCAAACTTCGATCGGCAAGACCCTGTTCACGCGCGCGCAAGACGTTCAGGTCACGCACCACGCGCCGTAACTTCAGTTGGTCGCAGGCTTGGTGTGCCAGGGCCTGCAGCGCAGAAACCTGATCGGGACTCAATTGTCGCGGGTGAAAGTCGACGACACACAGCGTTCCGAGCCTCAGCCCGTCGCCGGCATCCAACGGAAATCCCGCATAGAAGCGGATGCCCGGAGCGCCCGTGACCACGGGGTTGTCGGAAAATCGAGCATCCAGCGCAGCATCTTCAACGATGAGTGGCTTTGGTTCTAAAATGGCATAGGCGCAGAACGCTAGTTCGCGAGGTGCCTGGCACGCATCCAAGCCGATCTTGGCCTTGAACCATTGACGCGACTCATCCACGAGGCCAATCAGCGCGATCGGTGCGCCCGTGATATGCACGGCCAGCGCGACCAGCTCGTCAAAGGCCTGTTCGGGCTCGGTGTCCAGAATGTCGCAGGCTCGGAGCGTTGCGAGGCGGCTGGCTTCATCGATCGGCAGTGGTGCACTTGGCAAGATCGTTTGAGCTCCCCGAATTCCCGTTCCCTAAAAAATTGCCGTGGTCTGCTCACCATTCGGCGCGCGCAGAACAATATGTCAGATCGGCTGTGAGATGAAGCTGTCCGAGGATGAATCTGTGAATGGCGTCACGGGGCAATCGGCCACCCTAACGCGGAAACCGACCTCTCACCGCTCAAGACCGGCGTTCTAGAGCCGATACCGGGTCGTTACCCCGGAGAGTGCTTGGCCATGCAAGCCCCACTGACCCCCATCGACGAGACCCAACGACTGCGCGCGCTCACGACGCTGTGCATCCTCGACACCCTGCCCGAGGAGCGGTTCGACCGCATCGCCCGGCTGGCGTGTCGGGCACTATCGGTGCCTATTGCATTGGTCAGCCTGGTGGACCGTGACCGGCAGTGGTTCAAGTCGCGCCAGGGGCTCGAGGCCTGTGAAACCAGTCGCCACGTCTCGTTCTGCGGGCACGCCATTCTTCAAGAGGGGCCGCTGGTTGTACCCGATGCACTCAGAGATGCCCGTTTCCACGACAATCCATTGGTCGCCGGCAATCCGCACATCCGGTTCTACGCCGGTCAACCGATCCACGGCCCAGATCGCTCGCGGGTCGGAACACTCTGCGTGATCGATCGGGAGCCTCGTGAATTCAGCGACGAGGACGTCGCTGTATTGGTTGACCTTGCCGGCATGATTGAACGCGAGCTGGCGCTGGTCGATCGGGCCGCGACCGATGAATTGACCAACCTCTCCAATCGCCGTGGCTTCATCATGGTCGCAGAGCGAGTGCTGGCGCTCTGCCGGCGAAACCAGCAGTCGGCCACGGTCATCGCCATTGATCTCGACCACTTCAAGGCGGTGAACGATCTACACGGACACGAGGCGGGCGATCGGGTACTTCGGTCGTTCGCCAAACTGTTGCACGCTCACTTTCGCAATGCTGACGTGCTCGCGAGATTTGGGGGCGATGAGTTCGCAGTGCTTTGCAGCGGCACTGAGTGCGCGGTACTTGCCACGTCACTCGACAGACTGGCCGACGAGTTCAGGAACTCACAACTCGTCCATGACTATCCCAAACTTTTCTGGAGCGTGGGGACGGCGGAGTTCACTCCGCACAGCACGTCCACCATTGAGGACTTGCTGCGCGAGGCAGACGTACAGATGTACCGTGCAAAGACCCAGTCTAAGAAGCTACAGCTGACAGCAATGCGATAGCTGTGCACCCAGTTGCCGAGACCTGGCGAATGACAGCTAAGTGGCGACCACTTCTAGGCTCCTAGTGGCGGCTCAGGGGCCGATTGCTGTCCGATAGTCCGCTCCAAACCGGACGCTCAGAGTGGAATCTGCTCTACCAGTCTCTGACAGCCAAGGTCTGACCGCTCATTGCGGTGCCATGCGAATCGCCCCATCCAGTCTGATGGTTTCGCCATTGAGCATCGAGAGCTCAAAGACATTCTGCACCAGCTGTGCGAACTCGCCGGACCTTCCCATGCGCTGCGGAAACGGTACCTGCTTGCCCAGCGAAGCCTGAATGTCGGGTGGAATCTGCTCGAGCATCGCCGTCTGGAATATTCCCGGGGCGATCGCTACACAACGTATGCCGAACCTCGCCAGTTCCCGGGCGATAGGCAGCGTCATCCCCGCCACCGCGGCTTTGGTCGCCGCATACGCCACCTGCCCGATCTGACCCTCGAATGCGGCCACTGAAGACGTGTGAATGATCAGCCCGCGTTCGCCGTCTTCGCCAGCTGGATTTTTCTGCATGATGGCGGCCGCGGCCTTATCGCACAGAAAAGTGCCAATCAGATTTATGTGCACGACCCTGGTAAAGAAATCGCCCGCCATCGGACCTTCCTTGCCCAGCATCCGGCCGGCGCCAATGACTCCGGCACAATTGACCAGCAGGTTGATGCCGTTCAAGCGCTGGCCGGCAGCCGCCATCGCGGCATTGACTTCGGATTCGCGGGTAACGTCGCACTTCAGGAATGCCGCGCGCTCGCCCAGTTCTGCGGCCGCGGCCAGACCGGCAGCATCCTGCAGATCCAGCATCACGACCTGGCCACCGCTCGCCACCACCCGCGCCGCCACGGCCTGACCCAGGCCGGAGGCTCCGCCCGTCACCACGGCCCTTGCATCGCTAAACTTCACATGATTCTCCTGATAACGTGATTGCACATGAGGGCACTCTAATGCCGGGCGCCGCTGCTGTCATATCTTGCGGCTGCGCCCCTGGGTAGATCAGTCGAGTTCTTTGCCCGAGGTCTCGGGCAGGACGAAGATCGTGATGATGAGCGCCAGCGTCACAGCGCTGATCGCGTACCACAGCCCCGCGAATGGGTTGCCGGTCCTGGCAACGATGTACTGACTGATAAAAGGCAGGAACCCGCCGGCATAGCCGGAGCCGAAATGATACGGAATCGACAGCGAGGTGTAGCGCACGCGCGCTGGAAACAGCTCGACCAGCCACGCCGCCAACGGACCATAGGACATGCCCGCGAGTGCATAAACCAAGGTCAACGCGAGAATGATCAGCGCCACACGTGGCGCCGGTGGTACGACGGTGTCCAGGACATAGCCGGCACTCTTCAGCTGGCTGTCGAGCGTTGCGGCACTGGAAAGCTTCACCGGCTCAGCGCCGATGGTGACGAACGGCGCGGCCTGCGCGTCACCATCGACCGTGGTATAGGGAATTCCCTTCTTGGTCAGCAGGTCCATCAACCTGCCGCACGCGCTCGCCTGTCCGTGAGTGGCAAAGGGATTGTAGGCACAGTCGTTGCCGGTCACGGCTACGGGATAGCGCTGCATGGTAGCGCTGAGGACCGGATTGGCCTGGGCGGCGATGAAGTGGAACAGCGGGAACAACAGCAGTAGCGTCAGCAGGTACGCGATCACGATCGGCTTCTTGCGACCCACCCGATCCGACAGCCACGCGAACAATACAAACCAGCCGATAGCAGTCGCCGATGCGATGAGGGTGATCCGTCGCACCACCGCGGCGTCCACATGCAGAGCGTTTTGCAGAAAATATTGCGCCTGGAACAGAGCGGTATACCCGATCACCGCCTGCCCGGCAGAAATACCGAATAGCGCTGCGAGGATGCGCTTGACCTTTGGCCAGCTGCCAAAGCTCTCCCGCAAGGGATGGCGCGCAGTAGTTCCCGCAGCCTTCATTGCCTTGAACACGGGGCTCTCGGCGAGCTTCAGTCGCATCCAGACGGATATCGCGAGCAACAGCAACGAAGCAATGAAAGGTATGCGCCAGCCCCAGGCATTCCATGCCGCTTCGCTGATGATCCACACGGTGCCGAGCGAGACCAGCAGGCTCAGGAACAGGCCCGTCGGCGCCCCGGCTTGAGTGAAGCCGGTGAAAAATCCACGCCGGTTGGCCGGCGCGTGCTCGGCCACATAGATGGATGCGCCACCGTATTCGCCGCCGAGTGCGAAACCTTGCAGTGCACGCAACAGCACCAGCAGCAGCGGCGCCGCGACGCCAATGCTCGCATAGGTGGGGAGCAGGCCGATGGCCGCGGTCGCCATGCCCATCAGCGTAATGGTCACCAGAAATGTGTACTTGCGCCCGACCCGATCGCCCAGTACGCCGAAAACCACGGCGCCCAGTGGGCGCACGGCAAAGCCCACACCGAAGGTCGCCAACGCCAGCAGGAAACCTGCGGTTGCACTGGTCGTCGGAAAAAACAGCTTGCCTATCAGCGGCGCGAGCGTGCCGTAGATGAAAAAGTCATACCATTCGAATACGGTCCCGAGCGACGACGCCACAATGACCAGCCGGATTTCCCGTCCGGTCGGTTGGCGAATTGCTGCTCCAATAGCCGTCATGGACAGAGCCTCTGCTGGGTTGCATGCATGGCCAGGCTATTGTCCGCCGGCGCACTGTCTCGCCCAGCTGCGCTGCCCAGGTCTGCTGCTGCACCGGTTGCTCCCGAGCGCGCTATCATGGCAACAGGAGTACCCGACCATGTCCAAGCGTACACCGTCGAACAAAAGCCTGCTGATGCGGCGCGCGATTCGACGCCTGCTATTTGGCATCGTGCTGACCACCAGCGCCATGACCAGCACCATGATGATGCCGCCAGTGCGCGCCGCGGACAGTGCGCGCCGCGATCTGGGTCTGGTCGTGGACTCGCAGCCGGTGCGCGAGCGCAGTTTGTGGCGGCCGCCGCATCTCATCCTGGTCGCGCCCGAACTGCACAACAACCTGGAGCAACTGCAAAAGGTCGCGCCGCAGGCCCGCATCATTGAGCTCTCCCCGGACACGGCGCCGCCGGACATCGCCGCTGCCGAAGTCGTCATTGGCATCTGCACGCCTGAAATTCTCCAACAGGCCGGCAGCCTGCGGTGGATACAGTTGCTCTACGCCGGCGTCGAGCGCTGCGTGCAGCAGCCGCTGGTTCGCGAGCATCAGCTGCTGGTCACGAACATGCAGCGTGTCTTCGGCGCCAGCATGGCAGAGCATGTGATGGGCATGATGCTGGTGTTGAGCCGGCATTTGGATTATTTCCTCGCTCAACAGCAGCAGGCCCAATGGGCTACACGTGCCAATGGCGCGCCGCTGCTTGCAGACCTGAAGGGCCAGACCATCCTGATCGTGGGCCTGGGCGGCATCGGCACCGAAGTGGCGATGCGCGCACATGCTTTTGGCATGCGCGTGATTGCCACCCGCGCCAGTGCTCGCACCGGGCCGGACTACGTGAGCTATGTCGGCCTGCCCGCAGAGCTGTTGAAGCTGACGACCGAGGCCGACTATGTCGTCAATTGCGCGCCGTTGACTGCGCAGACCAGCGGTATTTTTGACAAGGCTTTCTTCGCTGCCATGAAGCCCACCGCCAGGTTCATCAGCGTCGGTCGCGGGCAGAGCACGGTGACCGCCGAGCTTGTTGCAGCGCTGCGCGAGCGACGCATCGCGGGCGCCGGGCTCGACGTGACCGATCCGGAGCCGCTCCCCACAAGCAGCCCGCTGTGGCACTTGCCCAATGTCATCATTACACCGCATATCTCCGCAGCCACGCCTGCCAGCAGTGAACTCGCCTTTGAAGTGGTGCTTGAAAACCTGCGCCGCTATGTGGCGGGTGAAGCCATGCTGTCGGTAGTCGATATCGAACACGGCTACTGAGCGTGGCAATGGAACCGCGTATGAGCGTCCCACCCGATCTCATACTCGTCGACGGCTTCTCGTATCTGTATCGCGCCTTCCACGCGCTGCCGCCGCTCGCCAACTCGCGCGGCGAGCCGACCGGCGCCGTGCATGGCGTGCTCAACATGCTGCACAAGCTATTGCGCGATTTCCCGGGCACGCGCCTCGCGGTGGTGTTCGATGCACCGGGCAGGACCTTTCGCGATGACCTGTTTGCCGAGTACAAGGCGCATCGCCCGCCGATGCCCGATGAACTGCGCTCGCAGATCGAGCCGCTGTTGCAGGCCGTAGCTGCCATGGGTCTGCCGCTGCTACGCATCGACGGCGTGGAGGCCGATGATGTCATCGGCACCCTGGCGCGGCGTGCCGCCACGGCGGGCGAGCACGTGCTGATCTCCACCGGCGACAAAGACATGGCGCAACTGGTCGATGCGCACATCACGCTGATCAACACCATGAGCGACACTGTGCTGGATCGCACCGGTGTCAAGCACAAGTTTGACGTCTACCCCGAGCAGATCATCGACTACCTGGCGCTGGTGGGCGATAGCGCCGATAACATTCCCGGCATCGACAAGGTGGGGCCGAAGACCGCAGCAAAATGGCTCAACGCTTACAGCACGCTCGAGGCACTGCTGGCGCACGCGGCCGACATTCCTGGCAAGGTCGGTGAGAGTCTACGTGCCGGCACCGAAATCCTGGCGCTCTCGCGCCAACTCGCAACCATTCGCTGCGATGTGGAATTGTCGGTGGAGGCAGCGGCCCTGCAGCCACGCGCGCGTGATACCGAGGCACTGCGCGCACTCTATACGCGCCTTGAAATGCGCACCTTGCTGCGTCAGCTCGACGGCCCGGTGGCAGATCAAAGCGCCGGTAGTACCGTCGCTGGCGCCGCTCCGCCTGTCACACCTGCGCCTGCGCCTGCACCCGCGCTGCCGCTGGGACCCGATACCCTGCCCCGCCACTACGACACGATTACCACCTGGCCGGCGCTGGAACAATGGCTCGCGCGTCTGCGCGACGCCGAGCTGTTTGCCTTCGATACCGAAACCACCGGCCTCGACTACATGCAGGCGCAGATCGTTGGCGTTTCCTTCTGCATTGAACCAGGCAGCGCCGCCTATGTGCCGCTGGCGCACGATTACGCCGGTGCGCCTGAGCAGCTCGAGCGCACGCAGGTGCTGGCAGCGCTGCGGCCGCTGCTTGAAGACCCGACCCACGCCAAGCTCGGTGCACACCTGAAATTCGACATGCACATCCTCGCCAATCATGGCATCACGCTGCGCGGTCAGCGCTACGACACCATGCTTGAATCCTACGTGCTCAACAGCACAGCGACCCGCCACGACATGGATTCGATGGCGGAAAAATACCTGGGTCTCAGGACCATTCACTTCGAAGACGTCGCCGGCAAGGGCGCGAAGCAGATCACCTTCAATCAGGTGAGCGTCGAAGTCGCGGCAGAATATTCTGCCGAAGATGCCGACATCACCCAGCGATTGCACCGCTGCCTGTGGCCGCAACTGGCGGCGATACCGGCGCTCGCCAGTCTCTATGAGCAGATTGAGCAACCACTGGTGCCGGTGCTGCAGCGCATGGAGCGTAGCGGCGTGCTGATTGATCGCGCCATGCTGCAGAACCAGAGCCTGGAACTGGCCAAGCGCCTGCATGAACTCACGCTCGAGGCGCAGCGCGAGGCTGGCTCGGATTTCAATCTGGAATCGCCCCGGCAACTGCAGCAGATTCTCTTTGAGCGCCTGCAATTGCCGGTGATGCGCAAGACGCCTACCGGACAACCCTCGACCGCTGAAGACGTACTTGAGGAACTCGCCGTCGATTACCCGCTGCCAAAACTGATTCTGGAATATCGCGCCCTGGCCAAGCTGCGCTCGACCTATACCGAGCGCTTGCCCGAGCAGATCGATGTGACGACCGGCCGTGTGCACACTTCATATCACCAGGCGATCGCCGCCACCGGCCGCCTCTCTTCTACTGACCCCAATCTGCAGAATATTCCGATCCGCAGCGCCGAGGGGCGTCGTATCCGTCAGGCCTTCATAGCGCCACCGGGCTGCCTGCTGCTGGCGGCCGACTACTCGCAGATTGAGCTGCGCATCATGGCGCACCTCTCTGCAGACGAAGGTTTGCTGGCCGCCTTTGCAGCGGATCGCGATATTCACCAGGCGACTGCTGCCGAGGTATTTGGCGTCGCGCCTGAGGCCGTCAGCACTGATCAGCGCCGCTCCGCCAAGGCCATCAACTTCGGTTTGATCTATGGCATGTCGGCGTTCGGACTGGCGCGGCAGCTGGGCATAGAGCGCGGCGCAGCCCAGCAATATGTGGAGCGCTATTTCGCGCGCTATCCGGGCGTGCGTCGCTACATGGATGAAACCCGTGTGCGCGCCAAACGCGATGGCTACGTCGAGACCGTGCTGGGGCGGCGCCTGTATCTGCCTGAGATCAACTCACGCAACCGCCCGCTGCAGCAATACGCTGAGCGCAGCGCTATCAATGCGCCAATGCAGGGCACGGCCGCCGACATCATCAAACGCGCGATGCTGGGCGTCGATGCCTGGTGTCAGCAAACCGAAGTGCCGGTGCGCCTGATCATGCAGGTACACGATGAACTGGTGCTCGAGGTGCGCGAGGATTTTCTAGAGCAGGCCACCGAGCGCGTGAGCGCGTTGATGTCCTCAGCCACGCAACTGCGCGTGCCGCTGAAAGTCGATACTGGCCACGGGCATAATTGGGATGAAGCCCATTGATCAGTCGCCGATTGCCTACAGCTGGGAACTGCAGTCCGCCGCGCCGACACTAAGCGCTACCGGAGCGCCGCTCCCACATTGTCGAGACCATTCATGAAAGCGATCTTCAGCACTTTAGGATTGGCATTGCTGTATTGCGGCACGGCTTCGGCCGCAGACCACGGTTTTTATATAGGCGCAGGACTTGGACAATCTGCGAGCGGCGTAAAGGCCGGCAACTTTAATTTTCAGGATCGCGACACCGGCTACAAACTGATCGCCGGCTTTCGTCCGCTGGATCTGTTCGCTGCGGAACTCAACTACGTTGATCTGGGCAATCCTTCCAACGGTGCGCAGCAGTCAAAGACCAAAGCGCTGGATGGTTTTGTGCTGGTGTTTTTGCCACTGCCAGTAATTGATATTTATGGTAAAGCCGGGCTGGTGTCGTGGAAAACAGACGCCTCGGCGCCCGGATTATCCCTGAGTCGCAGCGGTAGCAATTTCGCCCTGGGCGCGGGCCTGCAATTTCATCTTGGCAGCCTGGCGGTGCGGCTCGAATATGAAGCATTGAACGCCAGTGAACTGGCCCAACCCACAATTTTGACGCTCGGCGCGACCTACACTTTTCTTTGAATTAATTTGTGTAAATCGGGAACCTACGGATGAGCGCACACTCAATACCTAAGTGAGTGCCCCAAGCGCTCCCCGCTTCCCTCCCTAAGCGGGCCGAATCCGGATCCACGAGAGTTGTTCCGGGTTGCTCTGCCCCGGTGGCCCATCCCCCCCCGATTTAATGGCCACCGGGGCCTTTTACTGGCTTTTTGAACCACTGATGCAACTGCCGCCGTGCCTCGTCGAGACCGGTGCTGTCATGCGCCGAAAATGCCTGCACCGTAGCGCGCGCGCCCAGCGTGCGGCGTGCCAGCACCAGGGCGCTCGCCAATTCCGAGCGCCGCAGTTTATCCACCTTGGTGAACAGCACATGCACAGCACAGCCGGCGCTCTGGGCCCATTCAATCAATCCATCATCGCCCTCGAGCACGCCGCGGCGCGAATCGATCATCAGAAACAGACCACGCAACGATTCCCGGGTCGCCAGTACGGTAGTCATCGGCGCCCAGGTGGCGCGCTCGGCGGCGCTCGCCTCGGCATAGCCATAGCCTGGCAGGTCAACGATGCGGCAACCAGGCGCCAGTAGAAAGAAATTCAGCAGCCGGGTGCGGCCCGGCGTCTTGCTGGTGCGCGCCAGCGCTCGCTGGCCCGTGATCGCGTTGATTGCGCTCGATTTGCCGGAATTGGAGCGGCCCGCAAAGGCCACCTCGACGCCGTTATCAAGGGGGAACTGGCGCGCGTGTGCGGCACTCAGAATCAGGGCGGCGGCGGGATAGGTGCTCAAGGTGGGTGGTGCTGCAGACTCAAAGGCGAATGGGAATATCGGTAGTGTACAATCGCGTGCACTATCCGACGCGATGAGATTAGCCCCGTGAAAAACCGCCTTGCCTGCTGCGTGCTTAGCCTGTTGGTAGTGCCCGCCACCTGGTCCCTCACTGCCTGGTCGAAAGGCTCCGCCACCGATGGCGCGGCCAAAGCCGCGACCTGCCTCGCCTGCCACGGCCCGGGCGGCAACAGCAGCAACAGCGAATGGCCCAGCCTCGCCGGCCAGAATGCCGCCTATGTGGAACGTCAGCTACATCTGCTGCACGATGGCAGACGTGTGGGCAAGACCGGCGACGCCGCTGCCGGCCTGATGCCGGCGATAGCTGTGACGCTGTCTGATCAGGATATGCAGGACGTCGCCGCCTATTACGCCATACAGACTCCCACCGGCCTCGAGTCCGACCCTTCCTATTGGGAAGCCGGCCAGAAGCTGTACCGGAGCGGAGATCGTGCGCGTGGCATTCCGGCCTGTGCCGCCTGCCACGGTCCGGTGGGCCGCGGCAATCCGACTGCGGGCTACCCGGCACTGCGCGGCCAGCAATCGATGTATCTCATCAAGCAGCTGGGCGCCTATAGCAGCGACGCGCGCTATACGAAAAACGCCAAGGGCACGAGTGAGGGCGGCGACAACGCCGCGATCATGCACACCATTGCCGCGCGGCTGACCGATACCGACATGCGCGATCTCGCCTCCTATATTCAAGGCATGCGCTGATATGAAAAATCCCCGTGCAGTGACCCGTGCAGCCGCCCGTACAGCAATGCTCATCGCGTTGCTGGCGCTTGGCGCCTGCTCGCGCGAGGCGAACCCGCCCGCGAACAACCCGGCCGGCGCTGCCGCTGCACCCACGGCCACCGCGCCAGCGAGTACTGCGCCAACGACGCCCACGCCTGCTGCGCCCGCTGCGCCAGTTACCGCCAGCCCTGATGCCAGCGCCGCCAAGGATGAAAGCGCGCTCGAACGTGTGGCGGCACTGCCTGCCGCAGCCAGACTGCCCGCGGGCAAATGGGTGGCCGGCACGAACTACCGGCCGCTGTCACCGGCACAACCCACCGATGTGGCGCCCGACAAAGTCGAAGTGGTCGAGATGTTCTGGTACGCCTGCCCGCACTGCTATGCGCTCGATCCGTTTCTTGAAAGCTGGCGTAAGAGCAAGCCTGCTTACATCGAATTTCGACGCGTACCGGTCACCTGGGGCCCGGTGCACCGCTCACACGCCCAGCTGTTCTACGCGCTGCAGGCGCTTGGCAAGGAAGAGGCCGTGCACGCTGCCATATTCAGCGAAATGAACGAGAAGAAGAACTATATGTTCGCGCAGGGCGATGAGCGCGAAAGCCTTGCCGCGCAGGTGGCTTTTGTAAAGAGCCAGGGCATCAGCGAGGCGGATTTCATGAACGCCTACAATTCCTTCAGCGTGCAGACCAATCTGCAGAAAGCCGATGAGCTGATGCGCCGCTATAAGGTCGAGGGCGTGCCACTGCTGGTGATCAACGGCAAGTACCTCACTGATGTCTCCATGGCTGGCAGCCCGGCCAATGTCATCAGCATCGTCAACGATCTCGCAGCGAGCGAAAAGCGCCGCTGACCGGCCAGCCGACCGGCCATGCTCAACCTGTTCGCGCTGCAATCAGGCGGGCTGATGCGTCAGAGCACTGGTGCGCTCGGCACAGCACTGTGGATCGATCTGCTGGAGCCCAGCCCTGAGGAAGAGCGTCACGTCGAAAGCGAGCTGGGCATTGATGTGCCCACGCGCGAGGAAATGCGCGAGATCGAGTCTTCCAATCGCCTTTTTGAAGAGGACGGCGCGGTTTATCTGACTGCGACCATTGTTACCAAGCTCGACACCAGTCTGCCGCAAAATTCGCAGGTCACCTTCATCCTCAAGGATGGGCGCCTGATCACCAACCGCTACACCGATCCGTTGCCGTTTCGGCGTTTTGCCAGCTACGCCGAGCGCCACGGCAATGCCTGTGCTTCGGGGAGTGCGGTACTGGCAGGCCTCGTCGAGGCCCTGGTCAATCGGGTGGCCGATGTCATCGAACGCGTCAGCGCCGATCTGGACAGCATTTCTGCCGAAGTATTTACCCGCCCGTCGGGGCGCCGGCGTGGCGCACAACGGGACTTTCGTGCCGTACTCGAGCGCGTCGGCCAAAGCGGCGAGCTGATCGGCAAAACCCGGGAAAGCCTGGTGAGCCTGGGGCGCGCGCTGGCCTTTGCACAGCAATCGACCGCGCTCGCGCTCACCAACGACGTGCGCACCCGCTATCGCACGCTGTCACGCGACATCATCGCCCTGAGTGATCACGCTTCGTTTCTGGGCAGCAATGTCTCGTTTATTCTCGATGCCACGCTCGGCATGATCAGCATCGATCAGAACAACATCCTCAAGATCTTCTCGGTGGTGACGGTATTCCTGCTGCCACCGTCGGTTATCGGTGCAATCTATGGCATGAATTTCGAACACATGCCCTGGCTGCATGCCCAATGGGGGTTCCCGGTGGCACTCTGCCTGATGGTGGCCTCGGCCGTCATTCCCTATGTCCTATTCAAGCGCCGCGGCTGGCTATAGCCGGCCCCGCGAGTCCGCCCCTTGAGTCCACCCCTTGAGTCCACCAACAGTCGCGGTAAGCGGGCGGTTCGGGTAACCTTGCGCGCCTTGCGCCCGTAGCTCAGCTGGATAGAGTGGCAGCCTCCGAAGCTGCAGGTCGTGGGTTCGAATCCCGCCGGGCGCGCCATCGACTCTCCCGCTATAATTATCGCAATTCCGCCCTGACTATCGGATCGACTGTGAGCAAGCACGACACACATTTTTTTAATACCTTCAGCGTCATCATCGGCCTTCTGATCGTGGTCGCGATCATGATTTTCGCCTTCGCGCGGGTGGTAGCCGGTAGAACGCAAATCCCGGAAACCTACGCTGACCCCAAATATGTCGATACCGTAGCTGCTCGCACTGCACCCTTTGTGCATGTGGCGGTGGCCGGTAAGGACAATTCAGCGCTCAAAATCGAGGCCCCGGCGCAGCTTGAAACAATTGCGCTGGCGGTGCCTGCAGATGGCCCAGCCCTTTACGACGCAGTCTGCAAGACCTGTCATGCCACGGGGCTGGTCGGCTCGCCGAAGCTTGGGGACCACACGGCCTGGGCGCCGCGCATTGCCCAGGGCAAGGCGACGTTATACGAACATGCCCTCAAAGGGTACGCCGGCAAAGCCGGTGTCATGCCCGCGAAAGGGGGGCGTACCGACCTGAGCGATGAGCTGATCAAGCAGGGCGTTGATTACCTGGTGTCTCAGGCCCACTAGTTCGGCCATTGATTCGGCCTGCATGCGAGCCACAGTCCAGGGGCGCATCGGCTGCCATCGGTCTGAAGCTGGCCGCCTCGCTGACGTGCTGTGCGCTGATTTGCCCGACACCTTCCAGATCAGCGATGGTGCGGGCAACCTTGAGCAGCCGATGGTAGCCACGCGCTGACAGCCCCAGGGTTTCCCCCACGCGCAACAGCAGACGCTGTGCCTGCGGGTCCGCACGGCAATGGGTATCCAGCCCCGCGTGATCCAGGCGCGCATTACAGGTCTTCTGCCGACAATGCTGAAGGGCGCGTGCAGCACTAACTCTGGCACATAGTTCCGCGGCACCCTGGCCAGTCGCCTGCGCGACGCCCGCGTCAACGCCATTGGGCGCATCGCCTCCGGCGCAAAGCGCCCTTAACTCTACGCGCGGCACCTCGATCTGCAGATCGATGCGATCGAGCAGGGGTCCGGAAATGCGCTCCCGATAGCGCTGCACGCGGCGCGCACTGCATCGACAGGCACGCCGCTCGTCCCCGAGGTATCCGCAGGGGCAGGGATTCATCGCAGCGACGAGCTGAAACTGGGCTGGCAGTTCCAGCCGCGCCGAGGCGCGCGCGATGGTAATGACCCCCGCCTCGAGCGGTTCGCGCAAGGCCTCGAGCACGCGCCGGTCGTATTCAGGCAGCTCATCGAGGAACAGCACCCCATGGTGGGCGAGGCTGATCTCGCCGGCGCGCAGCCGCGCGCCACCCCCAACGATGGCGCTGGCGGAGGCCGCATGGTGAGGTGAACGAAAGGGTCGCTGGCCCCAACGGGCAGGATTAAAGCCCTGCGGCCCGATCGAGGCAATGCCCGCCACTTCCATGGCCTCGTGCTCCGCGAGCGGCGGCAACAGGTCGATCAGACGCGCTGCCAGCATGGTCTTACCGCTGCCGGGTGGGCCGATCAGCAGCAGGCTGTGGCCACCGGCCGCAGCAATGCTCAGCGCTCTTTTGGCTCTCCATTGGCCTTTTACATGGTCTAATGTGGTATATTGATTCTTTAATGAAACAATACCGCTGGGTTCGCTGAAGCTCAGCCCGGGGGCGGAGGGGCTTTCAACGCCCTCGTCAACTTCGCCCGTCAGAAATCTACACACGGCGCGCAGATCCTGAAAACCGTGTGCGCCCAGCGCTCTGGCGAGGCGTACTTCATGCAGATCCGCAGCCGGCACAATGATCTCGCGACCCGCGCGGGCGGCGTGCACAGCCGCCAGCAGCAACCCGCGCACCGGCCGCAGTTCACCGTCCAAACCGAGTTCACCGTAGCACTCGGGCAGCGGATCACGCGTGACACGCACCTGAGCGCTGGCGATCAGCAATGCCAGCGCGATCGGCAGATCGTAGCGGCCGCCCTCCTTCGCCAGCTCAACCGGCGCCAGATTGATGGTGATGCGGCCGGCCGGAAACTCGAAGCCGGCATTGAGGATGGCCGAGCGTACACGTTCACGACTTTCGCGCACCACCGGAGCCGGCAAGCCAACAATGGAGAAACCGGGCAGGCCACTGCCCAGGTGCGCCTCGATTTGCACCAGCGGAGCATCGAGCCCCAGCTGCGCCCGGGCGCACACCTGCGCGACGCTCACTGGGCCTTGAGCGGCTGCATCCGGGCTTCGAGTTCGCTGATTCTCGTTTCAAGCTGCGCGATACGCTCGCGGGCGCGCTCGAGCACGATGGACTGGACCTCAAACTCGCTGCGTGAGGTGAGATCAAGCTTGCCCGCGGCCCCCTGCAACACCGCGCGGAAGTTGCTCTCGACGTCATGTTTAAAGGCACTCAGCGCGCCCGGCAACCCGGCCACGAAGCGGCGCGCCAGCTCATCGATGTTTGGAGATTCCATGCTGCACCTCATTAGCGTGAATACTTTTGCCCCGAAATCGCGCGCTGGCCCAGGGCTCACTGCCAGTTTGGTGCAGAAGCTGCGGTACGCAGGCGCGAAGGCCCTGATTCTGGCCCCCTGGCCCGTGGCATGCTTTCTGCATTTATGGCTCAGTGGCGTTCGTGTGAACCTTAAGGATACGCGCCCCGCCCGGTTACCGGAATACGCGATTTAGAGTCTGTTCATTGAAATACATGGACCATGAAAATGACCACCGCCATCGTTCGGCCTTTCAAGCTGGACGAATTGCGCGATGCAGTCGCCCAGCTGGGCGTGCAGGCCATGACCGTGACTGAAGTGCATGAACTGCAATTCGGGCCACGTCTCAGGATCGAGATCGCTGTCGATGAGGCCATCACCGAACCCATGCTGGTGAAACCGGCATCTCTGCCACATGAATTATCAGCTGGGAGTCGCAAGCATGCGTATTGAAGTTTTAAGAAAATTCCGCTGGCCGGATCCACGAATGCTGGTGCCAGCATTGGCATACCTGTTATTGGCGCTCGCGCCGTTGCATACACTGCCGGCCTACGCCGACGCCGCGGCACCGGCGGCAGCGGCCGCTGCCGAAGCGGCACCGGCAGCCCTCGCACCCGCTGCGGCGCCCGTGCCCGATAAAGGCGACACGTCCTGGATGCTCACCTCTACCGTGCTGGTCATCCTCATGACCATCCCCGGTCTGGCCCTGTTCTACGGCGGCCTGGTGCGCGGCAAGAACGTGCTCTCGGTGCTGATGCAGGTCTTCGTGGTCTTCAGCCTGATGGCCGTGCTGTGGGCGGTGTACGGTTACAGCCTGGCCTTCACGGAAGGGGGCAAATTCTTCGGCGGCTTCAGCCGCCTGTTCCTCAAGGGTCTGGACAGCAGCTCGCTATCGGCCACCTTCAGCAAGGGGGTCTATATTCCGGAATACGTCTTCATGGTGTTTCAGTTGACCTTCGCCGCGATCACGCCCTGCCTGATCGTCGGTGCCTTCGCTGAGCGCGCGAAGTTCTCGGCAGTGCTGGTCTTCATCACCATCTGGTGGACCTTCGCCTACCTGCCGATCGCGCACATGGTCTGGTATTGGGCTGGTCCCGACGCCTACAGCAGCGCTGAAGCCGGCGCCAGAGCGACGTCCACCGCGGGCTTCCTGTTTCAGAAGGGCGCGCTCGACTTCGCGGGCGGTACCGTCGTGCACATCAACGCCGGTATTGCCGGCCTGGTGGGCGCGCTCGTGATCGGACGCCGCATCGGCTACGGCAAGGCCGCCATGGCTCCGCACAACGTGCCCTATACGATGATTGGCGCGGCGCTGTTGTGGGTAGGCTGGTTCGGCTTCAACGTCGGGTCGAACCTCGAGTCCAATGGCTTTGCCGGCCAGGTGTTCGCCAACACGCTGCTGGCCACGGCTGCTGCCACGCTGGCCTGGATGTTTGCGGAGTGGGCCGCACGCGGCACGCCGACCATGATCGGTGCGGCTTCCGGCGCGGTCGCTGGCCTCGTTGCCATCACGCCGGCCTGCGGCTGGGTGGGTCCAATGGGCTCGATCGTCATCGGCGCACTGGCCGGCCTGGTGTGTCTGTTTGCAGTCTCGAAACTCAAGGGTTGGTTCAAGTACGACGACTCACTTGACGTCTTCGGCGTGCATTGCATCGGTGGCATCCTGGGCGCGCTGCTGACCGGCTTCTTCAATGACCCGAAGCTGGGCGGCACGGGTGTCATGGACTACGTCGCCAACAAGGTCGGCGACTTTTCGCTGAGCGCGCAAATGATCGCGCAGCTCTGGGGCGTAGCCGTCACCCTGCTCTGGTCGGGTGTGGTCGCCTACGCAGCCTACAAGATAGTCGATCTGACCATCGGGCTGCGCATCTCCGAGGACAAGGAGCGCGAAGGTCTGGATACGACCGAACACGGCGAGCACGCCTACAACGACTGATCGCCATCGTGCCCGCCGTAACCCCGGCAGCGTGACGCGTTGCCGGGGTTGGTTTTTGCGGCGGCTTTTATACCTTTTTACCGCTCCTTATTGTGACGCAATTCACCTTTGCCAGCCGCCGCAACACTGATACTCTCCGCAGGATTAACGGAGATGGCCATGCGCTACCTGACTGCGCTGACTTTGACGCTCGCTGCCCTGAGCTCGGCCAGCGCTGCTGATATCTACTGCAACAACCAGGGTCGCGATTGCAGCGATAAGCCCAGTCCCGGCGCCGTCATGGTCCATATCTCGAATTCGAACTTTGGCAGCAACACACTGTCGGCGCCCGCTTCCGGAAGCGAGCGGCTGGCCGCCAACAGGCCGGTCGATAGTGGCGGCGCCAACGCGCGATTAGGGCAGGACAATCGCGCCCAGGCCGTGCAGAAAGACGTCAGCGCGGCACGCGCCACGCAGTGCAAGGAAGCGCAGGCGAAGTATCAGAAGTCGGTTGAAGCGCGCCGCGTCTATCGCATGAGCAAGGATGGCGAGCGCGAATACCTCTCCGATACCGAGGCTGATCAGATGCGGCTCAATGCGCGCCTCGAGATGGAACAGTCCTGCGGCAAGAGCGGTAGCTAGACACCGCTTTAGGACTCGCGCCGCGCCGCGCTGCCCTGCTACATTGCGCGCTACCAGGCAGGAGCGGCATGACATGCGTACAGGTTTTATCGGACTGGGCGCCATGGGTGCGCCGATGGCGCGCAACCTCCAGCGCGCCGGACTGTTGCATTCGTTCTGGAACCGCACTGCCGGCAAGGCCCAGGCACTGTCCTTGGAGCTGGGCATTCCGGCCGCGGCCAGCCCCGTCGATCTGGCCCGCAGCTGCGACGCACTGATCCTGTGCGTATCTGCCGATCAGGATCTGCTGGCGCTGATAGCGGCGATCGCGCCGGCGATGCGCGAGCGCCTACTGATCATCGATTGCTCCACGGTCAGCGCCAATGCGGCACGCGCTGCCGGCAGGATCTGCGCAGCGCGCGGCACGGACTTTCTCGACGCGCCGGTCAGCGGCGGCGTTGAAGGTGCCGTGCAGGGGACGCTGGTCATGATGGTCGGTGGCGAGGCGAGCGCTTTCGAGCGCGCGCAACCCCTGCTGCGCGCCATGGGCAAAGCCGCCACGCATTTTGGCCCTCAGGGCGCAGGGCAGATCGCCAAGGCGACCAATCAGATCATGGTGGCCGGCATCATTCGCGCGGTAGCCCAGGCGCTCGCGTTCGCTGCTGCCCAGGGCCTGGCACTCGATAAGACCATTGCCACCCTGAGTCAGGGCGCAGGCGGCAGCTGGTATCTGGCCAATCGCGGCCCATTCATGCAGCGCGGCGAATATCCCGCTGGCTTTCGCGTGCGTCTGCATGACAAGGATCTGAAAATCTGCCGCTCGATGGCGGCGGCAGCGGGCGCGGAACTTTCCGTGGTTGAAGATGCGCTGCGTGACTATGCGCGTCTGATCGCTGCGGGCCACGGTGATGAGGACATATCGTGCGTTTACCGGCTGAGCGCGTCGTTGTTTGCAGCAACGGCAGTGCCGACGTGAACAGCGCGCCTGGCGTGCGTGACGCGGGACGATTGCGCGCCTTGAGTCTCCCCGACTTCTGTGCCGCGCGCGCGGTGCTGGCGGTGGTGCTGATCGTTACCTTGACTGCCGTGGTGCTGTCGGTCGCGCGTCAGAATGCAGTGCTTGGCTTTTGGCTCGATCTGGCCCGCACTGCGCTGTTCCTGCTGTGGACTGGCCTCGGCTGCGCAGCCGCACTGTGTCTGCTGCGCCGGCCACTGGCGGCGTTGCCGCTGGCGACGGCGATTGTCAGCGCACTCACCGCCATGCTCGCGGTGATCGCGCTGGTTTCGGCCGGGGTGTTGTGGCTGGGCGGCAGCTCCCTGCTCGGCGCCCGCGCCACCAATCTGCTGCTGCCTGAAAAGCCGTGGCACTTTTTTGCAGCCAATCTTGGCATTGGCGTCATTGTTGGGGCGCTCGCGCTGCGTTATTTTTATGTCAGCGGCGAGTGGCGCCGCAATGTCGAGCTGCAGGCCCGCTCCCGCATCCATGCCCTGCAGGCGCGCATCCGCCCGCACTTTCTCTTCAACAGCATGAATACCATTGCCGCACTGACGCGCAGCAACCCTGAAAAAGCCGAAGAAGCCGTCGAGGATCTCGCCGATCTGTTCCGTGCCAATCTGAACGAGCAGCGCAGCAGCATCACGCTCAAGGAAGAGCTGGAAGTTGCCCGCATCTACCAGCGCATCGAACAGCTGCGCCTGGGCGAGCGCCTGCACGTTATCTGGGATGTAAGCGATCTGCCAATGCGCGCCCAGGTGCCGGGATTGCTGATGCAACCACTGCTCGAGAACGCCATCTATCACGGCATCGAGCCGCGCCCCGGTGGCGGCATCGTCACGGTGAGTGGCGCGCTCGACGACGACACCATTGGTCTCACCGTGCGCAATCCGCTTCCGGAAGCCGGCAGCGCAGCGCATTCCGGCAATCGCATCGCGCTCGATAACATTCGCGAACGCATGGAACTGCTTTACCCTGGACGCTCTTCGGTTGAGGCCAGTCGCGTCGGTGACGAATACATCGTGCGGCTGCGCTTCCCGCACATAGAAGATCCAACGCGGATTTCCTCGTTGTGAATACGCTCGCGTCGACCCAGCGCGTGCTGATTGTCGACGATGAGACGCCGGCGCGCGAGCGCCTGAGACGTCTGCTCGATGAACTGGCTGAGGTAGTGATTGTCGGCGAGGCGGCCAGTGGCGAGGCCGCGGTGCGGCTGGCGGGCGAGCTCAAGCCTGATGTGCTACTGCTCGATGTGCGCATGCCCGGCATGAGCGGACTGGAAGCGGCGCGTCACCTGGCGTTGCTGCCGGCGGCGCCGGCCGTAGTGTTTACGACCGCCTACGACAGCTACGCGATCGAAGCCTTTGAGGCGCAGGCGATTGGCTATCTGCTCAAACCAGTGCGGGTCGAGAAACTCCGGGCCGCGCTGCAGCGTGCCGCGCAGCTTGCGGGCGCGCAGCTCACCAGCATTGCGCGCGCCGACCCTGAGCGTCCGGCGCGCACCCATGTGTCGGCGCGCCTGGGCGATGCGGTGCGCCTGATCGCCATACCCGGGATCTACTATTTCTCCGCCGACCAGAAGTACACCACCGTACGCCATCGCGGTGGCAGTGAGCTGATCGAAGATTCGCTGCGAGCGCTCGAGGCAGAGTTTGCCGCGCAGTTTGTGCGCGTGCACCGCAACGCGCTCGTGAATATCAGTTTTCTGGCAGCGGTCGAGCGCGACGCGGCTGGGCTGCATCAGGTGGTGCTGCGCGAGATCGGCGAGCGACTGGCGGTCAGCCGGCGGCTGGCGGGGGAGCTGCGCGAGCGCTTGCGGTTGTAGTGCCAGCCAGCACTCAACATTTAAGTCCGCAAGCAAACGGGTTCGAATTATTACTATAATCGCTGTTACTATATGGCGCCGGCGGCCACAACAGATACACCAGGCGATTGCAGCTCATGCCCAAGGAAGAGCATCCGTTCCGCATCGGGTTTTTGATCCACGACGTCTCACGGCTACGGCGCACCGTGGTCGACAAGGCGCTGCGCCCCCTTGGCATCACGCGCTCGCAATGGTGGGTGCTGGCCAATCTTTCCCGGGACGACGGCACCGCAATGATGCAGACCGAACTCGCCCGAGTCATGGACGTCGGCAAAGTGACGCTCGGTGGTCTGATCGACCGGTTGGAGTCCGCTGGACTGGTCAAGCGCCAGGCTGATCCGCATGATCGCCGCGCCAAGCGGATCGTCATGACCCACAAGGGCACCAGGTTGCTGGCGGAAATTCAGACCATTGCCAAAGAAGTGAACGCCTGCATCATGACTGGCATTCCGAGAACCGACATTGCGCGAACCGAGGCGCTGCTTGCTAAAATGAAACAGCAGCTCATCACCATGGACGCCGTCCCCGGCATCGTGAGCGCCAAAACCACCGATTAGCGTTCGGTACTCAGGAATTTCAATTCAGTCATATGGCACACGGGTGCAGCCGATGTTAGGATCATTCGAGTTTTTCCTGTGAGGCAACGCTATTGCTGAAATTGTTGCCATTCGCGGCCGCACCATGAGCGCACCCTGACGGTGTCGCAGCTGACCGCCGAAGGCGCGAGCTTCAGCTCGGCGGGGCTGCGACTCAATTATCCGCATGAGAATCCGCCTCCACCAGGCGGCACGCTCGAGATTGCGCCGGGCATCTTGTGGCTGCGCATGCCATTGCCCATCAGCCTGAACCACATCAATCTCTGGCTCATTGAAGAAGCTGACGGCTACACGTTGATCGACTCCGGCTTTCCGGAGGCGAGTTGCACAGCCGTATGGGCGGAACTTGAGCGCACCCTGCTGCGCTCGCGACCGCTGCGGCGCATTCTGTTGACGCACTATCACCCGGATCACATGGGCTGCGCGGCGTGGTTGCAGCGACGCCATGGCATTGCGGTCCGGATGGCCGAGCGCGCCTTGCCGTCGGCGCGCTTTATGGTCGAGGGCCCGAGTCCGGAGCGGCGTGAAGCCTCGGTGACTTTCTTTCTGGCACACGGTATGAGCACCGCCCGCAAGTATTTTTCCGGTTTGCCGAGCATGAGCGAGCCGTCGGATATCAGACAGATGCCGGAGATCACCGAGTATCTGAGCGCCGGCGAAAAAGTTGCGGTGGGTGACTGGAATTTCGAGGTGATCGAAACCGACGGTCACGCGCTGGCGCATCAGAGCTTCTACAGCCGCGAGCCGGCGTTGCTGGTGAGCGGCGATCAGATTCTCCCCACCATCTCGCCAAATATCAGTGTCTCGGTTGCAGACTGGGGCCTCGACCCGCTCGGTGACTATCTTGCTTCGCTCGACCGGCTCGAGCAGTTACCGGCGAATACGCTGGTATTGCCCTCGCACGGCAAGCCGTTTATTGGATTGCATGAACGCATTGCGGATCTGCGCCAGCATCATCACGATGACCTGGCGCTGTTACTGCGGCAGATCGCCACGCCTCACAGTGCTTTCAGTCTTATGCCAGTGCTGTACGGCCGTGAGCTCAAGGGTTTCAATATTTTCCTCGGACTGCACGAATGCATCGCACATCTCGAGCACCTGGTCAGACGCGGCGCGGCGCAGCGCGCTTTGAGCGGCGCGGGCGAGTATCTCTATCAGCGTAGCTGAGAGTGCCGGGGCGCCTACAAACCCAGAAAAGTGCAGCACTCCGTCAGCGGCGCACGCTCGGTGCGCAGAGTATTGATCGGCGCCGACTCGTCACGGTAGCCGAGCGCCATACCGCAGAACAGCATCATTTCAGGCGCCAGACCCAGATACTCAGCGATGGTCCTGGGCCATGCCGACCATATTTCCTGAGCGCAGGTGTGCAGACCCTGCTCGCGCGCCAGCAGCATGACGCTTTGCATGAACATGCCCACATCAGACCACTGCGGCGCTCCCATTCGGCGATCGATGACGTAGAACAGGCCCACTGGGGCGCCAAAGAAATCATAGTTGCGCGCCAGTTGTCGCAAACGCGCGGGTTTGTCAGCGCGCGCGATGCCAATGGTGGCGTAGAGATCTTCACCGCACTGGTAGCGGCGCGAGCGATAGGGCTCATGAAGATTCTGCGGGTAGACGCGGTATTCGGCCGGTTCACCGTCTGAATTCGCAATCAGCTTCGGCGCCAGCAACGCGCGGAAGCGGGCCAGCGGCTCGTTGGCCAGCACGTACACCTGCCACGGTTGCAGATTGCCGCCGGAAGGCGCCTGCCGCGCCGCATCGATAATCCTGCGCACCGTCGCGCCCGGCACTGGCGTTGGCAGGAACGCGCGGCAGCTGCTGCGACTTTGCAGCGCCTCGCTCACGGTGGCGGCGGCTTTATTCAGGTCTGGTTCCTTCATGGCATTACTTTCAGTGGCAGCTCATAGCGCTGATTGATTGCTGCAGATTTATATAGCTCGCCAGCGGATTTGCCGTCATTATGCTGGCTATGTCTACGCGCCGCCAGAACCTCGTTGCTCCCCCGGTTTTCGCACTGCTGGCTGCTTTGCTGGCAAGTGCACCGCTATCCGCACTCGAAGCAGTGAAACCCTACCGCCTGATCCACGACATACAAATCGGCGGTGACGGCTTCTGGGATTATCTCTCGATCGATTCCGCAGCGCGCCGCCTGTACGTGGCGCATGCAACCCACGCCGAGGTGATTGATCTTGATCACGACACACTTGTCGGTCGTATCGCCGACACGCCGGGAATCCATGGTGTCGCGGTCGCCAGCGATATCAAGCGCCTGTATACCTCCAACGGACGCGAATCCAGGGCCAGTATTGTCGATGCCACTACGCTCAAGACTGAAGCACGCGTAGCGACCGGCGCGGAACCAGACGCCATTCTTTACGAGTCCGGCCAGCAGGAGGTCTACACCTTCAATGGCCGTGCGCACTCCGTCACCGTGTTTAATGCGCACAGCGGCGTAGTGTTGACCACCATTGCGCTGCCGGGTGTACCGGAATTCGCCGTGGTGGATGTGGCAGCTAAACGCGTGTACGCCAATATTGAAGATCACAGCTCAGTGGTGGCGATCGATACGCAGCGCCACGTCATTGTTGACACCTGGCCGGCTGCGCCCTGCATGGGTGCTTCAGGCTTGGCGCTCGATGCCGCCCATCGGCGCCTGTTCCTGGGCTGCGAGAACAACATGATGGCCATGATGGATAGCAGCGACGGCAGAGTCCTCGCGCAGGTGCCGATCGGTCACGGCGTCGATGCCAGCGCTTTCGACCCGGTGACGCAGTTGGCATTCAGTTCCTGC
This sequence comes from Gammaproteobacteria bacterium, assembly GCA_031441585.1. Taxonomy (GTDB): domain Bacteria; phylum Pseudomonadota; class Gammaproteobacteria; order Steroidobacterales; family Steroidobacteraceae; genus FEN-1191. Next base: position 68,988 of record JANMWZ010000091.1, read on the forward strand.
GACGATGGCACAGTCACCATTGCGCATGAAGATTCGCCCGACATATTACGGGTCGTGCAGACGCTGCGCACCGCAGCCGGCGCCCGCACCATGGCTATCGACCTGCAAACGCACCGTATCTACCTGGCTGTCGGCGAACGAGCCGCGGGTTCCGTGGGCAAGGTGTCCGGCAATTTCCGGGTACTGGTTTACGGCATGGAATAGGCTGGTCGCCAACTTCGGGTATGCTGCTTGCCATGCATATCGGCTTCACCAAGATGCACGGCCTGGGCAACGACTTCCTGGTTTTTGAATCCCGGCCCGGCGCCGGGCTACCCGAGCTCCGGCAGTGGCGGCAGCTCGCCGATCGCCACCTGGGCGTGGGCTTCGATCAGGCCCTGCTGCTCGAACCGCCGCGCACCGCCGGCACCGCGATCTACTATCGCATCTTCAATGCGGACGGCACTGAAGTTGAACAGTGCGGCAACGGTGCGCGTTGCGTGGCCCGTTACCTGCAACTTGCGGGACGCGTCGCTGCGGACGGTCGGGTCGCGATGGGCAGTCCTGGTGGAGTGATCCACGCGCAGCTACTGGGCGATGGGCGTGTGGCGGTTGATCTGGGCAGGCCGAATTTCGATCCGGCCGCGCTGCCGTTTACCGCCACGGCGGCGGAATCCACCTACTCGCTGCAGGTGGGCAGCGAACACGTGGAATTCGGCGCCGTGTCGATGGGCAACCCGCACGCGGTAGTGCGTGTGACCGACATCGAGAGCGCGCCGGTCGAGCGTCTCGGACGTGCCTTGCAGGCCGATGCGCATTTTCCGCAAGCGGTGAATGTCGGGTTCATGCAGGTGCTCGATGCCAATCACATCCGCCTGCGCGTCTATGAGCGCGGCGCCGGTGAAACCCTGGCCTGTGGCACCGGCGCCTGCGCCGCCGTAGCAGTCGGTCGCAACCTGGGCTTGCTGGCAAGTAAAGTTGAAGTGCATGTTCCGGGCGGCCGGCTCGGCGTACACTGGGAGGGTCCGGAACACAGCGTGTGGCTCACGGGACCGGCCATGGTCAGCTACACCGGCCAGGTTGATATCTGAAGAGGAAGCACAGGGATGACGAGTAACACCGCACCGGGCCTGAGCAACGAAGGCGTCGATGAACAGACCATCACGCAATACCTGCAACAGCACCCCGATCTGTTTGACCGTCACCCGCAATTGCTCACGCGCCTGCGTTTGCAGCATCCGCGCAATGGCACCACGATCTCATTGATCGAGCGCCAGGTGGATGTGCTGCGCGACAAGCACACCGCCCTGGAGCAACAGCTGGCCGAGTTCGTGCGCGTGGCGCGCGCCAACGATGCGCTGGCCGATAAGATTCATCGCTTCACGCGGCGCTTGCTGCGCACCACGACGCGTGCCCAGGCTTTGACGGAGGTCGAGGCGAGTCTGCGTGAAGACTTCGATGCCTATCATGCGGTGCTGGTACTGCCTGGCACCATGAGTGCCGATGCGCCCAGTCGTTTTGTGCGCAACGTCAGCGGCGATGATGCCGCCTTCAGGAGCTTCGAGTCGCTGTTTGGCAGCGCCAAGCCGCGCTGCGGCCAGGTACGCGACAGCCAGCGCGATTTCCTGTTCGGCAACGAGGCGGCAGGCATTGGCTCGGTCGCCCTGATTCCACTGAGCGCCATGACGCCAGCGGGTCTGCTGGCCCTGGGCAGCGTTGATCGCGATCGCTTTCACCCCGGCATGAGCACGGAATTTCTTTCGCGCATGGCCGAGCTCATCGCCGACGCGCTCGCGCGTCCGTGATTTTGATCCGCGCATGGATGCACCCGCCTCCTGGATCGAACGCTTTCATACCCACCTCGCCAGCGAACGGCGGCTCTCGCCCCATACGGTGGCGGCTTATGGACGCGAACTCGCCGCCTTCGCAAGCTGGTGCGGCAAGCAGGGCATCGCTGACTGGTCGCGCCTCGAGAGTTCGCAACTACGCAGCTTCGCCGCGCGTAGCCACGCCGCCGGACTGAACCCGCGCAGCGTGCAGCGCCGCCTCTCGGCGCTGCGTACGTTTTTTTCTTTTCTGATACGTGAAGGGCTCGCAACCCACAACCCGGCGGTGGGCATCCGTGCCCCCAAAGCCGCCAGGCGTCTACCGCATACGCTCGATGTCGATCAGATGGGGCGACTGCTGGCTCTGAAGCCCGAGAACGCCTTGCAGGTGCGCGATCTCGCGATGATGGAGCTGTTCTACTCTTCGGGCCTGCGACTTGCTGAGCTCGTTGGCATGAATCTGACCGACCTCGATCTGAAAGATCGCACCGCGCGGGTGCTCGGCAAAGGCAACAAGGTGCGCATCATGCCGGTGGGTCGCCAGGCAGTAGACGCCCTGCAACACTGGCTCAGGGAACGCACTGCCATGGCCGGCATCGAGGAGAGCGCCGTGTTTGTCAATCGACGCGGAAGTCGACTGGGCGCACGCAGCGTGCAACTGCTGGTAGCGCGCTATGCGCGCTCCCAGGGCCTCCGCATGGGCGTGCATCCGCACCTGTTCCGCCATTCCTTTGCAACCCATCTGCTCGAGTCGAGCCGCGATCTGCGCGCCGTACAGGAACTGCTCGGCCACGCCAGCATCAGCAGTACTCAGATCTACACCCATCTTGATTTCCAGCATCTCGCCCGCACCTACGAGAGTTCGCATCCGCGCGCCCGTCGACGCGGCTAGGGCGGCGTTGCTAAGCTGTTGATTACGTGAGGTTCCTTGCCCATGGCCCCAGGTTTCGATCCGCATTCCACCACCATCCTCGCGGTACGCCGCAATGGCGCTATTGCCCTCGGCGGTGATGGCCAGGTGACGCTTGGCAACACGGTGATGAAATCCAATGCCCGCAAAGTGCGCCGGCTCGCCAATGGCAAAGTGGTCGCCGGCTTTGCCGGCGGCACGGCTGATGCCTTTACCCTGTTCGAACGCTTCGAAGCCAAGCTGGAAAAATTTGGCAACCTGACGCGTGCGGCGATCGAGCTCGCTAAGGACTGGCGCTCGGATCGCTACCTGCGTCGTCTCGAGGCACTGCTGCTGGTAGGTGATCCGGACAGCCTGTTTGTGATTTCCGGCAATGGTGATGTCATCGAACCCGAGCACGATCTGGCCGCGATCGGTTCTGGCGGCCCCTATGCTCAATCAGCCGCACGCGCCTTGCGTGACAGCACGGAGCTGCCGGCCCGCGCTATTGTCGAGCGCGCACTGGGTATCGCCGCCGACATCTGCATCTACACCAATCGTAATATTGTCATCGAGGAGCTGGGCGTTTGACTCCGCAGCAGATCGTTCAGGAACTCGACAAGCATATCGTCGGTCAGGGCAATGCCAAGCGCGCCGTGGCCATCGCGTTGCGCAATCGCTGGCGGCGCATGCAGGTGGGCGAACCACTACGCCAGGAAATTACTCCCAAGAATATCCTGATGATCGGGCCCACCGGCTGCGGCAAGACTGAAATCGCGCGGCGTCTCGCGCGCCTGGCGAATGCACCCTTCGTCAAGGTTGAAGCCACCAAATTCACCGAAGTGGGCTATGTGGGTCGCGAAGTCGATTCCATCATCAAGGAGCTGGCCGAAGTCGCCGTCAAGATGACCCGCGAGCAGGAAGTCGCGCGGGTGCGCGAACCGGCGCAACTGGCGGCCAAAGAGCGCGTGCTTGATGCCCTGCTGCCCAAGCCCAAGATGATGGGCTTTTCCACCGATGAGCCCGCGCAGCCGCGCGATGCCGAGACCCGCCAGAAATTTCGCGCCATGCTCGAGCGCGGTGAACTCGATGAGCGCGAGATCGAGATTGAGCTGCGCGCCCTCGCCGCTGGCGTCGAAATCATGGCGCCCCCGGGCATGGAAGAAATGCAGCAGCAGTTGCAGTCGATGTTCCAGAATCTGGGTGGCGCGCGCAGCCGCCCGCGACGTCTCAAGGTGAGCGAGGCGCTCAGGCTGCTCACCGAAGAAGAAGCGGCCAAGCTGGTCAACGAAGACGAGCTCAAGGCGCGTGCGCTGAGCAACGCCGAACAGAATGGTATCGTCTTTATCGACGAGATCGACAAGATCTGCCGCCGCCAGGAGACTATCGGTGCCGATGTTTCGCGCGAAGGCGTGCAGCGTGATCTGCTGCCGCTGGTCGAGGGCTGCACGGTGGCCACCAAGTACGGCACCCTGAAGACCGATCATGTGCTGTTCATCGCCTCAGGCGCCTTCCACATGGCCAAGCCCTCCGATCTGATCCCGGAGCTGCAGGGCCGCTTCCCGATTCGCGTTGAGCTCGACACGCTGAAAGTGGAAGATTTCGTGCGCATTCTCACCGAGCCCGATGCTTCACTGACCGCCCAGTACTGCGCGCTGCTGGGCACAGAGACGGTGGGCCTGGAATTCACCGTTGACGGCGTGCGCCGCATCGCCGAGATTGCCCATCACGTGAATGAGCGCACCGAGAATATCGGCGCGCGTCGTTTGCATACCGTGATGGAGCGGCTGCTCGAGACGGTGTCATTCGATGCCAGTGAGAACCCGGGTTCGGTGCTGCGCGTGGATGCGGCGTACGTCGATGCGCATCTGGGGAATCTGGCCAAAGACGAAGACCTGAGCCGCTATATTCTGTAGCGGCAGGCACGCCGGCACTGCGTGCGGCGGCGTGCGGCAGCCCGCCACCACACGGCACGATGGCTCAGTCGGTGCGCACGACCCCGAGGCGCACCAGCAACCCGGCCAGCGCACCGCCAATGAGCGGTGCCACGATAAACAGCCACAGCTGCGAGAGCGCCTTACCGCCGACCATCAATGCCGGCCCGAGTGAACGTGCCGGATTCACCGAGGTGCCGGTAATGCGAATGCCCACCAGGTGTATGACGACCAGGGTCAGACCGATAGCCAGCCCAGCGATCGCCGGATGCGCCTGACGCCCGGTGGCGCCGAGGATCACCAGCACGAAGATAAACGTGGCGATGAGCTCAAAGTAAAATGCTGCATGCTGATCGTAGCCACCGCCGTAATCCGCACCCCAACCGTTGTGCGCCAGGCCCGCCGTAACCACGTCGTATCCTGCCACCGCGCCCTTGGCAATCGAGGCCAGCATCCAGGCCGCGATGATCGCACCCAGGCATTGCGCCACCACGTAGATCAGCAGTTTTTGTGCCGACAGCCGCCCCGCCACGAATGCGCCGAGACTGACCGCTGGATTGATATGCGCGCCGGAGATGGCGCCAATGCCATAAGCCGCCGCAATCAGCGCCAGGCCAAAGGCCAGCGCAATGCCCAGTATCCCCACCTGCGCCCCGGCGATGACCGCCGTGCCACAGGCAAAAAACACCAGTATGAAAGTGCCGATGAGTTCGGCAATAAACTGCTTCGTGTCCCGCCCCTTATGATAGTTATCGCCCGATGACTATAGCGCGGCAGCGATCGGGGCGGCAATTGCTCGCGGCAACCCTATTGGCGTGGGCCTACTTGCGTGGGCTCTTCTTGGCGGCGACGCGCTTTTTCTTGGTCGGATCTTTTGGCCGGGTTTTACCGAACGAACCGGCGTAAATCTTACCGCGGCGAGTCTTGCGATCACCTTTGCCCACAAACATTCTCCTGCACCATGAAAAGCGGTCGAGATTCTATTGCCTCAGCGCCCCGCGTGCAAATCCAGGTGAACCCCTATAATCATGGACGGCTTTGTTGCCGGCCAGAGCGCCGGCAGCACACCGCAAATTCCGGAGACCGCAATGCGACTGAGCACCTTGACCTTGTTGGGAATCACGCTCCTCCTCACCTCTCTTACTCAGGCGCGAGTGCCGGGATGCGAAGCTGCCGGGCTGCGCAGCGGCACCTACACGCTGGAGCATGGTGGACTGACGCGAACCTTCCGACTGTACGTGCCGCCGGGATACACCAGCACAGTACCCTCACGCCTGGTGATGCTGTTCCACGGTTGGGGTGGAAACGAAGATGAATTTCTCGGCGACAGCGCTGTCATCGACGAAGCCCGGGCGCGCGGTTACATTCTGGCAGCGCCGCGGGGCCTGGGATCGGGCCCGCCGGATCACAGCAGGAATTCCTGGACCTTTCGCGGCTCCGCGACGGGTCTGGCTGGCGCTGGCGTCAGTTCAAAGTCGACCGCTGCAGCGGCGGCAATCTGCGATACCATCTCGACACCTGACTACAGGTATCCTTCATGTAAGACAGGGACTGCAAAAAACACCTGCTCATGGACGCAATGCCAGGACGATGACATCGGGTTTACGGTGGCGCTGGTGCACTACCTCGAGACCAGGCTATGCATCGACACTGCGCATGTGTATGCCACCGGCGGCTCGAACGGCGGCATGTTCACCTGGGAGCTTGGGCAAAATCCGCTGAGCGCCCCGATCTTCCGGGCCATTGCGCCAGTGATAGGTTTGCCTCACAAGGGATACGTGAGTGGGCCGGGAAAACCTGATCACATGCCGGTTATGCTGGTCACCGGACTCAACGACCCTGTGGTTCCACCCGGAACCTGGGACAGCGACGCCTACACCACCACATCGAACGACAGCGATCATTTCTATTACACCGGCGCTACGGCCATCACGAAACGCTGGGCTGCCGCAGCTGGCTGCAATACTTCAGGGAAAGAGCGCGCGCTCGCCTATGGCGCAGGCCAGGCCGACTGCCGGAGCTACTGTCCCGCGACCGGCACCCGCTGGCCTGCGGTTGTTGATTGCCGCGCCAACATGGCTCACGACTATGGCTTGCCCTGGTCCTGGAAACTGATCATGGATTTTTTTGATCACACATAGTATCGATCGGCGCCCGGCATTGGCTTGCGTGCCGAGAATGCTCGCCAGGAGGCGGTGCGTGGTACCTTCGATCCCGGATACCTGTTCTATTCAATCGGGAAATTGATGATCATGAAGCTACGCGAAGACTGGATGATTCTCCATCCGCAGAAATCGCTGCGCGATTTCCACGATACGTTCCTGAGCTACGGGACGATGCCGGTCACGCTCGTGCGCCGTGCCATGCTGGGTGAGGCCGATCACAGCAGGCTGTTGCACTGATGGCCGCGCTCTTTGGCGAGACCGAGTGCCAGCGCTGCCGGGCGGACTTCCCGTCGCTGCGGCGCTCGGTCGCGGGCCAACTGGTGGCTTTTCTTGATGGCCCTGGTGGCACACAAGTGCCGGCTGCGGTTATTGAGGCGATCGGCGATTGCTATCGACACAGAAACGTCAATACGCACGGCAATTTTCCGGTGTCGGAAGAGCTGGACCTGCGCATGCTGGCGGCGCGCGCGGCGATTGCTGAGCTGCTGGGCGCCAGCGGTCATGAGCGGATTTCCATCGGGCAGAATATGACCTCGCTGGCCTACTCGCTCTCGAGAGCGCTGAGCAGCAGCATTCGGCCGGGCGATGAGGTGCTGATCACGGCGCTCGATCATGAAGCGAATCGCGGTCCCTGGCAGCAGCTGGCTGCTAACGGTGCGGTAGTCAAAGAAGTGCCGCTCTTGTCCACCGGGGCGCTCGATTACGCGGCCATGGCACGGCTCATGACGCCGAAGACCCGTTTGCTGGCTCTCGGATGCTCGTCGAACGCCATCGGCACCGTCAACGATATTGCACTCGCGCGGCGCCTGACGCGCGAGGCCGGCGCGTTGCTGATTCTGGATGCCGTGCACTACGCACCGCACTTCCCGATCGACGTTGCCACACTCGATCCGGATTTTCTCCTGTGCTCCGCCTACAAGTTCTATGGCCCGCATGTCGGCATCCTGTACTCGCGCGCCGGGCTGCTCGATTCGTTGCCGACCGAACGCCTGTCGGTGCAGGATGAGCACGCGCCGTATCGCATCGAAACCGGCACGCTGAATCATCCAGCCATCGAAGGCGTCGCAGCGGCGATCGACTACCTCGCCTCCTTCGGCCAGGGAGCGTCGCGGCGCCATGCCCTCCTCGATGCCATGGCGGCACTGGGGCGCTACGAACATCAGCTCGGTGAATACCTTTGGGATTCACTGCAGGCCGTGCCGGGCGTACGTCGCTGGGGACTACCCTTTGATGTGCCGCAACGAGCGCCAACCGTCTCGTTCACGATTGACGGCGTAGCGGCCGCCGTCGCCGCGCGCGCGTTCGGCCAATGCGGCATCTGCGTCTGGGACGGTGACTTCTACGCGCCGAGCCCGGTTCGCGCGCTGGCCGTGCCGGGCGGCGCGCTCCTACGGGTCGGGTTCTCGATGTACAACACGCACGCGGAAGTGGATCGACTGCTGGCAGAGACTTCAAGGCTGGCCAGGGGAGAGCACCCATGACGCCTGAGCCACAGCTTCGGCCACCGACGCCACGTCACCGGGCGGTCATGGCGGCATTGCTGGCGCTGCCGCTGTTCAGCGCCGCCGTTGGTGCCACGACGGCCCTGGTTGCGCAGCGCGTGATAGACGGGCGCAGCAACACACTCAGCACCGCTACCGTGGTGCTGGTCGAGGGCGATCACATCAGCGCGATGGGCGATCGCTCGATCATTCCTCCGGGGGCCAATATTGTCGAGCTGGGCGATGCGACCCTGCTGCCCGGCATGATCAATGCCCATGAGCACCCGCTGATGTATGCGAGCGACTACCAGAACGCCCACCTCGACAGTTCTTCCGCCTACAAAGCGTTGATGGCCCTCGCCGGCCTGCAGCGCCTGTTGCTCGCGGGCTGGACTGGCGTACGCGTGATGGGTGATGCCGATGTGTACTACGCGAACCAGGATCTGCGCCGCGTCATCGACGCGGGCGTGTTCATCGGGCCGCACATGAGCGGTGCCGGGCACTACATCTCGATCACTGGCGGGGGCGGCGATATCAACTACCTCTCGCCAGAGCAGAGCGTGCGCCCCGACGGGCTGATCGCCGATGGACCCGAGGAAATCCGCAAAGCCGTCCGCACCGAGGTGAAGTACGGCTCAGACTGGATCAAGCTGCTGGTCACGGGTGCATTCGAGTCGGTGGGCGACGATCCGCGCAACGTCGCGTTTTCGCCCGAAGAACTTCGTGCCGCTGTCGATGAGGCCAATCGCCACGGCCTGCCGGTTGCCGCCCACGCTCACGCCACCGAAGGCATCAGGCAGGCAGTGGCCGCGGGCGTGCGCTCGATCGAGCACGGCACCTACGTCGATGATGAAACCCTGCATGAAATGGCCCGGCGCGGCACCTTCATGGTGCCCACGGTATATCTGGGCGATTTCTATGCGGGCGGCGACTCAGGGGTCGACAAGCTGCGGGCACAGGCCAAGAACGACGAGTACTTCAAGCACGGGCGCGCCGACTTTCTGGCAAGGATCCTGCGCGCACACAAATACGGCGTGAAGCTCGTCATCGGGCTCGACCTGGGCGCCGGCATTGCCGCCCCTGAGCTCTACGCGAAGGAATTCGCGGTGTTCGTGGAGGCGGGCATACCGCCGATGGCGGCGATCCAGGCCGGCACGCGCGTGGCGGCGGAACTGCTGCGTTGGGACGATCGGTTGGGCACACTCGAGCGCGGCAAGCTGGCCGACATCATCGCCGTGCCTGGCAATCCGCTCACCGATATCAGCGCCCTGCAGCGTGTATCGATGGTGATGATGGGCGGCAAACTGGTGAAAGGCCCGGGAGTGCCCACTTCGCTCGCCGGTATCCTGCCCGCCCCCGCCGGCCCCTGAACCAGCCCACATGCCGGCACCCGCAGGCGTGCGCATGGGGAGCCTCGATATCAGACAACTTACTGCAGGTTTTTTGCTCTTAACCGGATATTGACGACCAGCACACCAGTCAGCACCAGCAGCGAGCCGAGCGCAAAGCGCAGATCAATGGGATCGTTCAGCAGCGCGGCGCCGAACAGCACGCCGAAAACGGGCGTCATTAGTGTCAGCAGTATCAGGCGCGAAGTCAGATAGTGGCGCAGCAACCAGAACCAGACCAGATAGCTGAAGATCGAGATGACAAGGGTCTGGAACAGCAGGCAAAGAATGGTTGCCCGGGACAGCGTAACCGCGGTTTGTCCCGTCACGGCGGCATATGACAGGAGCAGCAGCGCCGCGGCGCCGACCTGATAAAAGACGGTCTTGGCGGTGGCGGCGTTGCCCACGCGGCCGCGTCGCAATGCGACGTTGCTCAGGCCCCAGGCCGCGCCAGCCGCGAGCGCCAGCAGGTCGCCGCTGAGCAGCTCGCCGGCAGACTTCCCACTGTGACCCAGGAACGCGATGACGATGCCGAGAAAGGCGACCGCAATGCCTGACCACTGGAGGCGATTCAGCCTTTCCTCCGGCAGGAATTGCACACCGAGGGCAGTGAATATTGGCGCCGAGTAGATAAACACGATCGTATGGGCCGCCGTCGTACGGATAAGTGCCGCGCCAACCAGCAGGAACTCGATTGAGAACAGCACACCCAACAGCAGGCCACTCGCCAGAGTGCCATCGGCAAATGCACCGCGACCCTCGCTGACCAGCACCCAGGCACCGAAGAAAATCGCTGCGCCCGCGAAACGGATCGCCAGTTGCATGATCGGGGTGACATCGACCACGATGGATTTCATGGCTACCTGCTGAATGCCCCAGATCGAGCACAGCAGCAGCATGAGCGCTACCGCGCGGGCATCCAGATGCTGGCGTATCGGTATCGCCCGTACGGCCGGAGCCCGCCGGTCGCGTTCAGAGTCATTCACATGTGCACCCGCGTCGGATCGAGCCGCGGAGCTAGCGGTAGCGTGACAACAGCTTGGCCAGTGCTTCCGGTCCCGGATTGAGCCGGGCGTAGGGAATCTGATTCAAGGGCTCGTCCGGTGTGCTGTTGAGTTCGTGGAATTCCGGCTGGCCGGTGCTGACATGCAGCAACCCGGTCAAGTACTCATTATCGCGCAGGCGCTCGCGGATGCGCGCCAGCGCCGCGCCGCGATCGGTCGGATCGTACTCGCCATCGACCTTGCGCAACACGATGCGGCTGCCATCGTGCATGGTCACAGGCAGCGCTTCACCGGGCGCATAGTTGACGCTGATCTCGCCACTGGGTGGCACAAAATCGGTGTGCACCGCTTCCATGTAATGTTCGCGCGTGTAGGTGTAACTGCGCGTCGAGCCTTCATGATCGTTGAAGGTAACACAGGGCGAGAGCACATCGATGAGCGCCAGCCCGGGGTGATGCATCGCGGCCTGGATCAGCGGCACGAGCTGGCCCTTGTCGCCGGAAAAACTGCGCGCCACAAATGAGGCGCCGAGCGTCAACGCCAACTGCACCGGATCGATGGGCGGCTGGTTGTTGACCTCCCCCTTCTTGGCTTTCGTGCCGACATCGGCCGCGGCGGAAAACTGGCCCTTGGTGAGTCCGTACACACCGTTGTTCTCGATGATGTACACCATGTTCAGATTGCGGCGGATGGCGTGGATAAATTGCCCCAGGCCGATCGAGAGCGTGTCGCCATCGCCGGACACACCAATGTACTTCAGCTGGCGGTTGGCGGCGTTGGCGCCGGTGGCCACCGAGGGCATGCGCCCGTGCACCGCATTGAAACCGTGCGCGCCGCCGACGAAATAGGCGGTGGTCTTCGATGAGCAACCGATGCCGGAGAGCTTGACCAGATTCTTCGGCTCGATCGCATTGGCCCAGCAGGCCTCGACGATTGCCGCGGTGATGGAATCGTGGCCGCAGCCGGCGCACAGCGTGGAACTGGAGCCTTCGTAGTCGCGCCTGGTCATGCCGAGCGCATTGCGCGGCAACTCCGGGTGGGCGACCCTAGGTTTGGCCATGAAGCTCATTGGCGCACCAGCTGTGCGGCCGGGTGCACCTGATCCTGCACCGCGGACATCACCCGATCGACCACGTAGCCTGCCGCCAGGGGCATGCCGTTGTAATGCAATATCGATCGCAGCCGCGACTTTTCCACACCGGTCTCCAGCGTCAGCAGCGCACGCAGCTGGGCATCGCGGTTCTGTTCAACAATAAAATTGGTCTTGTGTGCCTTGAGAAAAGTGTCGACTTCCTCGCCAAACGGGAAAGCACGCACCCGCAGGTAGTCGAGGTGCACACCCTGCGCGCGCAGGCGATCGATGGCTTCGCGCACCGGGGCATCACCGCTGCCGAGGGTGACAATTGCCAGTTCATTGCCGCCGCTCGCGCTCACCGCACCCGGTTCGATGATGGCGCGCGGCACCAGTTGCGTCGCGGTCAGCCATTTCTTGCGCAGCCGATCCATCACCACCTGGTAATCGCGCGAATCTTCAGTGTAAGCGCCGTATTGATTGTGCCCGGAGCCGCGCGCGAAATACGCACCCTTGGCGCTCACACCGGGCAGCGTGCGCTGCGGAATGCCGTCATCATCGTGATCGTAATAGCGCCAGAATTTGTCGAGCTTCGACAACTGCTCGGCATCGAGCAGCTTGCCGCGATCGGGCTGGTAATCGGCGTCCCACTTGAGATCGGGGCACATCCAGTCGTTCATGCCGATGTCCAGATCCGACAGCACCAGCACCGGGGTCTGCAGCCGATCGGCGAGATCGAAGGCGGTGGCGGCAAACTGGAAACACTCTTCGGGATTGGCCGGATACAGACACACCTGCCGCGTATCGCCGTGCGAGGCGTAGGCCGCCAGGCGGATGTCACTTTGCTGGGTGCGCGTGGGCATGCCGGTCGATGGGCCAACGCGCTGCACGTCGAACACCACCGCTGGCGTTTCAGTGTAGTAAGCGAGGCCCAGAAATTCCTGCATCAGCGAAATGCCAGGGCCGGAGGTAGCGGTGAACGCGCGCGCGCCATTCCAGTTGGCGCCGATCACCATGCCGATCGAGGCGAGCTCGTCCTCGGCCTGGATCATGATGTAGTTCTTGCGCCCGGTCTTGGCATCAACGCGCAGCTTGTCGGCAAAACCCTTGAAGGCATCCATCAGCGAAGTCGAGGGTGTGATCGGATACCAGGCGCCGACCGTCGCGCCGGCATACACGCAGCCCAGGCCCGCAGCCGTGTTGCCATCGATGATGATGTGCCCTTTGGTGGCGTCGAGCTTGGCAACTCGCAACGGCAATGGGCACTCAAACTGCTGCTTGGTGTAGTCGTAGCCGAGCTGGATCGCCTTCATGTTGCTCTCGACCAGCGCCGGCTTCTTGGCATAGGTTTCCGCGAGCAGGCCGCGGATCACATCCAGATCCAGATCGCACAGAGCAGCGAGTGCGCCGGCGTAGCAGATGTTCTTCATCAGAATGCGGGTACGCACACCCTGGAAGTTCTCATTGCACAGGCGCGCCAGCGGCACGCCGAGCACCGTGATGTCATCGCGCATCAGCAGCGCGGAGCGCGGCCAGGTGGAGTCGTAGATGAAGTAGCCGCCCGAGACGACCTCCTGCAGATCGCGCGCGTAGGTCTCGGAGTTGAGCGCCACCATGATGTCGACCTGTCCGGAGCGGGCCCGGTAGCCATCGCGGGTCACGCGGATTTCATACCAGGTGGGCGCACCCTGGATGTTGGAGGGAAAGTAATTCTTGCCGACCACCGGCACACCGCTGCGAAACACGGCTTTCATCAGCAGACCGTTGGCACTGGCCGAGCCCGTACCATTGACCGTACCGATCTTGATGACGAAATTGTTTACGCGCTCTGGCGCTGCTTTGAACGACATGCAGTTTCACCATCTCCGGCGTGCGGCCAATGAATCGTGGATTTTTGCATATCCCAGGCTGCCGTCGGGCAGCGCTCCGCGCACAATCCACAGTGCACGCAGAGATTCTCGTCCTTGACCATGACGCGCCCGGTCTGCGGCAGCGCGGCCGAGACCACCAGTGGCTGTGCGCTTACGCGTGCCGGTGCGCGCAGGCGCGTGCGCAGCTCGGCTTCTTCACCCACATGGGTGATCGTCAGGCAATCGGTCGGGCAGACGTCGATGCAGGCATCGCACTCGATGCACAGCTTGGCCTCGAACACGGTCTGCACATCGCAATTGAGGCAACGCTGCACCTCGGCGGCCGCCTGCCCGGCATCGAAACCCAGCTCTACTTCGATATTCAGTTTCTTGAAACGCTCTTTGAGCGAGACATGCGGCACCAGCCGCCGTTCGAGCGGCGCGTAATCATTGGAATAGGCCCACTCGTGCACGCCCATCTTGACGCTCATAAGTTTTACGCCAGGCGCAGGACGCTCCGCCACCGGCTGGTTCTGCAGAAAGCGATGCAGCGAGATGGCGGCCTGGTGGCCGTGCTCGACCGCCCAGATGATGTTCTTGGGGCCGAAAGCCGCGTCGCCGCCGAAAAACACTTTGGGGTGCGTCGATTGAAAGGTCCTGGGCTCGACCGTCGGCACGCTCCACTGGTCGAAGGCGATACCCAGATCGCGCTCAATCCACGGAAAGGCATTTTCCTGGCCGATCGCCAGGATGACATCGTCGCAGGGAATGAGCTCTTCGCCGAGCACGCGCTCGGCCGTGATTTTACCGTCCTTGAGCTCATATTCCATTTTGTCGAACAGCATGCCGGTGAGCCGGCCCTGTTCGATCACGAAACGCTTGGGCGCGCGATTGACGATAATCTCGACCTGCTCGGCCTCGGCGTCTTCAAGCTCCCACTCTGAAGCCTTGAAAAACCCGCGCGGCTTGCGCGCTATCACCTTGACCGTCTTCGCACCCATGCGCAGCGAACTGCGGCAGCAATCCATCGCGGTGTTGCCGACGCCAATGATCAACACGCGCTCGCCAATGGTTTTAATATGTTCGAAAGCCACCGATTCGAGCCAGTCGATGCCGATGTGAATGCGGTCCGTGTCGTGGCGACCCGGCAACTCGAGCTCCTTTCCCTTGGGCGCGCCGGATCCGACGAACACGGCGTCAAACATCGCACCATTTCCCTGCTGGTCCAGCAGCTCGCGCATGCTGGCAATGGCCGTGCCGAGCTTCAGCTCGACGCCCATATCGAGAATCAGGCCAATCTCTTCGTCCAGCACCTTCTGCGGCAGGCGAAAGGAGGGAATATTGCTGCGCATCAGGCCGCCCGGCGTCTGCTGGCGCTCGAAAATCACGACCTCATAGCCGAGCGGCGCCAGATCGTTGGCGACGGTGAGCGAGGCCGGGCCGGCGCCCACGCAGGCGATGCGCTTGCCATTGCGCTCGAAGGGGCCCCGCGGCACGCGGCCGGTGAGCTCGCCCTTGAGATCGGCGGCAACGCGCTTGAGGCGGCAAATGGCGACTGGCTTTTCTTCGACGCGCCCGCGCCGGCAGGCCGGCTCGCAGGGCCGATCGCACACCCGGCCGAGAATGCCCGGAAATACGTTGGACTCGCGATTGAGCAGATAGGCGTCAGTAAAACGCCCCTGTGCGATCATCCGGATGTACTCTGGCACGTCGGTGTGCGCCGGACAGGCCCACTGGCAGTCGACGACCCGGTGGTAATGATCGGGGTTGGTGGTATCGGTAGGATTCATGGTGACCGCTCTGTATAGCAAAACGGCCCAGTTGTAGCGAGTATTAGCACTCTGAAGACAAGTGTACCTGCCCTGCTCGAGATCCGTCTGCGTACCCGCTCACGGCTGCTCGAGGTGGCCTTTGACGGCGGCGAGCACTTTGAGCTGCCGGCCGAATACCTGCGCGTGCACTCGCCCTCGGCCGAAGTGCAGGGCCACGGCATCGAGACCGGCGTGCTGGTAACGGGCAAGGAAAATGTAGGCATAAGTGCGGTGGAGCCTGTCGGCCACTACGCGGTGCGTTTACAGTTCGATGACGGGCACAACACGGGTCTGTACACCTGGAAATACCTGTATGAATTGGGGCGCGAGCAACAACCGCGCTGGGCGGCATATCAGCGTAGGCTGGAAAAAGAAAGGCCGGGCAAAAGCCCGGCCAAATCTTAACAAGACCCCACTAGTCAGCGCCATTAAAGCTGCCGACCGGGGCGCGATTTTAAACGACTGGCGCGAAATAGCTACAGTTTGAATTAAAAAGAATTTCACTTACTGCGGCGCATACAAGATAACCCTGCTAGCGCCTTTGCGTTCAGCGTGCAGGCCCCGAATTACATAGAATCTGCCGCCCCATTGGAGTTCAACGCTTGACGCCTGGCAAAGAAGAAACGGTCGATTTCGGATACCAGCAGGTACCGCGCGCCGACAAGGCACAACGCGTGCGCGCGGTGTTCGATTCCGTCGCCAGTCGCTACGATCTGATGAACGATCTGATGTCTGGCGGCGCGCACCGGCTGTGGAAAAAATTCGCACTCTCGCTCACCGGCCTGAAGGTGGGTGGCCGCGTGCTCGATGTGGCCGGCGGCACCGGCGATCTGGCGGCGGGACTGGCGCAGCAGGTTGGACAATCGGGGCTGGTCGTGCTCACTGACATCAACGCCGCCATGCTCAATGCCGGGCGCGATCGACTTATCGATGCCGGTCTGGTTGGCAACGTGCTGTACGCACAAGCCGACGCCGAGCGCCTGCCCTTCCCCGATGCAAGCTTTGACTGCGTGACGATCGGGTTTGGCCTGCGCAACGTTACCGACAAAGCGCGCGCGCTGGCAGCGATGCGCCGCGTGCTGAAAACAGGCGGTCAATTGCTGGTACTGGAATTCTCGAAGCCGGTGAATCCGACGCTGGCCTCTCTCTATGACGGCTATTCATTCAGGTTGCTGCCGCTGCTGGGCCGCGCAGTGGCTGGCGATGCTGACAGCTACCGCTATCTGGCTGAATCGATCCGTCGCCATCCGGATCAGGAGACGCTACTGGCAATGCTGCGTGCTGCGGGCCTGGAACAATGCCGTTATCACAATCTGTTTGGCGGCATTGTCGCCGTGCACCGGGGCTACCGTTGTTGAGCATCGACGCTGCCACGGGCTGGTTTGAGCGCGCGCTGGCGAAGTATATCGAGCGCGCACTGGCCGATTCACCGCGGGCGCGCGAACTGTGCGCCGCGCTGTCGGGCCGCAGCCTGCAGATTGAGGTCACCGGCACGGGCATCACGGCATTGGTCAGCGCCACTGACAACGGCCTGCAGGTGCGCCGC
Organism: Gammaproteobacteria bacterium; assembly: GCA_031441585.1. Lineage (GTDB taxonomy): Bacteria > Pseudomonadota > Gammaproteobacteria > Steroidobacterales > Steroidobacteraceae > FEN-1191. The sequence continues at coordinate 85,933 of JANMWZ010000091.1, forward strand.
GCAACCGGCGCCGCCGACGTGACCATCAGCGGCGCGTCGCTGGCCCTGCTGGCGGCGGTGGCAGGCGACCCGCAGCAGCTGATCGCCGATGGGCGTCTGCAGCTGGGCGGCAATGAACAGGTCGCGCAGCAATTTCAAACGCTGGCGCGGCTGCTCAATCCTGGAATGGAAACTGGGCTGGCGAAATTCACGGGGCGGATTCCGGCGCACCTGGCCACACGCGGGCTGCGCTCGATCCAGCAATGGGGCCGCGCCGCGGGCCGCTCGTTGCTGGATAACAGCGCTGACTATCTCGCGCACGAAAGCCGCGATCTGGTGCCACGCGCCGAAGCGGAAAGCTTCCTGAGCGGCGTGGAAGCGCTGCGCAGCAGTGTGACCCAGGCCGAAGCGCGCCTGGCGCAACTCGACGCGCGGCTGGCGCGGCCGGGGAATAGCGGCCCATGAAGCTGCGCGTCATGGCTCGACTGCTGGAGATTCAGCGCGTACTGGTGCGTCACGGCCTGGATGACTTCGTGCGCGCCACCCATCTGTATCGCCCACTGCGCTTTCTTTTTTATCTCTCGCCCTGGACCTGGTTTCAACGCCGTCGCGGTGCGACGCGCGCTGAGCGCCTGCGGCTGGCCCTCGAGGAGCTCGGCCCGATATTCGTGAAATTCGGTCAGGCACTCTCCACGCGCCGCGATCTGTTACCTGGCGATATCGCCGATGAACTGGCCAAGTTACAGGATCGTGTGCCGCCGTTTCCGGGCAGCGAAGCGCGCGCCAGTCTGGAGCGCAGCTACGCCCAGCCACTGAGCGCCCAGTTCACGGCTTTCGATGAGACCCCGCTGGCCGCCGCATCGATCGCCCAGGTGCATGTCGCCACTCGTCTGGATGGCCGCGAAGTGGTGATCAAAGTGCTGCGTCCCGGCATGCGTAAACAGATCGGCCGTGATCTGGAGGTGATGCGGGCCCTGGCCCTGCTCGCCGAGCGCTGGTGGCCTGAAGCGCGGCGACTCAAACCCATTGCAGTGGTGAGCGAATATCGCCAGACCATACTCGATGAGCTTGATCTGATGCGCGAGGCCGCCAACGCCTCGCAGCTCAAACGCAACTTTGCCGGCACGACCCTGCTCTATGTGCCCGAGGTGCATTGGGACCTGTGCCGCGGCGAGGTCATGGTGATGGAGCGCATTCATGGCGTGCCGATTGGCGATCTTGCCACGCTGCGCGCGCGCGACACCGATTTCCGGCGACTGGCCGAGAATGGCGTCGAGATTTTCTTCACCCAGGTGTTTCGTCACAATTTCTTCCATGCTGACATGCACCCGGGTAATATCTTCGTGCTGCTCGACGACCCGCGTCAGCCGCGCTACGCGGCGGTGGATTTCGGCATCGTCGGCACGCTTGATCTGCGCGACCAGCGCTATCTGGCGGAAAATTTCCTGGCAGTCTTTAATCGCGACTACCGGCGCGTCGCCGAACTGCACATAGAATCGGGCTGGGTGCCGGCGAGTACGCGGGTCGATGAAATGGAATCGGCAGTGCGCACGATCTGCGAACCGATCTTCGATCGGCCCCTGAGCGAGATTTCCTTTGGTACCGTACTGCTGCGTCTGTTCTCAGCCCTGCAGCGTTTCGACGGCCAGATACAACCGCAACTCATCCTGTTGCAGAAAACCCTGCTCAACGTCGAGGGGCTGGGCCGCCAGCTCTATCCGCAACTCGACATCTGGAAGACTGGCGCGCCGGTGCTGCGCGCGTGGATGCGCGAACGCCTGAGCGCGCGCACGCTGCTACGTGAGCTGCGGCGCGGTCTGCCTGACATGCTCGAGGTCATGAAAGCCGTGCCCGCACTCGCCAAGAAGCTGGTCGAGCAGGCGCAGGACGGCACGCTGCAGTTGCCAGTCGATCAGGCCGGATTGATCGCCTTGCGCAAGCACATCGAGGCCGGCAATCGTCGGCGTGATTGGCTGCTGCTGGGCAGCGCTCTGCTGCTGGGCGCTGTGCTGTGGCAGGGGCTGCTGGCAATTCCGGCCTGGCCTGCCTATCTGCTGGCTGCGGCAGCTGTGGGCGCATTGACTGCGTCCTGGCGGGGTGGTTAGCGGCGCGCTAGCGCGTCAGCCGGGGCACTGTAACGTATCGGCGACAGGTGGCGGGGCATGCGGGTCCTTGCGTAAATTGCTCCCCGCTGTAGGAGAGCAATGATGGAAAGCAAAGATCGATTCCTGCGTTTCGTAGTCATCACTGCCGTAGTGCTGGTGGCCGGTTTCGGACTGGCGATTCATCTATACGCCTGAGCGCCCCCGCTGGCGCAGCGCCGAGCGCCAGACCAGGAAGCCGGCGAAATTGACCAGGAAAGCGCTGATCGCCAGGCGCGTCATCGAAGTCGAGAGCCAGGGCGCCAGGCCACCCATCATGATGGCGCCGAGTAACAGGCTAAAGAAAGCATGCACGGAAGCAGCCGTGCCACGCGTCGCGCTGAAAATATCCAGGATGCGTAGCGTGACGATCGGGAACATCAGCTGCAGACCGATGGCCGTGCTGGCGAGCAGCAGTTGCTGGGCAATTATCGGCGGATTACTCGCCAGCAGCTGCAGGGCCAGCATGGCGGCTGTTGTGAAGAGCAACAGGGTATAACCCATTCCAGCCTGGCGCTCTGGCAACACTCGTCCGGCCAGACGGCCCGAAAAAAAGGCACCGATCGCATAGCCGCCAATGATCGGTAGCATGAGCGCCGCGAACCCGGTCGCAGTCAAATGCCAGTGATCGAGGATAATAGCCGGCGCCGCACCGATGTAAGTGTGCAAGGCGATGAAGCACAGGCCGCTGGCAGCCGTCAGTCGCAGAAATTCCGGATGACGCGCGATGGCCAGGGTATTGCCGATGCTGGCACCCAGGTGCAGCGGCGTACGCTGCGCCACGGGCAGCGTTTCAGGTAGTTTGCGTATTACCAGCAGGCTGAGCAGCAGACCATAGATCGCCATGACCGCAAACACGGCACGCCAGCCAAACCACACATGTACCCAGCCGCCGATGACTGGCGCGAGCGCCGGGCCCAGGCTGAACACGATGGTGATTGCGCTCATTACCCGCTGCGCCTGTGCACCGCTATAGCAGTCGCGCACCACGGCACGACTGACAATGAACCCGACGCCACCCACCGCACCCTGCAAGCCACGGAACATGAGCAGCGCGGCGAAACCTGGCGCCAGCGCGCAGCCGACCGAGGCCACCACATAGACCAGCAGGCCTGCGATCACCACGCGCCGGCGTCCAAGCGCGTCGGCAAGCGAACCGTGCACCAGCGACATGAAAGCGTACGGCACGAGGTAAGCCGTGAGGGTTTGCTGCACCTGCCAATAGCTGATGCCAAACTCGGCCGCCATGGCACGCATTGAAGGGAAAAACGTATCTATCGTGAACGGACCCAGCGTCGAGAGCAGGGCCAGCACCACGGTCAGTCGGGGTACCTGGGCGGCGGCATCTGACTTTGAGCTCACCCCGCGTCGTGCCGCAGTGTTCCTAACCAAGCCTGCGGCGATTCGCCACGCTCCAGCACTTCGACCAGCGCCGAACCGATCACCACGCCATCAACGTGCCCACGCAGACGCACGACCTGCTCACGGCCGCGAATGCCAAAACCTGCGCACACCGGCACTGTCGACGCTGCGCGCACACGCTGCAGATAGTCGATGACCCCGGTGGGCACCGTGACGCTCTTGCCAGTCGTGCCAGTCATGGTGACCGCATAAACGAAACCCTGACTGGCAGCGCACAGACGCGCCAATCTCTCCGGCGGCGTCACCGGTGTCACCATCTGCACCAGCGCCAGGCCGTGAGTATCGAGCGCGGCACGCAAGGCTGCACTTTCATCGAGTGGCAGATCCGGAACAATGAAACCACAGACTCCGGCAGCAACGGCCGTCGCGGCCAGGCGTTCATAGCCGTAGTTCAGCAGCGGATTGAGATAGCTCATCAGCAGCAGCGGCTTAGTGACGCTTGCCATGGCTTTGAGCTCATCAAGTATCCACTGCAGCGTGACGCCCTGACGCAGAGCCTCGCGGCTCGAGCGCTGAATAGTCATGCCATCGGCCATGGGGTCGGAAAAAGGCACGCCGATCTCGACCACGTCAGCGCCCGCCGCCACTGCCGCCAGCTGTTCACGAAACTTCTCGCGCCGGGGGAACCCCGCGGTAAGAAATGCGACCAGCGCGGGCTCGCCCGCGTTAGCGATGCTGCCGGCGCCAGTACGCAGGGCAGCGGAGATTCGCTCGCGCGGCAACATCAGCCGCTCTCCTTTTCCAGCTGCGCAATCAGCGTCCTCGACAGCGTTGGCATGTCCTTGTCGCCGCGCCCGGAAAGTCCAATCAGGATGCGCTTGCCAGGATGCGCCTGGGCCCAACGCCGCGCGCCCGCCAGTGCATGCGCGGTTTCGAGCGCCGGCAGTATGCCCTCATAGGCGCAGCACTCGCGTACCGCATCGAGCGCCTCGGTATCGTTCGCGGACTGGTACTGCACCCGCCCGATCGCCAGCAGCAGCGCGTGCTCGGGCCCGACACCGGGATAGTCGAGGCCGGCCGAGATCGATTGCGTTTCCTGAATCTGGCCATCGCCATCCTGCAGCAACATGGAGTAACTGCCGTGCAGTACGCCGGGCCGGCCGCGGCTCAGGCTGGCCGCATTCTCGCCCAGCCCCGCGCCGCAACCACCGGCTTCGATGCCAATGATGCTGACGTTCGCATCACCGATAAACGGATGAAACAGGCCGATCGCATTCGAACCACCGCCCACGCAGGCCATGACCGCATCGGGCAACCCACCGGCCTGCTCCTGCATTTGGGCGCGCGCCTCGCGACCGATGATGGTCTGAAGTTCGCGCACCAGGTAGGGGTAGGGGTGAGCTCCGACCGCTGAACCCAGCAGGTAATAGGTCCCGTCGGGATCAGTCACCCAATCGCGCATGGCCTCATCGATTGCCGCGCGCAGTGTGCGATCGCCCGTGGTGACGCTCACGACTTTGGCACCGAGCAGACGCATGCGCCCGACATTGGGCGCCTGCCGTTCCATATCGACGGCGCCCATATAGACCGTGCAGGGCAACCCCACCCGCGCGCAGGCCGCCGCACTGGCGACGCCGTGCTGGCCGGCGCCGGTTTCTGCGACGATGCGCTGGGCGCCAAGGCGCCGGGCCAGCAGCGCCTGGCCGATCGCATTGTTGATCTTGTGCGCGCCGGTGTGCGCCAGGTCTTCGCGCTTGAGCCAGACCTGCGCGCCCCAGCGCCGTGACAACTGCGGCGCGTAACTCAAGGCGGTCGGCCGCCCGACCCAGGTGCGCAGCTCGCGCTGCAGATCAGCCTGATATTCCGGATCACGCAGCCAACGCTTGACGCCTGCTGTCAATCGCTCATGCGCAGGTATCAGTGTTTCGGGCACATAGCGGCCGCCGAACGGGCCATAGCGGCCCAGTTCATCGGGGAAACCCCCAGCCAGCAGCGTGGCGAGCAGCGCTGCGTGTTGTTTGCCATCGATCAGTGTATTCATGCTGCGATCTCGTTAAACGCTGCGCGGGCAGCTTTGACAAATTCAATGATGCGCGCCGCACTCTTCACGCCTGGCCGTGATTCGACGCCGCTGGAAACATCCACGCCATAGGGGCGCACCGCCAGAATTGCCGCGGCCACATTTGCTGCATTCAAACCGCCGGCGAGTACCAGTTTGGTACGGCGCGCGATCAGCGCGGCCGGCTGCCAATCAACGGCGACGCCAGTGCCGCTATGCGGCCCTTCATACAACAGTCGCGGCGGAAATTCCTGCAGCGGCGCATGTGTGGATCGCAACACCGGCAGGCGCATCAGGCGTCGCGGGATTTTGAGCCCGGCGTAGTCCTCAATGTCGCTCTGCAGGAGATCAGGGTGGAAGCCCCGTTCGATCTCCTCAACGCTCGCCTGGCTCGGATGCTGGGTGACCGCGATACAGGTCACGCGCTGGCGGGTGCCCCGCGCCAGCTCGGCAGCGCGCTCGGGAGTCACCTGCCGCACTGAGGGCGCGAACACGAAGCCAATTGCGTCGACACCCGCATCGAGGGCGGCGGTGACAGCTACGCTGGAGGTCATGCCGCAGATCTTGATCCAGCCGCTCATGCACGCAGCTCGCGCACACCAGGATGGGTAGGTGCGTCAGCGGGCGTCGCACGGTTTACTGCTCCCGGGGACGCCGTGCATC